>CAYJXE010000081.1:0-2521 GCA_964373965.1 uncultured Aquabacterium sp. | reverse complement strand
CATCGTGGTGTCTTACGAAGTACAAGATGCACAAGGTGCAACCGTTGCGCAAACAACCACATTAACCATCACGGGTACGAATGACGCACCAGTCGTTGCAGCGCCATTGACGACCACCGTAGCCGAAAACGATGCAGCGTCAGTATTCAATCTACTGACTGGTGCAAGCGATGTTGATACTGGCGAAACCGCCACACTCAGCGTCGTGAATGCCACTTACAGCGTTGACGGTGTCGCAACAGGTAATAGCGGAGCTGACTTACCAGCCGGCATCAGCTTAACCGGTTCGGATCTGAACATTGACCCAACCAACGTTGCGTATGACTACTTAGCAGTCGGTCAACAAGCGGTCATCGTGGTGTCTTACGAAGTACAAGATGCACAAGGTGCAACCGTTGCGCAAACAGCGACCCTAACGGTTACTGGCACTAATGATGCACCAACGATTAGTACCGCGAGCTTTAACGGTGTTGTCATTGAAGACTTCACAGTTGTGGGTGGCAACATTTCAGATACGGGTATTATCATATTTGATGATGTGGATCTGAACGATGCTCATACCACAACGGTTGTGGCAGACAGCGGTAACACCTTGGGCGGCGTCCTCAGCGCAACAATCATCAATAGTGCCACAGGCGTGGGTGATGGGACGGTTCAATGGACCTATACGCTGTCCAATGCAGCGGCTCAACAAGTCGCAGTCGATCAAGTGGTCTACGAACAATTCACCGTCACCGTGTCTGATGGTCATGGTGGTACTGTCGATCAAGTCATTAGCGTAGCGGTTGGCGGTCAGAACGATATGCCAGTCATCAGCAGCGGTACCACAGGTAGTGTGACTGAAGGTGCTGCGAGTGCAGGTACAGTGGTCTATACCACCACAGTCATTGACGACTTGATTGATGTGCATACCTATACCTTGACCGGTGCGGATGCTAGTGCCTTTACGATTGACGAGCTGACCGGTGTTGTGACAATCAATGCACCAGCGGACTTCGAAACGACATCAAGCTACCAATTTAATGTTGTAGCAACGGACAACAATGGATTATCGGCGACTCAAGCAGTGACCATCACGGTCAATGACACGATCGGTACACCTATTATTGGTACGCCAAACCCAGATACGTATGTGATCAATCTGGATACCGCGACAGTGGGCGACGAGTTGCCATATCTGGTCAATCTGGCTGAAAGCATCGACACTGTTGATGTGAATAGCGCAGCGAACCAAATACGTCTCACCTTGACTCAAAGTGAAGTCGGAAATGGAAATGTCGACGATAGCAACACTACCGTACCTCAGGACGGCGGTTTAGCGGTTCACGTTCAAGCTGAAGATGGTAGCGATGGTCTGATTGGCGTTGAAAGTCGAGTGGATGATGAAGGGGTTATCTTTGTCAGCACAACGGGCGCGACCTTCGATTTGCGCGACTTAGCGACAGGTCTCACCATCGGCGAGTTCTCTACCGTTGCTTTAGGGAGCAGTGGCGATGATGTCCTTGATTTAAGCAGCTATACCGGCAATAGCTATCTGAACGGTGGTCAAGGTAATGATCACTTAACTGGTGGTGTAGGTTTAGACACCTTGGTTGGTGGTTTGGGCGACGACACTTATATTGTCTCAAATGCCGACATCATCATCGAAGATGCATCCGCAGGCACGGACCTTGTCCAAGCTTCAGTCAGCTTTACATTAGCCGCCAACCTTGAAAATCTGATCTTAACCGGTTCTGCAAACATCAACGGCACAGGTAATGCACTGAATAACACAATCACAGGTAACACGGGTAACAATATCTTGAGCGGTGGTTTAGGTGCTGACCTCATGAGCGGTGACTTGGGCAATGACACCTATGTTGTTGACGACGTCAATGATGTGATTGTTGAAGCTCTAGATGCAGGTACAGACCTTGTTCAATCGAGTGTAACCTTCAAATTGGCGGCCAATATTGAAAATCTGACTTTAACGGGTACGGCAAACATCAATGGCACCGGCAACGCGCTGAACAACACCCTTTCAGGGAATGCGGGTAATAATATATTGGTTGGTGGTTTGGGTGCTGATACGATGCGTGGTGGCTTGGGTAATGATACCTACGTTGTTGATAATGCAGGTGATATTATTATTGAGGCTCTAAATGCAGGCACAGAGCTCGTCCAATCGAGTGTGAGCTATGTCCTGTCAGCAAACATTGAGAACATGACCTTAACGGGTACCGCAAACATCAATGGCACGGGTAACGCAGTCAACAACACCCTGTCAGGTAATGCGGGTAACAATATCCTAAATGGTGGTTTAGGTGCGGATCTCATGAGAGGCTTCTTGGGGGATGATACCTACGTTGTTGACAACGTTGGTGATGTCATCATCGAGGGTTTAAATGCAGGTACTGATCTGGTTCAATCCAGCATCACTTACACCATTGATGGCTTTATGGAAAATCTGACATTGACTGGCGGGGCAGCAATCAACGGGACAGGTAACGCGTTAGGCAACACCTTGATTGGTAATGGTGCG
>CAYJXE010000080.1:0-2561 GCA_964373965.1 uncultured Aquabacterium sp. | reverse complement strand
GGCTGTTGGCCGAGAAGCGCCGGGCGCTCATCACCCGCGCCGTCACCCGCGGCCTCGACCCCCGCGCCCCCCTCCGCGACTCCGGCATCCCCTGGCTCGGCGAGATTCCGGCCCATTGGAGGACCGAGCGAGCCCGCTGGCTCTTTCAGGAGCGTGACCACCGCTCGGACACAGGAGAGGAGGAACTGCTCACGGTCTCACACCTCACGGGGGTCACACCGCGGTCCGAGAAGGACGTCTACATGTTCGAGGCGGAGACCACGGAGGGATACAAGATCTGCCTGAAGGGCGACCTTGTCATCAACACACTCTGGGCCTGGATGGGCGCGATGGGCGTTTCACCCGTGAATGGCATCGTAAGCCCTGCCTATAACGTGTATGAACCAACGGGCCAGCTTGAACCTGGCTACGTGGACGCCCTTGTCCGGTTGCCCGTCTTTGCTCAGGAAGTGACCCGCTATTCGAAGGGCGTATGGTCATCCCGACTGCGCCTGTATCCAGAAGGCTTCTTCGAAGTCTTCTTTCCTGTGCCTCCGCTCAGCGAGCAGTGCGAGATCGTCGCCCACATCGCGAAGGAGACGGTGAAGCTGGACGAGTTGCGTGACGCGACTGAACGGACCACCCTCCTTCTCAAGGAGCGACGCTCCGCCCTCATCGCCGCAGCCGTGACCGGTCAGATTGACGTCCGGGAGGCCATCGCATGACACGGGTAGACGTAAGCCCGGAGATGCTTCGTTGGGCCTGCGAGCGCGCGGGCTGCGACGTGCGCGACCTCGCAGCACGCTTCCCCCAGCTTCCGGCCTGGGAGCGCCGCGAGAAGCAGCCGACGTTCAGGCAGCTCGAGGCGTTCGCCAAGGCCACGCGCACGCCTTTCGGATTTCTGTTCCTTCCCGTGCCGCCGGAAGAGCGCCTGCCGATCCCCGACCTTCGGACCGTGAAGCACGGTCCGTTACTCCCCAGCCCTGACCTTCTCGACACGATCTACGCCATGCAACGCCGCCAGGACTGGCTGCGAGAAGAGCGACTCGAATGCGACGCAGGGCCTCTGGAGTTCGTGGGCAGCGCGCGACTGAGCGACGACCCGTCGGCTGTCGGTCAAGAAATGCGGCGCATCGTTGGACTTGACGAAGGCTGGGCGTCGGCGGTCTCGACCTGGGAAGACGCCGTCAGTGAGCTGCGCCGTCGCATCGAGCAACTGGGCGTCATGGCCGTCATCAATGGTGTGGTCGGCAACAACACGCATCGCAAGCTCGATGTGGAGGAGTTCCGTGGCTTCGCGCTGACCGACCCGTACGCACCTCTCATCTTCGTCAACGGTGCCGATGCGAAATCGGCGCAGATGTTCACGTTGGCGCACGAGCTCGCCCACGTCTGGCTCGGACCGGAGGGAGAAGGCATCTCCGGATTCGAGGGCATCTTTCCCGGAAACGATCGCATCGAGAAGTTCTGCGACCAGGCGGCGGCCGAGTTTCTGGTGCCGGCTCGAGAGTTGAAGGAGCGCTGGCGCGAGGTGAAGGGCACGCCGGACCCGTTCGAACGGGTCGCGCGGTACTTCAAGGTCAGTCCGATCGTCGCCGGGCGCCGCGCGATGGATCTGCGCCTAGTGAATCGCGAAACGTTCTTCGACTTCTACGACGCGTACACGAAGCGCGAACGGCAGCGAGCCAAAGCAGCCGACGGAGGCGACTTCTACAACAATCAGAACACACGGGTTGGGGCAGCTTTCGCGACCAGCGTCATCCGGGCCGCAATGGGAGGTCGGTTGAGTTTCAAGGAGGCCTACGACCTCACCGGGCTTCGCGGCGGCGCTTTCCAGGAGTACGCCAAGCGGCTCGGGATGGACCTGCCATGACCACGCCCGCACCGTTTGTCCTGGATTCAGACGTGTTCATCGCCGCCAAGAACGCGTACTACGCCTTCGACATCTGCCCCGGATTCTGGAATGGAATCCTCCGCGCATTCCAACAAGGCAGCGTTCGAAGCATTGACCGCATCAGGAACGAGTTGCTTTCGGGGCGGAAGGAGGAGGATCTGGTGCGGTGGGTCACGAATGAGGTGCCCGCCACCTTCTTTCATGATTCCAACGCCGATGACGTGAGTTCGGCATTCGCCGACGTCATGCTCTGGGTTCAGCGCAACGGCCAGTATTTTGACCGAGCGAAAGCGAAGTTCGCGACCGAGGCGGACGGTTGGCTGGTGGCCTACTCCATGGTGCACCGGACGGTGGTCGTGACCAACGAGCAGCCGCGGCCGGTCTCGAGAAACCGCGTGCTCCTACCCGATGTCTGCGTTCAATTCCAGGTGCCTTACAAGGACACCTTCGTGATGCTGAGGGAGCTCGCTGTCCGGTTCGACCTGCTGGGGGCAGGGGCATGACGAGCAGGCATTCCGAAGCGACCTTCGAGACCGTCATCGAAGCGCATCTCCTCCAGAACGGGTACTCGCGGATCGCTCCCGAAGGCTTCGATCGCTGGAGGCGGGAGCGATGACGAAGCGTGCCAGCGCGAAGGCCGCGACAGCCGTGCCGAGAAGGGCCGAAGCGCGAGCACTGCTCGCCGAGA
>CAYJXE010000079.1:0-2635 GCA_964373965.1 uncultured Aquabacterium sp. | reverse complement strand
CCTCGAATCCCGAGGACTCAAAGTCACCCTCATCAAGCTCGACCCGTACATCAACGTGGACCCGGGCACGATGTCGCCCTTCCAGCATGGCGAGGTCTTCGTGACCGACGACGGGGCCGAGACCGACCTCGACCTGGGCCACTACGAGCGCTTCATCACCACGCGGATGAAGAAGGCCAACAACTTCACCACCGGCCAGATCTACAAGTCGGTGCTGGAGAAGGAACGCCGCGGCGACTACCTGGGCAAGACCGTCCAGGTCATCCCCCACATCACCAACGAGATCCAGGACTACGTGCGCCGTGGTGCCGGTGTCGGCACGCCCGATGCAGTGGACGTGGCCATCGTGGAAATCGGTGGCACCGTGGGCGACATCGAGTCGCTGCCCTTCATGGAGGCCGCGCGTCAGCTGTGCCTCAAGGCCGGCCCGACCAACGCTGCCTTCGTGCACCTGACCTACGTGCCCTTCATCGCCGCCGCTGGCGAATTGAAGACCAAGCCCACCCAGCACACCGTGCAGAAGCTGCGCGAGATCGGCATCCAGCCCGACGCGCTGCTGTGCCGCGCCGACCGTGCCATCCCGGCCGACGAGCGCGAGAAGATCTCGCTGTTCACCAACGTGCCCGAGTCCGGCGTGATCTCGGTCTGGGACGCCGACACCATCTACAAGGTGCCGCGCATGCTGCACGAGCAGCACCTCGACGACCTCATCTGCAACAAGCTGCAGCTGCAGACCAAGCCCGCCGACCTGTCGCGCTGGGACAAGCTGGTCCACGAGGTCGAGAACCCCAAGGGCGCGGTCACCATCGCCATGTGCGGCAAGTACACCGAGCTGTCGGATTCGTACAAGTCGCTCAACGAGGCCCTGCGCCACGCCGGCATCCACAACCACGCCCGCGTCAACATCGAGTACGTCGACTCCGAGTCGCTCACGCCTGAAACGGCGGGCACGCTCTCGAAGTTCGACGCCATCCTCGTGCCTGGCGGCTTCGGCAAGCGCGGTGTGGAAGGCAAGATCATCGCGGCGCAATACGCTCGCGAGAACGGCATCCCCTACCTGGGCATCTGCCTGGGCATGCAGGTGGCCACCATCGAATACGCCCGTCACAAGGCAGGCCTCGAAGGCGCCAACTCGACCGAGTTCGAGCCGCAAGGCCCGCACCCCGTCATCGCCCTGATCGACGAGTGGCTGGACGCCGACGGCACCGTGCAAAAGCGCGATGCCTCGTCTGACCTGGGTGGCACCATGCGCCTGGGCGCGCAGAGCTCCGACGTCAAGCCCGGCACCATCGCGCACGAGATCTACGGCGACGTGGTCACCGAGCGCCACCGCCACCGCTACGAAGCCAACGAGCGCTACCTCGACAAGCTGCAAGCTGCCGGCCTGGTCATCTCGGCCATCACCCAGCGCGAAAAGCTCACCGAGATGGTCGAGCTGCCCAAGTCGGTTCACCCCTGGTACGTTGGCGTGCAGTTCCACCCCGAGTTCAAGTCCACCCCCTGGGACGGCCACCCGCTGTTCAAGGCTTACATCAAGGCTGCCCTGGAGCACCAGGCCGCAGCCAAGAAGTGACCTGTTCGAACGAAGGATTGAAGCCATGAAGCTCTGCGGATTCGACGTTGGCCTTGAGCACCCCTTCTTCCTGATCGCCGGCACCTGCTCCATCGAGGGCTTGGAGCTGTCGCTCGAGGTGGCGGGCCGCCTTCAGGAGGCTTGCAAGCCCCTGGGCATCCCCCTGATCTACAAGGGCTCCTTCGACAAGGCCAACCGCTCCTCGGGCACCACTGCCCGTGGCTTGGGGCTCGACAAGGGCTTGCAGATCCTCGACGAGGTGCGCCGCCAGACCGGCCTGCCGGTGCTGACCGACGTGCATGACGAATCGCAGGTGGCCGAAGTCGCCAGCGTGGTCGACGTGCTGCAGACCCCGGCCTTCCTGTGTCGCCAGACCGACTTCATCCGTGCGGTGGCCAAGTCGGGCAAGCCCGTGAACATCAAAAAGGGCCAGTTCCTGGCGCCTTGGGACATGAAGAACGTCATCGACAAGGCCCGCGCTGCCGCGCAGGAAGCCGGCTTGTCGCCTGATCGCTTCCTGGCCTGTGAGCGCGGTGTGAGCTTTGGCTACAACAACCTCGTGGCCGACATGACGAGCCTGGCCGAGATGCGCAAGTCCGGCGCACCGGTGGTCTTTGACGTGACCCACTCGGTGCAAAAGCCCGGCGGCCTGGGCGGCGCCAGCGGTGGTGCCCGCGAGATGGTGCCCGTGCTGGCGCGTGCCGGCGTGGCTGCCGGCGTGGCTGGCCTCTTCATGGAGACCCACCCCGACCCGGCCAAGGCCTGGAGCGATGGCCCCAACGCCGTGCCGCTCAAGCACATGAAGGCCTTGCTCGAAACCTTGGTCGAACTTGACCGCATCACCAAGAAGAACGGTTTCCTGGAAACCGACTTCAACTGAAGTCCTAAAATCCACGGTTTGCCTGCAGCCCAGGCAGGCCGTTTTTGCTTTTCAACCATCCATCCATTTGAGGAACCCCTGATGAGCGCCATCGTTGACATCATCGGCCGCGAAGTGATCGACAGCCGCGGCAACCCCACCGTCGAATGCGACGTCCTGCTGGAAAGCGGCGTCATAGGCCG
>CAYJXE010000078.1:0-2819 GCA_964373965.1 uncultured Aquabacterium sp. | reverse complement strand
CGACCAGCGCATCAAGGACCTGGCCGTGATGCTCAACCCCTACACCCGGGGCGGCCAGTACGAGCGCTTCTTCGAGGGGCCCAGCAACGTCGATTTCAGCAACGATTTCATCGTCATCGAAAACGAGGAACTCAAGCGCCGCCCCGACCTGCACGCCGTTGTGAACATCCTGCTGCTGCACCAGATCACCGGCGAGATGTACCTCAGCCGCAACCGGCGCAAGGTGCTGTTCATTGACGAGCTCAAGCAGCAACTCGGCGACATCGGTGCCGATGACCCCGTCAAGGCCGCCGTGATCGAGGAAGCGGCCCGGCGCGCCCGCAAATACGGCGGAGCCTTGGGCACGGCAACCCAGAGCGCCGACGACTTCTATGGCTCGGCCCAGATGGAAGCTGCGTTCAACTGCTCGGACTGGGTGTTCCTGCTGCGCCAGAAGCCCGAATCCATCGAGATGCTGGACCGCAAGGGCAGGCTGACCATGGACGAGCCCAAGAAGCGCTTGTTGAACTCGCTCAGGACCGAGGCGGGCGTGTACTCCGAGCTGTACATCTCCTCCCCGGTGGGCGAAGGGGTGGCGCGCAACATCCTGGATCCGGCCACGCACCTGCTGTTTTCCAACAAGCTGGAGGACAACGCGCCCATCGACGAGCTGCGCGCGCAAGGTCTGAGCATCGATGCAGCCATCACCGAACTGCTGCGGCGCCGGGGGCACACCGTATGAAAGCGATCAGCCTCATCCCTGCCCTGGTGCAGTCGCTGCTCACCCTGATCGTGGTCGCTGCCGCCTTGCTGCTCTATGACCGCACTGTGGTGCGCCCAGCGCTGCGCATCGGCATGGTCGATGTGGCCGAGGTGTACCGGCAAAAGGAAGCCGAGTTCACGCAACTGCTCACCAAGGCCGGCTCGGAAGACGATCGGCAAAACGCCATGCTGATGGCGCGCACCTTCGCCCAACGCCTGCCCATTGCGCTGGAGGAATTGCCCCGCGACTGCGCATGCCTGGTGGTACTCAAAGGCGCTGTGGCCGGGCCCACACCGCACACCGTGGACTTGACCGCTCAGTTGCGCCAGAAAGTGGGGATGCCATGACCTTGCAGATCGTCCGCATCCCGCCGCCCGTGCCCTGGCATGTGCGCAGCTATCGCCAAGCCCGGCAATCCTTTTGCGACCAACTGGCCCACATGCGTCGCCGCTGGTATCTCTACCTTCCGGTGTTCGCCATCTGGGCGCTGGCCTACGTCCGGTTGTTCCTGGATCCCACCCCACGCCTGCCCATTGTCTTCAACTGGACGCCCAGCCTGCCCTACCGTGTCGCCTATCGCGTGAGCTGGAAACAGACTGTTCCGCCCGCCTTGCACCGTGGTGACTACATCCTGTTCGCCTTCGCTGGCGATGCACAGCAGCACTACCCGGGCCTGCGCGGTCAGCCCTTCTTCAAGATGGTCAGGGGCCTGCCCGGTGACACCATCACCGTCCAAGACCGCATGGTGTTGATCAACGGCGAGTCGGTGGGGCATGCCAAGGCTCAGACCTTCGACCACCGTGGGCTCGATCCCATTCAGCCCACGGTGATCCCACCGGGCAGCTACTACGTCCAGGGCAGCAGCCCCGACAGCTTTGACTCGCGCTACCGCAGCAGCGGTCTGGTCCGCGCCGAGCAGGTCATCGGGCTCGTGCGGCCCCTGTTCTGAGGAACATGACATGCAAGCCTGTCCATGCCACCTCCAGCAACACCGCAAGTGCCGCAATGGCCGCAATGACGTGCGCCACTCGGCGCCTCGCTTGATCCTGTGCATCTGGATCGCTGGTTTGGCATCTGCAGCCCACGCTCAGGCCCAGACCACGCCCAAGCGGCCGGCCCAGCAACTGGCCGAAAGTCGCGCCCACAGCAGCCCAGTCACTCAAAGCGCCAGCACGCCTGCGTCCACGCCAGACGATGTGCCTCTGGAGGACTACCTGGCACTGCTGGCGCAAATCTCGCCTGCCGCGCGCGACGGCGCTCAAGCCTACTTGCGTGCGTTCGCGCAACGCTGCGGGCGGCCCCTCACCGCGCTGGCGTTGCGCAAGGCCATTGCCCAGGGCAGCGGTGACCCGGTCCTCATGGGCATGGTCAGCGCCAGCCACCCCAGCCAACTGGCGCAGCGTGATGCCCTGCTGAGCCAACTCGCTCAACGCATCCGTTGCGACGCTCGGGGTCAGCCATGAAGCCCAAGAGCCCACAGTTGATGGTGATGGCCTGCCTGCTGACCATGGCATGCACAGGTGCGGGCTCATGCGCTTGGGGCGTGGACCTGGGCAGCATCGGTCCGACCTATCCGATCAGCGAAGCCAACCTGCTGGAGTTCATTGCGCAACGCCTGCGAGAAAAGCAAGCCAATGGCGAACTGGCTCGACTGCAGGACCAAGCCCGTGAGCGCGGCATTCAGGCCGTGCGCCAGCCACAGCCTGTGGCCGGGCTGCGCACCACGCAACAGCCGCGCACCTTCTACTTCGACCCCAGCTTCACGCTGGATCGCAACATCCTGGATCCCCAGGGGCACCTGATGTTTGCCGCTGGCTCGCGCCCCCACCCGCTGGACGTGGTGTCCCTGTCCAGACACCTGCTGTTCTTCGACGCCCGTGATGCACGGCAGGTGAGCCGCGCTCGGGAGTTGATCCAGCGCTACCAGGGCCAGCTCAAGGCGATCCTGACAGCTGGCTCCTACCTGGACCTGATGAAAGCCTGGCGCACGCCGGTTTACTACGACCAGCAAGGTGTGCTGACCCGGCGCCTGGGCATCGCACAGGTGCCCGCTCTGGTCTCGCAGGAAGGCAAGCGC
>CAYJXE010000077.1:2397-2953 GCA_964373965.1 uncultured Aquabacterium sp. | reverse complement strand
TCGACCAGTTGATCAGTGTGTCGGCGGAGGTGGTGTTGACACCTTCCTTGAAATCGCCTTCGATGCCCATGTGATTACCTCTTCAGTTTCCGTTGGTGCCCATCGGTGCCCAGGCTGGTGGGGTGGGCACGGTCTGCAGCTTCATTCCCAGTCCAGGGCGCCCTTTTTCCACTCGTAGGCAAAACCCACGACCAGGATGCCCAGGAACAGCATGACGGTCAGGAAGCCGGTCATGCCGACCTCCTTGAGGGCCACGGCCCAGGGGAACAAGAATGTGATTTCCAGGTCGAACAGGATGAACAGGATGGCGACCAGGGAATAGCGCACATCGAATTTCATGCGCGCGTCTTCGAAGGCTTCGAAGCCGCATTCGTACGGGGAGTTCTTGGCTTCGTCAGGGCGACGGGGGCCCAACAAGAAACCCAGCACCTGAGGCGCCACGCCGACACCCACGCCGACCAGGATGAAAAGGATGACTGGCAGGTATTGCTCAATGTTCATGGCCATGGGCTTTCTGATTGAACGTCATGCTGCAGCGCTCCATGCGTGCGCTGCG
>CAYJXE010000077.1:0-2387 GCA_964373965.1 uncultured Aquabacterium sp. | reverse complement strand
AACTTCGCACCACGGACACGGAAACCCGACGTGATCCTGTCGTCGCAACTCCGATCAGCTACAACCAAGCAACTGGCGCTGATCATGTGGGTGGACACAAAGACTCGTTTGATCTTTTGGTGCCGACGGCGAGACTCGAACTCGCACAGCTTTCGCCACTACCCCCTCAAGATAGCGTGTCTACCAATTTCACCACGTCGGCATTCGAATGGACATCAGGCTGGGGACCTGACGTCAAGCTGCATCACCTCTTTGTGACCGCTTGTCGAACTTTGCTTCGGCTTGCCTGAGGATTGCTCACCGAAGACTCAGATTCTAAACCGAAAAACACTTCTTCACGCAGGGTGTGTGGCGTGAATGTGTACTTTCGTGCGCACCCCTGGGTGCACCCAGAGAACGCGCACCCGACCTCACTTGGTGGGGATCAGGGCCGCGCCAGATGCGGGCGCGGTGGGGGCCGAAGCCGGCGCTGCACCCGAGGCTTGAGCTGCGGCACTGGCCGCCTGCTCCAGCAACGATGGCTGCTCCGACACGGCACCACGGTTGGTGCCGAAGTACGCCAACGCCAGGGTGGACACGAAGAACACCGTGGCCGCCACCGCCGTGGAGCGGGACAGGAAATTGGCACTGCCGGTGGCACCAAACAGGCTGCCGGACGAGCCGCCCCCGAACGAGGCACCCATGTCGGCGCCCTTGCCGTGCTGGACCAGCACCAGGCCAATCATGGCCAGCGCCGACACCACTTGCAGCAGCAAGACGATGGTCAACAAGGCTTGTTGCATGAACTCGAACTCCTGAAATCAGTGAATGCGCAAGCCGATCAGGCCGCGCGCGCGATGGCGGCGAAGTCAGCCGCCTTGAGCGAGGCGCCGCCAATCAAGCCACCGTCGATGTCGGCTTGCGCGAACAGCTCTGCCGCGTTGTCAGGCTTGACGCTGCCGCCGTAGAGCAAGGGCACCCGAGCAGCATCCGGCTGAGCCGCCTTCAGGCGCGAGCGCAGGAAAGCGTGCACGGCCTGAGCCTGCTCGGGCGAAGCGGTTTTGCCGGTGCCGATGGCCCAGACGGGCTCGTAAGCCACCACCACCTTGGCCAGGTCTGCACCCAGCGTGGCGATGACGGCGTCGAGTTGACGGCCCACAACGGCTTCGGTCTGACCCGCTTCGCGCTCCGCCAGCGTCTCACCCACGCAAACGATGGGCACCAGGCCGTGCGCCAGCGCAGCCTTGGCCTTGTCGGCGACCAGCTGGTCGGACTCGGCGTGGTAGCTGCGACGCTCGGAGTGACCGACGATCGCGTAGGTGGCACCGAACTCGCGGAGCATCGGACCAGACACCTCACCGGTGTAGGCGCCCTGAGCCTGGGTGGAGACGTCTTGCGAACCGACGGCGATGGCCGAGCCCTTCAAGGCTTCAGCCACATCGGCCAGGAAGACGGCAGGCGGGCAGACCGCCACGTCGGCGCGAGGCGCCGTCGAGGACAGGTCGGCCGCCAGCAGGCCCTGCAGCAGATCGGCATTGGACGCACGGCTGCCGTGCATCTTCCAGTTGCCAACAACCAGCTTCTTCATGGTGCTCACTGCTGTTGTTGTTGTTGCTGTTCCTGGCCTTGCGACTCAGTGCCAGCGTCCTGGGGTGCTTGCTCGGCGCGGGGGGCGCGTTCGCGGCGGTCGCCACGGTCACCGCGATCACCACGGTCACGACCGCGATCGCCACGGTCGCCGCGGTCACCACGGGGGCCGCGCTCTTCGCGCTCAGGCATGCCTTCAGGGCGCTCCAGCAGGGCCTTCATGGACAGCTTGACGCGGCCCTTCTCGTCCGTCTCGAGGACCTTGACCTTCACGATCTGGCCTTCCTTGAGGTAGTCGGCCACGTTCTCGACGCGCTCGTGAGCGATCTGGCTGATGTGCAGCAGGCCGTCCTTGCCGGGCAGCAGGTTCACCAGGGCACCGAAGTCGAACAGCTTGGTGACGGCGCCTTCGTAGGTGGCGCCGATTTCCACTTCAGCGGTGATCTCGTTGATGCGCTTGATGGCGAACTCGGCCTTGGCACCATCGGTCGAAGCGATGGTGATGACACCGTCTTCGGCGATGTTGATCTGGCAGCCGGTCTCTTCGCACAGGCCGCGGATGGTGGCGCCGCCCTTGCCGATCACGTCACGGATCTTTTCCGGGTTGATCTTGAGGGTGTACAGGCGAGGAGCGAACTCGGAGACTTCCGTGTTGGCGCCAGCCATGGCTTCGGTCATCTTGCCCAGGATGTGCAGGCGGGCTTCCTTGGCTTGCGCCAGCGCCACCTGCATGATTTCCTTGGTGATGCCCTGGATCTTGATGTCCATCTGCAGGGCGGTCACGCCACCGGTGGTGCCGGCGACCTTGAAGTCCATGTCAC
>CAYJXE010000076.1:0-3131 GCA_964373965.1 uncultured Aquabacterium sp. | reverse complement strand
GGCCAGGGTGGGCTGGTAACCCACGGCGGAAGGCATGCGACCCAGCAGAGCGGACACTTCGGTACCGGCCAGGGTGTAGCGGTAGATGTTGTCCACGAAGAACAGCACGTCCTTGCCTTCGTCGCGGAACGACTCGGCGATGGTCAGGCCGGTCAGGGCCACGCGCAGGCGGTTGCCCGGCGGCTCGTTCATCTGACCGTAAACCATGGCGACCTTGGAGGCGCCCAGGTTCTCGAGGTTCACGACGCCGGAGTCGGCCATCTCGTGATAGAAGTCGTTGCCTTCGCGGGTGCGCTCACCCACGCCAGCGAACACCGACAGACCGCCGTGGCCTTTGGCGATGTTGTTGATGAGCTCCATCATGTTGACGGTCTTGCCCACACCGGCGCCACCGAACAGACCCACCTTGCCGCCCTTGGCGAAAGGCGAGATCAGGTCGATCACCTTGATGCCCGTTTCCAGCAGCTCTTGCGACGGCGACAGTTCGTCGTACGCAGGGGCCTTGCGGTGGATGGGGGCGGTTTGAGCCTGGTCAACCGGACCACGTTCGTCGATGGGCGCGCCGAGCACGTCCATGATGCGACCCAGGGTGGCCGGGCCGACGGGCACGGTGATCTGGGCGTGGGTGTTGGTCACTTGCATGCCGCGGCGCAGGCCGTCGGACGAGCCCAGCGCGATGGTGCGGACAATGCCGTCGCCCAGCTGCTGTTGCACTTCGAGGGTCAGCGTGGAGCCGTCCATCTTCAGGGCGTCGTACACCTTGGGCATCTGGTCACGCGGGAACTCCACGTCCACCACGGCGCCAATGCACTGAACGATCTTGCCCACTGTTTGCGTGTCAGCCATTTTTCGTTCCTTCAATCAATTCAAAATCTTCGGATCAGACCGCTGCCGCACCGGCGACGATCTCGGACAGTTCGGTCGTGATGGCGGCCTGACGGGTCTTGTTGTAGACCAGCTTCAGCTCCTTGATCACGTTGCCGGCGTTGTCGGTGGCGGCCTTCATGGCCACCATGCGAGCCGACTGCTCCGAAGCCATGTTCTCTGCCACAGCCTGGTAAACCAGCGCTTCGACGTAACGCACCATCAGGTCATCGATGACAACCTTGGCGTCCGGCTCATAGATGTATTCCCAAGCGTGAGTCGTTTCGCCGGCGAATTCACTGGCCTTCAAGGGCAGCAGCTGCTCGACCAGGGGCTCCTGCTTCATCGTGTTGATGAAGCGCGTGAAGCACAGGTAGACAGCGCTGAGCTCGCCTGCCGTGTAGGCGTCGAGCAGCACCTTGACGGGGCCGATGAGCTTTTCCAGGTGGGGCGTGTCGCCCATGCCGACCACGCTGGCGACCACGTTGGCGCCAATGCGGTTGAAAAAGCCCGTGGCCTTGTTGCCGATGGAGACCACGTCGGCCTTGACGCCCTGGCCTTCCAGCTCCTTGAGCTGGTTGGTCACGGCGCGCAGCACGTTCGTGTTCAAACCACCGCACAGACCCTTGTCCGTGCTCACCACGATGAAGCCCACCTTCTTGCCGCCCGGCGAGGGCAGCATGAAGGGGTGGACGTACTCGGGATTGGCCTTTGCCAGGTTCGCCGTGATGTTGCGCACCTTGTCAGCGTAGGGACGAGCCGCAAGCATGCGATCCTGCGCCTTGCGCATCTTCGAAGCCGCGACCATTTCCATGGCCTTGGTGATCTTCTTGGTGTTCTCGACGCTCTTGATCTTGTTGCGAATTTCCTTGCCTACGGCCATGGTGCGCTCCTTTAGGCGAAGGTCTTCTTGAACGCGACGACGGCCGATTGCAGTTCAGCTTCAGCGTCCTTGTCCAGGGCCTTGGTCTGTTCGATCTTGGCCAGCAGCGCGCTGTGGCTGGTCTTGAGGAACTGGTGCAGACCAGCTTCGAAGGCCAGGATCTTCTTGACTTCGACGTCGTCCATGTAGCCCTTGTTGACGGCGAACAGGGTCGCGCCCATCAGGGAGATCGACAGCGGCTGGTACTGAGCCTGCTTGAGCAGCTCGGTCACGCGGGCACCGCGGTCGAGTTGCTTGCGGGTGGCGGCGTCCAGGTCCGAGGCGAACTGCGCGAAGGCAGCCAGTTCACGGTACTGCGCCAGGTCGGTACGGATACCGCCGGACAGGCCCTTGATCACCTTGGTCTGGGCTGCACCACCGACGCGCGACACCGAGATACCGGCGTTGATGGCGGGGCGGATGCCAGCGTTGAACAGGTTGGTTTCCAGGAAGATCTGACCGTCGGTGATCGAGATCACGTTGGTCGGAACGAAAGCGGACACGTCACCGGCTTGGGTTTCGATGATGGGCAGAGCCGTCAGCGAACCCGTCTTGCCCTTGACTTCACCCTTGGTGAAGGCTTCGACGTAGTCGGCGTTCACGCGGGCTGCACGCTCGAGCAGGCGCGAGTGGATGTAGAACACGTCGCCAGGGAAAGCTTCGCGGCCAGGAGGACGGCGCAGCAGCAGCGAGACCTGACGGTAGGCAACGGCCTGCTTGGACAGGTCGTCATACACGATCAGGGCGTCTTGGCCGCGGTCGCGGAAGTACTCGCCCATGGCGCAGCCGGAGTAGGCCGACACGAACTGCATGGCAGCCGAGTCAGAGGCCGAAGCGGCGACGACGATGGTGTATTCCATGGCGCCGGCTTGTTCCAGCGCGCGCACGACGTTCTTGATCGACGAGGCCTTCTGACCGATGGCGACGTAGATGCAGGTGACGCCCTGGCCCTTCTGGTTGATGATCGCGTCGATGGCGACAGCGGTCTTGCCGGTCTGGCGGTCACCGATGATCAGCTCGCGCTGGCCACGGCCGACGGGCACCATCGAGTCGATCGACTTGATGCCGGTCTGCAGAGGCTGCGAGACGGATTCACGGGCGATCACACCGGGGGCGATCTTCTCGATGGGAGAAGACAGCTTGGCGTTGATCGGGCCCTTGCCGTCGATGGGCTGACCCAGGGCGTTGACCACGCGGCCGACCAGCTCGGGGCCCACGGGCACTTCCAGGATGCGACCGGTCGTCTTGACGATGTCGCCTTCGGAGATGTGCTCGTAAGCACCCAGGATCACGGCACCGACGGAGTCACGCTCCAGGTTCAGGGCCAGACCGTAGGTGGGAACGC
>CAYJXE010000075.1:0-3140 GCA_964373965.1 uncultured Aquabacterium sp. | reverse complement strand
GTGGCGCTGTCGCCGCGGGAGTCTGAATCGCTCATGGGGGGGTGCTCGGGGAGGTGCCGAATTATAGAAAACCTGGGCACTCAGCTTGGCTGGCGTGTCGCGTTCCCCTCGATATTCGGCAAGTTGTTGATTTTGAAACTGTCTGTAAGGCGTGTGCATACCGCAACGAGCCTGGGTTTTCTCCTGCTTTCCACGCGTTCAGTGACAAAACCTTTGCTGATAGCATTGAAGTGGTTTATTAACTTTCCAGCGTCCGTGGACGCATGGGGGACGGTGTGAGCTTTCTTGATACGCTCTTGAGCCGCAAGCACGCGCCAATGATCGGGCTGGACATCAGCTCGTCAGGCGTGAAGCTGGTCGAGCTGAGCCAGACGAACACAGGCGAGTACGTCCTGGAACGGTTCGCGTCTGAACCATTCGAAAAGGGCTGGATCGCCGACGGGCAGATCGAGAAATTCGACGAAGTGGCGGAAGCGGTCCGCAAGGTGGTCTCCAAGAGTGGCTCGCGGACCAAGCAGGTCGCCATGGCCATGCCGCAATCGGCCGTGATCACCAAGAAGATCATGCTGCCCGCAGGCCTGCGCGAAGAAGAGATGGAGCTGCAGGTCGAGGCCGAAGCCAACCAGTACATCCCGTTCTCGCTCGACGAAGTCAGCCTGGATTTCTGCGTGATCGGCCCCAGCGTCACGTCGGCTGGTGATGTGGACGTGCTGATTGCCGCTTCGCGCAAGGACCGCGTTCAGGACCGCCAGGCCCTGGCGGAGGCTGCGGGCCTGAAGCCCGCGATCCTGGACATCGAGTCGCACGCTTCCCGCCTGGCCATGCAGCGCCTGGTCTCGGCCCTGCCGGGTGAGGGCCGCGATGCCCTGGTCGCCCTGTTCGAGATCGGCGCCGAAAACACCAGCCTGAAGGTCCTGCGCGACAACGAGTTGCTCTACGACCGCGATCAGGCCTTTGGTGGCGCGCAGCTGACCCAGTTGATCTCGCGCCAGTACGGCTTCTCGTTTGAAGAGGCCGAGGGCAAGAAGCTCTCAGGCGACCTGCCCGAAGACTTCCAGAACACCATCCTGGCACCCTTTGTCGACAGCCTGTCGCAAGAAATCGGTCGCGCACTTCAGTACTTCTTCACCAGCACGCCGCACCACAAGGTGCACTACGTGATGCTGGCCGGTGGCACGGCCACCTTGCCCGGTCTGAAGGAGCGCGTGACCGACCTGACCGGCTTCGCATCCATGGTCGTCAACCCTTTCGAAGGCATGAAACTCGGTTCGGCCGTGCGTGAAAGCAAGCTGCGCCGTGAGGCCCCCGCTTACCTGACCGCCTGTGGCCTGGCCATGCGGAGGTTCCTCGCATGATTTTGATCAACCTCCTGCCTCACCGCGAGGAAAAACGCCGCCTGCGCAAGCAGGCCTTCTTTGCTGGCCTCGGTTTGTCCCTGGCCGCTGGTGCCTTGATCGTGGCGCTGGCGTATGGCGTCCAGGCCCAGATGATCTCCGGCCAACAGGAGCGCAACCAGTACCTGCGCTCGGCCATCACCAAGCTCGACGAAGAAATCAAGGACGTGTCGGCCCTCAAGGCCGAGATCGAATCCCTGAAGGCCCGTCAGCGCGCCGTGGAAGACCTGCAGACCGGCCGCAACATGCCGGTCTACCTGCTCAACGAGCTGGTGGCCCAGACGCCTGAAGGCATTTACCTGACGTCCATTCGCCAGAACGGCCGCACCGTGCAGGTCACCGGCATGGCGCAGACCAACGAGCGGGTCTCCGAGTTCCTGCGCAACACCGGCGGTCGCTCGACCTGGCTGGAGCGCCCCGAACTCGTCGAAATCAAGGTGTCAAGCCAGGCCACGAAGGACGCCCGTGCGGCCAAGCGCCTGTTCGAGTTCACCATGCGGGTCACGCTGAAGCAGCCTGCCTCCGAAGAGAGCGCCGAGAGCGCATCCCGTCCGCGTGGCGCAGGCAAGCCTGCGGCCAAACCTGCCGGTCAGTCCTGAGGAGTCGCAGGTGGCCAAAACCAACATGAACATCGACGTCAACGCCCTCTTTGAACAGGCCCAGAGCCAGTTCAGCGGGCTCAATCCCAACGAGCCGGGGCAGTGGCCCTTGCTGCCCAAGCTGGCGAGCTTCGTCTTCGCTGCCATCCTGATTTTTGGCGTGGGCTGGGTTGCTTTGCTCTCCGGTCAGCGCGACGAGCTCGAAGCCGAGCGCAACAAGGAGCCGCAGCTCAAGCAGGAG
Source organism: uncultured Aquabacterium sp. (assembly GCA_964373965.1). Lineage (GTDB taxonomy): Bacteria > Pseudomonadota > Gammaproteobacteria > Burkholderiales > Burkholderiaceae_C > Aquabacterium. The sequence continues at coordinate 906 of CAYJXE010000075.1, read as the reverse complement.
TTTCGCGACAAGGTGGCTCAGGCGGTCAACCTGGCGGAGTTGCGCAAGCAGCTCATCCAGGTCGATGAGTACGTCAAGCAGCTCGAAAAACAACTGCCTGGCAAAGCCGAGATGGATGCGTTGCTGTCCGACATCAACCAGGCTGGCCTGGGCCGTGGCCTGGATTTCGAGCTGTTCCGTCCGGGGCAGGTCGTCGTCAAGGACTACTACGCCGAGTTGCCGATTTCCATCCGCGTGACGGGTCGCTATCACGACGTCGGCGCCTTCACTGCGGACATCGCCAACCTGTCGCGCATCGTGACCTTGCACAACCTGGTGATCACCAACGTGGGCAAGGACGCCGGGCAAGGCAACCTGGCACTGGAAGCCACTGCACGCACCTACCGTTACCTTGACCAGGCCGAGCTCGACGCCATGCGCGCCGAAAAGAACAAGGCTGGCAAAGGCAAGAAGGGGGGCAAGAAATGAACGCGCCCTTGAAGACCACACGCCTGGCCTGTCTGGCCTTGGTGTTGCCGCTGATGCTGAGCGCCTGTGGTGGCGAGCAGGACGAGCTGCAGGCCTGGATGGACCAGGAGCGTCAGCACGTCAAGCCCAATGTGCAGCCGCTGTCGCCGCCTCAGAAGTTCAACCCGGAAACCTACGCCGGCTTGGATGGCGTCGAGCCTTTCAGCACCCAGAAGCTGACGGGCGCCCTCAGGCAGGAAGCTCGCCAGCCGAACTCTGCGGTGGCGGCCGAGCTCAACCGCCGCAAGGAGCCCCTGGAGGCCTACCCGCTGGACAGCATGTCCATGGTGGGCAGTGTCCAGAAGCAAGGGCGGCCATATGCCCTGCTCAGGGTCGACAACCTGCTCTATCAGGTCAAGGCAGGCGACTACCTGGGTCAGAACTACGGAAAGATCCTGT
>CAYJXE010000074.1:0-3189 GCA_964373965.1 uncultured Aquabacterium sp. | reverse complement strand
TTATTGTTCCAGCGGACGCGCAAATAGCGCGCGCCGCTGAACTTGGTCGTTAGCCCACAAACCCGTGACCGTGCGCCGCGGAAAGGACGTTCCGGATGAGCCACCAGATTACCCTGTTCTCCGGTTACTCGCAGCGTGAGAACCGCACGACCAATTATTGTCTGCTCATTCTCAAGATGGTCTACGAGGAGAACCCGAAGTTTCTTGCCGAGGTGATGACAACCCTCGTCGGGGAAGAACTCGGCGAGCGAATCGGCGTGAAGTTCCATCAGCAAGAGAAGAAGGCGTCAAGCGTCCCCGATGGTCTGATCCTCCAGCCTGCGTTCACCATTTACATCGAGACGAAGAATGTCGATTGGTTCTACGACGCGCAACTCGAAAACCACCTCGCGGCATTGGACGCTGAAACGCCTGGCTTCAAAGTGTTGATCGCCCTTTCGGCCTTTGAGGGCGAGGAAGGAGACTGCTTTCTGAAGATTCGAGCGCTGTGCGAGAGCAGATACAAGAGCTCCATCGCCTTTGAACGAGTGTCCTTCGATGATTTTGTCCAGGCACTCAACCTCCCACATTTGCCGAAAAACTTGGCCGACGCGGTCGCTGACTTCCGCGATTACCTCGATGAACAAGACCTTCTTCCGTCCTGGGAGGCCCGGCTAGACGTGGTCAACTGCGCGGGGCTGCCCAATGACATTCTGACGGAGAACGTATACATGTGCCCCGCCACAGGCGGTGCATACAACCATGCCAAGTGCAAGTACTTCGGCATGTACAGGGGGAAACGCGTTGAGAAGGTCGCCATCATCGAAGCGGTGGTGGATCTCGAAGATGACGACAATGCAAGAGTGAAATGGCACATCGCGCCAGGGCGGGATGCCGACTTTATCCAGCAGGCGCGCACTAAGCTCCAGAAAATCAGGGAAACGCGGCCGAGGCAGTATCCATTGCGGGTGTTCTTGCTCGGGCCGCTCCACGACACAGATTTTCGGAAGGACACCGCAGGCGGAATGTTCGGCAGCAAGCAATACTTCAATGTCGCCGCGCTTGACGCTGCCGTTCCAGCGGACGCGCAAATAGCGCGCGCCGCTGAACTTGGTCGTTAGCCCACAAACCCGTGACCGTGCGCCGCGGAAAGGACGTTCCGGATGAGCCACCAGATTACCCTGTTCTCCGGTTACTCGCAGCGTGAGAACCGCACGACCAATTATTGTCTGCTCATTCTCAAGATGGTCTACGAGGAGAACCCGAAGTTTCTTGCCGAGGTGATGACAACCCTCGTCGGGGAAGAACTCGGCGAGCGAATCGGCGTGAAGTTCCATCAGCAAGAGAAGAAGGCGTCAAGCGTCCCCGATGGTCTGATCCTCCAGCCTGCGTTCACCATTTACATCGAGACGAAGAATGTCGATTGGTTCTACGACGCGCAACTCGAAAACCACCTCGCGGCATTGGACGCTGAAACGCCTGGCTTCAAAGTGTTGATCGCCCTTTCGGCCTTTGAGGGCGAGGAAGGAGACTGCTTTCTGAAGATTCGAGCGCTGTGCGAGAGCAGATACAAGAGCTCCATCGCCTTTGAACGAGTGTCCTTCGATGATTTTGTCCAGGCACTCAACCTCCCACATTTGCCGAAAAACTTGGCCGACGCGGTCGCTGACTTCCGCGATTACCTCGATGAACAAGACCTTCTTCCGTCCTGGGAGGCCCGGCTAGACGTGGTCAACTGCGCGGGGCTGCCCAATGACATTCTGACGGAGAACGTATACATGTGCCCCGCCACAGGCGGTGCATACAACCATGCCAAGTGCAAGTACTTCGGCATGTACAGGGGGAAACGCGTTGAGAAGGTCGCCATCATCGAAGCGGTGGTGGATCTCGAAGATGACGACAATGCAAGAGTGAAATGGCACATCGCGCCAGGGCGGGATGCCGACTTTATCCAGCAGGCGCGCACTAAGCTCCAGAAAATCAGGGAAACGCGGCCGAGGCAGTATCCATTGCGGGTGTTCTTGCTCGGGCCGCTCCACGACACAGATTTTCGGAAGGACACCGCAGGCGGAATGTTCGGCAGCAAGCAATACTTCAATGTCGCCGCGCTTGACGCTGCCGATGCACAACAACTGGGGTCGCGGTTGCGCGGAAAAACCTGGTCGCAGATTCGGAGTCAAGAGGCCGAGCCAGGGCTAACCAACGGCTGAAGCTGACCGGGGCCGCCATCTTGGTCTTCCGAGCTTCAACGTCCTTGCAGGCGGCCCCGGCAGCTTAGCCGTACCGTTATGCACTCACGGCAAATGCACGGCAAATGCAAGATTCGTCCTTCAGCAGAGCTTATGTTACAATGCGGCTGAACTTTGATCGGAGGGTCGTCTGTGGAAACCAAACAACAGATCTTGAAGGTAATCGAAGAGCTGCCGGACGACGCTGGCGTTGAGGAGGCCATCGACCGGCTATACCTGCTCTACAAGATTGAGAGAGGCCTTCGCCAGGCGGACCATGGTGAGTTAGTCAGCCAAGAAGAGGCCCGCCAGCGGATGGCAAGGTGGCTGAAGTAAAGTGGACGCCACAGGCTCTTGATGACCTTGAGGCGATCTGCCCTCTTTATCGCTCGCGATGCACCGCAGATTGGGGCTGTGTTTGCCGATCGTACGTTCCACGCTGCCGATCGTCTATCAGACTTCCCGTGTTCGGGGAGGATCGTGCCAGAGTTGGACATTGAGATCATCCTCGGCAACTATCGCCTCATTTACCGGATTCGAGAAGACCCTGTCCAGGTCATCACTATTCACCACGGGGCTCGGCTTCTCGATGTTGGAAAGATCATAGGGGGTGCATAACAAGGCGCTCAACCGGACGTGGCAAAAGCGGCCACGCCGGTTAGCTTGGTCGTTGGGCTGCTTCGGTGTTTTTCGGCAAGGCTTATTGAGCGTGTCGGTCTTACTCCTCGGAAATTTAACCCGACTTACGCAGTTTAAAAATTAAGTTATTGATATCAAATACTTTTTAATTTTTTCTACACTATAAATCTGCATTCTTGATCGTTAGCCTTTTGCTCTTGATCGGCTTCGGATCCATCCCCAACTTCTTGTAAATCTCCTTTTGTCCTTCCTCTGGCTCAGTCGCCAACCGAATATGATGCACTTGCTCGCAAAGGCATATCTGCTTGAGTCAAGTTAGCCCAACAGGTGGTGGTGCTGCACG
>CAYJXE010000073.1:0-3249 GCA_964373965.1 uncultured Aquabacterium sp. | reverse complement strand
ATTTTCCTTCGAAAACTTCTACTTCTCACTGCACTGGTTTTGCGGGGGGATTACCCCCTTGGGTGGTCTGTGGTTCGTTTGATCTCTGCGAACCTTTCACGTCTTCGGGGCAAGTCAACACCTCTCCACGCTTCTGGATCTCTGAATCTGGTCTAACCGGTGAAGTCAACCCCACAAAGCTTATTGCAATGTATGGCTCCAATCTCCGCAAAGCCAACGGCTCCCCAGCCTAACTGGGCGTTGCAGGGGACGCCTCCACCACTGCTCGCTTCGGCCATGCCAAGCGGGCGCCCCTGAACTTGGGCGTTAGGCGTCTTAACCATCATTCATCTCATGTCACGTTTTCATCGCCTTTTAATAGCGCTTGCTACAGGACTCATCGCAGTCTCTTCAGGGGCGCAAACCTACGAACTCAGCGGCAAGTGGAACACCGCCGAGTGGACTGCCGGCACATGGAATGGACAGCACAGCCTTCCCGGCGTTTATTGCTTGACCTTTCCCGCGCCAACTACAGCCATAAAAATGGGCTACGGATTTTTCAATCAAAACGGCATCTTTCTCACCCAGGTCATCTACCCGGACCGCTCGGCGGTATCCATCGTGACATCGACGATCCCGGCAGGTCGAAGCGCCAGCGAAGAAATCGCTCGCTTGCTGACTTATGAGCGTCAAGCAGAGGCAGCCTACGGTGTCAGTTACAACATCGTCGAAGGCAATACCGACTTCGGGCCAACGCTTTCATTGCGCATAAAAAACGTCGCTCCACGAGGTCGCAATGGTCCGTTTCCATTGGTCCGCCCCATCATCCGCCCCGCAAAAGAACCAATTGAAACCATGTCTGTTCACAGGCTGTTCGTGCGCGGCCCCGATCGATTTGAAGTAGCAGCAATGCAACTTGCACCGGAGGCAGCGGGAGAAACCACCGAGGCCGAGATGACCAAGCGTCTATCGACACTGGCCGATCAAGTAGTCAATGCGCTCCAGACATGCACTGAGGCCATCCCCATACGTGCGCCAAAATGAAGCCTAACTGGGCGTTGCAGGGGACGCCTGCACCAGTGCGCGCTTCGGCCATGCCAAGCGCGCGCCCCTGAACTTGGGCGTTAGGCCTTTCGATTGCACGCAATGGTAGCCAGTTACAGAATTCCAATTGAGCACATTCTATTGGGCATTATTTTGGTCAGCCTTCTTGAGGCAATCCCAAACTTGCTCATGCTTCGGCAGCCAATTGATCTGGAATCGCAGCCCATTGATAAATACACAGGAACCTTGCGTGTCTTTTACACCAAAGGGCGCCACTCTCAACAAAGGCTTGAAGTTCTATCCCCCAAGGGAGAGCAACTCGCAAATATTAGTTGCGATCTTTTGGTCGAACCTTGCCGCTCCCTTGAAGGGCAAGGCATTGCTACAGTCAGCGCTGTAAGCAGCACCCGAGGTCATGTGATTCCGATCAAGATTCAGCGAGAAGACAAAAAAATTCTAATAGCCGAGAAGCCGCAATTAAATTACCTGGAGTCCGAGCGGATTTATCAACGAAACGTAGTTTTATTCAGCTCTTCGTCGCTCATTATTTCTATAGCAGTTTGGTCCCTTTTAAGGAATAGACTGTGGTCAGGCGAACCTATTCTTTAAGATGGTCATGCTAGTTAAACAGTCCTGCCACTTCGCGCCCTAGCCTAACTGTGCGGTGACCTGCTCGGCTTTTTCACGCCAAACATTCCTGGAAGACGGCGGGTTGTGGAAGGGACAGATACTGCTGTTTGAACTCGTGGGGCGTCAAGTAGTCCAGGCTGCTGTGCGGTCGAACGGCGTTGTAATGGCGCCGCCAAGCTTCGATGATCACAGCCGCCTCGCGGCGTGACCTGAACCACTCCAGCGACAGGCATTCATCGCGGAACTTTCCGTTGAAGCTCTCGTCGGTGCCGTTCTGCCAGGGCTTGCCTGGATCGTTGAGCACCGTGCAAATGCCGCTTTGGCTGATCCACTCCAGGATGGCCACGCTCACGAACTCGGGGCCGTTGTCTGATCGCATGAACAGCGGCGCACCATGGATGCTCACCAGCCTGGACAGCACGTCGATGACTCGCCTGGAGCGAATCGATCCTGCCACGTCGATGGCCAGGCACTCGCGGGTGTACTCATCCACGACGGTCAGACACTTGATCTGTTGGCCATCAGCCGTGGTGTCGAAGACGAAGTCATAGGCCCACACCGTGTTGGCCTTGAAGGGCGTGAACGGTCTGGGTCTGCTGGCCGCGATGCGACGCCTGGGCCGCCGTTTGGGCAACTGCAGGCCCGCACCACGCCAGATGCGGTGCGTGCGAGACCAGCTCAGCTTCATGCCCTGGCGCTGCAGGAAGATGCGAATGCGCCGGTAGCCATAGCGAGGGTACTGGGCAGACAAAGTCTTCATCGCATCGATGACCGGCGCATCCTTGAGCGGCATGCGTAGCTCGTAGCGCATCGTCGAGCGCGACACCCCGACAAGCCCGCAGGCACGGCGTTGCGACAGGCCTCGCTTACACGCAAGGTCGACCTGCTGCCGCCGCACAAGCGGGCTCACCATTTTTTTGCGTTGATCTCCTTGAGCACCTCAATGTCGAGGTCTCGCTCGGCCAGCAACTTCTTAAGCCGGGCGTTCTCCAGCTCCAGCGTCTTCAGCCGCTTGACGTCATTGGCCTCCATCTGCCCAAAGTGCTTGCGCCAGGCGTAGATGGTGGCGTCGCTGACCTGGTGCTTCTTGGCAGCCTCGGCCACGCTGGTACGGTCTGCCTCACGCAGCACGGCAACCATTTGCTCTTCGGTGAATCGACTCTTTCTCATGGGCTCCTCGCAGGATGGGAGCCATCTTCCCAGGAATCAATGGAGCGAAGAAACCGGGCAGGTCAGGGACGCCTCCACCACTGCGCGCTTCGGCCACGCCAAGCGCGCGCCCCTGAACTTGGGCGTTAGGCCCTCGCGTAAATGCGCCGCTTGCGTAGGCCAAGCGAGCCACCTCCTCGGTGGCTACAAGCAGCCAGGCATGCGCTTCTTGGTTCGCGCAAGGTCTCGTGGCATGCTTGCATTCAAGCTGGCATCAGCACAGCAATTAACACACAGGGGTTTCATGCCAAGCCAGCCGTACGCCACCACCGGCCTAACTGGGCGTTGCAGGGGACGCCTCCACCACTGCGCGCTTCGGACATGCCAAGCGCGCGCCCCTGAACTTGGGCGTTAGGCCCTCGCGGAACACGCCGCATGCCAAGGCCA
>CAYJXE010000072.1:0-3382 GCA_964373965.1 uncultured Aquabacterium sp. | reverse complement strand
CCGATCCAACCCAAAAGCAAGATGCCGTCAATCGAGGGATAACAGCGCGGCGATCCTGATGATTTGCTTTCTGTCCAAGAACAGCCAGCACAGCCACGCGGCGGGCATCGCCACCTGCACAGGCAAGTTCCCCAACCCCGTCACCGACATCTGCTGGAGCTGCATCCTGCCCATCAGCCTGGGCAGCATCCCCATCGCCAACTTCGGCGGCCAGGAAGACATTGCCAACCCAGGCAGCCCTGTGTGCAGTTGCGGCGTGAACCCGGTCATCGGTCTGTCTATCGGCTTTTGGGAACCGGCTCGCCATGTCGAAGTGGTGCGCAAACCGTTCTGCCTGACCTCACTGGGCGGCATCGACCTGAACCCGGGCCTGCCCGCCCCGGAAGCCGCCCGCTTCACCCACGCTGAAGGCAACGGCGATGGCGGCAGTTTCTACCAGGCCCATTTCTACGTGAACCCGATGCTGTACTGGCTGGAGGTCGTGACCGACTTTCCCTGCCTGGAAAAGGGCAGCTTCGATCTGGCCTATCTCACCGAGGTCGATCCGCTGTGGAACGACGACGAGTTGACCCTGATCCTCAACCCGGATGCGGTGTTGTTCGCCAACCCCATCGCGATTGCCGCCTGCGCCGCCGATTGCGTGGCCGCCTCACAGGGCTTTGGCATCAAGGAATTGTTCTGGTGCGCAGGATGCCAGGGCGGCATCTACCCGCTGGATGGCCAAGTGCCCTACCACTTGGGCGGTGTTCGCACGGCCGTTCTGCTGGCCCAGCGCCTGACCACCAAGATGCACCGCGAGTTGATCGCCTGGGGATGGCATGGCACGCCCGGCCTGTGTGGCCCCTACTTCGAGCCCGTCATGGACAAGACGGCCTACAAGACACAACTCACCTACCCCATCCCCAACACCGAAAAGGACGGCGGCAGGTGCTGCCAGCCTTTCGGGCGCAGCACCGTGATCTGGGGGGCCGGCAAGGAATACCCGGTGCGCGGCGAAGACTTCGCCTTCATGTTGTTTCGCAAAAGGAACTGCTGTGTCGGCTTCTGACTTCCATCAACCTTCACGCTGGGGCTTCGGTCTTGGCCTGTCCATGCTGCTTGCACTGAGCGCACAGGCCCAAACCACACCGGTCATCACCGAAGCAGACATCGCTCGGGCCAGGCGCGCGCAACCCACCATCACGGACCAGGACATCGAACGTGCTCGGAAAGCGCACGGCGTGCCCAGCGCCGCAGACTTGGAACGTGTGCCCGACACAGCGGGACCAAGAATTGATGCGCTCCCGCAGCCCCAAGCCAAAGCGCCTGTGGACCTCGAAGCGCTGTCCAAAGCCTACGCCCTGCAGATGAAAGCCGCCCAGCCCCCCGGCACCGGGGTGGGCAAGGACATGAGTGGTGGCCCGATCCTGATGGTGTTCATCAGCCTGTCGATGCCCGAGGCCACGCTCAAGAGACTGGTCAGCCAAGCGTCACGCGCCAAGGCATCCTTGCTGATCAGAGGCCTGCTAAATGGCTCCCTGCGCGACACCGTTGCGCGAACACAGGCATTGTTGGCAGGTCAGTCGGTGGCCTTCCAGATCGACCCGCAAGCTTTCGAGCGCTACGCCATCACACAGGTGCCCAGCTTTGTGCTGGTGCGTGAGGGCGCTGACAACTCGCCCTGTGGTGATGGTGGTCGAGGCAGTTGTGCGCCGCCCAATGACCATGTCCGCCTGGCCGGAGACGTGAGCCTGGACTACGCCTTGGGCCACATTCAGCACCGCACACCCCGCTTCAGCAAGGATGCCGGCGCCTTCATCCAACGGCTCAAGGGTTAGGGATCGCCATGCTGCGCCGACTCGTCACCTGCTTCACCCTCTGGTGCTTCGTCACGGCGCAGACGATGGCGCTGGCTGGGCCACACGAAGAAGGCACCGCCGCCGGTCAAGCCGCCAACCCGGTGATTCGCGGCACGGTCAGCACCCCCAACGCAACGGCCAATGTGCCGGGATACACCCGCACGCCCGCTGAGGCAGCCTACTACGGCCAACCCAGCTTGTCAGGCCCGGCCAACGCGCGCCTCACCGCCTGCACCAGCACGCCCGATGACCCGGTGTGCCAGGCCCAACGCGGCGCGCTCAACTCGGCCAACACGCCACGCCCTGCCATTTCGCCCTACGACCCCGCGGTCATGGGCGCGCGGGACATCGCCGCAAACCCGTCTCTGGCTCTTGGCAGTCTTTCCTCGTATTACAGCGGTTGCACTACCGCCGACGTCACCACACCAGCAGACGCGGTCACCAAACAGTGCCAGCGCTACAACGGTGTGGGCAACTACGCCACCCGGCGGGATCTGACGGTGCAAGTCGAACTTGTCCCCAGTTGCGCCGCTGGCGACTGGTTTGCCCATGGTCAGGCCAATCGCAACGGTGCCGACTACATGGTGGCCGAGGCCCAATGCCGCATCCGTACCGACCAGTTGCAGCAATTTCGCTTCTATGCCGCTGGTGGCAACGGGGCCTGTATCGGGTGGCAGAACCTCGAATTGCCCAGCACGCCAGCTACGCAACCCGCGTTCGTCACCGACCTCGCACCACACTGGGGTGGCCACTGCTGGCGCCCCTTCAAGGTGGTCATGATGCCTGGATCCGGCTGTTCGTCTGGCCAGTGCCACTACAACTTCCAGTTCGGCACGCCGGTCTATGCCTGCCCGACCGGCACCGTGCGCGGCGACCAGTTGCAGGCCTACTGGTCCAGCCGCGTTCAATCTTCGGGGCCGGCTGATCGCTGCTTCACGCTCACCATGCCCCGCCCCCGCATGGGCTGTGACAGCGGCCCCTCTGTCGTGGTCAGCCGCACAGAGACCCGCTGCGCTCAGGATGCGGGCGCGGCCAGCCTGGTCGGCGCTTCTGGCTGGAGCATCCCCTTGTCTTTCCAGCAGCCAACCATGAACCACATCGAAACCGATGTCTGGGATGACAAGAGCGCCCCACTCGAAGCAGGCGGACGCTGCACCGTCACCACAGCCGACAGGTGCGTGGATGGCCCCGCCACCAAGGTGATCGATGGCCGAGCCGTCACCCGCGCTTGCTGGTCCTACGAGCGCACCCTTTCTTGCACATCCGGTGCCCTCACAGACGAATGCGCCCCCTTGCTGAGCCAAGGCTGCACGCTGGGAAGCAGCACATGCAAGCAAACCAACGCTGCCACAGGCATGTGCGAGGTCTACCTGGACAGCTACACCTGCCCGGCCAGCGCCCAAACGATCACGACAGCAACCAACTGCCCAGCCAATGACTTTAGTCTGGTTGACAGTTGCTTCAACACGAGCTACACGAACGAAGCTGACTTTGCCCGCTCCATGTCGATGCGTGAAGCCGCCCGAGAAGCCGGTGTGTACCTG
>CAYJXE010000071.1:0-3586 GCA_964373965.1 uncultured Aquabacterium sp. | reverse complement strand
ATGAAAGCCGGCTGGCACATTGATGCCGAAAAACACGGGGGAGTCCATCCCATCATTCAACGCGGACACCACTACAGGCATGGATTCGCCATTTTTATTGCATATCGCGGTGCCCTGCGCGCTTTGCGCTCCGGCGTCGGTTAACTAGGGCGTTATGCATCCAAGAAATCGTTATGAGTGCTGAAATCTACAACAAAATTCGAAGAATTCTGTTTTGCGCAGCCAATGATCGGACGAAAGGATTTTCTGTTGCCTATGAGTGGATGGAAAAAACATATCGGAGGCAGCTAGATGTCAAAAGCTACTTTGGCCTCATGGCTGAGCTTCGGTTTTATGAGCGGTATGGAAGAGAGTTTTATCTAACTGTGGCAGGCGACATGGGAGAGCATGCCGATTTTGCTGGAATGTTTGGCTCACGACCAGCAAGGTTCGATGTAACGACAAACATCAACTTCAAGAAATTTCGTGACTATGAGCCTTTTATGGGTGCAGGTCCAAGCTACAAAATAGCCATCCTAGATGAGGGTAATTTTGAAGTAATTGATGTTCTTGATCTTGCATTTCCAAGATGCAATTGCGGTGGTGGTCATCTGTTCCCAGCTATCGTTCTTCTTGATCAAAACTACAACCGTCATGGCGAGTCGCAATGGACCAACGATCAGCTACTAATTGATGTGTGCACAGGATGCGAGGGATACATCGAAAGGCAGCGCTACACCCATTCTGGCTTATTTAGTCCGCAGGAACACTATGATGCCTTTGTCGGATATGATGATGACGACTTCGCTGAAGAATCAACACAACAACATGTGGTTTCAGCATACAAATATTTCCGCCGGCAGCATTCCGATTACCTGATGGCTGTTGGTTCGCATAATTACATGATTACGGACCCAAAGGGCGGGGGGTATTGGGCTATAAGTTTTAATTTCGTAAACGCGGCAGTATCCAACGAACTGCCAAACAAAATTGAATGTTCCCACGAAATATAGGCATAACATGGCGCTCAAATCGGGCACCCTACATGCCGCTCCGCGCCATTTCGGGCGCTGGCTAGCTCCATGTTAGGCATTCAGGCAAGCCAAGAGGCATTTAACCAACCAAGCCAAGACAGGAAAAATGACATTCTTTGACGATGCATTGGAGGCGGAGTTCAATCGCTGGATTAGCAAGGCCCCGAAGACCCTTACGCATCAAAGGACACCGTTGGACTCCACGAGGTCATTCGTGCGCATTTTTTAATCCTCGATTTTTTCTCCAAAGAGGCCCAAGGGGAAGGAATAGGTGGCATTGGCCCCAAGAGCCTTGATTTGCTGCAGTCAGCCGTGTACAGGCAATTTGTCTCCTTCGACGGGAAAGACAAGTGGCCCACTCCATTCGAGAAGGCCGCCACACTACTTTTTGGGATAGTAAAAAACCATCCATTTCACGACGCAAACAAAAGGACAGGATTTCTTAGCACGCTACTCTTTCTGCACAAGATGGATCGCATACCCAGGATAAAACAGAGATAATTGGAAGACTTCGTTGTTGACATTGCTGATGACAAGCTTTTCAAGTATGCCCGATACAAAGACCTCGTCAATAAAGTTGAAGATCCTGAGGTTCAATTCATCTCCGACTTCCTTAGAAGGAGCACGCGGCAAATTGACAGAATAACCTACACTCTTACATTCCAGGAACTTAACCAAACCCTAAAGCGATTTGGATTTGAGTTGGTGAACCCAAAAGGCAACTACATCGACATCGCCAAGGTCGAATATGATTCAGGCCATCATGGCCCGCACAACAGCCAGAGAGTCGAGGCAAAACTAGCGCAAATTGGATTCCCGGGCTGGAAAAAACAGGTATCCAAAAATGCGCTTAGAACTGTGCGAACATCCACAGGACTCACCGCCGAAAACGGCTATGACTCCCAGACGTTTTTTCACGGCGTAGACCCGGTGAACACCCTTATCGATACTTATGAGCACCCATTGCGCAGGCTTGCCTATCGATAAATTTCAAAGTATCGAAAGTGCCTAAATTGGTGGTCAAGCGGACGCCAAAAAAGCCCATGGTTTCACCATTTTCATGGGCTTTGTTGGTGTCCTCCACTCGCTGCGTTCCTTCCGGCGCCGCTTGCCTGCATTCGTTGGGTATCATGATTCGCATCGACTACTACCCCTCAAGAAAAGTTCTATTCATCCCATTTGTGGGCGTGGCGTTCGTTCTTCTTGGCGTCACATTGCTCATGCTCTTGGGTAGGCCTGTGATATGGCTGAGCCTCATGCCGCTTGCAGGAGGTGCGTACATGATATTTCGACACAAAAGGCAATGGTCGCAATTGGGATCCCCATCCCTGACGTTGTTCTCGGAACATCTGTGCATTTGCCTCAATGAATCTCCGATTCATGTCAGCTACAAAAGCATTCGTGGCATATCGTGGGACGACGCCCGATATGGCAACCTGAAGATATCTGTGGAGTTGAATGATGAATTCGCAGAGCATGAAATCGATCCGCTGTTCTTGTCGGCGCACATGCGAGATGTTTTTGCCGCGATTGTTGAAAGAATACCCATGAAGCCTAAACACATTGGAGAACGGGGGCGGCTGTACGCAGCTTCTTTTGAAGGCGGCGCCTCCGAGAGCCGGTCGAGAATGCAAGCTCAAGGCGTATCCTTTCAGGCTAGGCCTGATTCGGTGTTGTAGGATGCGCCGACACCACATCACGCGTCGGCCACGCCAGGTGCGCGCCGATGAACCATGTGGCCAGTCCATCCCCCACAGAATCTGAAGTGAACAGAATGCGTGCATACAAAACATCGGTGGCCACATTGGTGGCCGCGGCAGCCTTGGCAGGCTGTGCCATGCCCACAGGCCCAAAGGTGGGCCAATTGCCCACATTGCAGGACGGCGCGCAATTGGTTGTCTACCGTCCCAAAGACAATGCCTCGCTGTATTTTCAGGGCTTGCTGGATGGCAAGCCAATTCCTGACGATGTCAAGAATGCGAGCCTTTCGCTCAACAACGTGACCCCTGGGTCTCACAGCTTCACCATTCGTCTGTCTTCCGCGTTTCCATCCAGTTCCGTCTACGCGAACTCAGTCGCGTTCAATGCGGAGAACGGTCGCAGGGTTTTTGTTCGAGTCGCCCTCAGTGGTGGATCCGAGACCATTCGCAACATCGGCGGCAGCATGACGGTGAGTGGTTCTTACGACTACCGAATAGAGGTCGTTCCTGCTGCGCAAGCAGAATCTGAAATCGCGGAACTTCGATATGTGCGCTGAAGCACGGGCGGCATATTTGCGACTGGCGAGCCAACTGCTCAGCGATTGATGCCTGCGGGAGGTTTCATGCGCCCGCCCAAAGATCCCACCCTGGCTGCGCCATCGACATTGGCGTGGTGGGCTTGCCCTGGCGTTGTCTACTTCTTGGGCGTGGGCACCCCTCTGGCAGCGATCAAGATTGGCATGCTGGCTGTCACCGGCAAGCTCACCTTGCAAGCCGCGATGGCTCGTCGCGTTGGTCAGATGCAAACGTCGAATTGACCTGACCTGCCCCCTCCCAGCCGTACCAGTTGAATGGAAGTGAGGTCCGTCAACC
>CAYJXE010000070.1:0-3588 GCA_964373965.1 uncultured Aquabacterium sp. | reverse complement strand
CCAGCATCAAATCACTCTCATCCTTCAAATTGACCCCCGTCAATTGCCGACTGAGCGCCTGCTCAATCAGCCAATTCAACTTAAACGCCGCCGCAGGGTAATTGAGCCCCTCAGGTCGCACATTCGAAATACAATTGCGCTCCGCATCATGGCGTCCTACTTTAGGGTCATAGGTTAAATACACCCCTAGACTATCGGGTGAACTTAAACCCGGCCGCTCACCAATCAACATCACCACCAACCGCAGCCCCAATTGCTCACCCACCTCATCCGCCAAAGCCACTCGCGCTTGAGTCGCAATCACCACAGGTGCTAACGTGAAATGCGGCGCCAGCATCGGCTTTAAAGCGTGTAAAAAAGGCACCACTTGCCGCTGCACCGCCAGCGACGACAGCCCATCACCCACCACAAAACCAATGTCATAACCGTGCTGTGATGGATTACTCACCGTTGAACCTATCGCCAATCGCCGTCCTAAATCAGGACGCACCAAATACTGCGTCCGATCCAGCGCCTGACTGCGCGCAATCTGCGTATCCCAACCCTCTACGATCAACTCAGCAGCTAATCTTTGGGTATCCAGCGGCGTATGAATCGCATCGCGTGCTTGAGCATGCGCCAAACCAAACTTCAGCACCTCCTCACTGGGCAGAGACTCCCCTGAGCGCCCAAGCGCAATCCGTGCTTGCGTATACTGCCGCCAATCCGTCCAGCGGTCATGCTGCGTTGGATCAGGATTTGAATCAGCTGGAGCATCCACGATACTAGCTGACATGACTCAGCCCCTCCATCCGATCAAAGCCGCGCAGCAAACGACTACTATTTGAAGGCGGAATCAGATGACCTGTCGTATCCGTCATGCCCATTCTTTGCAGCCACGCCTCAAACTCAGGGGCCCGCTTTTTACCTAAAGTCTCACGGACAAAGAGCTGATCGTGGAAGGAGGTACTCTGATAATTCAACATGATGTCATCTGCACCCGGCACCCCGATCATAAAGGTCAAACCCGCCGTGGCAAGCAATACAATCAAATTATCCATATCATCTTGATCGGCCTCAGCATGATTGGTATAACAAATATCACAGCCCATCGGCAGACCCAGTAACTTACCGCAGAAATGATCCTCTAAGCCCGCCCGAATAATCTGCTTGCCATCATACAGATACTCAGGCCCGATAAAGCCCACCACCGTATTCACCAATAACGGCTTATAGCGCCGAGCAACTGCATAAGCACGCGTCTCGCAGGTCTGCTGATCCACCCCATGATGACCATTGGCCGACAACGCACTGCCCTGACCGGTCTCAAAGTACATCACATTCTGACCACGAGTCGATCCATGATCTGATCCAAGGCTATCGTTAAATAATGCACCGCGTTGCAACGACTGTGCGGCATCATGGGCTTCATCCAAGATCGACAACGATACACCAAAGGAACGATTGACCGTCTCGGAGCCCCCCACCGACTGAAAGACCAAATCGACCGGCACACCTTGTTCAATCAACTGAATGGTATTGGTCACATGAGTTAAAATACAGGATTGGGTCGGGATCTCATGTTCAGTGATCAAAGCATCCAGTAAATACGAGAGTTGCCCTAAGATCGGCATACTGTCTGACGCCGGATTAATCCCGATCACCGCATCGCCAGCGCCATACAACAAGCCATCCAAAGTCGACGCTGCAATCCCGCGTAAATCATCGGTGGGATGATTGGGCTGTAAGCGTACAGCCAACGTATTCGGCAGGCCTAAGGTATTGCGAAAGCGCGTGATGACTTGGCACTTGGCAGCCACCGCAATCAAATCCTGATTGCGCATAATCTTACTGACCGCCGCCACCATCTCTGGGGTCAATCCATCCGCAAGCGCCGTCAAAACCAGCGTACTGGCTTGATGACTCAGCAACCAGTCCCGAAAACCACCCACGGTTAAATGGGAAATAGGGGCAAACGCCTTAGGGTCATGACTATCCATAATCAGACGCGTCACCTCATCCGACTCGTAGGGAATCAGCGCCTCATGCAGAAAAGTCTTCAGGGGTAAGTCTGCAAGGATAAAGCGTGCCGCCATCCGCTCCATCGAGGAGCGTGCGGCCAGCCCAGCCAAGACATCACCAGAACGCAGCGGACTGGCCTTCGCCATCACATCACGTAAATCCGCAAAATGATAAACCTGACCCGCAAGCGTCGTTTGATAACTTGCCATGATTTATTCCTTACTCCACAACACGACTATCCCACCCAATCGCCTTTCGTTTGGCCTTGGTTGCCCAAAAGTAGCTATAAGCAATCGCCATGAGAACCATGAAGAGCACAAAGAGCTTAAAGTTAAAATAAATCATCGCAATCAGACACACCGCTCCCAGCACCAGCGCAATGATCGGAAAAACAGGGTAAAACGGTGCACGATAAGGACGAATCAAATCGGGTTCGGATTGCCGTAGTTTAAGCAGTGATGCCATCGACATCATATACATCACGATAGCGCCAAATACCGACAAGGTCACAATGTTTGCCGTTAAGGTTTGTCCTGCAAACGAAATCGCGCTGTCACTAAAGATTGCCAGAATCCCAATCACCCCACCCGCAAGCAGCGCCCATGACGGGGTTTTAAATTTAGGGTGTAGTGAGGCAAAGATCGAGGGCAAATAACCAGCGCGCGACAGGGCAAAGATCTGCCGTGAATAACCCATGATAATGCCATGGAAAGACGCCACCAAACCAAACAAGCCGATCCCGATCAGTAAATGGACCCAGCCACTATCCGCGCCAACCACCAACTTCATCGCCTGCGGTAAAGGATCATTCACACTGGCGAACTGACGCCAATCTCCTACGCCCCCAGCCATGATCATGACACCAAAAGCCAAGAACAATAAGGTAAGAATTCCCGCAATATAGGCTTTTGGGATCGTTCTGGCAGGATCTTTGGCCTCTTCCGCCGCCATTGCGGCTCCCTCAATCGCAAGAAAGAACCAAATTGCAAAAGGAATCGATGCAAAAATTCCCGCTAAAGCCAGATTAGAGAAATGATCTTCTCCTGCCCAGCCATGAGCGACAAAGTTCGCAAGCGACCAGCCAGGTGCCACCACGCCCATAAACATCAATAGCTCTGCAATGGCAAACACGGTAACCACCAACTCAAACATCGCAGCGATACGCATCCCGATCCAATTCAGAAATATAAAAATCAGATAAGCCCCAACAGCAACGGCTTTAACATTGATTTCAGAGAACTGCGCATTGAGATAAGAACCGATCGCCAGTGCGATAGCAGGAGGAGCAAAAACAAATTCAACCAGGGTCGCAAAGCCCGCAACAAAACCGCCTTTTTCGCCAAAAGCACGATGGGCATAGGCAAAGGGGCCACCGGCATTTGGGATCGCGGTTGTCAGCTCAGTAAAACTAAAGATGAATGTGGTATACATTGCGGCAACCAAAAGTGTCGCCAGTAAAAACCCCAGTGTACCTGCTGAAGCCCAACCATAGCTCCAACCAAAGTACTCGCCGGATATGACCAAACCGACGGCAATACCCCACAGCTGTACGGGTCCTAAAACTTGTTTGAGATGAACTGACGACAT
>CAYJXE010000069.1:0-3878 GCA_964373965.1 uncultured Aquabacterium sp. | reverse complement strand
CCGGCCCCGCCAGCTCCTTCATCCCCGCCTTAAACGCCATCGCCCCCGGCCCGTGCACCTGGATATTCCCGCCCGCCAGCTTGATATACGCCCCGCCGGCGGTCAAGAGCACGTGCTGTTTTGCGGCGAGGGTGACGCTCTTTGTGATGCTGGCGACGGTGATGGTCTTGTCGGCGGCGATCTTCAGGGTGCCCGATTGCGCCTGGGCGCTGACCTTGCCCGAGGCGGCGTGGAGCCGGATGCCGGTTTCCTGGTTGGGTTTCTTGTTGTTGCCCGCCTTGCCGTAGGTGAACAGGCTGATGCCGCCTTTGACCAGGTGGACGCTATTACCCTGGGCGGCGAGGTTGATGTCGTGCCCGGCGGTGAGGCTGCTGGTGTGGCCTGCGCTGAGGATGGCGTTGGCCGGGGTGCTGGCGGCGATGCCCGCGGGGCTGGAGAGTTGCAGGTGCGGTTCGCCATAGGCGGTGACGGGGTGGCCGGTGCCGTTATCGGCGGTGGCCTGGAGAACGTTGATGCTGTGTTGCATCTGCGCAATCGCCGGGAGCTTTTCCGCGGCGGGTTCGCCTTTGAGTTTGGCATTATGCTTCTGCGCGGTGCTGGCCAGGGCGGTTTGCAGTTGGTGGCTGTGTTCGACCTGCGCCCGGGCTTCGCGTGAGTCCAGTTGCGTGCCGCTGGCGTTGCGTCGTGCGTCGGTGGTCAGCAGCATCCCTTGACCGGCCCGGAGGGCGGCGCTGTGTTTCGTCTTCAGTTCGGCGCCGAAGCCGGTGGGGGCGAGGCGCTGGTTGTCGCTCTGGTGGCGCAAATGGCCGAGGTTGAGTTCGGCGGTGCCGTGGTGGGGCTGGGCATGGTGCTGGAGCACGGTGCGGCCCTGGCCGGGGCTGTCGTCGAACACCAGTTGGCCGTAGGCGCCGTGGCCGGTCTGGCTGGTATTCATGGCCTGGCTCTTGAGGCCGGACAGCGCCGCCGGGTGGGCGTGGCCGTCCTTCTCGCCGGGGAACCACGCCGGGGCGTTGCCGGTGGCGCTGCCCGCGCCGTGGCCGACCTGGTTGTGCTGCGCGTCGTTCTGGCCGCGGCCGTTGTAGAGGCCGCCGACGACCACGGGACGGTCGATGTCGTCTTCGGCGAAGTCGATGAGCACCTCCTGGCCGATGCGCGGCAGCGCATGGCTGCCCCAGTTGGCCCCGGCCACCGGCGCGAGCGGCGTGGCGACCCGCACCCAGGTGCCGGCGCGCTCATCGGCGGGCGCGCCGCTGTGGCCGTCAGGGTGGGGGTGGTTCAGGCGGCTGTGGCTGCCGTCGCCGCGCTGCCAGTGTAACTGCACCTTGACGCGGTGGTCGCGGTCGGTGTGGATGACCTGTCCGGCGGGGCCGACGACGATGGCGCTCTGCTGGCCGGGGGCGCGGGGCCGGGGGTGCAGGGCGCGGCCGTGCTTGTCGGTGGCCGGGCTGCGGTAGGGGATGTCACTGCGGATCGCGTCGAGGCGGTTGCGGTAGAGCGGGCGTTCGCCGGGGGTGTTATCGGGGTGGTCGTCGGGATCACCGGCCAGCACCGGGGCGCCCAGCGCCTGTTCGACCTGGGCGCGCAGCTCGGCGCGCAGGTTGTTGTGGGCGAGATGGATGACGCGCAGCACGGCGAAGGTGTTGTCCGTGTCCGCCGTTGTGGCGGCGCCGCCCACAGGGAGGAGGGCGCCGGCCAGCGCCGCCAGGCCGTGCCCGGCATGGCCGTGCAGGGTGAAGGTGGTGCCGGGCGCCAGGGTGCGCACGGTGCCGGCGCCGGTGTAGATCTGGTGATGGGCCTCCAGGGCCTGGAGCAGGTGATTGGCGCGGCGTTCGCCGTGCTCGCGGGTGGGGTACGGGTAGAGGCCGGGGGTGTCCCGGCTCACCAGCGCCAGGCCGTCGCTGGCCGCGCTCGCCGGGCAGGCCGCCACCGGGCGGGTGTCGCGGCCGCGGTAGTCCCAGCCGTTGAGGGCCACGGCGCGGGTGTGCAGGCGCCGTGCGCTGCGCCAGCGGTCCAGGCTGTCGCGTTTCATCACCGCGCCGGGCTGGGTAAAGTCGATATCGGCCTGGAGGTTGGGCGCAAACGCGCCGTTGTGGTCGGCGATCACCAGGGTGTGGCGGCCACGGGTGAGGCTATGGGCATCCCCCTCGTGTTCGTAGAAATAGAACAGGCCCTCCTCATGCATCAGCCGTTCGACGAACGCCAGGTCGGTCTCCTGGTATTGGGTGGTGAGCGAGCGTTGCGGATAAATGCCGGGATCGGCGATGTCGAGCCGCCAGGCCGGGGCGAGCGCGCCGTGGCCTTCGTACTGTTTGAAGACCGCTTCGAGGATCTCGAAGACGGTCTTATCCTGAAAGATCCGCGCATCGCGGCGCGTCGCCAGGAACGCCGTCCAGGGTTCGAGGATCAGGCGATAGCGCGCCAGCCCGCCGTTGGCGCCCACCGCGTCGGCCTTTGTGAGGTGGCCGTGGAAGGGGCGCAGATCGGTGCGGCTGTGGGCGGTGAGCAGCTCCAGCAGCACCGGCTGGCCGGTCAGAGCCTTGAGTTCCAGGTGCGCGTCGGTGGACAGCGCCATGATCTCGAAGCGGTAGCCCTGGCTCAGGCCCTCGTGGCCCGACACGCATTCCACCAGCAGCGTGCCCCCGGCATCGGCGCCGAGCGGGGTGGTCAGCCTGAGCAGGCGGTCCGCCTGGCTCCACGGGGTTAAAAGGGCTGACAGCGCGTCCGTGACTGTCTGTAAGGGGTTTGAAATGTCGATAGCCATAAGACGCCTGTGTGGTTTTTTCTGTTATGAGTTCGTGTTTTTTTCTGACGGCGCGCGGCCGTGGTTAGCGGATGGCATATTTGAACCGCCCCTGCTTATCCGTGCCGACCTTGATCTTCGCAATCGGCGCGCCCTCGGCCATCTTCGCCAGCACGCTTTCCGCGATCTCCGGCAGCACCGTGCCATTCAAGATGTTATCGACATTGCGGGCGCCGGAATCGACCTCGGTGCAGCGCGCCAGCACCGCCTCGACCAGCGCCTCGTCGTAGACGAACGCCGCCTTGTGCTGGGCTTGGATGCGTTTCTGGATACGGCCCAGTTTCAGATGGATGATGCCCGCCAGCACGTCGTCGGAGATCGGGTAATAGGGGATCACCTTGAGGCGTCCCAGAAAGGCCGGTTTGAACACCTTCATCAGGGCGGGCCGGATCATTTCCTCCAGTTCGGCGGGCGCGGGCAGGTCCGCCGCGGCCTTGTTCAGGCAGGCCTGCATCATCGCGCCGGAGGCGACATTCGAGGTCAGGATGATGAGGGTGTTCCTGAAATCGATCTCGCGCCCCTCGGCATCGTCGAGCACGCCCTTGTCGAACACCTGGAAGAACAGCTCGAGCACGTCGGGGTGGGCCTTTTCCACCTCGTCGAGCAGCACCACGCTGTAGGGGTTGCGCCGCACCGCCTCGGTGAGCACGCCGCCCTCGCCATAGCCGACATAGCCCGGCGGCGAGCCTTTCAGGCCCGAGACGCTGTGCGCCTCCTGGTATTCGCTCATGTTGATGGTGATGAGCTTGCGCTCGCCGCCATACAGGACATCGGCCAGCGCCAGCGCGGTCTCGGTCTTGCCGACGCCGGAGGGGCCGACGAACAGGAACACGCCGTTGGGTTTGTTGGGGTCGTCCAGATGGGCGCGCGCGGTGCGCACCCGCTGCGCGACCGCCTCGATGGCGTGCGCCTGGCCGAGTACGCGTTCCTGCAGCAGGTCCTTGAGGTTGAGGACGGTCCTGATCTCGTCCTTGACCATCTTGCCCAGCGGGATGCCCGTCCAGGCGGAGACGATCCCGGCCACCACCGGGCCATCGACCTGCACCGGCACCAGCGGCGTCTCGCCTTGCAGGGTTTT
>CAYJXE010000068.1:0-4186 GCA_964373965.1 uncultured Aquabacterium sp. | reverse complement strand
CCACCCAGCAGTTGCACGCCATCGCTGCCGATCTGCATTCCCTTGTCGGCGCACAGGCGGCGCGCCAGCGTCACGGCGTCGGCGAAGGAGGCCAGCCCATCTGGGCGATCGGCCAGCTCTGCCGCGCGCCAGGTCAGCAGGCGCATGCCCTGCAGCTCGATGGCCACGTTCGAGACCGCGAAGGCCACCGACTGCCGGTGGCTGATGGGTTCGCCAAAGGCCTGGCGCTCGTTCACGTAGGGCACCAGCAGGTCGAGCACGGCCTGGGCGCAGCCCACGCTGAGCGCGCACCACGCCAGGCGCCCGAGCTGGATGCACTCGCGGTAGGCCTCGGGCTGGTCGACACCCAGTCGGGCCTCGGCGCCGAGCTTGACTTGATCGAGCTTCAGGCGGCCCGGGGCGGCGCTGCGCAGGCCCATGGTGGGCTCGGGCGCGTGGCTCAGGCCGGGGGTGTTGGCCTCGATCACAAAGAGCTGCGGTCCGTGTCCGGGCAACTCGGCGGCGACGACGAACAGCTCTGCCCGGGCCACGCCGGGCACCATGCACTTTTCACCGGTGAGCACGTAGCCGCCGTCGGGGGTGGGCTCGGCGCGGGTGCGCAGGCTCATGGGGTCGAACAGGGGCGTGGGCTCCATCAGGGCCAGGGCGGCGGGGGGCGGTTGCTCGCCCGCGAAGGCGCCCAGGTAGGTGGCCTGCTGCGAGGCGCTGCCCCATCGCAGCAGGGCCTGGCTCACGGCCGCAGGGGCCAGGCAGGCCCAGGCCATGCCGAGGTCGCCGTGGGCCAGTTGCTCGGCGATCAGCGCCTGGGTCAGCACCTCGTTGGTGTCACCCGCGCCACCGAGTTCATCGGGCACCGACAAAGCCGCCACGCCCAGCTCGGCGAAGGACTGCAGCAGCTGGGGCGACACGCCACCCTCCGCATCGGCTTGCTGAGCGTGCGGGCGCAGCTGCTCATCGGCGAAGGCGCGCATGGCGTCCATCATCATCGTCTGGTCTTCGCTCGGGCTGAGGTCGAAGAGGTCGGTCGCTGCGCGCCGGGCCGGGCGGCTGGCCCCGGACAGCCGCTGCACCGCCTTGAACCCACGGGTGGCGGTGTTGATCGACTGAAAGCCCAGCCGGGTGCCTTCGTAGATCAGGCGCTGGGTGGGCCCGCGCAGGCCCGATGCCTCCAGTTGTGGCGAGGCCGCGATCTTGCGCAAGGCGCGCAGGCCGATGCGGACGAGTTGGCTCATGGTGGGGTCTCCAGGTGGGGGCCAGGGCGGCAGTGGGTCATTCGAACTTGAAGTGGCCTGCTTCGATCGCGGCCTGTGCATCGCCGCTCAGGGGCACATAGCCCTGCGGGCTCAGCACCCAGATGGGCTCGCTCGCGTCGTTGGGCAAGAAGCCCTCTCGCTTGAGATCGACTTTGCGGTGCTTGAAGGTGCTGGTCAACTCATGCTGGCGGCGCAGGCGCAGGAACAGGGGCACGGCGTAGCGTGGCAAGGCCTGCCGCAGGCCCTGCATCAGGGATGCGCCATCGAGATCGGTGTCGGCATCGCTCAGCAGCAGGGCCGCCATGCCGGCGCGGCCATCGGCCTGCGGCACCTGCACCCCATAGACCACCGCCTCTTCGATGCCAGGCTGGGCGCACAAGGCGGCCTCGACCTCGGTGGTGGCCACGTTCTCGCCCTTCCAGCGGAAGGTGTCGCCGACGCGGTCGATGAACTGGATGTGGCCGAAGCCCTGGTCGCGCACGAGGTCGCCGGTGTTGAACCAGGCGTCGCCCTGCCGCAAGACGTCGCGCAGCACCTTCGAGGCGGTGGCGTGTTCGTCCGTGTAGCCGTCCATCGGCGCCTTGTGGGTGATCTCGGTCAGCAGCAGGCCGACCTGGCCCTTTTCAACCCTGCGCATCAGGCCCTGTGCGCCCTCGCGCACGGGGGCCTCCTCGGCCACGTCGAAGGCGACGATGGCGTGGGACAGCGGGCACATGCCGGCGCTGCCAGGCAGGTTCAGGGCGTTGACGAAAGCGAGGTTGCACTCGCTGGCGGCGTAGAACTCGGCGATGTGGTCGATGGCAAATCGCTGCTGGAAGGCGCCCCAGATGTCAGGGCGCAGGCCGTTGCCGATGATGGCGCGAACGCCGTGTTGAGCGTCGTCGGCCCGAGGTGCCTGGTTGAGCAGGTAGCGGCACAGCTCGCCGATGTAGGAAAAGGCCGTGGCGCGGTGGCGGCGGATGTCCTGCCAGAAGCCCGAAGCACTGAACTTGCGCCCCAAGGCCAGGCAGGCGCCCGCGCCCACGGTGGCGCCCCAGGACACGGTCAGCGCGTTGTTGTGATACAGCGGCAAGGCGCAGTAGAGCACGTCGTCCTGGCGCAGGCGCAGGCCCAGCTCGCCCATGCCCAGCATGCAGCGGTGCCAGCGGTAGTGGCTCATCACCGAGGCCTTGGGCAAGCCGGTCGAGCCCGAGGTGAAGATGTGAAAGCAGGGCTGGCTCAGCGCGATGCCCGCGGTCTCGGGCAGGTTGGTGTCGGGCGCTTGCGCGCAGGCGTCCTGCAGGCGGGGCTCCGACCACCAGTCGATGTTCAGCTCGTCCAAGGCAGCCTGGGGCAGGGAGCGCACGACCGCTTCGCATTCCTGGCCCAACAGCACGATGCGGGGGCGGCTCAGGCGCAGGCTGTGGGCCTGAGCCTCGTCTCGCAGGTGGTGGTTGAGCAGCGTGGCGATGCCGCCGAGCTTGACGATGCCCAGGGCGCAGGCGATGACCTCGGGGCGGTTCTCCATCAGGATGCCAACGGCTTGCCCCGATCGCAAACCGGATCGTTTCAAGCTGTGCGCCACGCGGTTGGCCCAGGCGTTGAGCTCGCCATAGGTCCAGCTGCGGTCCTCGAATCGCAGGGCGATGCGCTGGGGATGGCGGCTGGCTCGGAGCTCGAAGGTGCGCCCGATCGAGCCCAGCTGGTGCGGTCGCAGCCAGGCCAGGCGCACCAGGCCGGGCAACAGCCGGGGCAGCTCGGGGGTGGCGCGCAACACGGCCCACGCCCAGTCTGCCCAGGAGATGGGGCCTGTGACGGCGGTGGCTTCTGGCGGCAGGGCGGGGGCGGGGGCGGCTCGGGTCACGTCTTGGCAGCACCTCGGTGAAGGAAAGACTGTCGATCATCCGCATGCTGCAGGCTCGTGCAGGGGGGCGGTTGCGTCACCGGGGGCGCGGGCAAGACAAACTGGGTTCGCCCGCTCGCTGCGCCGCCCCATGGGCTCAGGGTCAGCCCTTGGGTGGCAAGGTGGCGGCAACGGCCTGGGTGCGCGCTTGCTGGATGACGCGGCCGATGTCCTTGCCTTGCCTGCCCTGAGCCATGGCCGCAGCCGACAGCTCGCTGGTGTCGACCGACAAGGCCGCTCGCAGCGCATGACGCAGGCGCTCGGCCTGGGGGTAGGGGCGCTCGGTCCAGCCGAGCCGGCCTCGCGCGTCGCACTCGCAGGCTTGCAGCACGTCGTCAAATCGCTGCGGTTTGCGGATGGCGTCACAGCGTTCGAGCAACCTGAGCACGGACTCGGCGTTCAACTCTTCGCTGCGGTGGATGTTGCCGTGCTCGCGCGCCACCACGTCGGCCAGTTCGCGGCAATCGTTGGGCACGCGCAGGCGTTGTCCCACCTGCTGCAGCAGTTTCGCGCTGCGGCCTTCGTGTCCCAGGTGGCGCGGCAGCACGTCGGCGGGCGTGGTGCCCTTGCCCAAATCGTGCCCCAGGCAGGCATAGCGCACCGGCAGCGAGCTGTGCAGGCGGGCGCTCATGTCCAGCACCATCATCAGGTGCACGCCGGTGTCGACCTCGGGGTGGTGCTCGGCGCGCTGGGGCACGCCCCACAGGCGATCGACCTCGGGCAGCAGGCGGGCCAGGGCGCCGCACTCGCGCAGCACCTCGAACATGCGCGAGGGGCGATCCTCCATCAGGCCACGGGCCAGCTCCTGCCAGACGCGTTCGGCCACGAGGTGGTCCACCTCGCCGGCAGCCACCATCTCGCGCATGAGCCGTGCCGTTTCGGGCGCCACGCTGAAATCGTGGAAGCGGGCGGCGAAGCGCGTGCGGTAGGCGGTTGTGTGCGCGATCACCTGCTCGGCGTGAAAGGCGGGGAGCTGGATTTGGCCACGACGCTGGCGCCGGAAAAAAACACGGAACTGGTGGAAGTCGAAGGCTGGAAGGCCAAGCCTACC
>CAYJXE010000067.1:0-4799 GCA_964373965.1 uncultured Aquabacterium sp. | reverse complement strand
TGCGCGGCGAGCACCCAGACGCGAGGTCGACGCGCCCGCAGCTGGCCGACCTCGCCCGCCGCACCCGAGGCGCCTGTCGACTGGCCAGCCACGCTGGCGAAGTGCGGCGCTTCGACTACGACCTGCAGGTGATCGGCGACGGCCCCTGGTCGGGACAGCGACTGTGTGGACACACGCGCCCGACCTTCAACGTCGCCGCCAACCCCTGGCACCAGCTGATGAGCGTGACGCTGACACAGGCCCCGGGCCTGCCCCGCCGCACCCCAGGCCCGCAGCTGCAACTGGATTTGGCCCACCTGGCACAAGAAGGCCTGGCGCTGATGCGCGTGAGCCACCAGCATCACCTGCCCGACACCTGGGTCGAGCTCATCGGCCTGGGCCTGTGGGTGGCGCGCGTGCTGCTGCACACCCACGCCTGGAGCCTGCGCCTGCCCGACGCGCCCCGCCCGGGCCCCATCGACCGATTGCCGCGCAGCACCCCGTCCACATCGACCGGCATGCCCCCGCACGAGGTCACCGAGCTGAGCGTGGCCCCCGACCTGCCCGATGGCACCCCGGTGCGCCTGCGCCTGAGCCGCCTGCGTGGTCGCACCGCCCAGGCCCAACCCATCGTCTTGCTTCACGGCTACAGCGCAGGCGGCACCACCTTCCTGCACCCTTCGGTGCCGCAGGGCCTGGCCCGCACGCTGTGGGACGCGGGCTTCGACGTCTGGGTGGCCGACCTGCGCACCAGCCCGGGCCTGCCCACCGCCACCCACCCCTGGTCCTTTGACGACGTGGCCCACCAGGACATCCCCATCGCCATCGACCACATCTGGCGGCACACGGGTGAACGGCCCATCGACGTCTTCGCCCACTGCATGGGCTCGGCGATGCTGTGGACGGGCCTGCTGACCGACCCGCTGCCAGGAGGCAACGAGCACGAAGCCTTGCGCCTGCTGATGCCCGAGCGCATCCGGCGCATCGGCATGAGCCAGGTGGCACCGTTGGTGAACTTCGCCCCAGACAACCTGTTTCGCGCCTTCGTTGCGCGCCATGCCCTGGCCCTGCTGCCGCAAGGCCCCTTCCACTTTCGCCCGCCATCGCAGGCCAGCTTCGCCGACACCTTGCTCGATCGGCTGCTGTCGACCCTGCCTTACCCGCGCGACGAGTGGCGCCGTGAGAACCCGCTGTGGCCGCCCGCCGCGCGCACCCCATGGGCCGGCAGCCGCCACCGCATGGACCTGCTTTACGGACGCGACTTCAAGCTGGCCAACCTGCCACAAAGCGTGCTCGACGACATCGACGAGCACTTCGGACCGCTCAACCTGGGCACGCTGACCCAGGCCCTGCACATGGCCCGAGCAGGTGGGCTGGCCAGCCCCGAAGGTCTGGCCTGTGGACTGCCTCCCGAGCGCCTGGCCAAAGTGCTGCAACGCACCCCGGTGATGGGCCTGCACGGGCGCGACAACGCGCTCTCCAGCGTCTCGGGCCTGCTGCGCTTTCGAGCCACGGTCGACGAGCTGGGGCCTGAGTTGGCGGCCCGCTTCACCCACCACATCATCGAAGGCCACGGCCACCAGGACTGCCTCATTGGCGTTCACGCGCCACAGGTGGTCTTTCCGCTCGTGCTGGACTTCTTCCAACGTGAAGCCTTGGCAGACAGCCCCCCCGCCAGCGCATGCCCCGCCCCCGTGCCCATGCCCGCGCCTGTGCCCTGGCTCCCCAAGGTGCGCCCGGTGGCCCTCGGCCCCTTCCTGGGCACGGCATTTTCGGCTGCCAACTGGCAAGACGGTGCCCCGCATTGGCCGCTGAACATCGGCCACGAGCCGGCCGAGCCGGAACCCGCTCTCGTGGCCTGCGTGCCTAGACGCCCAGATGGGCAACTGGGCAAACCCCACCTGCTGCCCTGGCCCGCCCAACGCCCTTCGCAGTCGCTGCCCGCCAGCGTCATGCGCACCCTGGCCCTGCCTGCCGATTGGTGGCCTGGCCCTGGCCACGCATTGGGTGTCTTCCTGGTTCAGGGCCCGAAGCGCACGCCGAACCAGGCCGAGCGCGACCGCATCGTGGCCGCCGTGCTGGCAGCGGCCGACTCGAGCACCCCGGCGAAGCCAGGCCACCCCACATCGCTCGGCGAAGGCCATGTCGACGCCCCCTGGTGGGTGCCCTGCCCACCGCAGGCCTGCCTGGCCGATGCCCTCGCCATCGCGTCGCCCCCCAACTCGCCCACCACCGGGGCGCCCCAGCCTGCAAACCCGGCCTGGGTGCTCGCGCTGGGCAGCTGCCTTTACCCAGGCAGCCTGGCCGAACGCACACCCGGCGCGCCGAGCTGGCAGGCCGGCCCTCCCGATCGAGCCTGGCAAGGCCTGATCCGATGGCAAGCCGAGCCCGGCCACCCACCACTTGAGCTGGCCATCCTCTCGGGCGACCAGGTCTACGCCGACGCCACCGCCGGCCTGTTCGACCCGCGCACCGTCAGCGGCCGGTTTCACCAGCCCCACCAGGCCATGCTCGCCCAACGGCTGCTGCGCCGGGCGCTGGCGGGCGTGCCGGTTCACACCCTCATCGACGACCACGAAATCGTCGACAACTGGAGCTGGCAGGACGGCGACCACCGCCCCGCCGATGCCCCCTGGCACGACAACCGCCAGCGCCGATCAGACGGCCTGCGCGCCTACCGGCAGCACCAGCGGTTCGCCCAACCGGTTCGCCACCCCGTCGACCCGCGCGACCCCACCTCGCGACCGGCCCGCCTGTGGTACGCCTTCACCCACCGCAGCCTGCCCTTTTTCGTGACCGACACGCGCACCCAGCGCGAACCACGTGCCATCGCCCGCTTCGAGCAAGCTCACATCATGGGCCGCGCCCAATGGGCCTGCCTGCTGCACTGGCTGGCCCACCACGGCCCCGACGATCGCCCCACCTTCGTCGCCAGCCCGTCCATCTTGCTGCCGCGCCGGCTGCTGTCCGACAGCCTGCGCCCGGCCAGCGCCACCCTCGCCGACACCTGGGAGGCCTACCCCCGCAGCCTGCACGCCCTGCTCGCCCACCTGTGCCGCACGCAGGCCCGCCACGTCGTTTTCCTCTCGGGTGACGAACACCTCTCGTGCATCGCGCGGGTGCGCATCCGCCGCGAGGGCGACGGCCCCGAGCGCGAGGTGCTGGCCCACTCCGTTCACAGCTCGGCCCTGTACGCGCCCTACCCCTTCGCCAACAGCCGCCCGCACGACTTCCGCGCTCAAGACGCCTTCACCTTCACCGACCAGCACGAGGGCCGGCTGGAACACTTCCATTGCCGCATCGAGACCGATTTCGCGCCCCCGGGCGACGGCCTCGCCCTGATCGAAACGCGACAAGGCGTGGGCGGCGGCTGGCACGTGAACGTGGCCTGGCAGCGTGAAAACGGCCTGCAGCACCAGGTGCTGTTCTGACACAGACCCCGTTCGTTGCGGACATCCGCACGCCCAGGCGATGCGAAGTTCCTAGAATGGACACATTGGCGCGCCCGCGCCCTGGAAGGCCGCAAGCACATGACCACCCCTGAAGAAAAACGCGCCGAGCTGAAAAAGGCCGCCCTCGAATACCACGAGCGCCCCACCCCCGGCAAACTGGCCATCAGCGCCACCAAGCAGCTCACCAATCAGCGTGACCTGGCCCTGGCTTACTCGCCCGGCGTGGCCGCGCCCTGCGAAGAAATCGTCGAGAACCCGGCCAACGCCTTCAAGTACACCAGCCGCGGCAACCTCGTGGCCGTCATCACCAACGGCACCGCCGTGCTGGGCCTGGGCGACATCGGCCCGCTGGCCGCCAAGCCCGTGATGGAGGGCAAGGCCGTCCTCTTCAAGAAGTTCTCCGACATCGACGTCTTCGACATCGAGATCAACGAGAAGGACCCGGACAAGCTGGTCGAGATCATCGCCAGCCTGGAGCCGACGTTTGGCGGCATCAACCTCGAAGACATCAAGGCCCCCGACTGCTTCTACGTCGAGCGCAAGCTGCGCGAGCGCATGAAGATCCCCGTCTTCCACGACGACCAGCACGGCACCGCCATCGTCGTGGGCGCGGCCCTGATGAACGGCCTGAAGGTCGTGGGCAAAGACATCAAGAACGTGAAATTGGTCACGTCTGGCGCGGGCGCGGCGGCCCTGGCCTGCCTGCAACTGCTCGTCAAACTCGGCATCCCGCGTGAAAACATCTGGGTCACCGACCTGGCCGGCCTGGTCTACGAAGGCCGCGTCGAGCTGATGGACCCGGACAAGGCCCAGTTCGCCCAGAAAACCGATCAGCGCAAGCTGTCCGAGGCCATCGAAGGCGCCGACATCTTCCTGGGCGTGTCCGACGGCGGCGTGCTCAAGCCCGAAATGGTCGCCAAGATGGCGGCCAAACCCATCATCTTCGCCCTGGCCAACCCCACGCCCGAGATCCTGCCCGAAGAGGTCAAGGCCGTGCGCGACGACGCCATCATGGCCACCGGCCGCACCGACTACCCGAACCAGGTCAACAACGTCCTGTGCTTCCCGTACATCTTCCGCGGCGCGCTCGACTCGGGCGCCACCACCATCACCGATGAGATGGAGATCGCGGCCGTGCACGCCATCGCCGAGCTGGCCCAGGCCGAGCAGAGCGACGTGGTGGCTGCCGCCTACGTGGGCGCCAACCTCAGCTTCGGGCCCGAGTACCTGATCCCCAAGCCGTTCGACCCGCGCCTGATGATCGAGATCGCGCCGGCCGTGGCCATGGCGGCGGCGGCCTCCGGCGTCGCCACCCGCCCGGTCACCGACTTCGTCGCCTACACCGAGCGCCTGCAATGAGATCGGAAG
>CAYJXE010000066.1:672-5192 GCA_964373965.1 uncultured Aquabacterium sp. | reverse complement strand
CGACGAAGAAATGACCCGCCTCGTGCGCGACCAGGCCTTCTTCGACCGCCAGTTGCAGGACGCCCGCCAGGCCGCGCAAGGCTTCACCGCCGCCGCCGAACTGGTTGACCGCGAAGCCGAGTTCGCCGAAGCCCGCCGTCAGCTGCCCGTGCTCAAGCAGGCCCGCATGGACGCCGGCGAGCGCTGGCAGCAGGCCGAAGCCGAGCTCAAGCACGCCGTGGTCGAGCAGACCAACGCCCAGCACGCCTACCGTCAGGCGCAGGAAAAGCTGGCCCACATCGAGCAGCGCAGCGCCCAGCACGAACGCGAATGGCAGGCCCGCTTCGACGACCTGCTCGGCCAGGCGCTGATGTCCCGCGAGGTCAAGCACTCGCTGCCGCTGCACTGGCGCAGCCCCGAGCGCATCCGCGAGATGCAGGCGCACTACGGCAACGCCACCCAGGCCCGCCTGCGCGCCGAAGCCGTGGACCGCGAACTCACCGAGGGCCAGTGGGAAACCGACGCCACCGTGGTCGAGCAGCTCACGCTGATGAACGCCAACGTGCTGCGCCAGGAAGACGAACTCGGCCAACGCAAGGCCAGCAACGCGGCAGCCGCCATCGCCGTCGACAACGCCCGCGAGCGCTACACCGACGTGCTCAAGGTCACCGTGCGCCGCTACCGCAAGAACGTGATCGAGCTCGGCCAGCTCGCCGGCGTCGATGTGCAGTGCGAACTGCCCCACCTCGGCGACGACGACACCGCCCTGCGCCAGGCCGAACTCAAGATCCACTTCAACTTCGACGGCAAGGGCCACATCGGTCTGAACGACGGCGAGGCCTCGGGCGGCCAGCAGGTCATCAAGTCCCTCATCCTGCTCGTGGGCCTGATGAAGGACGACGAGACCCCGGGTGGCTTCGTCTTCATCGACGAGCCCTTCGCCCACCTGGACGTGCGCAACATCCAGCTGGTCGGCCACTTCCTGCGATCCACGCGCGCGCAGTACGTGCTGACCACGCCGATCACGCACAACGTCGAGGTCTTCGAGCCCGCCGACATCACCTTGGTCACGGCCAAGAAGCCCAAGGGCCAGCGCTGGGCGCCGCCGATCGGGGTGCTGCAGCGGCGCGTGCCGGCTGAAGCGTACTGAGCCATCGGCCACGATGTCCATGCGCCGAACGCCCCCCTGCTTGCGGGATCGTCAGGCCCGCTCAAAGCGCCGAGGATCGCGTGCACAAATTGTGTGCGGCACCTGATCCTTCAGACCCATCAGGCTCCGCTCATACCACCACAGGGACACGGACATGATGAAACACCCCCTTGCAGTTTTCGCTGCGGCTGCGATCGCGCTGCTCTCCAATGCCCCGGCACACGCCGGCACTGGCTCGGCCACGGCATCGCTGAGCTCGCTGACCTTCACCTTGATCGACCTGGATCTGACCGATGGGGTGACACCCAGCCTGAGCTTTCTGGCAGCGGAGTACACCAGCCCCAGGTCTGCGTACGGCACTGTCTACCGCATCGTGGACAACTCATCGATGGAAGGAGAGCAGCGCCGCACATTCCTGACGCAGGAACCTGTGGCCATGTTGGCCACGGGCTCGGCGACCGCTTCGATGGCAGGTGCGACAGCCGCCTCGATATCCAGCGAGACCGGCTTCAGCGCTCAATCGAATGCAACGACGGGCAACACCGACATCGTCGTGGCTGGGGCAGAAACAAACCCCACCGAATGGGGTCGCACCTTTGTGATCAGCGCCAACACCGCACTGATGATCGAGGCAGACTACCTGCTCGAGGCTTCCTTGTTGAACCGAGTCAACCCCCAGGAAGTCGCGTCAGCGTCTCTCCTGTTTGAGGCGTACCTGAAAGCCAGCACCTCAGCCGGCCAGGAAGTGAAGTCGTTCTTCGACTATGCCTACACGTCAGCCGAGACCGGGGATCACGATCAGAAGTCGGGTCACATCAAGTTCACTTTCGAGAACGCCTCGTCGTCGAACCGCGAGGGCTTTTTCACACAAGTAGGTGCGCGCACCTATGTCGCCGTCGGCGCGGTTCCTGAAGCAGACACCAGCTTGATGGCCATGTTGGGCCTGGGTGCCATGGGCGCCGTCGTTGCTCGCCGCCGCCAACAAAAACTGGGTTAACCCCATCGGGTGCGGAAGGGCTTACCCGATCCACACAAGGCGACAACCGTCGGGCAGCCGACAAAAGCCGAGGCGTTTGCCCCCCCTCGAACGCCTGCATCCGCTGGTTAACGCGCAAGCGCAAAAAAACAGCGTTACGGAAACTCCTTCTCACAGAACAACCTCGTGAGAAGGAGAACCCCATGTCCTTGCGCTCCATCCTGAAGGTGGCCGTCCAGGCCACCGCCGCCAGCCTGGTGTGCGCCGCCGCGCACGCTGGCTACCTCCAGTGGGAAACCGTCGAGCTGCCCGCCTCCAGCGGCGCCACCTGCGGCAACGGCACCCCCTACCGCTTCTTCGTCAACCGCACGCCCTTCACCAGCAAGACGGTGGTGATGTTCGAAGGCGGCGGGGCCTGCTGGGACCAGGGCGCCTGCAAAGGCGGCACCCTGCTCGACGCCGTCAACCCCGACGGCATCCCCACCAACTACATGACCGACTGGAACCGCCAGGCCCACCTCGGCCTGGTCACGCCCTTCACCATGCGCCTGCACCCGCTGCAGTCGGTGCAGACGCAAAGCTGGAACATCGTCTACCTGACCTACTGCACGGGCGACGTGCACACCGGCAACAAGGTCGCCGTGTACGACAACGTCGACCCGGCCAACCCCATGGCCTACCACCACCGCGGCATGGTCAACGCCAAGGCCGTGGCCGCCTGGATGGCCAAGAACCTCAAGCAGCCTGAAAAGCTGTTCCTCACAGGCTTCTCGGCCGGCGGCGTGGGCTCGGCGGCCTTGTACCCGGCCTTCCGTGAAGCGCTCAAGCCCAAGCAGATGTCGCTGCTCGCCGACTCGGGCCCGCTGTTCAACGTGCCACGCGACGCCACGCCCGAGCAGGCGCCCTCGGTGCTGCTGCACAACAAGATCCGCACCGTCTGGGGCCTCGATGGCGCCAACGGCCTGGTCACCGAGCTGATCACCAAGTACCCGGGCGCCGGCAGCGCCGACAACCTGGGCAGCATCACGGCCGGGCTGGGCAAGATCTTCCCGAACGACCGCATCGGCTACGCCAACTTCCAGGAAGACACCAACTTCTCGGCGTTCTCGTACCAGAAGTTCTACCCCGAGATCGCCAACGCGCCCGACAACGAGACGCGCCTGAAGCTGCTCAACCAGAAGTGGCGCCAGGAGATCACGCCCTGGGTCGCGCAGATGGAGACGCAGCCCAACATCGGCTACTACATCCCCAACAAGCGCGAACTCAACGGCTCGCACTGCCTGACCATCGTGACCTTCGGCGGCACCAGCATCGTCGAGACCGGGCTCAAGGACGTGGGCCGTTTCGTGGACAACCTGATCGACGGCAAGGGCACCCCGATCCGAGCCTTCGAGAAGAACCCGACCAGCCAACGCGTGCTGATCAGCGACTGGTTCGCCGACCTGATCGCCCCGCTGCTGCCTTGAAGCTGCGTTGAGCCAGACCACAGGGGGCGGCCGCGTGCCGCCCTCATGCATGGCCCCGGCGCCCGCTCACCCAGGCGACACCCTCCCCAACGAAAAAGGGCTCCCGAAGGAGCCCTTTGCTTTTCACCGCGCCTTGGCTGCGCAGCGAGCAGGTCGTCAGCCGATCAAGCAGCGCGGCGACGCGAAGCCACGGCACCGACCACACCCAGGCCAGCCAGCAGCAGGGCGTAGGTGGTGGGTTCGGGGATGGCGGCGGTGACGTTGCCGACGAAGGCGCCGTACTCGGGCACGCCAACACCGCGCACCGTCAGGGTGTGGTCGCCGCTGCTCAGGCCAGCGAAGGAGAAGGCGAAGCCGCCGTTCTGGGCCACGAAAGCGGTGGCGGCCACGCCGTCAACCAGGATGTTTTCCAGGGTGATGGGGGTCAGGGTGAACTCGGTGGTGGTGGCTTCGATCAGTTCGAAGTCGGTGCCAGCCTGGCCGATGAAACCCGTCAGGCCGGAAGCGGCAGACAGGCTGAAGTCGTAGGAGATTTCAAACGGGGTGGCTTCTTCGAAGCGGCTGAAGCCGCCGAAGGACACGGCCTCGGTGCCAACGACACCCAGGTTGGAGAAAGGACCGAAGACCGCTGCGTGGGCCGAGACGGAGGCCATCACAAAAGCAGATGCGGCGATGAGGTTGCGGACGAACATGTTGACTCCCTGGGGGGAGCTCCCCCGAACAAATGACCACCCAACACAAATGCTGGGTAAACGTGACAAATTCTCACACCGTCTGGTCGGGTGCCCCACCCCTTGCTTGGGGGAAAAGGGACCTGGCCACGCCGCTTCGGACACAAAAAACCCCGCCGAAGCGGGGTGGGTGCCAGATCGGCGCGGGGGCGAACCCGCAGCCGAGGGCCGATCGGGCCCGAACAGCCCCATCAGGCAGCCAGGCGTTGCTCCAGCTT
>CAYJXE010000066.1:0-662 GCA_964373965.1 uncultured Aquabacterium sp. | reverse complement strand
AATTGTGACTGGAGTTCAACGTGTGCTCTCCGATCTCCAGCTTGGCCTTGGTGGCGGGCATGGCGGCGGGCAGGTTGTGCGACAGCTGGGTGAACAGCTCGTCGTGCAGCTTGAGCTCTTGCTGCCAGGAAGCCTTGTCCACGCCGATCACCGACTGGAACTGGTCCTTGGTGAAGTTCAGGCCATTCCAGTTGATGTCTTCGTAGGTGGGGCTCACGCCAAAGGCGTTTTCCACACCGCCAGCCTTGCCTTGCAGGCGGCCCAGCATCCACTCCAGCACGCGCATGTTTTCGCTGTAGCCAGGCCACACGAACTTGCCATCGGCGCCCTTGCGGAACCAGTTCACGCAGTAGATCTGGGGCAGCTTGGCGCCCGAGGCCTGCAGCTTGGCGCCCAGGTCCAGCCAGTGCTGGAAGTAGTCGCTCATGTTGTAGCCCATGAAGGGCAGCATGGCGAACGGGTCACGGCGCACCACGCCTTGCTGGCCGAAGGCAGCTGCGGTGGTCTCGGAGCCCATGGTGGCGGCCATGTAGACGCCTTCGGTCCAGTCGCGGGCTTCGGTCACCAGGGGCACGGTGGTCGAGCGGCGGCCGCCGAAGATGAAGGCGTCGATGGGCACGCCAGCGGGGTTGTCCCACTCGGGGTCGAGCACCGGGTTGTTG
>CAYJXE010000065.1:0-6043 GCA_964373965.1 uncultured Aquabacterium sp. | reverse complement strand
ACCGCGTCCGAAGAAGACCTGAACGAGGCCGCCGGCTTCCTGCGCAACGGCCTGTTCAAGCGCCTGCAGATCCACACCGTGCCGACGCTGCATTTCCACTTCGACCGCACCACCGAGCGCGCGGCCGAGCTCAACGCCCTGATCAACCGCGCCGTTGCCGACAAGGCCAAGGACGCCGACGAGCCGGGTACGGAGGGGCAGGGCGCGTGAACATGGCCACGGCATCGCAACAGCTGACCCGCCCGCCGCGTCAACCGCGCCGGGCGCTGCATGGCGTCATCCTGCTGGACAAGCCCCTGGGCCTGTCGAGCAACGACGCATTGCAGAAGGTCAAGCGCTTGTTGCGAGCCGAGAAGGCCGGTCACACCGGCACGCTCGACCCGTTGGCCACCGGCCTGCTGCCGCTGTGTTTTGGCGCGGCCACCAAGTTCTCGCAAGTGTCCCTGGACGCTGACAAGCGCTACACCGCCACGCTCCAGCTGGGCGTGCGCACCACCACAGCCGATGCCGAAGGCGAGGTGCTGAGCACCCGCGAGGTGACGCCTGCCATGCTGGATGCCCAGAGCCTGCGCGCCGCCTGCGATGCCTTCGTGGGCGCGATCGAGCAGGTCCCGCCCATGCACTCGGCGCTCAAGCACCAGGGCAAGGCGCTGTACGAATACGCCCGCGAAGGCGTCGAGATCGAGCGCGCGCCCCGGCGCGTGACCCTTCACGCCATTGACATCCTGTCGGTGCAAGGTGAGGTCGTGACCATCGACGTGCGTTGCAGCAAGGGCACCTACATCCGCACCCTGGCCGAGGACATCGGCGAGCACTTGGGGTGTGGCGCTCACCTCATCGGCCTGCGCCGAACCGGCAGCGGCGGCGTCAGCCTGCAAGGCGCCGTCACGCTCGAAGCCTTGCAATCCATGACCGAGGCCGAACGCGACGAGCGCCTGATGGCGCCAGACGTCCTGCTGGCCGATTGCCCCGAAGCCGTCTTGTCGCAAGACGAAGCCGCGCGTTTCGTCACCGGCTTGCGCCGCAAGGTGACGCTGCCCAATGCAGCTTTGGTGCGCGTTTACGGACCCCTGCCGGGCGCCGCCGCCTCTGTAGGCCGTGTGCTGTTGGGCAGCGCCCACGTGCAGTCCGGCGAACTCATCCCCACCCGCCTGCTCAGCCCCCTCGAGGTGCAGGGCTTGGTGAGCCAGCAAGCAACCGAGCCAGTCGCGCTGGCCACTCACTGATTTCAGACCTGAGAGATTCCCATGAGCACTCAAATCCGCAACATCGCGATCATCGCCCACGTGGACCATGGCAAGACGACCATGGTGGACCAACTGCTGCGCCAGTCCGGCACCTTCGCCGACCATGAAAAGGTCGTCGACACCGTGATGGACAACAACGCCATCGAACGCGAACGCGGCATCACCATCCTGGCCAAGAACTGCGCCGTGAGCTGGGAAGGCACGCACATCAACATCGTCGACACCCCGGGCCACGCGGACTTCGGTGGTGAAGTCGAGCGCGCGCTGTCCATGGTCGACGGCGTGGTGCTGCTGATCGACGCGCAGGAAGGCCCGATGCCGCAAACGCGCTTCGTGACCAAGAAGGCGCTGGCCCTGGGCCTGCGCCCCATCGTCGTGGTCAACAAGGTCGACAAGCCCGGCGCCAAGCCGGATGCCGTCATCAACGCCGCTTTCGATTTGTTCGACAAGCTGGGCGCCACCGACGAGCAGCTGGACTTCCCTGTGGTCTACGCCTCGGGCATCAACGGCTGGACCTCGCTGGAAGAGGGCGAGCCCGGCGCGCAATGGGGCCCCGACATGTCGGCCCTGTTCAACACCATCCTCAAGCACGTGCCGGCGCAAAAGGGTGACCCGAGCGCGCCGCTGCAGCTGCAGATCTCTGCGCTGGACTTCTCGACCTTCGTGGGCCGCATCGGCGTGGGCCGCATCAGCCAAGGCACGGCCAAGCCCGGCCAGAACGTGGTCGTGATGGAAGGCCCCGGCGGCAAGACCGTCAATGGCCGCATCAACCAGGTGCTGACCTTCCAGGGCCTGGACCGCGTGCAGGTCACCGAAGCTGGTCCGGGCAACATCGTGCTGATCAACGGCATCGAGGACATCGGCATCGGCGTGACCGTGACCGACCCGGCCAACCCCGCGCCGCTGCCCATGCTCAAGGTGGACGAGCCCACCCTGACCATGAACTTCTGCGTGAACACCTCGCCGCTGGCTGGTCGCGAAGGCAAGTTCGTGACCTCGCGTCAGATCTGGGACCGCCTGCAGAAAGAGCTGCAGCCCAACGTGGCCCTGCGCGTGAAGGAAACCGACGAAGACGGCATCTTCGAGGTCTGCGGCCGTGGTGAACTGCACCTGACCATCCTGCTGGAGAACATGCGCCGCGAAGGCTACGAGCTGGCCGTGTCCAAGCCCCGCGTGATGTTCAAGGACATCGACGGCGTGAAGTCCGAGCCGATGGAGCTGGTCACCGCCGACGTGGAAGAAATCCACCAGGGCGGTGTGATGCAGGCCCTGGGCCTGCGCAAGGGCGAGATGATCAACATGGAGCCGGACGGCCATGGCCGCGTGCGCCTGGAGTACCGCATCCCCGCTCGCGGCCTGATCGGCTTCTCCAACGAATTCATGAACCTGACCCGTGGTTCGGGCCTGATCTCGTCGATCTTCGACGGCTACGAGCCGCACAAGGGCGACATCGGTGGCCGCAAGAACGGCGTGCTGATCTCCATGGACGACGGTGAAATCTTCACCTACGCCCTGGGCAAGCTGGACGACCGCGGCCGCATGTTCGTCAAGCCGAACGACCCGGTGTACGAAGGCATGATCGTCGGCATCCACAGCCGCGACAACGACCTGGTGGTCAACGCCACGCGCACCAAGCAGCTGACCAACTTCCGTGTCTCGGGCAAGGAAGACGCCGTCAAGATCACGCCGCCGATCGACCTGACGCTGGAATACGGCGTGGACTTCATCGACGACGACGAGCTGGTCGAGATCACGCCCAAGTCGATCCGCGTGCGCAAGCGCTTCCTCAAGGAACACGATCGCAAGCGTGCTTCGCGCGAAGCCAACGCCTGATCGCTCTCTCAGCGATCCGATCTAACCCTGACGGGTAGGTGATGTAAGCCCTGATGCCGCTGTGCAAGGCGGCATCAGGGCTTTCCCACATCTGGCCGGCAGCTGGATATCTCTGGCCGCAACGGTGAATGCGACACCGCGCCTCGGTTCCTACGATGGCTGTACTTCCAAAACACGGAGCACATGCACATCATGAACAAGTTCAATCGTCGCCAGTGGGGGCAAAGCGTCCTGGCAGTCGGGGCCCAACTGGGCCTGGGGAGCGTGGGCCTGCCCATGCGCGCCGTCACAGGCGGCATCACCTCGGCCGCCGCCCTCGCGGGCCTGATGACCGAAGAGGCCTATGCCGCACAGGCAGAGGAACACGTGCCCAACCTCGTGGTGGGGACGGGCTACGGTGGTGCCGTGACGGCGCTGCGTCTGGCGCAAACAGGCCAGCGCGTGACGATGCTTGAAATGGGCAGGCTGTGGAACACGCCAGGCTCCGACGGCAAGATTTTCTGCAAGCCTTTCTCGCCTGACGAGCGCGCCATGTGGTTCAAGGACCGCATCACGGCGGTGTTCTCGACCATCGGCGGCGTCATCCCGTTGAGCAGCCTGCTGAAGGTGCCGGTGGCTGCGGGCATCCTCGACGTGGTGTCATCGCCGAACATGGACGTCTACCTGGGCCGTGGCGTGGGTGGCGGCTCTCTGGTCAACCTGGCCATGCTGATCACGCCTTACCGCGAGACGTTGCAGCGCATCCTGCCTTCGGGCATCGACATCAACGAGCTCTACAACGTCTACTACCCGCGCGCGCTGGCGGGACTCAAGGGCAACAAGATCCGCCCGGCCTACTACCAGACCAGCGCCTACCACCGCTATGCACGGGTGGCTTGCGCTCAGGCCGCCAAGGCGGGCTTCCAGTGGCGCACGCTCGACTCGGGCTACGACATGGCCTACATGGAGCAGGAAGAAGCCGGCACGGTGCCCAAATCTGCGCTGGGCAGCGAAGGCGGCTTTGGCAACAACCACGGCAAGATGAGCCTGGACAAGACCTACCTGGCCGAAGCGCTGGGCACGGGTCTGGTGCGCATCCAGCCCTTGACCGAGGTGACCTCGATCGGCCGCGCTGCCGACGGCCGCTACGTGGTCGCCACCAAGCAGATCGACGTCAAGGGCACGGTGCT
Source organism: uncultured Aquabacterium sp. (assembly GCA_964373965.1). Classification (GTDB taxonomy): domain Bacteria; phylum Pseudomonadota; class Gammaproteobacteria; order Burkholderiales; family Burkholderiaceae_C; genus Aquabacterium. Next base: position 1,794 of record CAYJXE010000065.1, on the reverse strand, counting down.
GGCCACGCGCACCATCAGCTGCGATCGGCTGTTCCTGGGCGGTGGCTCCATGGGCACGACCAACCTGCTGGTCAAGGCGCGCGCCACCGGCACGCTGCCCAACCTCAACGAGCACGTGGGCACGCGCTGGAGCTCCAATGGCGAGATCTTCATGGTGCGCAACGTCTACACGCCGACCGGCACCAAGACCTCGGTGCTGCCGACCACGGGCGTGGATGCCTTCGACCACAAGGGTCAGCAGGTGTACTCGATGAACATCGCCATGCCGCTGGGCATCGACACCTTCAGCACCGCGCACATCACCATGACGCAGACGCCGGAGCTGGGCAAGTTCAGCTACGACGCGAGCAAGCAGCAGTCGGTTCTGAACTGGTCGGCCACGGCCAAGAACGAGCCGGTGACCAGCGCCAAGGCCGTGTACGACAAGATCAACAAGGCCAACGGTGCGACCTACAACAAGAGCTGGTTCGGCGGCAAGACGGTGGGCGACAACGCCACCTACCACCCGCTGGGCGGCTGCCCGATCGGCCTGGCCACGAACGACGTGGGTGAGGTCAAGGGTTACCCGGGCCTGTATGTGATGGACGCGGCGCTGTTCCCGGACTCGCTGGTGGCCAACCCGGCGCTGTCGGTGACGGCGTTCGCCGAGCGCAACATCGAGCGGATCATCGCCCAGATGGTTTGAAGATGACTTGAGGCACTGAGAAGCATGGGGCGCTGTAATACAGTGTCCCCATGTCTGCTCCTGTCCTCACCGAAGTCGTCGGCGGCCTGGGTGTCATCACCCTGAACCGCCCCCGCGCCCTCAATGCGCTCAACCTCGAGATGGTGCGTGAACTCACCACCGTCTTGCGCGGCTGGTCGAGTGACCCGGCCGTGCTCGCCGTGCTGCTGCGCGGCGCCACCCGCGAGGCCAGCGACGGCAAGCAGCCGGTGACGCACTTCTGCGCTGGCGGCGACATCCGCTTCATGCACGACGCGGCCCTGGCGGGCGACCCCGCGGTGGAGGACTTCTTCACCGAGGAGTACGCGCTCGATCACCTCATCCACGTGTTCCCCAAGCCCACCATCGCCTGGCTGCAAGGCGTGACCATGGGTGGTGGCATGGGCCTGGCACAGGGCTGCAAGCTGCGCGTGGCCACCGAGACGCTGCGCATGGCCATGCCCGAAACGCGCATCGGCCTGTTCCCCGACGTGGGCGGTGGTTACTTCCTGCCGCGTTGCGCGGGCGCCATCGGCGAGTACCTGGGCGTGGTCGGGCCACACCTGCACGTGACCGATGCGCTCACCCTGGGCCTGGCCGATGTGGCCGCTTCGGGTGACTGCCTGCCCGCCTTCCTCGATGGTTTGCGAAGCTCGCCTGAAGACACGGGCGAAGCCATCGTGGCCCGCCTGCGCGCTCACCTGGATCTGCACGCGCTGGACAAGCTGCCCGAGGCCACCGTGACGGTGCATTTCGACGCCATCCAGCGCCATTTCAGCCTGCCGACCCTGCAGGACATCGTGGCCTCGCTGGAGGGCGATGGCAGCGAATGGGCGCAGGCCACGCTCAAGCAGATGGCCGGGCATTCGCCGCTGATGATGGCCGTCACGCTCGCGCAGGTCCGGCGTGGGCGCAGCATGCCGCTCGCTGACGTGTTCCGCATGGAGCGCAACCTGGTGCGGCACTGCTTCCAGTTGCGCAAGGGCGCTGACAGCGAGACCGTCGAGGGCGTGCGTGCCCTGGTCGTTGACACGGAGCACGCGCCGAAGTGGCGACCGTCCACGGTGGCCGAGCTCGATGCTGCGCAGGTC
>CAYJXE010000064.1:0-6296 GCA_964373965.1 uncultured Aquabacterium sp. | reverse complement strand
CGATCTTCACCTGCGCGAAAACAGCTGGATCCACCAGGCCCGCCCCCGCCACCTGCGTGGGGCTGCCGTCGGATGCGTTCTGCGTGCTGATGCGGCCGGCTTCGGCAAAGCCGTAGGCCTGCAACTCGGAGAAGGCACCGCGCCAGGAGCCATCGTTGCCGCCACCCCAGTTGGGGCCTGACACTTCAAGACCCAGGTGCGAGCCCGAATCCCCCAGGATCTCGGCCTCGTAATAGCCGCGCACGGTGTCAAAACCACCGACCGAGAACTGCTCGGCCCCCACCAGGGGCTGGTTGGCGAACTGCGCGCCCAGGCGCCAGCGGGCCGACAGGCCGGCAGGCAAAGGGTGCGTGTGGGTCGCGTCCACGCGGAAGGCGGCGAAGCTGCCGTCGCCCTCTTCGCGCTTGCAGCCGAACTGGTCTTCCTGGCCAAAGCAATCGACGTTGCGGCGCGCCACGCGACGCTGCGCAAAGGTGCCACCCGCCGTCAGCGTGGTGACCTGCTCGCCGCGAACCCAGGTGGCGCTGTAGTCCATGACCAGGGGGGCATAACGCAGCGGGCTGGACAAGGTGCTGCCGTCTGCGCCCGCGTTGATGCGCTCGCGCGTGTTCTTGTATTCGAGCCCGATCGTGAGCCCATGGTAGAAGCCCTGGCCCGCCGGCAGGCCCCAGGTGCGCTTGAGCGCCACGTTGAAGCCCTTGCCCACCACGTTGGTGCCGCCCAGCGGCTGCACCGAGCTGTCGGACACCAGCAGCGAGGCCTGCCAGGAGCTGCCCTCGGGCAGCGGGATGAGGTAGTTCAGGCCAAAGGCCTTGCTCTGCTTGGTGTCCTGCGGCGTGACGATGCCGATGAACGACAGCGTGTGGTCCTCCTGAAAGAGGTTGCCGTAGCGGCCCATGACCTGCAGGCGCAGCGGGTCGGTGAACTGCACCTGGCGGTTGTTGAGCTCGACGGTGAAGCTCAGCGGCAGCTTGTCGGACACCTTGAGCTCGGCCTCGACCGTGCCGGGCACCGGTCCCGGGCTCAGGATGGGCTGCACGCGCCGGTCTTCGGTGCGGTTGAGATCGGCCAGCTGGGCCTGCGCCACGTTGAAATTGGGCACCTTGCCCGGCGCCAGCTCGCTCACGCGCTCACGGATGAGACCGGGGTCGTGGTACTTGGCTTCGGTCACCTTCAGGCGGCTGATCTGCCCTTCGAGCACGCGCAGGCGCACGACACCTTGGGACACCTCTTGCTCGGGCAGGTCCACGAACACGGTGACGTAGCCGGCGTCCTGGTAGGTCTTCTCGAGTGCGGCGCGCGCGGCCTCGACATCGGCAAAGGCCTTGCCCAGGCCCAGGTAGGGCGTGATGGCGCGCTCGACCGCTTCGACCGGCAACACGGTGTTGCCATCGACTTCGAATTCCAGCACGTCAAAGCGCGCGCCTTGGCTCGACTCGGTGGTTTCAGCTGCCGCGGCAGCGCCGGTCTGGGCAGAAGGCGATGAGGCGATGACAGCCAGCATCAGACCAATGGCCAGGCGGCTTGCGAAGGGGACGGCGGGGCGTTGGGGCATGGTGCGCGCGAGTGTGGCGACGCGCCGTGAAAGGGTCGTGGAAACCCATGATCCGAATGGCTCAAAGTCCCTCACCTGGGTGGTCACGCACCTAAGCCCTCCCGGGAACGCCCAAAAAAGAAAGCGCGCTCGTACAGAGCGCGCACAAGAGTCAGATCAATTTAATCTATCAACATCTGCAACTATTAGTTATTTGTAGACAATCAGTGGATCCCCCGACCTCTCGCGACTCACCCTCCCGCAAAACCTCTCGGCAGGCCTTATGTTCGGGGTGTTATTTGGCACAAAAGAGAAGTTCTGCGGACAATCATCTGCATGAGGAGGAGCCATAACACCCACTGAACTGAAAGGCAAGTAATCCAAGCGACGGATCACTCGGGAAAATTTCTCCAAGAAAAGACGACCGCCGCTGGAGTTCGGTGTTCTCGCCAATTGCATGGTCGACTCAAATACATAGTCATAAAAACCACGCTTGGCATTATCTATTGACGGAACAACACCATCGATGGCAACAAACTTCCAGTTACCTCCACCAATATCCCGCAATGAGAGATGCCCAATGGCAAAAGCACCTGCAAGATTCGCGTGAGACAGGCAACTCTTTACGGCGAGCTCATGAACCATCATCGGATAAATATTAGGGAAAGAAGAAAGAGGGTACTCGTTTGCTGGAACATATGAGTTACCCGCAGCATCTGCAGGAAACGGCGACGATGCATTAACCCCATAACCCAACCAATACCGATTGGCAGCAACCTGCACACCCATACCCGACGGGCTTCTGCAAATATTAATTTGAGAATTGACGCCGATATTATTGGCATTTCTAAAAAAAGGCCGCCAGCTCAATTCAACATCGTAGGAATTTGACAAAATTGATGAAACAACTGCCCTGGAAACCGATGGCGGCACATTGGACTCAAGCCCCTGATCGATCTGCAACGCTCTGTACATTTCACTGGTTACGGCCAAACCGTAAATGTTTTGACGCAACGAAACAGGATGCAAATAATAATTCACATAAGCATCAACATCTTTCTCAGATGAGAAATCTCGGCCATATATCGCAACAAACCCATATTTCTGCCGATTAGCTGCAGGATTATAGGACTCTGGATCAAGTTCCGAAACACCTCCATCAGCGCGCTTCCGCTCGATGGTTGAGCACACCTTCTCGACCTGATCACAATAGCCAGCCGACACCTTCAAAAACCAGGATTCATCATTTTTAGCCAAAGAAAATACACTTCCTCCGTCACCGTCAAACTCTGACTTGTGTAACAACAGCTTTCTGCCGCGATACGCTGTTCCGGCATAACGCTCAAGATCACCATAACTAGCAATTTGACAGCTATAAGCTTTTGCCGCAGGCGACTCCCCACCCGCAACAGTCATATCACTAACATAAACATCAATAGTATCAGACCAACAGTTATTTCTCATAAACACATCAATTGATGAATTCATGAAGTCGGAGCCGGTCAAATAGACCTCCAGCAACTCGCCGCGATGTCGCGAGGCATCAATATCAGAAATACTCAAGGCCTTCGCATGCCCCGCAAAAACAAACAACGATAAAAAAATGACACGCCAGCAACTCATAAAACCCCCAATTTAATGATTTCCACTCGATCCAAACCACAATCCCCATCACACAAAAAAATGCATACGGAACCAGATGGGAACGATTTCTAGCAAAAAAACGCGACAGACATTCGCCTGCCGCGTTTTTTCAGGACTAGCGCTCTAAGTAAAGAGCTCAGGCCCTCAAGCCCATCACTTGACGATGGTCAGCAGGTCAGAGGTGTTCGGGCGGGTGACGCGGCCGCAGAACTTGTTGACCGAGGTTTCGCCCGAGGTGCCGGCGGCCACGAAGGTGAAGGTGGCAGGGCAGTCGGCAGCGGTGGGCAGGGTCATCACGCCAGCCTGGTTGTTGGCGCTCAGGGCGTTCAGGTTGGTGGACTTCTGAGCAGCCTTGGTGAACTCGACCATGAAGGCGCGGCCAGCAGCGGAGTTGCCGGTCTTGGCGACTTGAACGGTCGACTCGAACACGTAGTCGTAGAAACCACGCTTGGCGTTGTCACGCGAAGGCTCGGCACCGTCGATGGAGACGAACTTCCACTTGGCGGTCGGGGCGTTTTCCAGCGACACGTGGCCGATCGCGAAAGCGCCGTTGTCATTGGCCTTGCTCAGGCAGTCACGCACGTTGCCGGTGGTGGAGCCTTCGTAGACCATGATCAGGTCGGCATTGGGCAGGGCGTTGTTGAAGTCGTTGGGGAAAGCCGAATTGCCAGCGTTGTCAGCAGGGATCAGGGCGCTGCCGTTGGCGCCGTATTCCAGCCAGAAGCGGTTGGCAGAAGTTTGGGTGCCCGAGCCGTTGACGCGACGGCAGATGTTGACCTGGGTCTTGCCGTTGATGTTGGAGGCGTTGCGGAACAGCGGGGCCCAACCCAGTTCAGGGTTGTAACCGTTGGACAGCATGGAGGCGATCACGGCCTTGGACACGACGGGGCGGCCGGTGGTGGCCTGGTCGGTCTGCAGGGCGGTGTACAGCTCGTTGCTGACGGCCAGACCGAAGATGATCTGCAGCACGCCTTGCACTTGCTGGAAGTCGCTGTTCGACACGTCGGCGTTGGCCGAGAAGTCGATCGGGCTCAGCGGGCGGTTGGCCGAGGGGTTGAAGCCGATGGGCGAGACGTCGGAAACACCGCCGTCAGGGCGCTTTTGGGCGATGGTCGAGCACACCTTGGTGGTGGCGTTGCAGGTGGCAGCGCTGACGTTCAGGAAGGGCAGCTGGCTGTTGGTGGCAACGGGGAACACGCCGTTGCCCGAACCGCCTTGGTCGGACTTCTGGAACAGCACCTTCTTGTTGGCGTAAGCGGCGCCAAAGTCGTTGGTGGCGTTCAGCTCGCAGCTGTAGGCCTTGACGATGTTGCCGTTGACGGTTTCACCCGAGAACAGGGCGGCGTCGTTCAGGTAGATGTCCTGGGTGCCGGACTTGCAGTTCTGGGTGAACAGGCCACCGATGGTGCCCGACAGCGCGGTGGCGCCGGACATCGTGACTTCCAGCAGGCTGCCGTCGGCGCGAGCGGTGTCGATCTGGGTGGGGGTCAGGGCGTGGGCCTGGCCAACGAAAGCGGCCATGGCGGCCAGCGAGAGGAGACGCAGTTTCATGAGAACCTCGTGAGGGTTGAGCAAGGAGCGGGCAGGAGCGGACCCCGGGCGCACGCCCGGGATCAGGATGAGGGCAAGGTCAGGCCTTGCCCCCTTGGGGCATCACTTGGCGGCGCGGCGGCGAGCGACGGCACCGACCAGGGCCAGACCGGCCAGGGCCAGGGCGTAGCTGCTGGGCTCAGGGATGGCCGAGACGTTGAACACGTAGGTGCCAGCGGCGTTCTTGGTCAGGCGTGCTTCGGCAGCACCGCCGCCTTGGCCGATCAGGGCCGACTCGGTGGCATTGCCCAGGGCGCTGGTGCTGCTGCGCACGAAGTCATAGATGGCCACCGAGGTGTCGATGGCGGCGCTGGTGTCAACGAACTTGCCAGCGAAAGTGGGGCCCACGAACTCCAGGAAGTAGGCGTTGCCGTCAACACCCTTTTGAGCCAGCAGCGAGCCGTTGGCCTCGCCACCCAGGGTGACGTTGATGGCCGGCTTCAGGTTGGCGGTGTCAAGGTAGTTCGCCTTGATCATGTTCATGGAATCCACCATGTTGCCGTTGGTCACGGTCGTGGCGTCACCGCTCACGGTGGTGATCATGGTGCGCTGGGCAGCCGACACACCAGAGTTGTCGCCACCGAAGAAGGTGAAGCGAATGTCGGAAGCGTCACCGGCCAGGGCCAGGAAGTTGTTGAAGGCGGCGTTGGAGCCCAGGTCCAGGGTGTATTCCTTGGCACCGCTGGTGAAGATGCTGCGGAAGTCGGCCAGCATGATGCCGGTGTCGATCAGCACGGAAGCCTGAGCCTGGGCGCTGTAGACGGTCAGGGACATTTCACCGCCTTGGCCGGTGGTGACTTGCGGGTCCAGCACGTTGGCGAAAGCGGTGCCGGAAGCGGCCAGGGCCACAGCGGCCACGATGTGTTGCAGTTTCATTGGGGTCTCTCCGTTCAAGGTTAGGCAGAACTTGTGGGTTTCACTCAGGCCCATGGACAACCTGCTCCTGAGTTGCACGAAGTGTGTTGGGGGCGTGTGACATGCGTGCGATCGAACCCGGTGGTTCCCCGTGAGCCGGGCAGACCATGGCGGCTCACCGATGAGCCGAACGGATCACACCGAGGACTCGCCCAGGTGGAAGTTCGCCGCACCCAGCGCGTTCATGCTCATGGCCTTGGCCACGGCCTGCGCGCGGTTGGCCGCGCCCAGCTTGCGCAGGATCTTCTGAACGTGGTGTTTGACCGTCAGCGCGCTGATGCCCAGCTTCTCGCTGATCTGCTGGTTGCTCAGCCCGTCGCGAACCCAGACCAGGATTTCGCGTGCGCGCTCGGTGATGGGCGAGGGCCTGAGAGCGACGCCATTGATCGCAGCCGAAGCCCCAGGACGAGACTGACTCATCTGGCGTTCGGTCACGCACACGCGCTGGTAGGCCAGGTGAACGCAAGGCAGCAGCATGTCCAGCGCCTGCCTGGCGTTGTCTTCGGCATCAGGCCCGGGTTGGCCGAACAGGAAAATGCTCTCGACCTCGTAAGGGCGCCACGGTCGCGTTAGCCCGTGAACGATGAAGCGGCCATAGCCCAGGGCCACGAGT
>CAYJXE010000063.1:0-7107 GCA_964373965.1 uncultured Aquabacterium sp. | reverse complement strand
GGATGGCCAGCTCGCGCGTGGGCGCCAGCACGATGGCGCGCACCGGGTGGCGGGCGGGCGACATGCTGGCGTTCTCGTGCTTCATCATCTTCTGAAGCAGCGGGATGGAGAAGGCGGCGGTCTTGCCGGTGCCGGTTTGCGCGGCCCCCATGACGTCACGGCCTGCCAGCACCAAGGGGATGGCCTTGGCCTGGATCGGCGTCATCGTGGGGTACTTGATGGCGCTGAGGATCTTCTTGTCCAGCGGCAGCGTGTCGAAGCGGGCGGGCGGGGCCTGGTCGGCGGGCGCGGGCTCGGAAGTCACGGGCGCGGGCGCCGCGTTCACGGTCTCGGGGGTGACGGGCGCAGCGGTGGCGGCTTCGGGCGCGGCCAGGGTGGCCGGCTGGGAGGTTTGTTCGTTCATCGGGGTCGAATTATCCGCCCATTGCTGCTTTTTTGCGCAAGCAAATGCGGCCAACGGCCCCTCATTTCACCGTCCGGGGGACGGAAAACGGCGGAATCGGAGCCATTTGGGGCCCCATCCGCCTGTTTCGGTGCGTCGCCCACCCGGGGGCGAACAGCTCAGAAGGTGAAGCCCACCTCGGTGCGGAGCCCGCCGTGATCCGCCTCCGCGCGCTCGAGCAGGTGCGCCAGCGGCCCCAGGCCCTGGTAACGGGAGGCGACGCGGTGGGCATAGGTCCACACCCGGGGGATGTCGGCCAAGTACTGCTGTTTGCCGTCGCGGATGGCCAGGCGAGCGAAGATGCCCAGCACCTTGATGTGGCGCTGCAGGCCCATCCACTCGAAATCGCGCCAGAAGTCACCGAAGTCCTCTGGCACGGGCAGACCGGCCTTGCGCGCCTTTTCCCAGTGGCGCACGGCGTAATCGAGCTGCACGTCCTCGTCCCACATCACGTAGGCGTCGCGCAGCAGCGAGACCAGGTCGTAGGTGACGGGGCCGCGCACGGCGTCCTGGAAGTCGATGACGCCTGGGCGGGCCTGCGCATCAGCCGGGTCGGCCATCAGGTTGCGGGAGTGGTAGTCGCGGTGCACCAGCACCACCGGCTGGGCCAGAACCTGGGCCTTGATCAAACCGAAGGCCCGACTCAGCACCTCCCGGGCCTTGTCGTCGAGCACCTGACCGCGCAGCTGGGTGAAGTACCAGTCGGGGAACAGGTCGAGCTCTCGCTGCAAAAGGGCGTCGTCGTAGGGCGGCAGGCCTTCGGCCGACACCGTCTGCAGGCGCACCAGCTCGTCCAGGGCGGCGTTGTAGCGGGCGCGGTTGCCGGCATCCTGCGGATGCTCAACGTCAAGGGTGGACAGCAAGGTGTGGGCGCCCAGGTCGGACAGCAGCATGAAACCTTGCGCCTCGTCCCAGTCCAGGATGCGTGGCACGTTCACGTCGCCCGAGGCCAGCAGCCGGTCGACCGCGACGAAGGGTCGGCAGTCCTCGTGGCTGGGCGGGGCGTCCATGATGATGAGCGGGCCGCCTGCCGCATCGATGCGGAAGTAGCGGCGAAAGCTCGCGTCGGCGCTGGCCGAACGCAGGCTGTCTGCGCGCAGGCCAAGGTCGGCCGGCCGAGAGCGCAGCCAGGCGTCAAAGGCCTGCTGGCGGGCGGGATCGGTCCAGGAGATGGGGGCGGCGGCGACTTGGCTCATGCGGCTTGGCTCGTGAAATAATGCGGCGATTCTAGGCAAGGCCGGCTCACCCATCAGGAAGCCGCTGCCGCAGCCCCACTGCGACGCGCCCCGTGACCGTGAGCACCTCCTTGAACCGACGCCCTTCGCCCCAGCACCACCCGATCCGACGCCGCACAGCGGCCGCGACGCCCATCTGGCGTCCTGTGGCCCTGGCCGCAGCCTGCCTGGCGGGTCCGCTGCACGCGCCCTCGCAGGCCCAGGTTGCCGAGCCGCCACCCATCACCTCGTCGCCGGCCAGCCCGGTGTCACAGGCGCCCAGCGCCGCCTCGAGCGCCGACCCGGCCTCGCGCATGAGCTTTTCCCTGCCATCGCCGCGCCTGCAGCGCCGCGACGCCAAGGAGCCCTTGTTTTTCGAGGCCGACCAGCTGGGCGGCGAAGCCAGCATCCTCACGCGGGCCACCGGCTCGGTGCGGTTGCGCCAGGGTGACCTGGCCATGCGCGCCGACGAGATCACCCACACCCAGGCCGACAACACCGCCAAGGCGCAGGGCAAGGTGCGCATCGTCAGCAAGGGCAACCTGTTCACCGGCCCCGAACTGACGCTGCGCCTGGACACGCTGGAAGGCAACTTCGTGCGGCCCGAGTTCTGGCTCGCCCGCACGCAAGCCGGCGGGGACGCCCTGCTGGTCGAGTTCCTGGGCGAAGACCGCCTGCGCGCCCACCAGACCAGCTACTCCAGCTGCCGCCCCGAGGACATGCCCGACGGCAGCCCGGGCAAGCCCGACTGGGAGCTGCGCACCAGCGAGGTCTACCTTGACTTCGCGGCCAGCGAAGGCACCGCCAAAAACGCCGTCATCCGCTTCATGGACGTGCCCATCCTGGCCGCGCCCACGCTGACCTTTCCGCTGGACAACCAACGCAAGTCCGGCTTGCTGCCGCCGTCGTTCTATTTCGACAGCAACAGCGGCTTCGAGTTCTCGACGCCCTACTACTGGAACATCGCCCCCGAGCAGGACGCCACCATCGCGCCCACCCTGTCGGCCCGGCGCGGCGTTGGGCTCGACCTCGAGTACCGCTACCTGACGACCACCGACACCGGCAAGCTGCACCTGTACGGCTTGCCGAACGACCGCCTCACCGGCGACGGCCGCAGCCTGGTCGACTTCACGCACAAGGGTCGCTTCCGCACCGGCAACACGCTGGCGCAGAACCAGTACGACATCAAGTGGCTGCGCGCCTCGGATGACGACTACTGGAAGGACTTCTCGCACAACCTGCCTTCGCCCACGCCGCGCCTGTTCGACAGCCACGTCAAGTTCGACTCCACGCTGAACGACCGCACCTGGGGCCTGGGCAACAGCCAGACCAACTTCTACGCGGCCGTGCAGTCCTGGCAAACGCTGCGCGACCTCGACCCCGACTCCGACCCGGAACTCAGCCGCATCGAGGCCCCGTATCGGCGCGAGCCACAACTGGGCTTTCGCAGCCGCAGCAGCTCCGATGCGGGCACGGTGTTCAACCTGCAAGGCGAGTTCAACCGCTTCGCCCACACCGACATCGCCAAGGTCACCGGCAACCGGGTGAACCTCAACGGCCGCCTGGAGCGCCGCTTCGACCTGCTGGGCATCTCCGTGCTGCCTGCGGTGGCGGTGCGCGGCATCAGCTACGACCTCGATCGCAACAACGCGCTGGCGGCCAGCGGCTCGCGCGCGAGCACCTCGATCGCCGTGCCCACCTTCAGCCTGGACAGCGGCTTTTCGATGGAGCGCGACACGCAACTCTTCGGCCGCGACCTGGTGCAGACGCTGGAGCCGCGCGTGATGTACGTCTACACGCCCTACCGGCGCCAGGACGACTTGCCGCGCTTTGACAGCGCCCCGCGCGACTTCAACCAGTACGCCGTTTTCAACGACAACGGCTTCACTGGCGGCGACCGCATCACCGACGCCAACCAGGTGACGGTGGGCGTGACCTCGCGCCTGATCGACAGCGCCACCGGCGTCGAGGCCCTGCGCCTTGGCATCGCTCAGAAGGTGCTGCTGGCGGACCAGCGCATCAACCCGCAAGGCGAAGGCCCGATCACCCAGAAGCTCTCAGACTTGCTGTTGCTGGCTTCCACCTCGGTGATCCCGAACTGGAACCTCGACAGCACGCTGCAATACGGCGCACAAGAAAAGCGCACCGAACAAGGCACCGTGGGCGTGCGCTACTCGCCCGGCGCCTGGCGCACCGTCAGCGCCACCTACCGCTACACCCGCGAGGCGAGCGAGCAGGTGGAGCTGGGCTGGCAATGGCCCCTGGCCGGCCGCACCCCACCCCTGCAACAACTGATGACCCAGGCGAGCTCGCCCGACCTCATGCAGGTCAACCCGCGGCGCGCAGGCACCAACGCTTGCGGTGGCGCCTGGTACTCCGTGGGCCGCGTGACCCACAGCATGCGCGACAAGCGCGTGATCAACTCCCTGATCGGACTCGAATACGACGCCGGCTGCTGGATCTGACGCGTGGTCTCCGAGCGCGTCGCGCTGGGCCAGAGCAAGGCCAACACCCGCATCATGTTCCAGCTTGAACTGCTGGGCCTGTCGCAGCTGGCGCTGGGCGCCAACCCGCTGCGCGTGCTGCAGCAAAATGTCCCTGGTTACCGCCTGCTGCGTGAAGAGGGCCAGCCCCTGAACGTGCCAAGCACCCCGACGAGTTCCCAAGATGAATGACCGCAATTTCCCGGGCGCGCGCCGCTGGCTGCCGCTGATCTGCCTGAGCCTGTTCGTTGGCGCCGTCACGCCAGGCTGGGCTCAGCTGCGTCGGCCCGATGGCCCCAGCTTGTCACCGCGCATCCCCGGTGACCGCTCGCTGAGCACCGACCTGCAACTCAGTGGGGCCCCACGCACCAGCGACTACATCGTCGCCGTGGTCAACCAGGAGCCCATCACCCACACCGAGATCGACAAGCGGGTGCAGCGCGTCATCGAAAGCGCACCCGCCAACGCCCGACTGCCCGGCGCCGACGAGCTGCGCCGCCAGGTGCTCGACGCCCTGATCGACGAGAAGGTGCAGCTGTCCCACGCGCGCAACCTGGGCATGGGCGTGAGCGAGGCCGAACTCGACACCGCCATCGAAAACATCGCAGCGCAGAACCAGATGACCATGGCCGAGCTGCGCGAGCGCATGCGCGCCGATGGGCTGGACTTCGAGCGCTACCGCGCCAGCCTGAGCGAGCAGATCCTGATCCAGCGCATCCGCGAGCGCGAAGTCACGCCGCGCATCCAGATCAGCGAAGAAGAGGTCAACGGCTTCCTGGCCTCCGACCCGGCTGCGCAAACCGAATCGGCGCTGAACCTCGCGCACGTCCTCATCAAGGTGCCTGAGCAAGCCAGCCCGCAAGAGGTGCAAAAGCTCCAGGCCAAGGCCGAGGACATCCAGCGCAAGGCCGCTGCGGGCATGAACTTCTCCCAACTGGTCAAGCAGTTCTCGGACGATCGCAGCACGCACGACAGCGGCGGCGCCTTCGGGCTGCGCGAGGTCAGCGCCTTGCCCGATGTCTTCGTCAAGGCCGTGGCCAACATCAAGGTGGGTCAGGTCGCGCCCTTGATCCGATCGCGCGCCGGCTTTCACGTCATCAAGCTGGTCGAGCGCGAGAACGCCGCCCAGGCCAGCTACACCCAGCAACGCGCACGCCACATCCTGCTGCGCAGCGCCCCGGGTCAGAACACCCGCGAGCTCGTCAACCGCATGCAGGAGATCCGCCGCCAGATCATGGAAGGCCAGGCCAGCTTTGCGCAGCAAGCCCGCCAGCACTCCGAAGACGGCAGCGGCGCCAAGGGCGGCGAGCTGGGCTGGAGCTCTCCTGGCCAGTTCGTGCCCGAGTTTGAAAAGGCGGTGCTCGCGCTCCAACCCGGCCAGATCTCGGAACCCGTGGTCAGCCGCTACGGCGTGCACCTGATCCAGTTGCTCGAGCGCCGCGAGGTGCAGCTCAGCGACGCCCAGCGACGCGAAGCCGCCCGCAGCGTGCTGCGCGAGCGCCGTTTCGAAGCCACCTACGAAGATTGGGCGCGCGAGTTGCGCGCCGCCGCTTACGTGGAAATGCGCGATGCGCCCTGATCGCCCTCAGCCGCGTTCGGGCACGCGTCGCCCCGTGACGGGTGGTGGTGGCCATGTGGCGCGCAAACGCTTCGGCCAGAATTTCCTGGTCGACCATGGCGTGATCGACGAGATCGTGCGTGCCATCGCCCCCAAGCCGGGCGAGGCGCTGGTGGAAATCGGTCCTGGCCTGGGTGCCCTGACCAACCCGGTCGTCGAGCGCAGCGAAAAGCTCACCGTGATCGAGCTCGACCGCGACCTGGCCGCCCGGCTTCGCAAGCGCCAAGAGCTCAAGGTGGTCGAGTCGGACGTGCTCAAGGTCGACTTCGCCGCCCTGGCGGCCGAGGCCGGGCAGAAGCTGCGCGTCATCGGCAACCTGCCCTACAACATCTCCAGCCCCATCCTCTTTCACCTGCTGCCGGTGGCCGAACACGTGGTCGACCAGCACTTCATGCTGCAAAAAGAGGTGGTGGACCGCATGGTGGCCCAGCCTGGCTGCAAGGACTACAGCCGCCTGAGCGTGATGCTGCAGTGGCGCTACGACATGGCCTGCGTGGTGGACGTGCCGCCCGAATCGTTCGACCCGCCTCCGAAGGTGGACTCGGCCGTGGTGCGCATGACGCCCTGGGCCCAGCCCGAGGCGGTCGATGTGCAGGTGCTCGAGAAGATGGTGGCCGTGGCGTTCTCGCAGCGCCGCAAGATCTTGCGCCACACGCTGGGCGCCTGGATGGCCGAGCGCGGCCTCGAAGGCGGCTTCGACCTGCAGCGTCGCGCCGAAGAAGTGCCGGTGGCCGATTACATCGCCCTGGCACGCCGCGCGGCGGCTGGCTGATCGGGTCGGTCGCGGCGCGAAGCTGCGACCGCGAGCCACCGACGCACGGGGCGGGGCCAACCAGGCCCTGCCGCCCCGTAAACTGCCTGCATGAAGACATACCTCGTTGGCGGCGCCGTGCGCGACAGGCTCCTGGGCCGCCCCCAGGGCGACCGGGACTGGGTGGTCGTGGGCGCCACCCCCGAGGCCATGCTGCAAGCCGGGTTTCGCCCGGTGGGCAAGGACTTCCCGGTTTTCCTGCACCCCGAGACGGGTGAAGAACACGCCCTGGCCCGCACCGAGCGCAAGAGCGGCCGGGGCTACCACGGCTTCGAATGCCATGCCTCGCCCGATGTCAGCCTTGAAGAAGACCTGACCCGGCGCGACCTGACCATCAACGCCATGGCCGAAGACGACGATGGCAGCCTGATCGACCCTTGGGGTGGCCAGCGAGACCTGGCCGCGCGCGTGCTGCGCCACGTCTCGCCCGCTTTCGCCGAAGACCCGGTTCGCATCCTGCGCCTGGCCCGCTTCGCCGCACGCCTGCCCGAGTTCACCGTCGCGCCCGAGACCCTGGCGCTGATGAGGGGCAGGGTCGC
>CAYJXE010000062.1:0-7423 GCA_964373965.1 uncultured Aquabacterium sp. | reverse complement strand
AAGCAGAAGTACGAGCTGATCGAGCGCGCCGAGAAGGAAGTCAAGGAGATCGAGCAGCAGTACGTCTCCGGTCTGGTGACCGCTGGCGAGCGCTACAACAAGGTCGTGGACATCTGGGGCAAGACTGGCGACGAAGTCGGCAAGGTCATGATGTCTCAGCTGTCCAAGCAAAAGACCATCGACCGCGAAGGCAAGGAAGTCGATCAGGAATCGTTCAACTCGATTTACATGATGGCCGACTCCGGTGCCCGCGGTAGCGCGGCCCAGATCCGCCAGCTGGCCGGCATGCGCGGCCTGATGGCCAAGCCTGACGGCTCCATCATCGAGACGCCCATCACGGCGAACTTCCGTGAAGGCCTGAACGTGCTTCAGTACTTCATCTCGACCCACGGCGCCCGCAAGGGCCTGGCCGACACGGCGCTGAAGACCGCGAACTCGGGTTACCTGACCCGTCGCCTGGTCGACGTGACGCAAGACCTGGTGGTGACCACCGAAGATTGCGGCACCGACCAAGGCATCAACACCCGCGCGCTGGTCGAAGGTGGTGAAGTCATCGAGTCGCTGCGCGACCGCATCCTGGGCCGCGTGCCCGCGATCGACGTGCTGCACCCCGAGACCCAGCAGGTGCTGGTCACCGCCGGCACCATGCTGGACGAAGACGTCCTGGACGAGCTCGAAGCCGCTGGCGTCGACGAAGTCAAGGTCCGCACCCCGCTGACCTGTGCCACGCGTTTCGGCCTGTGCGCCAAGTGCTACGGTCGCGACCTCGGCCGCGGTGGCCTGGTGAACTCCGGTGAAGCGGTTGGTGTGATCGCCGCCCAGTCCATCGGTGAGCCCGGCACGCAGCTGACCATGCGGACCTTCCACATCGGTGGTGCCGCTTCGCGCGCCGCCATCGCCTCCAGCAAGGAAGCCAAGTCGGACGGCATCATCGGCTTCAACGCCACGATGCGCTACGTGACCAACGGCAAGGGCGACCTGGTGGTGATTTCGCGTTCCGGCGAAATCGTCATCTCCGACCAGCACGGCCGCGAGCGCGAGCGTCACAAGGTTCCGTACGGTGCACAGCTCAACGTCAAGGCTGACCAGACCGTCAAGGCTGGCCTGGTGCTGGCCACCTGGGATCCGCTGACCCGCCCGATCATCACCGAGTTCGCCGGCAAGGCCAAGTTCGAGAACGTCGAAGAAGGCGTGACCGTGGCCAAGCAGGTGGACGAAGTGACCGGCCTGTCGACCCTGGTCGTGATCGACCCGAAGCGCCGCGGTGCGGCCAAGGTCGTGCGCCCGCAGGTCAAGCTGCTGGACGCCTCCGGCTCCGAAGTGAAGATCCCGGGTACCGACCACGCCGTGACCATCGGCTTCCAGGTCGGCGCGCTGATCCAGATCCGCGACGGGCAAGACCTGTCGCCTGGTGAAGTGCTGGCCCGCATCCCCATCGAAGGTCAGAAGACCCGCGACATCACCGGCGGTCTGCCGCGTGTGGCCGAGCTGTTCGAAGCCCGCAGCCCCAAGGACAAGGGCTCGCTCGCCGAGATCACGGGCACCGTCTCCTTCGGCAAGGAAACCAAGGGCAAGGTGCGCCTGCAGATCACCGATCCCGAAGGCAAGGTCTGGGAAGACCTGGTCCCCAAGGAAAAGAACATCTTGGTGCACGAAGGCCAGGTGGTCAACAAGGGCGAATCCATCGTCGACGGTCCGGCCGACCCGCAGGACATCCTGCGCCTGCTGGGCATCGAAGAGCTGGCTCGCTACATCGTCGACGAAGTGCAGGACGTCAACCGTCTGCAGGGCGTGAAGATCAACGACAAGCACATCCAGGTGATTGTTCGTCAGATGCTGCGCCGCGTGCAGATCGTCAACCCGGGCGACACGCATTACATCGCTGGTGAACAGGTCGAGCGCTCCGAGCTGCTGGACACCAACGACCGCATGCGCGCTGCCGACAAGATGATCGCCACGCACTCCGACGTGCTGCTGGGCATCACCAAGGCCTCGCTGTCGACCGACTCCTTCATCTCGGCCGCTTCCTTCCAGGAAACGACCCGCGTGCTCACCGAGGCTGCCATCATGGGCAAGCGCGACGAGCTGCGTGGCCTGAAGGAAAACGTCATCGTGGGTCGCCTGATCCCCGCCGGCACCGGCATGGCCTTCCACCAGGCTCGCAAGGCCAAGGAAGAGATGGACGACACCGAGCGTCGCGCCATCGCCATGCAGGAAGCCCAGGAACGCGCCGCCATGGAACTGGCTGCGCTGGACGAAGCTTCCGGCGATGCCGCCCCGAGCGAAGGTGGCGCCACCGCCGAGTGACGCACAAGGGCCGATGCCAGTCAGCACTGGCGTCGGTCCGAGATTCGGTTGCCGGGCTTGTTGAATGCCTCGGCCATCCAGTCCCCCAATGACAAGGGCCCCGACCAAAATCGGGGCCCTTGTTTCATTTCAAGCGATCACACGGCGCGTGTGTGATGCGCACTCGTCAGGCAACGGGGTGACGCCGGGTGTCAGTCGCTGTCACGCCCGCTGCCAAGCCCCGGGTGGGGCCAGTTCAGCAGCTCCGCCAGTCGGGTCACCACCCAGGTGGCCTCGGCTTCGCTGACGCCCGACTCCGGGGTCAACAGGCCTTGCTGGCAACGCGCCAGCACTTCCTGCGTCTCGGCGCCGATCTCCACATGCACGCTCTGGCAATGCGTGGTGAGGTGCTGAGCCAGGTCTTCACATAGCTCGTGGCGAGAAGCCACCTCGCGTGGCGGCAGGGTCCACCGACCACGTGCGTCGCGGTACAGGGCCTGAAAACTCGGGGCCACGTAAACCTGGTTGTCGTCACTCATGGGGTGGGATTGCTTTGATCAGGGCCCCGGTGCGGGCGTTGCAGCAGTGGCTTTCGGTGCACCTTTGGGGGCACTCCCTTCCTGCGGGGCCAAGCGCTCGACCAGCACAAAGCCTCGGCGCTCGGCCACGATGACCACCGGGTCCTCGGGCTTCAATCTGTCCTTGCGCACGAGTGCCAGCTGGCCAGGCAAGGGTTCTCGGGATGGCGTTGGCGCCCCGAGGTAGAACGCGAAACTCGGCTGCCGGGCGCGCCATTGCACCACCTCGGCACCTCGCGCCTGAGCGACCTGGGCCAACTCGTGCACAGGTGACTGCAGCGTGTTGGCCCACCAGGGCAGCACACCGTGCACCACCCAGAAGGCACCCAGCAGGGCGCCCAGCACCGCGCGTTCAGCGGGCGCCCGACGTGGCCAGCACCAGATCGCCAACCACAGCCCGCCCAACGTCGCCACCTGCCACCATGCTGGCCCTGCTGGCGCGCTCTCCAGCAAGGTCCGGTAGAGCGGGTCCTTGGTTTGTGTGGCCAGCCAGCCCGCCACGTGCTGACTCCAGGAAAGGCCAGCGAACAGCGCCAGCTGGCACAAGGCCAGCGCCCAGGCAATGCCGCGCGAGCGACGCTTGGCCAACTCACCAGCCATCAAGATGAGCAACGGTGTCGTGCCGTACAGGAGGTAATGCGGCAGTTTGGTGCTGGAGAAGGTGAAGAACAGCAGCGCAAACCCGGACCAGCACAGCAAGAACCTGCTCACTGGCTCCGCCCACAACGGGCGCCAGCTCGCCAACACGGACAGAAGCAGCGGCGTCCAGGGCAGGGCCAGCAGGGGGGCGACGATCAGCGTGTAGTGGGCCTGCCCGCCGTGGCCCTCTCTGGTTTGCAAGAAGCGGTTGACGTTGTGCTGCAAGATGAAGCCGTCGACAAAGGCCATGCCGTGTCGGTGCAGCGCGTAGGCGTACCAGGGCGTCGCCACGCCAAAAAAGATGACCCAGGCCCAGGCATCGCCAAGCACCTGCCGCAAGCGCCCAGCCTGACCCGATGCCAGCAGGTAGACCACCACCGAGGCGCCGGGCACCAGGCAGGCCACCGGGCCTTTGGTGAGCACACCCAGGCCCATCCACAGGAAGGCGCGCCGCAGAGGGCCCCGGCTGCCATCGGACAGGTGGCGCCACAGGTCAAGGCAGGCCCAGCACATCAGCGCGTTGAGCAGGGCATCCGCCGTGGCTGCACGACCGATCAGCATCACGCCCACCGAGGTGGCCACCACCACGGCGGCCACGCGTTCGGCCCTTCGGTCGGCCCAGAGCTGGGCAAACCGCACCGCCGCGAGGCACCACATCAAGGCAGCGCAGGCCGAGGGCAGGCGGGTGGCCGCTTCGGTCACGCCAAAGATCGCCAAGCCCAGCGATTGCAGCCAATAGATCAAGATGGGCTTGTCGAACCGGTCTGCACCATTGAGCGTGGTGTGCCCCCAGTCGCCGCTGGACAGCATCTCGCGTGAGGCCTCCGAGAAGGCGCCTTCGTCCACATCCAGCAATGGCGCGCTGTCCAGCCCCAGCAGCCACAGCGCCATCAGGACGGCCACCCACAACCAGGAGGGCAACCGGTCCAGCAGGCCGCGGGACGCCTGAGGGGTGTTGGGCAAAGGCAGGGAACTCAAACCGCGCCCTCCCGGTGGGCGGGGCGTTGCGACGCCAGCCACCAGCGCCAGGCGCCCCATGTGCTCAGCGCCATCACCCCCAACTGCACCCCAATGGGCACCACCCAGCCCTGCTTGCTGAAGCAGACATAAAGTCCGAAAGCCGGCAGGCTCAGCGCCACGGCCTTGCAGGTAGAGGGTTTGCGCAACCACGCGGCCAGGCGAATGCTGGCTTGCAGTCGCCAGGCCACCGGAGCGAGCAGCAGCCCCAACCCCGAGCCGACCAGCACGTCGCTGGGCCAATGGGCGCCCACCACCACGCGCGAGAGCGCCTGCAAAGCCGCCAGCACCCACCAAAGGTGGCGCCAGACGGTGGCGCGCCCTTCTTCATGGAGCACCAACAGCACGGCCACGGCCCATGCGGTGGCCGAGTGACCGGAGGGCATCGACCCCTTTTTGAGGACCTTGCCAATGACCTGGAAGACTGGGTGATCTGGACCGAAATAGGTGGCGGGCCGGTCAACGTGAAGCACGCGCTTCATGGTGTGAACGACGATGCCGCCGATCAGCAGCGCCAGAATCAGCGCAGCCACCCGCCTGGGCTCTTCGGCGCTCAGGCTGGTCAGCAGCACGAAGCCGCAGATCCCCAGCCCCGACCAAGTCAGGAAGGCCCATGGCATTGGCCAGTCGCGCAACGAAACCTGGAGGTCAAGCAGTGTTTGCCGATCCAGCTCTCGGCCTGCCAGGGCCAGGGCGGCGCCAAGCGCCATGACCAAGCAGGCCGTGGCCCAACCGAGCCAGGGCACAGTGGTGGACGTAGCCCTTTTCGACGGATCGGGTGCCTGCAGCATGGCCGCAGATTGTAGTGGTCCCGTGCGGCGGTTCGGCCTTGGCGGAGATCCGCCCCCGGAATGCAATCCGTTACAAGGGTTTTCCCCCTATTTTGCGCGTTTACCCTTAACATGGCGCATCGCTTCACTTTCTCTCAAGGAGTGCACCATGGCTCAAACCCTTGCTCGTTTCCCTGGCTCCACCGCCCAGCGTCAGCAGTTGCGCCTGGAAAAGGTGGGTGTGATCGGTGGTTTTCTGGTCGGCCTGGGGCTCGCAGCTGGCGTCGTCAGCGGTTTGATGGCTGACTTGGGTGCGCCGGACGCGCTGGCCTTCGTCGCCGTCGCCTTGACCGTCGCTGCCACCACCCGCCTGGGCTTGTCTGCTGCGGCGGCGCTGTCGCGAAAGCTCGCGGACTGAGGCGACCGCCTCCCTGCCGATCCTGGATGGGTC
Source organism: uncultured Aquabacterium sp. (assembly GCA_964373965.1). Taxonomy (GTDB): domain Bacteria; phylum Pseudomonadota; class Gammaproteobacteria; order Burkholderiales; family Burkholderiaceae_C; genus Aquabacterium. The sequence continues at coordinate 1,682 of CAYJXE010000062.1, read as the reverse complement.
GGCTCGCCAGCTCGCTGGCACCGACCGCATGGGGCCCTTCGGGGCCCTTTTTGTTTCTGTCTCCACGGTGCTGGAGGCGGCCAGTTGCAATGCGGCGTCCTGCCGCTTACAATGGAAGGCTTTTCGGCTTTCGCCAAGCAGGTCCTTCTCGGGCCCGCAAGGGGCGCTTTGCAAGCTGCGGCACGTTTCGCCGGGTTCCTGTTGGGGCTCGGCGGGCGGGGCAAGTGGGTGCATAGGTCCTTGTGGGTGCGGTGGAGGTGTCGCTGGGCGAGGGCCGTTTTGTGCTGGCGGCGGTTGGCCGCGGCCAGTGAAATCAACGGGAACCAACAGGAATCAATCGATGCCTACCATCAACCAGCTCGTGCGCCACGGCCGTCAGGTCGAGGTCACGAAGTCCAAGTCGCCTGCGATGCAGAATTGCCCGCAGCGTCGTGGCGTGTGCACCCGCGTGTACACCACCACCCCCAAGAAGCCTAACTCCGCTCTGCGTAAGGTTGCCAAGGTGCGCCTGACCAACGGTTTCGAGGTCATCTCCTACATCGGCGGCGAAGGCCACAACCTGCAAGAACACAGCGTCGTGCTGGTTCGCGGCGGCCGTGTGAAGGACTTGCCTGGCGTGCGTTACCACATCGTGCGTGGCTCCCTTGACCTGCAAGGCGTCAAGGACCGCAAGCAATCGCGCTCGAAGTACGGCGCCAAGCGTCCGAAGAAGGCCTGATCGGCCCTCTGAGCAAAACAAGATTCGGCTCGTCTTCACCGGCCTGTCACCCGAAGGTGGCACGCTCGAGAAGAGAAGGCCGAGGTGGCGGTTCTGCCGGAATGGTCCGGTCTGAACTGAGTAAGTGGAGTCTGTTGATCAGTCTCCAGATGCAGGCAAAAGTGATCCGCGATCCAGCCCGCATCAACTGAAGCCTTGAAAGGAACCGAAATGCCTCGTCGTCGCGAAGTACCCAAGCGTGAAATCCTGCCCGATCCCAAGTTCGGATCGGTGGACCTCTCCAAGTTCATGAACGTGATCATGGAGTCCGGCAAGAAGGCTGTGGCCGAGCGCATCATCTACGGTGCCCTCGAACAAGTCGAAAAGAAGGCCGGCAAGGATCCGCTGGAAATCTTCAACATCGCTCTGAACAACATCAAGCCCGTGGTGGAAGTCAAATCCCGCCGCGTGGGTGGTGCGAACTACCAGGTTCCCGTTGAAGTTCGCCCCGCCCGTCGCATGGCCCTGGCCATGCGCTGGCTCAAGGAATCGTCGCGCAAGCGCTCCGAGAAGTCGATGGCCCAGCGTCTGGCCAACGAACTGCTCGAGGCCTCTGAAGGCCGCGGCGGCGCGATGAAGAAGCGTGACGAAGTGCACCGCATGGCCGAAGCCAACAAGGCCTTCTCGCACTTCCGTTTCTAAACCACCACCCCTGCAGCATCCACTGCAGCGGCGCCGGGCTCCAACAGGGCCCGGCGCCGTGACACTTGGAGTGACACCATGTCCCGCAAGACCCCGATCGAGCGCTATCGCAACATTGGCATCTCTGCCCACATCGACGCCGGCAAGACCACCACGACCGAGCGCATCCTGTTCTACACCGGTGTGAACCACAAGATCGGTGAAGTGCACGAAGGCGCCGCCACCATGGACTGGATGGAGCAGGAACAAGAGCGCGGCATCACCATCACGTCGGCCGCGACGA
>CAYJXE010000061.1:0-8382 GCA_964373965.1 uncultured Aquabacterium sp. | reverse complement strand
TAAAGTAACAGCCTCGTGTCAGGCAGCTCAGTCAGGTAATCGTCTAGAACTCGCGCTGCGCCAAGAAGAAGCAGAAGAGCCGCTCGCCCTCGGCCAGCGCCGAGCGCCCGCCCACCATGTGCCGGATGTGGGTCTTGGCCAGCTCGTCGTGCGTGAGGTCCACCGTGCGAAAGCCTTGCGCCTTGAAGGCCTTGGCGATCTGCTTGGACTCGCCCTTTTCCTTCGTGGTCAGGCCCACGAACACGTGCGCTTCTTTCTCGTGCGAGATGCGGTAGTTGAACTCGGTGACGCTGCGCGGCCCGATGGTCTCGCAAAAGCGCTTGAAGGAGCCGCGCTCCTCGGGGATGCTGACGGCCAGCAGGGCCTCGCGCTCTTCGCCCACGTCGGCGCGCTCGGCCACGAAGCGCAGCCGGTCGAAGTTCATGTTGGCGCCGCAGTTGATGGCGATGTAGGTCTTGCCCTGACCGCCGTGTCGCTCGGCGTACTGCTTGAGCGCGGCCACGCCCAGGGCACCGGCCGGCTCGACGATGGAGCGCGTGTCCTGGTAGATGTCCTTGATGGCCGCGCAAACCGCATCGGTGTTGACCGTGACGATGTCGTCGACCAGCAGCGAGGTCAGGCGCAGGGTTTCCTCGCCCACCAGCTTGACCGCCGTGCCGTCGGAGAACAGGCCGACGTCGCTGAGCGTGACACGGCCCTTGGCCTTGACCGAGCGCAGCATGGCGTCGGAGTCGTTCATCTGCACGCCGATGACCTTGATCTCGGGGCGAACGGCCTTGATGTAGGCGGCCACCCCGCTGATCAGCCCGCCACCGCCAATGGCCACGAAGACCGCGTCGATCGGGCCGGCGTGCTGGCGCAGGATCTCCATGGCCACGGTGCCCTGGCCCGCGATCACATCGGGGTCATCGAAGGGGTGAACGAAGGTCAGGCCGCGCTTGCGCTCGAGCTCCTTGGCATGCAGCGCCGCGTCGGAGTAGCTCTCGCCGTGCAGCACGATCTGCACGTTGTCGCCACCGAAGTGCCGCACCGCGTCGATCTTGACCTGCGGCGTGGTCACCGGCATGACGATGGTGGCCTGACAGCCCAGGCGCCGCGCGCCCATGGCCACGCCCTGCGCGTGGTTGCCAGCCGAGGCGCAGATCACGCCGCGCTCGAGCTGAACACGGCTGAGCTGGGCCATCTTGTTGTAGGCGCCGCGCAGCTTGAAGCTGAAGACCGGCTGCTTGTCTTCTCGCTTGAAGAACACATGGTGACCCAGGCGACGAGACAGGCTGCGGGCCTCGTCCAGCGGGCTCTCGATGGCCACGTCGTAGACGCGGCTGGTGAGTGTCTTTTGCAGATAGTCCTGGATCGTCAGCAGCTTGGGCTTGCCAGCTTTGCCCGGCGCGGCCTTCACTGGCTGGGTCTTCGACTTGGCAGCGGTGGCGGCCGGCTTCGCGGCGACAGGCTTGGCTGCGGGAGATTTCTTGGCGGCGCGCGCGGTGGGCATGGGCAGGTTCCGAATGGCGGTGGCGACCACAAGGGGCGGGTCGCGCAGGCAGAGCCTGAGAGTCTAGCCGTTGCGCTGGCCGGGCGAATGCCCACCCTGGTCGCGCACGCCGTCGCCATGCGGATGCGAGTCCCCCGCCCCACCTGGTGTGCCTGCCTTCGGGCTCCAGGGCGCCTGGGGCTCTCGTCCAACCAGGTCCTGCTGGTAGGCCAGCTGCTGGCGCCTGGCGATCGCGCGCCAGGGCCCCTCCATCCAGGGCAGGGTGCGCAAAGCCACGCTGCCCACCACGGTCGGCGCCATCAGCATCAGCGGATACCAGGGCTGGCGCTTGGGCAGCCCCAGGTTGCGCAGGCCTTCAGGGCCGAGGAACCAGCTCACCAGGCTGAGGTGCCGTTCGCGATCGACGCGCCCGCGCAAGGCGCCTGCAAACGGGTAATGGCGCTGCAGGGGCTCGTTCATCAGGGCCCGGCCCAGCAAGGTGCTGCTCTCGTCAGGTGGCGCCTGGGTCACGAGGTTGCGGTACATGAGCACGCGACCAGAGGCCTCGTCGTCGCACATCAAGCCGTCTTCCACGCCCACCAACCAGCCCATCACCCGCCACAGGTGCATGACGGCGTCGGCGTCTTCCTGAGCGAACAGCATGCCTGTCAGGCGCAAGCCCAGCAGGTGCACGGCGCTGAAGGCCAGGTAGGTGGCCTGCATGTCCACCTGGTTGATGGGCAGGCCCAGCCATTCGGCATCCCACTCGGGCGAGCGCGAGAGCTGATCGCGCACCAGGGCGTGCATCAGGCGCACGTGCAAGGTCATGCGGTGACCGGGCTGGCCGGGCTGCAGGCCATCGTCTTCGGTGCAGGCCAGCCACCAGGTGGTGGTTTCGGCGATGCGCTTGTGGGCGCCGCGCTCGAGCGCACCGGTCTTGAGCAAGGTCTGGTTGATGGCGCCAGCCTGGTAGCCCGCCATCAGGCCCGCGTCGCGCAACACCATCAGACCGTGCTCGCCAGTGCCCTGCATGACCTGGGCGCCTCGCTTGACACGCGCCCAGTTGACCCAGGCCGGCATCTGCCAGCCTTGCGCCAGGAAGGCGCGCAGGGGCCCAGCGTGTTCGGGCACGGCAGCAGGGCCGCCACTCAGGCCGCGCTCCATCAGGGGCCAGGCCGTGGGGCGCCCGACCTCGCGCATCCAGGCGATGACGGCATCGGCCAGCGGGTCGCCTCGGTTGAGGGCCTGCCCCAGGGCTTGCCAATCTTGCGCCGAAGGCTCGGGGTCGCCGTCGATGGTGAGCTTCAGGCGCGCGGCCAGCGCGCGTGCGCGGTCACGGTCGGCGCCGTGCCGACCGGGCACCGACGGATCTGGCGTGGATGTGGTGTCCGCGGCAACGCGCATGCCGGCCCTCCCCTGCGCCAACTCGGCGCTCGTTGGTGTGCGTGCTGGCGACGCCCAAGCGCCGCCTTGCACATGGTGGGATGATGCCTGCATTGACACGTCCCACCACGGCACGGCACGGGCATCAGAGGCCTGCGTTCGAGGGGGGTGGGAGGCGCAGCCCGGTCAGGGGGCGCGACCGAAACAGCCGCCTGCTCAAGCCGTCTCGCGACGGCGCAGCGCGGCCAGGCACACCAACCCTGCCCCCATCAAGGCCCACGTGCCGGGCTCCGGCACCGCCGTGACCGACGTTGTCAGGTTGATCGAGCCAAAGCCCGCTGTGTTGGTGCTGGAGCGCCTGTTCACGGACAAGAACGCCGCACGACCCACGTTGTTCAAGTTCAGCGCCTTGACCAGGATGTTGTCGATGTCCATCTCGTTGACCAGGAACAAGCCCGAGAAGGTGTTGGTGAACGACAAAGCCGTGGGCTCACCCGTGAAGCCGAGGTCGATCGTGGTGGGGCCCGAGACGGTGTCGTACTTCCACAGCGCGTGGTCGTCCAGGAAACCAACACCATGGTCACCCACGATGTCTGCGTGGATGGTCTTGGTGGTCAGGTTGATCTTCAGATCGCTGATGCTCAAGGAGCCCGCGCCGCGGGTGGCCCCGTTCCTGATGGTGACCTGCTGGTGGCCACCAGAGGTTTGCACGCCTTGCAGCGTGAAGCTTGAACCATCAAAGCTGCCGGTCAGGGCCGTGACAGGGGCCGTGGCGTTGACGCTGACATACCTGACAGAGCCAACCGTTCCGTAGGTGGCGGTCGATACCTGCAGCGAAGCGTCGGGCACAGCCTGCAGCCCTGACTTGATCACGTTCAAGACAGAGACCAGGTTCTTGGAGAAGCCCCAGGTTGCGCTGCCCGACAAGTCGGTCAAGCCAATGTCGTTGCTGGCCAGGTATTCACCCTTTTCCAGCGTGATGACTTCGGGCGCGGCTTGTGCAGCGCCAGCGAACAGGGTGAAGGTTGCGGCCGCAATCAGGCCTTTGTGGAATGGCATCGAGTTCTCCCTTGGATGAATGGAACAGCGACCATGGTGGTCGCGCTGATCGCGGATGACACGCGACCAAGTCTGAGCTTATGGCACGCCGAGTGCGCTCGTTTGGCCGGATGAGGTGCCACACCGCAAACAGGGGGCCAGGCCCCCTGAGCGCAAGGCGATCAGTTCGCAGTGCGGCGACGGCCGAACAGCGCCAGCCCCACCAGGCCAACGCCCATCAGGGCATAGGTGCTGGGCTCCGGCACCGAGCTGACCGCGATCACCGAGGTGATGGAACCAAAACCAGCGGTGTTGGTGGCGGTGCGGTTGTTCACGGCGTTGATGCCCGAGCGCCCGGTGTTGTTCAGGTTCAAGGCCTTGACGAAGATGTTGTCGATGTCTGTGGCCTTGACCAGGAACAGCCCTGAGAGGGTGTTGGCCGCCTCCAGGGACACCCCCGGACCGGCCATTGGATCGAGGGCGAACGTGGTGGGCCCAGAGATGCTGTCGTACGTCCACAGGGCGTAGTCGTTCAAGGTGCCCACGCCATTGGCCCCCACGATGTCGGCGTAAATGGTCTTGGTGGTCAGGTCGACCTGCAGGTCACTGATGCTCAGCGAGCCGCTGCCGTTGGTGGCAGCGTTCTTGACCGTGGTCTGCAAGGAGCCTCCCTGGGTGGCCACACGTTGCACCGTCACCGAGCTTTCGTCGACAGAAAGGGTCAGGGCGGTGACCGGTGCTGCCGCGCTTGCGCTCACATATTTCACAGCGCCCGTGGCATTGGTCGAGGTCGAAATCTGCAGGGTGGCGTCGGGCACGGCCTGCATGCCGACGGAAGCCAGGTTCAAGGCGGTGACAAGCAGCCTGGAGAAGCTCAGGGTGCCGCTGCCCTCCAGGTTGTCAAAAACGTACCCGTTGGCCTGCACCGCAGATTCCGTTGTCAAGGTGACGACTTCGGCGGCTTGGGCCATGCCAGCGAACAACGCAAGGGCGCTGGCTGCGATCAGCTTAGGATTGAATTTCATGGGGAGGCTCCACTGTGTTGGGTTGATTGGTGTTGCACCAGCCAGGAACAAGCGCGCCGGTCCTGACTTGGCAACGCCCACTTTAGAAAAGCATCCCCTTGAAAAAAAGCAGGCCTATCCCGCCCCCTGAATGCGTGGCGCAAAAAGAAAAAGCCGCTCACACATGTGAGCGGCCCATGGTCGGCGTCAAGCGGCCAAGCCGCTCGCCCATCCGAGCAGCGAGATCAGCGAGCAGCGCGACGGCGGCCGAACAACGCCAGGCCCACCAGGCCAACGCCCATCAAAGCGTAGGTGCTGGGCTCCGGAACGGCGACAACGGTCACGGCAATGGAGGACGTGATCGAGCCAAAACCTGCGATGTTGGTGGCGGTGCGGTTGTTCACCGCGTTGATGCCGGAGCGACCCGTGTTGTTGAGGTTCAAAGCCTTGACGAAGATGTTGTCGATGTCGGAGGCGTTGACCAGGAACAAGCCCGACAGCGTGTTGGTCGACGACTTGGTCACGGGGATTTGCCCAACGTCCGAGACGTCAAAGACGGTGGGGCCGGTGAGCGTGTCGTAGGTCCACAGGGCGTAGTCGTCCTTGAAACCGACGCCGTTGCCACCGTCGATGTCGGCGTAGATGGTCTTGGTGGCCAGGTCAACGCGCAGGTCGCTGATGCTCAGCGAGCCCGCACCGTTGGTGGCGTTGTTCTTGACCGTGGTCTGGAGCGAGCCACCATGGGTGCCCACGCCGATGATGGACGCGGTGACGCCATCGAAGCTGCTGGTCAAGGCCGTGACCGGTGCAGCTGCAGAGGCGGTGACGTACTTGACCGCACCCGACGAGTTGGTGGAGGTCGAGATCTGCAGCACCGCGTCAGGCACCGCCTGCATGCCAACCGAGGCCAGGTTCAGGGCGGTGACGAGCAGCTTGGAGAAGCTCAGGGTGCCACTGCCGGACAACTCGCTGAACTCGTAGCCATTGCTGAGCATCACCTCGCCTTTGGCGAGGGTGCCGGTTTCGGTGACGGCTTGGGCCAGGCCCGCCAACGTCATCAAAGCGGTGGCAGCGATCAGGTTCTTGTTGAATGTCATGGGTGTCTCCTCTGCGGTGCATGGGGCGCTCGATGCGAGCGCTTTTTCGGGGGTGACCCGTCGGCATTACTCTAAAAGGGAGCGGCGCCGGAGGCAAAGGGTTCGCCATGGGGGCTTCCCCCAAAACGCCGAGATCCAGGCGCGTTCCCCCGCGCGCACCTCACTTCAGGGGGCGGGGCAACCCTTGCTCACCCATGGCGAGCAGGTGCTCAACGCTTGGCGCCACGTCGACCGAACGCCAACAAAGCAGCCATGCCCGCAACCATCAAGGCGCAAGCGGCTGGCTCAGGCACGGCGCTGATGGTGATTGAGCCGAAGCCGAAGGGGTTGGTGGCAACGCGATTGTTCGCCGCCGTGAACGTCACTCGCCCGGTGTTGTTGAGATTGAGGGCCGCGACAAAGATGTCGTCGATGTCTGAAGCCTTGGCCAGGAAAAGGCCGGAAAACGTGAGCGCTGGCGGCGACAGGGTCTCGTCGAAAGGCCTGTCAAAACCAGGCTTGAACGTGACGGGGCCGGAGACAATGTCATAGGTCCACAGCGCGTGGTCGTTCAACGCCCCCACGCCATTGGCGCCGACGATGTCTGCATAGATGGTTTTGGTTTGCAGATCGACTTTGATGTCGCTGATGCTCAACGAGCCAGCGCCGTTGGTGGCACCGTTCTTGGTGGTCGTCACCTGAAAGCCGCCCGCTGTTTGCAGGCTCTGCACGGTCAGCTCATCGCCCTGAGGCACGACGCTCAACTGGGTCAACGGCGCGACTGCAGACAGGCTCGCGTACAAGCCCCTGCCAGACGCCTGGATCCGAATGGGGGCCTCCAACAAGGCGGGGGAAACCGCCTGCAAGCTCGCTGGACGCGGACTGCCCAACACCGAGATCACGTTCACTGCGGTGACCACGTTGGGAGAAGCAACATAGGTGGCAGTGCCCGCCAGGTCGCTCCAGCCCATGCCAGCAGCGTAAACGGTGTGATCCATCCCGCGTTCGATGACGAGTTGATCGGGCGCGGCGTTGGCAGCGCCTGCCAGAAAAGCGAACGCCGTGCTTGCAAACCAGTGCGTGGTGTGACTCATGGATCCCTCCGGTGAATTGATTTTGGTGTGCGCCGAGCGGGGTGCGCCGTGGCGCGCCGAAGCTGGCTTGACCAATTTAAGAGAACTTTTGTCGCCTCGGTCAATTCGGCCCTGGGGGGGTGGCCCAACTCCACCTGAATTCGTGGTCGGGCAAACCCCAGCTGGCACCTGCACCCAAAAAGAAAAAACCCGCTGCGCAGGCAGCGGGTTTTCTGTGTGGGAGCGATTCAGCGGTGAGCCGCGATCACTTCTTGCGCAGGCGGCGGATGGCGGCCAGCTGGGCCACCAGCTCGACCAGCTCGTTCTGAGCCTTGGCCAGGTCCAGATCGCCCTTGGCGTTCTGAACGGCTTCTTCGGCCAGGCGCTTGGCTTCGTTGGCCTTGGCCTCGTCCAGGTCCTTGCCGCGGATGGCGGTGTCGGCCAGAACGGTCACGCAGTGCGGCTGCACTTCCAGGATGCCGCCTGCAACGAAGACGAACTCTTCTTCGTTGTTGTCGGCGCGCTGGATGCGCACGGCGCCCGGCTTGATGCGGGTGATCAGCGGGGTGTGGCGCGGCAGGATGCCGAGCTCGCCCACTTCGCCTGGCAGGGACACCAGGGTGGCTTCACCGGAGAAGATGGACTCTTCTGCAGAAACCACATCGACGTGGATGGTGGACATGGTGCTCTTTCGTCAAGAGCGACCACACAGCGACCGGCATGGGCCGGCCGCCGCGCGTGCCGCTTAGTTGATGGCCTTGGCCTTCTCGAAGGCCTCGTCGATGGTGCCAACCATGTAGAAGGCTTGCTCGGGCAGGCTGTCGCACTCGCCGTTCACGATCATCTTGAAACCACGGATGGTTTCCTTCAGGGGAACGTACTTGCCGGGCGAGCCGGTGAACACTTCGGCCACGTGGAAAGGCTGCGACAGGAAGCGCTGGATCTTGCGAGCGCGGGCCACCAGTTGCTTGTCTTCCGGAGCCAGTTCGTCCATGCCCAGAATGGCGATGATGTCGCGCAGTTCCTTGTAGCGCTGCAGCGTGCCTTGCACCGCACGGGCCGTAGCGTAGTGGTCTTCGCCCACGACGTTCGGGTCCAGCTGGCGGCTGGTGGAGTCCAGAGGATCAATAGCAGGATAAATACCCAGCTCGGCGATCTGGCGCGACAACACTACTGTGGCGTCCAAGTGAGCAAAGGTGGTGGCTGGCGACGGATCGGTCAAGTCATCGGCGGGCACGTATACCGCCTGGATGGAGGTGATCGAACCCGTTTTGGTGGAAGTGATGCGCTCTTGCAACACGCCCATCTCCAGCGCCAGCGTCGGCTGGTAACCCACG
>CAYJXE010000060.1:0-9741 GCA_964373965.1 uncultured Aquabacterium sp. | reverse complement strand
CTGACAACGGGAGGAGGTATTGAAGATACCTCCATCCCTATCCATCTTGAGCTGTCCTTGTTGCCGCAGTGGCTGACAGATCCAGAAAACATGCATGCTCGGATCCCGATCAGCGCCATCAACATCAGCGTCAGCGATTGAATCGGACGGTGGGCTATGCATCTAACGCCTGAGGAAGAGCGGTACAAGCAGAAGGTCTGGACTGAGATCAATGGGCTTGTCGGCGCGTATCTGACCCTGACCGAGCCAGATTACAAACGGCTGATGGACAAGGTAGAGGCGGAGACGCTGGCTCAAATCGTCCAGGCGCGTCAGGCAGGACGGTCCCCTTTCCAGATGGAGCAGGACCGGGTCGATGCTGCCAACCGCATGATCGCGCAAGAACGGGACATCGAGCTCAATGGATATCACATGAGCGCGCCCGATTTCAACCGCTTTTTGCCAACCCTCAGTGCAGTGAGCTTCATGCCCGATTTGGCTGGTCTTACCTTGGGCGGCATGCCCACCAATGACGCATTGTTCATGGCGTCATCGCCTGACTATCGGTTCGCCAACGAGGGATCGAACGCACTCATTGGTGTTTGCGACAACGTGGCTGTCGGCGGCTTCGTTCGGACCCTCAGGCGCAACTATGAGGTGTTGCGGCGATCCAGGATGTTGAAGAACCATGACGTGCATGCCGTCAGCTCACGCCATGCCTGCCCAACATGCTCGAAGCTGGATGGCAGTTACATACCCATTGAAGGCATGCTGCGCCTCTACGAACTCAACATGGTGCCGTTTCCGCATGAGCTGCCGTCGGAGGATGAGGCAGCATGGTGTCCGGGACCGACATTGCTGTTCGCTCCCAATGATGTGTTTGGATTGCGCAGCTGACGCAAAAAGTGTCATCACGAAAGGTGCAGAGTGGGCAGAAAGAAAACACTGACTTGTAGACGATGGGACTGCGAAGAGGCTCCGTTCTTAGGTGGTTTATGCGAAGCTCATCATGAGGAAGACAGGCTGAAGCAACTCGCTCGTCGAGCCGCCATTGATGCCCTCAGCACATCTTGCATAGCCGGAAAACTTCCCGAAAAGCCTGGTCTGAAGGACGAGCTGCTCAGGGTGATTCGTTGGTGGGACAAGGCCTGCTTGGCGGTGAACGCCGGGCGCCAAGACAACGTTCTTCTAGATGAAACCCAGTACGCGCCTGAGTGGTGCATCGCCATTGCCGATGCGATCATTCAGGAGGAAATGAATTTTCGCCAAGGGCTGGACGACGATGCGACTGTGGCCTTCCTCAAGAAAGACACATGGACACGCTTTGAACATCTAGAGGCGGGCTTCATGAGCAATGGTGTCAAACGACCGGGGCGTTGATGGGGTTGGTCGGGCAGGCAGGTCTTCGGCCAATTGATCAAAATGGTTGAGTCCACCCCACTGCGAGGCATCCCCGATCACATACAGCCGATGCTTGGCGCGCGTGATGGCCACATTCAGCAGGTTGGGCTTGCCCGAAGCCCAGACACGCGCGCCTGACCCGGCTTGCCCAGGGGCCGTGCCCAGCACCAGGAACACGATTTCTGCTTCCTTGCCCTGGAAGGTGTGCACGGTTCCGCACTCGATCTGGCCCAACCCTGCATCCTTGATCCGCTTGATGCAGGCGTTCTTGATTTTGCGAAACGGCGAGATCACGAACACCTTGGCGGCCTTGTCCTTGCCCCCGGCCTTTCTGGCAGGTGTGAATGCTGGTTGCTGTTGAAGCTGGCGCAGGCAGTTCACCAGGACATGGAGTTCGTCTTCGATGACCGGATGGGTGGCGCGGGTGGCGCGCACGTCCAGCCAGGCGCTGTCACCGAGCACGCAGGTGAACTTCGTTTTTTCAGGCTGGCCCAGATCGTCCACACGGCCATGCACCATCTGTTCGGCGTAGGCAATGCGGTTGGCCACGTTGAACATGGGATCGTCGCAGCGGCGGTGCGTGCGCAAGGGCATGCCCGTCCAGATGGGCTGAGCCTTCTCCGCATCGACGGCGCCGCTGGTGACTTGGGATGCGACCCAGGAGCCATGACGGGTGACACGGTCGGCCAGGGTCTGAACCGATTCGTCATTGGGTGACCACATGGGGTCCACGGCGTGGCGGCGGCGGAACTCTTCGACCAGCATCAAGGGCACGGTGAACACGGGTTCGATCTGCAAGGGGTCGCCCACAAGCACCGCCCGCTGACTGCGCCAGATGGCACCGGCTGCTGATTGCGGGGTGGCTTGCCCCGCCTCATCGACCAGCAACCAACCCAGGCTGTCCTGGCCCATGCCAGCGAACAGGCGATCGAAGGACGCGAGGGTGGTCGAAACCACTGGCACGATGAAGAAGAAGGCGTCCCACAACAGGGGACGCTGCTCCAGGGGCAGCTTGTCTTTCAGCGAACCGGTGAGCATGCCGTTGACGGCGCGCAGGTTGCCGATGAACTTGCCTGCGTTGGCCAGCACCGTCAGTCGGTGCAGTTCCATGGCTTGCAGGAAGATGCGGGCCCGCAGTGCATCCAGCGCCGGGCTGACCGCCACCGACGCGCGATGGCGCTGATCGGCGGGCAGTTGCCAGAAACTGGCATCGGGGAAGTGCCGTGCCCCGGCGTCGTGTCCGGCTTTCAGCGCACGTTGGTGGCCTTGCAATTCGCGCTCGGAACCCTGCAGTGTCAGGACCTGGGCACGATGCACCTCGCGCTGTTGCTCCAGCCGTGCTTCGGCCATGGCGCCATCCTGCGCCAGTTGGGCCAGCGCTTCGGTGGCTTGCGCCAAGGCCAGCGTGGGCTCGACCAGCGTGGCGCGCAGCGCCTTCATGCGCTCGGTGTCTTGCCCAAACAAAGCGCACAGTTTGTCCCACAGGTTGGGCAGGCATTGTGAGCGCGCCTGGTCGAGCGTAGCCCGGCGGGAATCGACCAAGGCATGGTGGATGGCCTTGTTGTCCTGAAGCTGTGTGATGTAGCGGCTGGCTTGGTCGATTGCTTGGGCCTGGGCCTGCGCGGCATCACGCTGGGCATTGACCCGCTGCTGGCAGGCATCGATCCGCTGAGCCGCCTTTTCGGCCTGAAGCAAGACGCCACGGCGGGCATCGAAGTCAGCCAGCAGCGCCAGGAAGGACTTCTTTGCCGCATGCCATTCGCCCTGGTAGCGGCTGTAGTCGTTGCTGGCGGCTTCCAGCAGTTTTTTGATCGACGGTGGCAACGGATCGGCGGGCGCAGGCGTAGTGGCTTGATCGGTCGCACGTTGGGCATCGCCTTCTTGAGCGTTGCCGGGCGACGGCGTTTCGGTGTTGGACGCCTGACGTGGTTCGTCCCGAAAAAACCCCCGGGCGAAAGAGCGGCGGTTGCCGGCATTGCCCAACGCGGCGGCCACCAGGCCCCAGCAGTCGATGGGTTGCTTGTCGTCGTCCACCACCTTCTGGGCCGCGAACACCTCGCGGATCACCTCGTCGAAGTAGGTGGCCGAGGCAAACTCGCTGTGCACCTTCGCGCGCGCGGGCAGCTCCTGCGTGATGTTCTTTACCGCGTTGTTGTTGGTGCTGGTCACAACGATGGACGAGCCGCCCACCACCTTGGCCTTGAGCGGGAAGAAGTTCTTGCCCGCCACGCTCACACTGTCTTCGAACAGTTCGATGGGGCGGCTGAGCGAAGCGATCTTGCGCGCACGCTCGGTGACCACCTCGGCGATCACATCGCACAGCAAGGTGGTCTTGCCCGTGCCCGGTGGGCCATTGATGCCCAGCGTGCCGCCATCGCGCCCCAAGGTGCTGAGCACCTGGGCCACCGCAGCTTGCTGAGCCAGCACCAGTGGGGCCTCTGGTGAAGCTGGCCAACGTGCGCTGGGCAGGCGGGCCACGCTCACCAGTTCACCCATGGCCGCGTGGTCGTTCAGGATGTCGATGCGCTGCTCGGGGGCAATGGGCGCGCCCAGAAAGGTGCTCAGGGCTTTGCCAAAGGGCTTGTTCTTGCCCGCCTGTGTGATCAGGCGGTTGAGGTCATCCAGGTAGAAGGAGTTCAGGTAGTCGATGGCGGCGTTGAGGCTGTCATCGAGGAAGCGGCGCTTGACCCGTGATACCCGAACCACCACCCGCCAGTCCAGGCCTGCCGCATCGGCCCCTGGGCCCAGCAGATTGCACACGGTGCGCAACTCTTCATCCAGATCGCTCCAGGTCAAGGGGCTTGGCGCTGGTGGGGTGTCGGGCTGGACAGTTGGCGGCGTTTGCTGCGCGTCGGTGGCGACCGGCCGCAGGTGGTGGCGTCGCTGACCGAACTCATCCGTGGCACGTGCCAGGCGGGCGTTGACGTTCTCCAGCGGCTCCGAATGCCACAGGGCATCGACCCCGTGGGCAAAGCTGGCTGGCAGATAGCTGTCGAGCTTGGGGTGGCCATCTTCGTTGGCGACGAAGGCAGCAAGCCAGCCGTTTCCGGTTGCGCGCTGGCGTTCGCGCTCACTGAGGTCTTCCTCTGGGAACACCGATTGAAGCATCAACCGGGAGAGGTCCTCCGTGTCGGCCACGCCCACATAGACGACATGGACGTAGCCATGCTCCGGTGTTGGCTGGAAGTGAGGGTGTTGCCAAGGCAGGACATCGCCGCGTCTGAGCGTGACGATCTTGACCTGGTCGCTGCTGTCCTTGGCCGATGGTGCGGTCGGGATGTTGAAGACTTCCAGGTCACGCCAGAAGCGCAGGACAGAAAGCGGAGCGGTAGCCGATGCGTTCAACGAAGGACCTCGTCGGTGAATATCGGCGCGTACTTACAGCGTGTCCTGACCGATCAAGGGTGGGCGATCTGCGCGCGTGGCAACCAGACCGAAACAGTGGAAATGGTACAGCGCTTCAAGCCAGGGCTGCGGCCCTAAGTCCCTTGTGGATCGATTGGGGGGAGGGGGCTTGATTGTTTGGGGGCGGTGCTTGGTGGGGCCCGTAGAGGGGCAAGTTCACGACCTTGATTTCAGCGGGCCGGATGAGATTCTGAATGCATGGACACGCACAAGGCATGTCCCTCAACCGTGCAGGAGCCCCCCATGAAATTCACCAAGGCAGAGATCGATGCCGTGATTGCAGCATCCCCCCGTACCACCGCGCCCTTGAACAAGCTGGTGCTGTCGGCAGACCATCAGGTGCGCCCAGGCGGCAGCACCAGCAAGATGAGCATCGCCGAGTTGGCTGCGTCCATCCTGGACTGCGGCGTGTTGCAGAACCTGATCGTCATCAAGGGCCTGCGTGGCCTGTTTGAAGTGTGCGCCGGTGGCCGTCGCCTGGAGTCGCTGAACCTGCTCATGGGCAACGGCGACATCCCCGACAACTACCCCGTGCCCATCCTCATCGTGCCCGCCGACAAGGCGCTGATGGCCAGCCTGTCCGAGAACATCTTCCATGTGCCCATGCATGCCGCCGACGAGTATCTGGCTTTCTCGCGCCTGTTGGGCGAGGGCAAGTCCGTCGAGACGGTGGCTGCGGCCTTCGGTGTCACGCCCCTGGTGGTCAAGCGCCGCATGAAGCTGGCAAGCGTGTCGCCCAAGCTGATGGACGAGTTCCGGGCGGATGACATCAGCCTGGAATGCCTGATGGTGCTGGCGTCGGTCGATGACCACGAGAAGCAGGAACAGGCCTGGGCTGGCCTGCCCCAATGGAACCGCCGCCCTGACTATCTGCGGCAGTTGCTGACGCAGGGCGACATCGAGTCCGACCGTGACCCGGTGGCGAAGTACGTGACGCTCAAGGCCTACGAAAAGGCCGGTGGGGCCACACGCCGTGACCTGTTCAGCGACGACGACAAGAAGGCTTACCTGCTGGACGCGCCATTGCTGGAACGTCTGGCCGTGGAGAAACTCAACAAGAAGGCCAAGCAGGTGCGTGCCGAGGGCTGGAAGTGGGTGGACGTGCGGGTGCGCTATGACCGTGACGAGTACACCGGCCACACCGAGTTGCGCAAAGTACGGCGCGAACCCACAGAGCAAGAGGCCACTGCGCTGGCGGACCTGGAAGCTGCGATGCAGGCAGTGCAACAACGCATGGAGGTGCTGGACGACATGGACGGCGATGACGCGGACCAGGGTGACGGCGCGGCATACCAGGAGCTTGAAAGCGAGCAAGCAGCCTTGCAACTGCGGCTCAAGGCCCTCAACGACGAACTGAGCGTGTGGCCCGCTGACCTGATGGCACAGGCCGGGTGCGTGGTCCACGTGGGGCACAACGGCGCGGCCACGGTGAAATGTGGCCTGATCCGCCCGGAGGACCGCAGTGCCGTGGCCCATGTCCTGACGCAGGGCGCTGGGCAGGCAGGTGAGGGCGGTGCACAAGGGGACATGCTGTCCGGCCCACCGGCCAAGGTTCGCCCGGTTCACTCCGACAAGCTGATGCGCCGCCTGACGGCACATCGGGTCGCCGCCGTGCAGGCCGAGTTGATTGCACGGCCTGATGTGGCCTTGGTCGCGCTCACGGCTCAGTTGGCCCAGAAGCTGTTCCTGAGCCGCGACTACCGCTACCACCAGCAGCCACAGGTGCTGGATGTCTCGGTCACGGACAGCCAGTCTGCGCTGCAATCCGCTGCCGATGACATCGAGGCCTGCCCGGCATGGTTGCGCATGGAGGCTGAGCGCAGCGCCTGGGCGCAGAAGTTGCCGCAAGACTTGGATGCCGTGTTCCCTTGGCTGCTGGCACAAGATCAAGCCACGGTGCTCCAACTGCTGACCGTGGTGGTGGCGTGCTCGGTCACCGGCATTCAGGGCGTGGAGTCACCCACCCAACGCACCGATGTGTTGGCAGAGGCCTTGGGTCTGGACATGCGCCGCTGGTGGACAGCCAATGGCCCTTCCTACCTGAACCATGTGTCCAAGAGCCGCGTGGTGGACGTGGTCACCGAGGCGGTGGACATCAACGCGGCAGCGCCGCTGGCAGGTATGAAGAAGGATGCCGCCGTGGTGGCCGCTGAGTTGGCCTTGGCGGGCTCCGGTTGGTTGCCTCCATGCCTGCGGGGTCAAGCTGCCTCGGTTGCGACGACAGGCGAAGGCGGGGCTGCCACCCTGGACGATTCCCATTCTGATGTCGATGAACTCGCGGAGTCAGCGGCCTGAGGCTCACAGAGCTTTTCCGACCAACCCGGCGCAGGCAAGGGCACTGCGCCGTTGGCGTTGGTCACGCCCGCTCTGGCGGCGCGTCGTCCATGCCATCCGCATCACGTGATCCAGGATGGCGCTGCACTCGCACCGCACCAAGGTAGGCCCCCGAAGCGCGTATGCGCGCATGCCCGGCCAATCTGGACACGGATTGCCTGGCCTGACGGTCAAGTTCCGGTGGCACCATCTGCCCGCCACGCACCGGGGGTGGGGTTCCTACAAGGGCCTCATAGTGACCGATCAACACCTCATGGCGCAGGCCGTGGGCGGTCACCCCGCGTTCGCGCACGGTGATGCCGAACTTGGTCAACACGTAGTCAAAGTGCCTGAGGTTCTTGCGCAGGTCATGGGCGGGGTTGCCCATGTGGGCATCCTGGCTGCTGACCACGCCCTGCGCGAATGCTACGGCGGCAAGCCGCGCAGGGCTGTCCAGCGGGATGTGGCGCACCCGGCCTCCCTTGCCCTTGATCCTGGCGTACCGATCAGCCAACTTGTCCTCGGGCGGCAGGCCCGTGGACTCGAAGGGCACGACGCTCTCAAACGGCCGAAACAGCACCGATTCCTTGCGGCGCAGGCCCATGGCGCGGATCAATCGCAACGAGGCTCCCACAAATCGGTCGTGGTCACAGACCTGGGCGATCACGTTGTCAATGTCCACCCCTTGTGCCGACCAACCCTTGTCTCGGCTGGCGTACTCGTGGCGTTGGTATTCGTCAACGCTCAGGCCGTAGTGGTCCGGTGATCGCACGAAGCCATGTTTGCCCATCCACATGGCCAGGCCGCGCAGAAAGCTCAGGTAGGTCTGGATCGTCGCCGGAGCCAGGTGCTCTCGCTGCCAGACCTGCACCATGGCCCGAATGTGCTTTTGCCCCAGGTTGCGCGGGTCGGGCACCGTCTTGAACCCGGCCTTCGACTTCAAGTCCCGAAAGAAGCGGCGCAGGAACTGGGCGCGCTCCTGCCTTGTCTTGTGTGAGACGGTTTTGGCCATCGAGGTGTGCAGGGTGTTGAACAGTTCGATCAACACATCCAGCACCTTGAGCGGTGGCGTCTTGCCCGTGGGGTAGTGGGCCAAGATGTCCTGGGGCGACTTGCCTGCCCAGCTTTGACGGCGTGCGGGTTGGTGCTGGCTTGAGCGCCCAGGGCTGGATGCTTCCTGAACCCGGCGCCGGGATGATCTGGGCGTTGTGGATGGAGGGGTGGATGAGTCAGACATGATGTGTGCCCATGGTCAAAGGCCCGCCGCCCGAACAGCGGGTTGGTCGTGAGTGAAGGTGGAATCCCATGGAGATCGCCGATGGGGCGGATTCCGTCGCGTCATCGGTTCGTGGTCAAGCATTCAGCGCCGCACGCGACCACGACAGGTGCGGCGCCTACCCAAAGGTTTGTCGGTCGGTGTGCTTGCTTGGATGCATCGACACTGGCCAACTCGGTCTTTCTTAAAAACGAAACGGGTGATCCGTCCCAGTTGTGCATTTCTGCAGCCATGGGGTTGGTGATGCCGACTTGCCTCAGGGGCATGGGCGGCATCGGCGCGGAGTTCTGGCCTCTCACGTCTGTGGTGGATCAGTTCTGGATTCGGAGCGCCATCCACTCGCATGGGTCCACCCCTGACCGAAAGTCCAGGGCGGTGCCGAGTTCATGAGCGTGGTCGCACGGGGAGCCTAAAGAGGCAAACACAACCGTGCGGTGCGCCGAGGCGCGTGCTCAAGGGATGGCGGGAACAGCGGTTCGGCATCGGGTGCCGACTGCGTGCTCGAAGACCGTGGCGCGTTTCAGGAACGCCCAACTGAGGGAGTTGGCAGGGCCATCGGTGCATGCACTGCGAAGAAGACCTCAGGGCCATCACCTCAGGGGCGATGGCGAATTCCGGTTCAAGGACCACAGCTTGGAGGGCAGGTAACGACTGCGACGCCTTTTGCTCCATCAGGAGCAGAGCCAGGACGGCTCTCGGGAATCTGTAGTGGACTCGCCGGGAGGCTTTCGGTCAAGGACCGCAACCGCAACGGCCCGCATTGCAGGAGGCTTGCACGTGGCGAACTTGGGGTGCGCAACATGCCCTTGAGCTGTGCTTATTTACTGATAGGGCACAAGCGCCAGACGGCCCGTGGGCTTGACATCAAGAAATCCTGCCTCTGGTTCCCAGCAAAGGTTCTCGATGGGCTGAGATGGACCTCGATGGCGCCTGCCTCGGGCGTGGCGAAAGGGGTTGACGAGTGTCATTCGAATGAGAACGTGGTGACACACGCGACCCCAGAACCCAGAGCGCGAAGGTTTGGCAACAGGCCAATGTCATTGCGACGCATGCAGGCTGACAGTGAATCTGCACCGATGCCGAAATCATGTGTTCTGAGTCGGGGTTTGCCGTGGCGGGATCGTGTCAGCTTGCTGATGCTGATCGCTCATGAACCCACGCCTTGGAGGCTCATCATGGATTTGATCGTCAGAGCGGTGGATGTCGGATCAGGCAACACCAAATACGTCGTTGGCACGGAGGGCACCGAGATCCGCTGCGCCAGTTTTCCTTCCATTGCCTACCCGAGCGCCAGCGAGACTCAGGCCTGGTCGGCATCCGAGCGGCGCAAAACCGTGTCCATCCCCATCGGACACCTGTTCTACGAA
>CAYJXE010000059.1:0-11144 GCA_964373965.1 uncultured Aquabacterium sp. | reverse complement strand
ATAAATGTAGAGATATGGGTCGATAAATGTAGAGATATGGGTCGATAAATGTAGAGATATGGGTCGATAAATGTAGAGATATGGGTCGATAAATGTAGAGATATACCCTCTGTAACCATTGCGCAGCAATGGTTACAGACCACCTAAAAGCTTTTAAAAGCCTTAAAAGCCCTAAAAGCTTTTAGGGGCGATGGAAAATTAAAGGCAAAAAAGCAAAATCATGAACTACAAAAGCGGGAGTTCTTCATCACACATTTTTGAGACAGCTTCATCACGCAAAGGGAGTTTATGCAAAACTATGCGAACACGACCGCGCAAGCACTAAAAAGCGACTAAAATACTCTGCTCAAATGCAGGATTGAATAAATACTTAGGCAGAACAATGACTTCTGTTAAAAGGAAGGACGACCAGCCAACGTGGCTAGATATAGGTTTAGCCGACTTACGCACACTAGAAACCACATCAAAGGGCGTATTACCTTCACCAGAGATAATCGACGAAGGCGAAGACCACGAACAAGCACTAGCCCTATTGATCCATCATCTGGGGCTGGAGGGTTTAGATCAACGTGTTATCACGACAGTGGTAGGCGATGTTGTGATCCTCAAAGACAAACTTGAGCATATCGTTGAGAAACGTAGGGATGCACGAGAGCGGTACGTCAAATTTGCCCTAGCAACGATGCTCACACCTTACGAAATATGGCGAGTACAGTATGATGAGGAGGTCGTGCGCCTAGCGTTTATCGGCGTATTTGATGGAAAAAGACAAATGCTGGTCGTGGTTAATACCGAAGCTGGGCAGATTTTATGGAATTTTATGCACAGCGATAGAGCGAGTTTAAATAAACATCGCAATGGTGAGCTAGTTTACGGGCAATAAAAAAAAGCGGGCTACTTGTTCAGTAGCCCGCCTATGAATTCAACACTGTTATAACCCTAACAGTGAAGGGATGAGGTCTCACACTACATCAAGTCCAAGCATTGATGGTGTCCCTCGGTCAACTATCGCCCTTGGAAGCAGTTGACTTCGCGCCCATACACACATTGTATATGGTTTTTTTGGTAATGTATACTTCGCCTTTAGGCGAAGTATACATTACCAAACTTATTCAAGCAATCAATTTTACAGCAATTTCCGCAGAAAACCCCGACAACAAAATGTGTTTAACCCAGCATCTGCAAAAATTTAAATTTTTGCAGATGCTGGGTTGCCACTAAAAACAGCCATACGGCGATTTTAGGTGTATGCAGCTACAGAACCCATAGCCGCAGTGTGAAAAGTTCGATATTCGCGAAATTAGGCGCACTGTCTGGCGTGTTTTCGTTTGTGCGGTTGACTTTGATGTTGTGACAAAAGTTCGACCACCCTAGTGGGCGGGCTTATTGTCACGGAGGGAGCCGCTCAATGAAAATCGCCCAAGCGATTTTAGACCCCCAAGGGTCGGTATTGAGTGGGAGGCGGAGCCTCGGTCGTCAAGCAGCGCTGACCGCATGCGATATAACTTTGCGGAGCAAACCCGAATGGCGGAAAATGCGTACCCGATTAGGGGAGTGTTTTTCGGTTTTAGCGTGGGCGGTCAGAGGTACGATGACGACCCTGCCTTTGCTTGGCAACCGCAGTCCCCGACGTTCAGGAGGGGCAAGGGCGCAGCGAGGAAACGAGCGTAGACCCAGCAATTCCAACGTTCAGGCGGAAGTGCTGGGCTTTTGATCTTTGCTGTTGTTCTGGATTTTTAGGGTTGCGCCGTTATAGTTTTTGTTATGTGTTCTCTACAGGACGAAAACTATAACGAAAACCATATCAAATCCCATATACCTGCCTGATTTTGAGGACTGCGTTACTATGGTTTTTACCCTGTTTTCGCTACAGGGTAAAAACCATAGTAAAAACCATAATGAAAGTTGCTCGATGAGGCAATAAAACCTATAGTAAACGGCATAACAATTACCTTACCTAAGGGGCAAAACATGCTTAAAATTACTATGACTGTGTACACCGATGAGCTGATGAAGTGGCTGTTAGGTGCGATTGGTGTTACGACTATCGGCATGGCTACCTGCCTGATTTTGATTAGCCAGTATCAATAATTTTTAAATTTGGTGTATATTCGATTCTGGCATCAGATGTTGCATAGTACACCTCATCTGGAAAACCGCTGATATGCTTCATATCAGCGGTTTTTTTATTGAGCTAACTGCCTATTGAGAAAATTTAGGTGATTGTTCAGGTTTACAGTACAGTGTAGACAGTCGTAAACAGTAGAGTACATGGGGTGTACAGTGGAGTTGTCAATTAGTAAGGCAAGTGTAACGTGGGGTGTATCGCGTACAACGATTCATAAGAAAATAAAGGCTGGTCAGCTATCAAAGCTTGCAAACGGTACAATTGATACGTCCGAAATGATCAGGGTTTTTGGTGAGCCGAATTTGAAGGTTGACAGTACGCAACCTGTTCAGGTGGTCAACGAAGTACACCCTGATAAACTCCTAGAACAGCGCATAAAACACCTTGAAACCAGTCTTTCTGAATCCAAAGAACGCGAAGCCTGGCTTCAAAGCCAAGTGGGGAATCTGACCGACACAATCAAGCTACTGGACGCACCAAAAGCCCCAGTAATCGCCAAAAATAACCATTGGCAAGCGTGGGCGCTGGGAGTCATGTGCATTGCTTTGGCAGCGGTCGGGGCTATCGCCCTACGTGCCTTAAATTACATTTAGCGCGTGGTGTTTTTTAGAGCCGTTTTAATTAGCTGGCTTATTTCTTGATTCGGATTGTTTTGTTGACGTTCTTGAAGGCGCTTGTCGCCTATAGGGGTCGGCGTAGAAAACGGAATTTAAAGTACGTTAAGAGGTTTTGACTGGTCTCAACTTCCCCTGAGCCAGCTTACCTCTACTCTTCCAAACATAGTCGCCAGTCAAATTAATATGCTCCCATCCCAGCGGGGACAAGTATTGTAAATGCTCAGGATCAATCGCTATTCCACTGACCTGCATCGCCTGTACCGCACGTTCCACATAGACCGTATTCCACAGCACGATGGCAGCAGTAACGAGGTTCAGCCCACTGGCTCGATAGCGCTGTTGCTCAAAGCTGCGGTCACGAATCTCACCCAAGCGATTGAAGAATACCGCTCTGGCCAAAGCATTACGCGCCTCACCCTTGTTCAACCCAGCATGAACACGGCGACGAAGCTCAACATTTTGCAGCCAATCCAATATGAACAGCGTTCTTTCGATGCGCCCTAGCTCACGCAATGCCAAGCATCTACGGGTATTTTAAGCTGGTCTGCAACCCATTGCAGCAATGGTGCGAAAGGGGCGCTATCGGATGCCAGTACCAGACCTGGATGGCGCATGTAGCAGAGCTGAATGGCAAAACTAAGGCGGTTGTGTGCCCCTCGACACTGTTGAATCAGTGAGAGGTCAATATCACTCAGGGTGTAGTGTCGGATCAGGTCATCTGTGAGATCGGAGATTGCCAGCAGACTCCGGCGCTCAGCGGCCAACAATATTGAGCGGCGTGGCATATCACAACTCCAAGGGTCTCGGATGGTCAAGCAGATCGCCTACATGGCGGAAAACACTTGTTTGACGCCAGTATCTAAACCCATACTGAACTGGGTTGAAATGCCATTCGAAAAGTATACGTAAAACACTGTCGGATTAAGTGGCTGTGTGGAAACTCATCATCAGGGGTTTGTCGGTTATGCTGATTGGTTATATGCGGGTATCGTCAGAGGGTGATCGACAGCATACCAACTTACAACGGGATGCGTTGTTGGCGGCCGGTGTGGATGTTAGGCATCTGTTTGAGGATCACGCCTCTGGTGCTAAAAATGATCGTCAAGGATTGGCTAAAGC
This sequence comes from uncultured Aquabacterium sp., assembly GCA_964373965.1. Lineage (GTDB taxonomy): Bacteria > Pseudomonadota > Gammaproteobacteria > Burkholderiales > Burkholderiaceae_C > Aquabacterium. Next base: position 7,280 of record CAYJXE010000059.1, on the reverse strand, counting down.
ACTCGCGTTTTGTCAGGCAGGTGATGTATTGGTGGTTTGGAAGTTGGATCGTCTAGGCCGCTCGCTTCCTCATTTATTATCGATCATCAATACGTTAAAAAATAAACAGGTGGCTTTTCGGTCACTCACCGAGTGTATGGATACCACAACACCATCTGGTGAGTTGTTGTTTCATGTGTTCGGTGCACTCGCCCAATATGAGAAGGCGCTGATCACTGAGCGCGTCTTGGCTGGTTTGGCAGCTGCTAAAAAACGCGGGCGTGTGGGTGGCCGACCCGTTGCAATTCCACCAGAAAAGTTGGAGCTGATTGTCGCCGCGCTTGATGGCGGGATGTCGAAAGCAGCTGTTTGCCGTAACTTTGCCGTCAAGCGAACAACGCTAGTAGAGACTCTGGCTCGCCAGAAGGCGATGCAGCCCAAAATCCCTTAGCGTACTTTAATTTCCGTTTTCTACGCCGACCCCTGGTATGATAAAACCGCACAGCGATTAACATGAGTTCGGATAGGCTCAGTTCTGAGCGACGTGTACGTTTGGTGATGCCAGCGTTTTTAATTTCCAGACGGTAAAACTTTGCAAAAATCATCCAATGTGTAGAATAGTTCAATATAATCAAGCATAGTGATTGGTTTTTTTTCATGCGGCAACTTAATTATTCAGACAATCACCACATTTTTCAAAAATTTAAATGGAGTTTCCTATCCTTGGTTGGCGTTATATAGGAATCGACCCATGCAAACCAACTTGCCATCAAGTAGTAACTGAACCGACACTGTCGTAATGCGCCGACCCGCACGAACAATACTGGGGACGGCCTGTAACGTACCCATAAATGCTGGCCGCAGGTAATCAAAGGTCATCGTGGAGCATAAGGGCAACTCATTATCACCACGCTGACGGGCAAGATAGGTGGCGGCGGCCACTTCACCAAAACTCGCGAGAATGCCGCCATGAAACGTGCCAATCATCGGGTTGCCGATATGCGAATCACGGAAGTCCATAAAATACCGTATTTCTCCATATTGCATTTCCTCGCGAAAACCCAGAAAGTCGACAAAGGGCTCTTCACACAATTTTAGGCTGGGTGTGTCCACGCTTATCTTCTTTGCCATAATCATATTAATCTCCTCGCGCTTCACTGCTGCCAAAAGATGGCCCCATCGTGCCAATAGCAAAAGAACCAGTGACGGTCGCCAGCAGCTCACCACTGTCTTCCGCAATCGCGCGACCTGTGATAAAAGCCACCGTATCGGTCCTGCCGATGCAATCTACGATTGCCTTTAAACCCACCGCAGAAGGAATACAACGCAAAAAATCGACACGCAAATCAATGGTGGCAATCGGCTCTAAAGAGCGCAATGACGAAAAAATAGATAAGCCGCAAGTTGTGTCTAGCAGGGTGACCAAAGCTCCTCGATGCAGTGAACCTTTACGGTCAGACAGTTGCTCAGAGAAAGGCATCGTCATTTCGGCATGACCATCACCCACCTTACCAACATTAATATTGAACATATTAAACAAAGGGTGATTGGTACCAAAAAACGCCTTAGCCATGGTAGGGTATTCCGCGTTATGACTGTCCATTGTTAAACTCCTGCTATTGCTGGCTGATTTTATTGCGAAAAACTAGCACCATGTCTTAGATCGCAAGAGCGGCATTTGCATAACTACGTTCAGCCTGCATCACCGCCACAATGGCCTCTTCAATGGCGACCTGTGGAAAGTGTGTGCTTTCCGAAGCAGACTTAAAACACATGGCCAATGCCGTCCATGTTTTTTCGCAAACCCTCATTAACAGGGGTAGTCGATACTGCTGTACGCTTGCATCATAGTGAACCGCTTCATCAAGGAATTCGGCGTACATTTTTCGGAAGCCGCCACCGCCAGTGCCGCGCTTTTCAATGATTTGGTAGGCAAATCTGGTCGTCCAGTGCCAATCGCCTGTGGTTCCCCAACGACTCAGTTCGGCCAGCCACGTTTCCAGTGCCGATATACCATTCACGGCTAATGACTTGGCATTGTCATGGATAACGCTGGTGATAATCTCTGGGGTAATTTCGCCTTGAAACGCGGTGGGCGTGAACATATTGCCATGGTGAATAAATGGGGGCTGTGTAGAAAAGCGCGCGCGCGTCAGAGCTTCTTGTGTCACCGATAAAGCACTCGAACGCTCGGTGTCGGTAACTAACACCTCACCCGTCTCTGGATTTCTCGACCAAGCCGCTATGGCGTGACCTGGAAAGTGGGTGCTGCTGTTGAAGTAAGGTAAATAAAAAATATCCGTCAGCAACAGGGTGGGGCGACCCGTATCCAAACATTCGCCCAACGCGACGGCGGCAGATTCAGGTGACTCAAAGGTTTGCCACTCAAAAGGCATGCCGAGACTCTGAAACACACGTGCTTCAAACCCCAAAGATCGCACATGCACTAAAAATGGCACGGGGGCATCAGCCAGTTCCAAATAAGTGAGGCCAAGCCCCGAGCCTAATCCAAAGCACATGGCCTCAGAAATATTCAGCCCATTAAACTCAAGCAAATCACGAATTGCGGAGCTGCCACAATGCCTCCCGATGACATGCGTGATACGGGATGCCGCCTCATAGTTGGTCACAGGTTTTTTGCCTCTTCTTGAAAATCTGGATGAAGGATGCCTCTTGTCATCATCTGCCATATCGCATCTGCGATCTGTCCAAGATTGTACCTACCATTTTCTTTATACCAAGTGGCAGCCCAGTTTATTGCTCCTAAGCCAATCAGTCTTAACAGATCTGCATCCACATCGTTTCGGATATAACCATGAAGCTTCAAATCATCAAGAATTTTCTGCCAATATCGCTCATATCGGTCTCTTTCGGCGACAATCTGCTCGCGTGCGATTCCATGTACCGAGCGCCACTCAAACAATAATACATAAACCATATCGTCACCCGACATGAGGATATCAACATGTGTCTGCAGTGCCGATTGCATTTTTTTGAGTGGATCTTGAATCGTGGAAGTCGCCTCAACAATCCTGTAAATAGTCCTCTCAATAGCAAGCCGCATCATGTCAACCAAAATATCGTCTTTACTACGATAGCGGTAATGCAGACTGCCTGGAAAAATACCACAAGCACTGGCAATTTCTCGCACACTGGTACGCTCAAAACCCTTTTCCCGAAACAGCTTGGCAGAGATTGCTAGCACTCTTTCGCGGTCTGTAACATCGGCTCGAGCAGATTCTCGAATTAACACGGCTTCACTCGCAGTATGATTTCAAACCAATATAATACTCGATTTGGTCGTGTAAAATCTTTGAGGACGTCTGCCCACTTTAAGCTGCCTCCGGAGCTGGAATATTAAAAACAATTCGCGAAGCTTCCATGGGATCCTGATGCTTATCATATTCTGCCAACCAAGCACTGACTTTTTCCGGCATGCCTGTATCAGCAGGGTGAAAGCCTGGCTTAAACCAGTCCAGATAGCGTGGAATAAGTCTGGTAATCAGGCCACGTGGTCCATAGAGGCGATAAAACCCCTTAGCAAGCACCAATGGCTGACCTTGTAGTTTGTCAATTTTCAACATATGCCAAAGAACTGAGCCGACCACCGCATGTACCAGCAGAGTTCCGACAATTAAAGCAGATGCGCGGGTGAAATAACCTCCACCCGCCGCTGTTTCGTAAACATCAAAGGCCACTGTTTTGTGTTCGACTTCTTCCACCCCGTGCCACATGAACATGGCACGCATTGCGGGATGAGCATTCTTGAACATCTCACCCTCACCCTCCATAGCACCTTCGCCGAGTACGGCAGTAATATGTTCAAACGCCGCTGTCATAGCCAATAGATATTTGGCGGGCAGGTGTTTTTCGGACAGCCGAATAAATAATTTGAATCGTGAGATAATTTTTTCGACATGAATGCCTTGCGACTGCATCACCGCATTATACTGATCATGCACAATGCCATGTTGCGCTTCTTGGCGAAAAAAATTCTTGATATCGTCTCTAAGTTTAGTATCTGTGACCAGATCCTGATAGTTTCTCACCGACTGAATAAAAAAACGCTCTCCATCAGGGAAGTGAATAGAAAGTGCATCAAAAAAGCGTGTTAATACTGGATCACCGTCGTTCCAGAAAACGGGAACGTCACTTACATCAAACCGCGGCTTACGTGGCTGGATATTCGTCATATGAGTCATGATGATGAGTTTCCTTGCAAAAGCATCGAGTGTCTATAAGACTGATATCAAATTTGACCTTAAACGAAATTGTGTACCTTGGTCAGGCACGAAAAACATCGCACAAGAATTCACTATATTGGTCAAACGACCAAATACAACTATAAACATATTGGTCAATCGACCAAATGTCAAGCATTCCCTCAAAATTTAATAAAATGGGCTGGCTGCGTAGCAGGTGAGCCAGATCATTTTTGACATCGAATATAGTTACCAGACCTTTCGGCAGAGTTGATTTTTGGCTTCGATTACCAGTATGCGCTGGTGACTGCAGCACATATTAGACACACGGCACATGCATCGATGATCAGGACATCTTGGTGTTTATTGTTAGATACTGTCATCGTGAATTATTGTGTAATCCTTGAATTTAGTTGATATGAGTTAGCGTCTGTTGACATTTCAAATTATTGCGCTTCTAAGACCAGCTCAGTACAACGTAATACAAAAAATTCACTTCATAAATAGGAACTTAAAACACGTTAAGCCTACCCCGTTCAGCGTAAAAAACGGCTTGAAATCCCAAAGCAGCTTGGGGGAGTTAATTTTGACTGACGCAAGTAGCTGTCTGACAAATAACGTATTTATGAAATTGATTTAGCTGTATTTATATTTTTAACATGGTTAGCTGTCATACACTTTTGCGCTAGCTGTCTGACACCGTAAAGCCATGAAGCTGTTGGCTTTTTAGCCCTGTAGCGGAGCTGCATGGTGTGTGACATTTTTTTAGGGTTTGGGACTCCCAAGTTTTTGCTGTTCAAACCTCTGTTTAAACTACCTTTTGATGGTCAATTCAAAGCTACCAAAACTGCCGTTTTCTTTGTCGTCCAGCCATAGGAATCCCATCCCCGTCGAGACCTTCTCTTTCGCTGGTACTGGTAACAGCAATACCAACCACCTTCAGGCGACACTAACCGTGCATGCTGAAACCTATATCAATCAATTTGGCGTACATCGCAATACAGCATATCAGGCGTTAAAAGATGCTTGTAAGGATCTGTTTGCGCGCCAGTTTAGTTATCAAGAAACACGCGGACGTGGACGCATTCACATTACGAGCCGCTGGGTTTCTCAAGTTGGTTATATGGATGATCTGGCAACTGTAGAGCTTATCTTTGCACCTGCTGTAGTGCCATTAATCACTCGACTTGAGGAACAGTTCACTAAATATGACATTGAGCAAATCAGTGGCCTAAGCAGTGCCTATGCCGTGCGTTTGTATGAGCTGCTGATTTGCTGGCGTAGCACAGGTAAAACGTCATTCATCGAACTGCAAGAATTTAGGAAGCGTCTAGGTGTTTTGGATCACGAATATCAGCGTATGGAGGTATTTAAACGAAGAGTTCTAAATCTTGCCTTAGATCAAATCAACCAGCACACTGATATCACTGTGAGCTACGAACAACACAAGGCAGGCCGTAATATCACAGGGTTTTCGTTCAAATTTAAGCAAAAGAGTGGTCGTAAACTCCCACCGAAGTATGCGCAACAGGCCACGCAACGCGATGCCAATACGCCTGATTTCTTTACCCAGTTGACCGATAAGCAGATTGATTTACTGATTCGAAGTGATCTGTTTTTAGCTGATTTTCATCAGCTTTATGGGGCTTCGGATGACTACGCAACGGCTCGAGTCAAACTGCGTAAAAAATTAATTAAATCACCGGAGCAGTTTGGCAAGCTTGATTTTGATCGGTATAAGTGAGAGCGTGGTATAGACAGATATGCAGCAAACTGGCGACGATTTTTGAATAGATCATAAAGATGTTGTTTGATTCTGCCCTCATACTTGGTGCCTCAAGCAGTGCGGCGAGTGCTGGGGCATGTTGATTGACGAGTGCACTAATCCGTTCATAACAGGGAAGAGCAGAAATTCTTTGGTAGGGGTCGGCGTAGTTAGCGGGATTTTCTTCTGGGAAATCCTCAAAATAATCGCTCCACTCGCCCATCACACACCCCTAATTGGTCGTTGTCATTGCAGTATACCATCAGTCTGTTGGGTTCAAAGAGAAAGTGCCTTCAGCCGCTTCCTTGCGAATCCGTTTAGAGAATTCGTCCATTGATTCCGCTTTACTTAGCTTGTGTTTTTGGTAAAAAACTTCCCAATCCTTCACCCCGCTTAGTGGGTTAGAGCCTTTAGCTGGCTTGGATTTCTCTTGCTCAATCGGTTTGGTTTTTTGCTTAAATTTGAATGAAAAGCCCGTAATCGTTCGCCCAGATTTATGCTGCTCATAATTGGCGGTGATGTCTGTATGCTCATTGATTTGCTTAACCGCTGCATCAAGCACGCGTGCTTTAAAATTCCCCATAACAGGGTATTCATTTACACCTAAACCTAGCTGATTTCTAAAGTGATTAATTTCAAATACAGGTGTTTTTCCAGCAGCTCGCCACTGGATAAGCATCTCGTAGAGACGCACAGCGTATGCACTTTTCAGCCCTGCAACCTGCTCCAGCTCATAGCTGGTGAAGTTTTCCTCAAGGCGAGTGATTTCTGGCACAACCTCATGCCCAAAACGCAGCGTAATCGACCCTTCGCCCTCTTCATACGCCATCGCAGTTACCCAGCGCACAGCCATAGGGCGTGTGCGGTCGCGCTTCTTATCGTACACCTCGACTGTAGCGCGTCGATTAAATAGGGTCTCTACAGCTTCGGATAGCACTTTGTACGCCGTGTGCTTTTCGACACCAAATAGTGCCGCGTAATCTTGCGCCCTAATTGTTAGTAAAGTTTCGGCAGTAATCCCTTCGCCCGCCTCACGCGCCCCGACAATTGACATCAAAATAAGGCGTTGCTCCACAAGACCTAATGTGTAGCTGGCTTGTATGAGCGCGTTTGATTTTACAACTAATTCAGCCATATAGGACTCTGCTTATGGGTCGATAAACGTATTTATATATACAAGGATATAAATAGTAAATAGATATTCAAATATTTTAATGTATACACATTGTAGAGTATCATCACTTAATATGCAAAAAAATAAATGTAGAGATATGGGTCGATAAATGTAGAGATATGGGTCGATAAATGTAGAGATATGGGTCGATAAATGTAGA
>CAYJXE010000058.1:0-12111 GCA_964373965.1 uncultured Aquabacterium sp. | reverse complement strand
TGACCGACCCAACCGGCTACTGGAGCCTGTCGAAGTGGGTCAAGCGCACTGTGACCGCAATCTTTGTTCCGACGCCTAAGAACATCTTCAGAGCTATTGCGGTTCAACCATTCCAGAAGCAGATTGACCGGTTCATTCTCAAGAACCAGTGGGCAAATCAGATTGGCCAGATGGTCTCAACGATCATCACAACTCCGTTCTGTGGTGGTTGCGGTGGCGCAGCATGGTCGTCGTACTACACGTACCAAGCCACAGGGTCTATGAGTGCTGCTTACAAGACCGGAGTCGTGACATACGCAACAACTTTGGCGTTTAACGCAGTCGGCGATGCCACAGGCATGCATGGGGCTGAGGCAGTTAAAAAAGCAACCGCTGGACAGATCGCTGCAAATGTTGTCGGCCATGCTGCGGTGGGCTGCTTGAGCGCATCAGCCAGCGGCGGTGACTGCGGCGCTGGTGCCGCTGGTGCGGCCATGGGCTCCGTTGGAGGCATCGCAGGGGTGAAGATGGGATTCAATCCGATGGCTGGCGCTATGGTGGCCGGCGGACTTGGATCGGCAGCCGCTGGCGGCAACTTCGGTGAAGGTGCCGTCATGGCGGGTATGGGGTACTTGTTCAATCAAGCGAACGGGTGTATTAACAAAACTTTCGCGCAGTGCATGGGTGCGACATTCAAAGATGCTGTAGTCGACCCTATCGCATCAGATTTGCGCAGAGTTGCGCCAGATTATGTGGCAGTAAACGCTGGGGCTCTCGGAAAATCAACCGGTTTGGCGTACGCTTTTGACGGTGGCGCGGTTTACTGGGGTGGTGGCGGCGATATTTCGCTTTCCATGTCAGCAATCCCGAGCCTCTCCGTGGAGGTTGGATGGGTGGACGGAGATGGTAGTCCCAAAGCTGTAAATACAGTTCTCTCTGGCGCAGGTACGTCCGTAGAGGTTCGACCAACATTGGTCGGCGTAAAATCCAGCTACTCATACACACCGTCTGGCGCGCCCAATCTAGGGGGGGTGGCTGTTACGTTTGGAAAACCAACCTTGTCGATCAGTCCCGTATCTTTTATGGGCTGCATTGCCAATTGCCCAAGATGAAGGTGTGAAATTGCGTTTTTTGATCGCGATCATGGCTGCATACGTCGGATCAATATCATTCGACGGGCTTGCTGACGAGGCCAGATTAAAACAAGATTTCTTGCTGGCAGTAAAACGCATCAACGCAGATGCACAAATTGTGGATTGTCGGTATTATAAAAAGTTAAGCGAACTTGTTACGTGCAATATAAAATCAAGCCTCCCGCTAGATTTAAATGGATTTAACGAGGTGAATGGGTGGCGACTGGCTGAATGCAAGCAACTCCGACTATGGATTTTCTTTGAGGGCAGATATGAATGCTACTACGAAAAACCAAAACAAACATTAACGCTGGGGAAAAATGTTGATGGGTCGCATTATGGATCAATTGATCAAAAATAATCCCAGAAGGCATTCTTTAGCAACCAATATTGGTTTTACCCTGTTGGAGTTGCTTGTTGTAATGGTTATTGTCGGCTTGCTGGCGTCCTACGTCGGCCCCCGCTTCTTCGATCAAATCGGCAAAAGCGAAGCCAAAACCGCCCGAGCCCAACTCGATGCCCTGAGCAAAGCTCTGGATACCTACCGCTTGGACGTGGGCCGCTACCCCACAACCGAACAAGGCCTCAAAGCCCTGAACGCCGCGCCTCAAGGCGAGGCCCGCTGGAGCGGCCCCTATCTGCAAAAGGAAGTCCCCCTTGATCCATGGGGCAACGCTTACGTCTACAAAGCCCCCGGTACCGACAAGCGCGATTACGATCTGCTCTCTTTAGGCAAAGACGGCCAGTTGGGGGGTGACGGCGAAGCCGCTGACATCCTCCAGTGGCAGACTGGCCGTTGATTGGGTTCACAAACCATCGGGGTGCAAACGGGGTGAAGTTCCAGCTTGAGGTTGTCAGGGGGCGTGAGGCCCCTATTCGCCTTTCTTGGGAGGCTCCTGACGCGCAGGCTGCCAAGGCAGCAGCCGCCGAGCAGGGGTGGTCTGTGCTGCGCGTGGTGGCTCATGGCAACCGCGCCTTGAGCTTGGGGGCGGCAACGAGGCTGCGCGCTCTGCAGTTCGGCCAACGCAATGCGCCTGCGGCCCAGGTCTTGGTCTTTGTCGAACAGTTCAACGCCTTGCTCACGGCTGGCCTCAGCGTCATCGAGTCTCTTGACACCCTTCAGCGCGGGCGCACTGGCCCTTGGTCGGAGCCTCTGGCCTTGCTCACCACTGCGCTCAAGCAAGGGCAATCTTTGTCTGAAGCCATGTCGCAACAGCCTGTGTTCCCTGCCTTGCTGATTGCGCTGGTTCGCTCGGCCGAGCAAACCTCCAACCTGCCGGAGGCCCTGCAGCGCTTCCTGGAGCACGAAGAACGCGCGGCCAAGGTTCGACATCAGGTCACCTCCGTGGCCCTTTACCCCACGTTGCTGATGCTCGTGGGTGGCGCTGTCATGGCGTTTTTGCTGCTCTACGTAATGCCACGCTTCGCCCGCGTGTTTGAGAGCATGGCCAACCTGCCTTGGTCGGCGAAACTCATGGTGAGCTGGTCCAAGTTGCTCAACCAGCATGGCTCCGTGCTCATGGTCGCTGCCCTGGGTTTGACCGCGCTCATCATCGCCACCATCGCATCAGAACGGCAGCGTGGCCGCATGCTGTCTTTGGCCATGTCCTGGCGCCCCCTGGCGCAAACGCTGCGCACGTACCACCTTGCCCGTTGGTATCGCACCATCGGCATGCTGGTGGCCGGTGGCATCCCGCTGCCCGAGTCGCTCGACTTGGCTGAGTCGGTGCTGCCTTTGCCGTTGCGCTCTGGCGCCATGCGCACGGCGCTGGCCATGCGCGAAGGCCTGCCACCTTCAACCGCTTTTGAGCTGGCTGACATGGCCACGCCGGTTGCTGCGCAACTGATCAAAGCAGGTGAACGGTCTGGCGACGTGGGTGAAATGCTCCAGCGCGCCGCCAACTTCCACGAAAACGAGGTCACCAAATCCATCGACAAGGCCATGCGCATCATCGAGCCCGTCGTCATGACGCTCATCGGCCTGGGTGTGGGAATCATCGTGATCCTTATGTACTTGCCCATTTTTGAACTGGCGTCGGCCATCCAATGACCGTTACTGACATCACGCCAACGCAAGCGCTCGCGCAACGATTGGGTATGGCGCACTTCACCATGGTGGAGCTGGCCGAACACCGCCCTCGATTCGACTTGTTGCCGTTCGTGGACTGTGCGCGAATGGGCTGCGCATTCGCCGAGCCTGCACTGGACCACCCCGTGCTGTTGATGACTGACGGGCAAGACGTGGATCGCCTGGCCTGGGCCAAGTCCCACGTGGGCGTGTTCACCCCCGCACTTGTGGGCCAAGACACCTTGGATGCCTGGCTGGCGCATTGCGAAAGGCACATGAGTGCGTTGGGCTCCATGGGCTTGGGTGATGCCGGCAAAACCAGCAACGCCAGCGGGCTGCATGCAGAGGAGCTGAGCCTGCTGCAGATCGGCGCAGATGAAAGCCCGGCCGTGCGCTTCGTCAACTCGACGCTGTTCGATGCCTTGCGCACAGGCGCTTCCGACATCCACCTGGAAAGCACGCCAAATGGGTTGGCTGTGAAATTCCGCATCGACGGCGTGCTGAGCCTGCAAAAGCACCTGGACAACCCAGACCTCGCCTCGCAGGCCATCAGCCGCATCAAGGTGATGGCGCAGCTGGACATCGCAGAGCGTCGTGTGCCGCAAGACGGCAGATTGCAGATAAGCTACGAAGGGCGCTCCATCGACGTGCGCGTGTCGATCATGCCCAGCATCCATGGCGAGGACGCGGTGCTGCGCGTGCTCGATCGCCAGCACCTGGCCAAGACCCTGGAAGGCCTCACCCTCAGCAAGTTGGGCTTCAACCCTGAAGCGATCGCATCCATCGAGCACTGGAGCAAGCGCTCGCACGGCATGTTGCTGGTGACGGGCCCCACAGGATCCGGCAAAACGACCACGCTCTATGCCGCCATCAACCAGACCCTGAACACCCGCGACAAGGTCATCACCATCGAAGACCCGGTTGAGTATCAGTTGCCTGGGGTGCTACAGATCCCCGTCAACGAGCGCAAGGGGTTGACCTTCGCGCGCGGGCTGCGGTCCATCTTGCGGCATGACCCTGACAAAATCCTGGTGGGCGAAATCCGCGATGCAGAAACCGCCCAGATCGCCATCCAATCGGCCTTGACCGGCCATTTGGTTTTCACCACGGTGCACGCCAACACGGTGTTCGACGTGGTGGGCAGATTCACGCAGTTCGACATCGATGCCTACACCTTTGCCTCCGCCGTGAATGGCATCGTGGCTCAACGCCTGCTGCGCAAGGCTTGCGACGCGTGCAAGGCGCCTCCTGCCGATGCCCAGGACTTGCCAACGACCGATGATCTGCGCCTACTTGGCGAGCACGCCCAAGGTGCCCTGTGGAGCCGGGCCGTTGGCTGCGAGCGCTGCCGGGGCACGGGCTACGCGGGTCGCCTGGCCCTGGGTGAAACGCTGGAGATGACGCCCACCATGAAGGGCTTGATCGCGGCCCGAGCGCCGCTAGATCAGATCCAAGCGCACGCGGAGTCCATGGGTTGGGTGAGCTTGCGGACCTTGGCTTTGCGGGCGGCGGCCCAGGGCTGGACCACCTTGGAGGAGGTCAACCGTGTGGCCTCTTGACTTGACCGCCCGCCGTTCTCGCGCCAAGCGGCTGTTGCACCTGGGCGCGCACCATGTGCAGGCCTACATCCGAGAGAACCGGCAATGGAACTTGCAACAGAGCGTGGCCATCGATGTGCCAACCGTGGCCGCCTGGCCTCAGTTGGAACGCGCGCTGCAAGAGTTGACCGCTGAAATTGACCTGAGCAACGCCCCTGTGACAGTCCTGATTGACAGCCACTGGGCCCCGGCCTGCTGGGTGCCAGCCGGCCAGCAACCTTTCTCGCCGCAATCGTTCAAGGCGCTGGCGCAACACCGGTTCTCTCGCATCCACGGTGCAGCAGCGCATGCTTGGCGCGTCGAATCGAACTATTTGGTTGGCGACGCGGCTGGCCTGGCCTTTGCGCTGCCAGACACCTTGCAATCCAAACTGATGGCCATCCTTGGCGACAAGATCGCCCTTCAGCCAACGCTCGCACACATGCTGGAGGGCGGGCACCACCACGCCCAAGCAGGTTTGGTACAGCAGGTGTTGATGGAAGATGACCGCATGCTGGTGCTCACCTGGCAAAACGGCAGCCTGTTGGGCTGCCATCCCGCGCTGGACGTGCCAGCCGATGCCGAGGTGTGCCTGAAGGCGCTTGCGGTCGAGCGCGCCCGGCTTGAGCTGCCCTCTGAGCCCCTGACTGGCTCAGCCAACCGGGTGCTTGCGCAAAGCCTTCGGGCGCAAGCCGCGTGGCCCCCCGTCTCGCAGGTGTTGAAAACACCTCAAGGAGACATGCAATGGCACCTCGGCTTGCCCGGGCAAGGAGCGCTGGCATGAACCGCATTCGTCATGTCGAGTTTGGTGCCCGACACGCTGCCACCCGCATCGGGTTGATCTGCTTGTTCTCTGGTGTGGCCGCCCTGTTGGCTGCGGGCTTGTGGTTCTGGCAATCCCAACAAGCGCACACGCAAGCAATGGACGCTCGCCAGCGCGTGCTCAGCGCCAACGCCGCCTTGGCGCAGCAAGCCGCGGCCAAGGCCGAAGAAGCCCGAGCCGAGGCCGATCGGCGTAACCGCGACCCACGTTGGCAAAAGGCCCAACAAGTGCTGAACTGGCCGTGGCTAGATACCTTGACCGTGGTCGAGCAACTGACCCGTGCACCGGTTTACCTCTTGGCCTACAAGCCCGATGCCAACACAGGGCAGGTCATGCTGGAAGGCGAAGCCGACGCCTTGGAAGACGCCTTGCGCTACGTGCAAACCTTGCAAGGTGTGCCTCAGTTTGAGCGGGTCCGATTGCTTCGGCACGAAGAAGCCCGGGATGCCGCATCTGGCCGCGCCATCGTGCGCTTTGCAGTGCAATTGCGGCGCAAAGAGGGGGCCGTTTGAACCCGAAGCTTCAATCAGCCTGGGCCCAAGCATTGACCTGGGCGTGGCGTGCGTCTCAGCTGCTGGGGCCTTGGGGCTGGGCGGGCATCGCCCTGTGGCTGGCGGCTTTGGTCGCTGGCGGTTTGGCCCTGTTGCAACAGCAACGCACGGCAGACATCGTTGTGCCCGCGCCGCTTGCTGCGGTCACGGAGAGCGCGCCTAGTGCCAGCGCGGTGACTCGCTCAGCGCCTTTGCGGCTCCCACAAGAGGTGGACGTGCCGCTGATGATCGCCAGCATGCAAGAGGAAAGCCGCAAAGCAGGTTTGGTGTGGCCACAGGCCGAGTACCGTGTGCTTGACGGCAGCCCTGAGCAACTGCCTCAGCTTGAGGTGCAAACCGTGATCAAGGGCAGCTACCCACAGGTCAAGCTATGGGTGGAGTCTTTGCTGCGCGCACACCCCGCGTTGGGCCTGCGCAGCTGGACCATGGAGCGGCCCAACGCCGACACCGCAGTGGCCGACGCCAAGCTGGTGTGGGTGCTTTACCTGCGTGGGCAAGAGGAGGCGCCATGAGCAACGCTCGGCTCAAATGGCTGCTCATGGGCTTGGCGGTGCTGCTGCTCATCCGCTGGCTCGACCCATGGCCCACCGCACAATCTGATCGAGGCTCCGACGTTGTGCGGGCCATCGTCCGAGCCAAGTCGCCAGGGGCCGGAGAAGGTGTGGCGCCTATCCAAGCGCCATCAACCCCCGGGGCCGCAGGCTTTGATCGCCTGGCATCGTCCTCGCCTGTTCGCGACCTGTTCATCACTCGCGCCGCCTTCAACGCGCAAACGCAACAAGAGCAACAGCTGGCGGCGCAACGAGCGGCACAGTTGGCAGAACAAAAAGCCCGGCGCAAGCAAGCTGCCTTGCCTCCGCCGCCACCACCTGAACCGGTGGTGCCCCCTGAAGCAGCCCCTCCGCTGCAGGTGGTGGGCACCTGGGCGGGAGACGAGAGCCCCGCCGTGTTCATGAGCACACCCCATGGCACGGTGATGGCCCGTGAATCAGAATCCCTGCTGGGCCAGTACAAGGTTCAACGAATCGACCCCAGGCAGATCAGCCTTCAAAATATGCAAACGCAGAAGGTGTGGCAACTGCCCATCCCTGATGCGCCCACGGCCACCACGGTGTGGCCAACAAGACCTTGACCATGAACGCACACCTCCGTATCCAACGCTGGAGCGCCTTGCTGCTGGGCTCGGCCCTGCTGGCCAGTTGTGCCGGCTACCAGAGCCATCGCGAAGGCTTCAAGGCCCTGGAGGAAGGCCGACTGGCCGATGGTGTGCTGAACCTGCAGCGCGCCAGCGAACATGCGCCAGGTGACGACGGCTACCGCCGCGATCACATCCTGCAACGCGACCTGGTCGCCACGCGGCTGCTGCGACAGGCCGACATGGCCACTTCATCAGGGCAGCACGAAGAGGCCAAGGCGGCTTATGCCGAGATGCAACGTTTTTTGCCCGATGACCCCCGGCTACTAAAGGGCCTGAACGAGCTTGAGGTGGCGCAACGCCACGCGCGAAGCCTTGAGCAGGCACAAGCCGACGCAGACCGTGGCAATTGGGATGGCGCCGTGGCCAAGGCACGCCTGGTGCTTTCAGAGAACCCCCGCCACGTGCGCGCAGGCGGCTTGCTCAAACGCTGGATGCGCCAGCAGACCGATGCCACGGGCAAAGAACTGGGCGTCTACCCCAAGCTGAAGGCCATCTACCGCAAGCCCGTGTCGCTGAGTTTCACGGGCGCCAGCGTGCGCCAGGTGTTCGAGTCCCTCAAGCTGGCGTCGGGCCTGAACTACGTGTTCGACAAGGATGTTCAGCAAGACAACCGCGTGACCCTGGCCTTCACCAACAAGCCGGTGGAAGACGTGCTGCGCTTGCTGCTCGCCACCAACCAGCTTGAATCGCGCGTGCTCGACAGCGACACCTTGCTGATCTACCCCAACACCCCCAACAAAGCGGCCGACTACCGCGAGATGGTGGTGCGCTCGTTCTACCTCACCAACGCCGACGTGAACAAAACCGCCGGGCTGATCCGCTCCATGGCGAAGGTGAAAGAGGTGCACATCGACGAGCGGCTGAACCTGCTCGTGATCCGCGACTCCGCAGAGGTGGTTCGCTTGGCCGAAAAGCTCATTGCGACCGCTGACATGGCCGAGCCCGAGGTGATGCTGGAGCTGGAGGTGATGGAGGTCAACGTCAATCGCCTGATCCAGGCGGGCATCCAGTGGCCCACCTCCGTGTCGGCATCGGTGCGAGGCAGCAGCGGTGTGCCTGGTCAACTGACGCTCGACGAGTTCCACGACCGCAGCAAGTCGCTGGTGCGGCTGAACTTTGGTGACCCGATTGCCTCGGTGCAGTTGCGCAGCCAGAAGGGTGACTCCAACATCTTGGCCAACCCGCGCGTGCGCGTGCGCAACCGCCAACAAGCCAAGATCATGATCGGTGACAAGGTGCCCGTCATCACCGTGACCAACACGGCCAACGTGGGCACGGCCGAATCGGTCAGCTACCTCGATGTTGGCCTGAAGCTCAACATCGAGCCCACCATCACGCTGGACGACGAGGTGGGCATGAAGCTGGACCTGGAGGTGTCGAACATCGTGGACACCATCACCCGGGCCACGGGCACGCAAACCTATAGGCTGGGCTCTCGCAACACATCGACCGTGCTGCGCGTGCGCGATGGTGAAACCAGCGTGCTGGCCGGCTTGATTCAGAAAGAAGACCGCCGCTCGAACACCGGCGTACCGGGCTTGAACGAGTTGCCGTTTGTCAGCAAGTTGTTTGGCGCGGGGCAAGACAGCGACTCCAAGACCGAGATCGTGCTGCTGATCACGCCGCGCATTTTGCGCAACATCGAGTTGCCTGGCGTGGGGTTGCAGGAGTTTGGCGCCGGCACCGAGAACGCGGTGGGGGCCGCGCCCATTCAGTTGGGCCAGAGCATCGATGCGACCCCGCTGCAAACCGCGCCCACGGCTCCGGCAGGCGCAGCGTCGGGCCGATTGCCTGCGCCAGCCTTCCCACCAGCAAACGTACCAACGGGTGACCCAAGCATGCCACCGCCCCCGGTGCCGGTGAGCCCCACCACGGCGACGACCGAAGGAACAGCATCCCCTGCACCTGCGCCGGTACCAGCGCCGCAACCTCCCGCACCGGCCCCAGCCCAACCAGGGCCAACGGGGCCAACGGGGCCAGGCAAGTTGCCACCCTTGCCCCCCACCTTGCTGCAATGATGCTTGCGTCACCCCGCCCATTCGCCTTGCGTGTACTCGGCTTCACCCTGGTGGAGTTGCTGGTGGTGGTGGCCATCGTGTCGGTGTTGGCCACCATCGGGCTGCCCTTGGCCGAGCTGGCGCAACGCCGCACGCAGGAAGAAGAGCTGCGCCAATCGCTGAGGGTGATTCGCAAGGCCTTGGACGACTACAAAGACGCCGTGGACGAAGGCCGCATCGTGCGCAGCGTGGGCGACAGCGGCTACCCGCCCAACCTGAACGTGCTAGTGGACGGCGTGCCCGACGCCAAGTCGCCCCGAGGCGAGAAGATCTACTTCTTGCGACGCCTGCCCCGAGACCCCTTCGCCCCGGCCGATGTGGCTCAGGCCGCCGCCACTTGGGGTTTGCGCAGCTATGTCAGCCCGGCTGATGCGCCACAGCCCGGAAAAGACGTGTACGACGTTTACTCCCTGTCGAAAGACAAGGGGCTGAACGGCGAGCCGTATCGAAATTGGTGAGCCGTGATGAGCAGCCAAGGCCGAAAGGGTTTCACCTTGATCGAACTGCTGGTGGTGCTGGCCATCATGGCCACGCTCTTGTCCATCGTGGCGCCACGCTACATGGCGTCGCTCGACAAAGCCAAAGAAGCAGCACTGAAGACCAACCTGCGCCTGATGCGCGAAGCCATCGACAAGTACAAGGCCGACAAGCAGAAGTACCCGGACAGCCTGCAGCAGTTGGTCACGGAGCGGTACTTAGCTTCCGTTCCATTTGATCCGGTATCAGAGCGAGCTGACACTTGGGTCCTTGTGTACCCGCCTGCGCCTGCTGCATCGGCCGTTTACGACGTGCGGAGCGGGGCTGAGGGGGCTGGCCAAAGTGGGAGGCCATATGGAGAGTGGTGACCTGCGGGTGAATAACCAACGCGGCTTCACCTACCTAGTAGTGCTGTTTAGCGTCGCATTTATTTGTGTTGGCTTGAGTGTGACGGCCACTGTTTGGACCAAAGAGGCGGAGCGACAGCGTGAGGCCGAGGCTGAGTGGGTGTTGGCACAGTACAAGAGGGCTGTCAGAAGCTACTACAACGCTGCACCTGGATCCATCCAGACCCTTCCGGACTCGCTAGACGAGCTACTAGTAGACAGGCGTCATCTTGGACTGGTTCGGCATCTAAGGAAAATTTATCGCGTCCCGTGCGACTCGGCGGATCAGAATATTGCAAACCATCATCCGAGCTCAATTGAAGATATACAATCCTCCCCCTGTCTATTCGGGGACGCAGGCCTTCACAGGTAAGATTGTGTGCATTCAGCGGCCACATTTTATGCGAGGCTCTCTGATGCTTGTGAATTAATGTACACAGATTTACTGGCAATCCACCTCGAAACCATTTGAGTAATCTCGTCCCGCATCCACAATCACATCTATGCACCGCACATCTTTTCTCTCGTCAATATAATTATATCTATAGCGATGCCCCCCATTGGTCGAGGATGAAAAAAGCACCAACCTCCACCCTCCTTGTGCCTGCGTCGTATTCATAAAGCGATCCATGTATGCATCAGCGATCCTTCTTGTTTGCTCAACTGATCGAGGTTTATCAAAGGGTTGAAAAACTTCTCCACTAGACCACCAAAACATGGCAACCCAAGTGGAAAGCAGCGCGGCAATTGAGAATGCCCCCAAAGCTGGCAGTATGCGAAATTTAATCCTCATTTGTTCGCTCCACCGAGCCCTAAGGCTTGCATGTGTGATGCAGGCAACCGTATCGAATCATTGTTAAAGTGAATTGTATACGGGGTCCCTGTCCAGCCGTAATAAAAACGCGCCACAGCGGTGCCGACAGTCCGAATCACCCAAGATTTTAGGTCAGGGTAACTGCTGGGGCCGTGCCCGGAAAACTCGAAGTCAAACCGATTGGCGTTGGGTGTAAACCGTCCGTCTGAACTGACCACTCCATCAACTTGACCATGAATGATCCCGCTATCAAATTTCAAGCTTAGGCTCACTACAGCCAACGAGTTTTTTTCATCCAACCACCTAGCAGTGGATCCAGAAAGATTAAACTCCGTTGCACTCACGTCCGTCACAGGTGATCCGCCGCCTGTCAGCCATGCGTTCCGCGCATCATTCGAATTAAATCGCTTATTAAAGCAGCCTTTGTGTGTGCAGTAATTAAATAGGTACCCCGCTGCCGCCACTGCAGCGCCCTCGCCAAATTTTCCGCCAGAAGCAATCGAACCCAAGCCGCCCGCTACTGTTGCCGTACCGAAGTCCATATATGGGTTTCCAGTACTAAAGTAATTAGATGCGATTGCACCAACTGCAGCACCTGCAGCTCCTTGTCCGCAGTTTCCTCCGCTCGCAGCTGCGGAGGCGCAACCGACAGCAGCGTGTCCGAGCGTATTGAATGCGCGGGTTGCAGCGGTAGCACCTTCCGCCGATACATTGAATGTGTCTCCAACCGCCTGCATCGCGTAAGCAGTCGCTCCTGCCTTGATGCCGGTCGAAATTGCCTCACTATCTGAGCGGCCGTAGGCCTTTGCAAGCGCTGCTTGCCCAGCCGCGACGCACGCTGGCGCCGCAGGCCCACAGAAGTAAGACGCAAACGATATACCAATGCTCTTGATTTGGTAAGCGTACTTACCCCGCGTGATTTCTTCTGTGAACTGCCTGCCGATTTTTGTTCCCGTCAAACGTCCGGCCAAGCGAACAAGCCGGTCGTTGATGTTCATTGCATTGCGCAGAACTTTCCCAAGGCTGAAGTAACCCGTCGGGTCGGTTG
>CAYJXE010000057.1:0-12249 GCA_964373965.1 uncultured Aquabacterium sp. | reverse complement strand
ACGCAGACAGCAGCCCGGCCAGGTCCGACAGGCTTGGCAAATTCATGGTCCCTGAGGTTTTGATTTGAGTGGCGGCCAGTCTAGGGCTGCGGCCTCAGCACAAAGCTCCCCAGGACGGGGGTAATTTGAAAACGAATGCAAATTGCGGCAAAAGGATCAGGACTCAATCACAGTCCACCCTTCGCGCTTCAATCAACAACGCTTTCAGAAATCACTTCACCCAGGTGTTCATCTGCATGATCGGCAGCATCACCGACATCACGATGAGCATGACCACCAGGCCCATCACGACGATGAGCAGGGGTTCGAGCACCGTGGCAATCGCCAGCGCACGGCGCTGCACCTCACCCGAGAGCTGCACGGCGGCGCGCTGCAGCATCAGCGGCAACTGGCCGGTCTGCTCGCCCAGGCGGGCGAACATCGACAGCAAGCCAGGGAAGCGCTTTTTGGCCGCGATGGCCGAGGCCAGCGGAGCGCCTTCGCGCACTTGCACCAGCGCGTCCATCGCGTCGGCGCGCATGGCGCGGTTGGAGAGCGTCTCGGCCGCCGCCTGCAGCGCCTTGAGGATGGGCACACCCGAGCCCGCCAGCATGGCCAGCGTGCCGGCGAAACGCGCGGCGTTGTAGCCCCGCGAGAGCCGGCCGATGATGGGCAACTCCAGCCAGAAGGCGTCGAACTTCTGACGGAAGGCCTCGTCGCGCAGCGCCACCAGCAAACCGGAGCCCCCGCCAACGATGCCCAGCATCATCAGCCAGCCCCAGTTGCGCATGAAGGCGCTCAGGCCCAGCATGAACTGCGTGAGGAAGGGCAATGCCCGCTTGCTGCTGGAGAACACCTGCGCCACCTGCGGCACCACGAACACCAGCAGCGCCACCACGATGACCACCGCGAACAGCGACACGATGGCCGGGTACAGCGTGGCGCCGATCAGCTTGGACTTGAGGGCCTGCTGCTCTTCGAGATCGTTGGCGAGTTTGTCGAGCACGCCGCCAAGCTGGCCACTTTGCTCACCGGCGGCCACCACGCCGCAGTACACCTCGTCGAACTCGCGGGGCGAGCCCAGCAAAGCGCGGGCAAAGGGCGAGCCGGCGTTGACCTCGGCACGCAGGTGTGCCACGAGCTCGCGCTGGCGCGGGTCTTCGGCTTCATCGGCGAGCGCCGTGAGCGCCCGCTCCAGCGGCAAACCCGCCACCACCAGGCCCGAGAGCTGGCGCGTCCAAACGGCCAGCTCCGAGGAGTTGAACACCCGCCGCGCGAACAGCTTGGTCGACGTGCTCTGCTCGCTCTCGGCCACCTGCACCGGCGCCACCTTGAGCGGCACCATGTGCTGGGTGCGCAGCTGGGCGCGCGCGGCCTTGGGGTTGTCGGCATCGACCAGTCCGTTGACGGTCTTGCCGGTGGCGTCCAGGGCTTCGAAGCGGAAGGCGGGCATGGTGGTTACTCAGGTGCTCGGGTCGGGGCTGTCGTGCGGGCGGTCATTCCCGCGTGACGCGCAAGACCTCTTCGAGCGAGGTCACGCCTTCGGCCACCAGGCGGTCGCCGTCTTCGCGCATGGTCTTCATGCCGCTGAGCTGGGCCACCTCGAACAGCTTGGACTCGGCCGCCTGCTCGTGGATCAGGCCACGGATCTCGTCGTCGGCCACCATGAGTTCGTACACACCGGTTCGGCCCTTGTAGCCGCTCATGCCGCATTCGGGGCACCCCACCGGGTGCCACTTGCCCTGGTCATCCTGGCGCTTGCAGTGCACGCACAGCTTGCGCACCAGGCGCTGGCCGAGCACGCCCAGCAGCGAGCTGGACAACAGGAAGGGCTCAATGCCCATGTCGGTGAGACGCGTGACGGCGCTGGGCGCGTCATTCGTGTGCAGCGTGGCCAGCACCAAGTGACCGGTCAGCGAAGCCTGCACGGCGATCTGCGCGGTTTCGAAGTCGCGGATTTCACCGATCATGATGACGTCCGGGTCTTGCCGAAGGATGGCGCGCAGGGCCTTGGCAAACGTCAGGTCGATCTTGGCGTTGACCTGGGTCTGGCCGATGCCGGGCAGCTCGTACTCGACCGGGTCTTCCACCGTCAGCACGTTGGTGGTGGCGGCGTCGACCGTGCTCAGGCCGGCGTACAGCGTGGTCGTTTTACCGGAGCCGGTTGGGCCGGTGACCAGCACGATGCCGTGCGGCTGGCGCAGCAGGCGCTTGAAGCGGTCCAGCGAGTCGCCGCTCATGCCCAGCGATTCGAGGGTGAACTTGTTGGCGTCGCCCTTGTCCAGGATCCGCAGCACGGCGCGCTCGCCGTGGGCCGATGGCAGGGTCGAGACGCGAACGTCCACCGCGCGGCCGCCGATGCGCAGGCTGATGCGGCCGTCCTGCGGCAGGCGCTTTTCGGAGATGTCGAGCTCGGCCATGATCTTCAGGCGCGAGATCAGCGCGGCGTGCAGGGCCTTGTTGGGCTGCACCACCTCGCGCAGCGTGCCGTCGACGCGAAAGCGCACCGACGACGAACGCTCATAGGGCTCGATGTGGATGTCGGATGCGCCGTCCTTCGCGGCCTGCGTGAGCAGCGCGTTGAGCATGCGGATGATGGGCGCGTCGTTGCTCGACTCCAGCAGGTCTTCAACGGCGGGCAGGTCCTGCAGCATGCGCGACAGGTCGACCGCGCTTTCGACCTCGCCCACCACGGCGGCGGCGCTGCCTTCACCGGCGGCGTAGGCCGTGGCGATGCGCTGCGACAGCGTCTCGGCGGGCTCCTGCTCGATGACGTCGACGGCGTACTTGCGCATCACCTCCGACAGCGCAGCGGGTGACACACCGACGCTGGCCCACAGGGTGGATCGCTCGGCGTCGGCTTCGAGCAGCAGGCCGTGGGCCCTGGCGAAGGCGTACGGAAGGGGGTGGCGGGCGCCCATGGTCGTGCGGCTCCGGTCGGTCAGCGCGGGGCCGAGGTGGCGGGGGCAGGAGCTGCCGCAGGCACCGATGCGGCTGGCACCGCAGCTGGCGCCGGCACCGGCTGCACGCGCGGCAACACCAGGTTCGGCTCGGCGGCGTTCGGGTCGTCCAGGGGCTGGCGCACCGAGGGTGGAGCCATTTCGTTGCTGAGCTTCCAGGGGTCCATCAGCGGCGCACCGTTGATCTTGCGCATCGCAGAGCTTTCTTCAGGCTGGCTGCTGATCTGCTTTTGGCGCATGAATTCGTAGCGGTCCAGCGTGATGGCGTTGCTGGCGTCCTGGTCGCGGATCACGACCGGGCGCAGGAAGACCATCAGGTTGGTCTTGTTGCGCGAACGCGAGCGGCTCTTGAACAAGTTGCCCAACACGGGGATGTCGCCCAGCAGAGGCACCTGTGAGTTGCCGTTGCTGAATTCGTCCTTGAGCAGGCCACCCAGCACCAGGGTCGTGCCGTTGTCGATCACGACGGTGGTTTCGATGGAGCTCTTGTTGGTGGTCAGGCCCTGCGCGTTGGTGCGGCTGGACGCGTCCACCGACGAGTTCTCCTGGAACACCGTCATGCGCACCGTGCCGCCCTCACCCACCTGCGGTCGCACGCGCAGCGTCAGGCCCACGTCCTTGCGCTCCACGGTGGTGAAAGGGTTCACCGAGCCCGAGCTGGAATTGTTGTTCGTGTAGGAGCCGGTGACAAACGGCACGTTCTGGCCCACGACGATCTTGGCCTCTTCGTTGTCCAGCGCGATCATGTTCGGCTTGGACAGCACGTTGCCATCGGCGTTGGTTTCGAGGAAGCTGGCCAGCGCGCCGAGGCTGTATTTGCCGCTGGAGAGCCTGCGCGCGATACCCACATTCAGGCCGGTCAGGCCCGCACCCACCGTCTCGGGGTCCGCGATCAAGCTGAACAGGCCGGGCGTGCCGCCTTGGGCCAGATTGGTGCCGCCGATGACCTGGGTCGAGTTGCCCGAACCCGCTGCCCACTGGAAACCAACTTCAGCGAGTTTCTGCTCGCTGACTTCCACGATCATCGCCTCGATGTAAATCTGCGCGCGACGCCCGTCGAGCTGCTCGATCACGGCGCGCAGCTGCTTGTACAGCGCGTCGCTGGCCGTGATGATCAGGGAGTTGGAACTCGGGTCGGCCTGGATGAAGCCACCTGTCGAGGGCTGCACCGAGGCGCCCACCGGGGCCGTGGCCTGCGACGATGCACCGCCCGAGTTGCTGCCCGAAGAGGTGTTCATGCCGGTCTGGGTCGTTGGCGTGGAGGTGGTGCTGGTGGGCGAGCCCCCCGATGCCCCGCCACCCGAAGACGAGCCACCACCGGCCGACGCGAACGCCGCACGCAGCACCTGCGCCAGCTTGACCGCATCGGCGTTGCGCAGGTAGACCACGTGGATGCCACTGCCCCCAACGCCAGCCGTGCCCGGGCGGTCCAGGCGCTGGATGACGTTGCGCACCAGCCCCATGCGGGCGGCGTTCTGGGCGCGCACCATCAGCGTGTTGGTGCGGGCATCGGCCATCACCACGGCACCACCGGTGGCCGCGCCACCGGCCGCTCCGGGCGCAGCGCCGCCGTCGATGAGCTTTTGCACCATGGGCGCGATGTCCACCGCGATGGCGTGCTGCAGCGGGATCGCTTCCATGTCGGTGGTCGACGGCACGTCCATCGCCGCGATCATCTGGCTGATGCGCTGCAGGTTGTCGGCGTAGTCGGTCACCACCAGGGTGTTGCTGCCCGGGTTGGCGTTGATCGTGTTGTTGGGGCTGATGAGCGGGCGCAGCACGCCCACCATGTTGGCCGCCGACTCGAACTGCAGGCGGAAGATCTGGGTCAGCACCTGGTCGCCGGCGCGCTTGACGGTGCCGACTTCAACGGTGCCCGTCTGCAGCTTGGCTTCGGCCTCGGGCACGATCTTGAGCATGTTGCCCACCTCGACCACGCTGAAGCCCTGGCCACGCAGCGCCGCCAGGAAGTTCAGGTAGGCCTCGCGCGGCGTCAGGGGCTGGTCGCTGTAGAGCGTGATCGCACCCTTGACGCGGGGGTCGACCATGATCTGCTTGTCGACGATGACGGCCATGGCACGCGCCACGCCTTCGATCTCGGCGTTGACGAAGTTCAGCGTGACCGTGGCGCCGCCCTTCTTGACGGGGGCTGCGGAGACCGCGCCCACCGTGAAGCCTGGCAGCAAACCACCTGGGCCGAAAGCCAGGGCAAGGGCCGTGACCAGGGCGGTGGCGCGGGAGCGCGTGAGCAGGGGATGGGTCTTCATGCCTTATCCGATCGAAATGACGGAGCGCTCGCCTTGGCGACGCCCGATGATGTTCAGGAGGTTGTCCAGCGCGCCTTGGCTGGCTTCGCTGGCACGGGCTTCGCCGCGGAAGCGCACACCAGAAGGCGTGACACCACCGTTGCCCGTCAGGCTGAGGGCCCCATCGAGGGTGCCCAGGTTGAGTTGAACTTGCCCGTCGGCGTCGCCGACCACGTCCAGCCGGTACGAGCCCAGGCGGTCCAGCGTGGTGATGCGCGAAGCGACATTGTCGAGCGCCACCTCGGCCTGGCCCTGCACACGCAGGCGGCCTTGGGTCCAGGAGAAGCTGAGGTCACGGGTGCTCACGCGCAGCACGCCGCTCAATTGCAAGGTGTTCCAGGGTGTGCCCAGGCCGCCGAGCCAGGCTGCCGGCCAGTGGCCGATTTCGCCAGCGGTTTGAACAGGCTGGCCAGGCTGGGCTTGCGTGGCCACGCGCACCGTGGCGCCCGACAAGGCGGGTTGCACGATCAGCACCAGGGGAGTCTGGATGCAGCAGTCCTGCTGCAGGACCAGGGAGACGCCTTGCAGCCCGAGTCGCATCGACCAGTTCAGGCGCCCAGGCAAGGCCCGGGCGTCGCGGCTGCCCGGCCCGCCCGTGAGCACGGCCACGGCATCGCCGCGCCAGATGGTGCCCTTGGCGTCGGCCAGCAGCAGGCGGCCGTCCGAGGCAGACACCACGGCCTTGGCCAACCAGGGGGCGGGGGCATAGGCGATCAGGCCCAGCATGGCACCCACGCCCGCGCCCCACCAGCCCCAGCGGCGCCCGGCCCGGCGCATGTTCTCCCAGCGGGCGACCTCCAGGGTGGACTCCAGCCAGCGGGTGGTCAGCGCGGTCGCGCCTTTCATCCAGCCGGGGCGTCGGTTGAGCAGGGGCAGGCCAGCCATGTTCTTGCCCTTTCAGCGCGGCGCTTGAGCCGTGGACAGGCTCAGCACGATGCTGCCGTTGTAACGCCCGGCCTGGGCCTGCTGCAGGTTGGCCTCCAGGGGCCTGGCGCGCGCAGCGGTGCGGACTTCATCGAGCCAGGAAGCCAGGCTCTCGCCGGGCACCTCGCGCAGGCTGAGGGTGGCGCGGTCGCCTTGCACGCTCAGTGTGGCGGCGGGGCCCAGGCGGTCGGAGGCGGAGCGCAGGGCGGCTTCGGCCTGGGCGGGCGGCACGGGTGGGCGCTGACGCAGCAGTTGCACCTCGTCGGCCAGGCGGCGCATCTGGTCCAGCTGCGCGTCGACTTCCTTGAGTTGCGCGGGGGTGGTCGACAGCGTGCGCCACGCCGGCCGGATGCCGACCAGCACCACCAGCGCGAGCAGCAACAACCAGCCGGCGATGGTGGCCATGCGGCGCTCGCGCGGGGCCAAGGCCGACCATTTGGCCTGCCAGGCGTCGCGCAAGGCCTGCAACGGTTGAGAGGTTTGGGTCATGGGTGGGTGCCCTCGCCTTTCAGACTCGGGGGGCTCGGCGCACGCTCATGCGGCCGTCGCCCAAGGGTTCGACTTCGAAACCGGCGGCGCCCAGGCGCGCACGGAACTGGGTGAGCTCGTCCGGGCCCCAGCCCACCGGGGGGCTCAGGGTCAGGGAGGTGCCGTCGTACTGAAGGGATGCGGTGGGCCGCTCGGGCGGCCAGGCCGTGGCCACGGCGCTCATCAAGGCCTCGAGGTCGTTGTCGCCCGCCTGGCCTGCGGCGGCGCGCAAGGCCTCGGTTTCGCGCTGCATCTGCACGGGGGCATCCAGCACCGAGCCCACCTGGGGGTGCGCCTGCTTGAGGATGCGGGCCAGCTCGCTGCGCTTGTCCTGCACCTGCAACTTTTGCTGCCAGGCCCACAGGTTGAGCCCCAGCAGTTGCACCGCCACCAGGGCCGCCAGGCCCACGCGGGCGGGCCGCCACTGCGGGCTCATGACGCGACGCCACTGGTCGGTCAGGGCATGCAGGCCCTTGCTGCTGGGCGTCAATTCGAACTGGAGCAGGTTCCACAGCGAGCGGGCGGCCATCAGCAGGTGCTCGCCCTGGGTCTGCACCGTGACGGCACGGCCCAGCCATCGCTCGGCCGGAGATGCCACCGGCGGCGTGGCAAAAAAGCGCGCCTGCACCGGCAGGGGCTCGGGCAGCAGGCTGCGGGCCAGACTGCCGGCCACCGGCCAGGTCGACACGCCATCGGCGGTGGACCAGGTCAGCAGCACAGCTGCCACGGAGTCGTTGTCGTCGACCGGGTTGGCGTGGGCCTCGTGGAAGTAGGCCGTGGCCGGCTCGTCGGGTGCCACGGCGGGCACCACGCGGTCGATGCGCAGCTTGGCTTTTTCCAGGGCCATGAGCTGGCTGGTCAGCCAGGTGTGGTCGCAAGCGGCCACCCAGGCGGCCTGCCCTGCCTTGGCCTGCGGGGCCAGGGCCAGGTGCAGCTCTTCGGGGTCATCGAGCAGGGCTTCTTCGAGCATGCCGGCCAAGGCGGCGCGCATGCGAGCAGCCGGGGCCTTGGGCACGGTCACGCGGTGCCAGCTGAGGTCGGTCGGCGGCATCACGGCGATGACGCTGTCGGCCCTGGGCAACATGGCGGCCACGCAACGCCCCTGGCGCGACACCGACATGCCGTCGGCGCTGAGAACGTAGCTGTATTCCTTGGGCCCCGAGCTGGCAGGCGCGGCCTCGGCCGCCGCCGGGTCGATCACCTGGCGGCTGCGGGTCGGCAGTTGGATGATGAGGATGCTCATGCCGGGGCGTTGAAAAGTCTGGATTCGCTGGTGGAGCGCCCTAGCTTAGGCGCCGGGCCATTGTAGGAGCGCCGAAATAGCGCCCATTTAAGGATTGATACCCGCTTGGTCAGCACACCACAAGGCCTTCAGGGGTTGGGGGACGGATTGGCGCCAGGCTCCACACCCGAGAAACGCCCCTGGTATTTCACGACCACGTCGTTGGGCGAGGGGCGGTTGACCAGGTGGCGCTGCTCGATGACGTTGTCGTCGAGCCGCAGGCGCCCGCGGATCTCGAAGTAGTCGCTCTTGACTGAGATGCGGCTGAAATTCCAGTTGCCCGCACCCAGCACGGCGCGCAGCTCCTCGGTCGTTTTGAGCGGGTTGCGCTGGCGAGTCTGCACGATGCGGGCGGCGCGCGCCAGGTCCACCCCGTCGATGACGGCGGCGATGACCTCTTTGGGCGCGGTGTTCACATTGACCTGGGTCGCATCGGGCAGGATGGTCAGGTAGGGGCGCAGTCGCTCCAGGGTGCCGGCATCCAGGCCCAGCCACATCAGCTGGTCGGCCGACAAGGGCATGATCGGGGCCTTGCGCATGCCGTCTTGCCCGCCCAGTTTGGACATGACTTGCGGGTCTTCGGATTGCATGGCCATGATCGCCAGGGTGGCCTGCCTCATCGACTGCGCAAGGCCATCGGCCAGCGCGGGCGACTGCCCTGCGTTCTCGACCAGGCGCTTGAGCACCACCAGCTCCTCGGGCACCAGGTCGCCCTCCGAGTTGATCAAATTGCGCAGGTTGTAACGCGCAGCGGCGTCATCGACCCGACCGGAGAGGAAGGCCTCGGGCGAGTCGGCATCGACCGCCGTGTTGTCGCCATCCACCGCCAGGAAGGTGGACAGGCGCGCTTCGGCCAAGGGGATGGCCCAGGGCTCGCCCAAATGGTCTGCGCCACCGTTTCGGCCGTCCTCGCGCAGGATCAGGCGGGCCCAGTCGAGCGCGCCAACCAGCACCCACGTCGCCTGCGCGCGCACGCGCTCCGCACCTTCGACCTGCACGGCCCGCCATTGCTGCCAGACCATCGACGCTGCGAAGGTGGCCACCAGGGTCACGATGACCATGGCCATGAGCAAGGCCGCGCCACGCTGGCGCAGCGCTGGCCCTCGGCGCACGCCAAACCGCACAGGGGCGCCAGGCCGCTGGGCCGAGCATTCGGCGGCGAGGGGTGCGGGGGTGGGCAAGGTGCGACGTGTCATGGCTGGGGCGACAGGATGATGTCGCGTGAAAGCATGCCGGCCACACCCGCGCCATCGCCCAGGGTGAGCTGAGAGCGGATGGCTTGCGGGAGCTGCTCGCGTACGATGCTGGCGGCAGCCGCTGCCGCAGAACCTTCACCCGTGTTGGGTGAACCCGAGCTGGACACCACGTTGCCCGAAGACTGACAGTTGCTCAGCGAGCCGCTGCGGAAACAGTAAACCTGCCACTGGTCAACCCCGTTGAGCGCCACCAGCGTGCCCGGCTCGCGCCCCTGAAGCTGCGAGGCCCGCCGCCAGTGGTCCTGCAGGTCGCCGACGCGCGTGGTCTCGGGGCTCGTCCAGCGCAGCAGCTTGCGCTCGCGCAGGCTCCACACCACCACCTGAACGCCCCCTGATGCGCGGCGGGTCAGGCGCAGGTTGGCGCCGTCGAACTGAAAGCCTTTGACCACCTGGGTGTCGCAGACCTGGGCCATGTCCGCGTCCAGCTGGGTCATGACCGACTGCAGGCGCAGGGTGTTCTGCAGGTTGTCATCGGCCACCTGGCGAGCGGTGCTGATGGCGTCAACGCCCTTCCAGGCGGCCCCCGCCAGCACGGCCAGGATGAACAAGGACACCATCACCTCGATGAGGGTGAAGCCGGCAGCCTGACGCAAGCCAGCGCGGGCAGCGGTTGGCATCGGGAGGCGGCGTGTGGACATGGGGCTCATGGCATCGTCCACCGGTCAGAACCGTGAAACCACGGTCGAGAGCTTGACGATGGGCTGGTCCGCCTCGTCACGGACCTCGGCGTCGACCCGACGGAAGTTGA
This sequence comes from uncultured Aquabacterium sp., assembly GCA_964373965.1. Lineage (GTDB taxonomy): Bacteria > Pseudomonadota > Gammaproteobacteria > Burkholderiales > Burkholderiaceae_C > Aquabacterium. The sequence goes on along the minus strand of CAYJXE010000057.1, from coordinate 2,266 downwards.
TGTTCGGCGTGGGGCGGACCACCATGCGACCGGGCAACTGCCGCCCCAGCTGGTTGCAGGTGAAATCGCTGTCGCCCACGGGGGGGTAGGTGCGGCTCAGGCGCAGGCTGGTGAGCTGGTTCTCGGCGCACCACTGGGCTCGGGTGAGATCGGCCATGCGCTGGGCGTTGAGCGTCAGCCCACCCGCCGCCTTGATGCCCGCGGTCAGGGTGACGGCCACGATGGCCAGTGCCACCAGGACCTCGATGAGGGTCATGCCACGCCAGCGGTTCATCGCATCACCGCCTGCTGTGCTTCGGCTGCCTCTTCGCCGGTTGGCTGGATGACCTGGAAGGCGCCCAGGCCATCGGTGCCGATGACGAGCTGGCGGTCTTCGAGCCGCAGCACCAGGCTTTGCGCGCCGATGACGGGCTCGGGCCCGAGCACGATGCTGCGCCCGCCCACAACCTCGGCGCGCACCTCGGGGGTCAGCCAGCGCAAAGGCGGCATCAGCACCGGCGGCAGACCAATGAACTGGTAGTCGGCCTCGTCGCCCTTGGTCTGCGGCACCCACAACACGGTGAGCGCACCCGAGCGAGCCTGCATGCGGGCAGACTCCAGGATGGCGACCAGGCGCGCGGCTTCGCGCTCGAGTCGGGTGCTGGAGGGGTCGGGCACGGCAAAGCTCACGATGGACACGGTGATGGCGATCATGGCCACCACCACCATCAGCTCAAGCAGGGTGAAGCCGCGCGACACCGAGCGGCGCGCGCGCCACGCCCAGCGGCCTGTCGGGAGGGCCGTCAAGCCTGCTGACGGCGAATCACTGCCAGGAACCGATGTCGGCATCCCGGCCTTCGCCACCGCTTTGACCATCGGCACCGAAGCTGAACACATCGACCTGCCCCTTCACGCCGGGGTTGACGTACTGGTACGGGTTGCCCCAAGGGTCGCTGGGCAGCTTCTCGAGGTAGGGCTTCCAGTTGTTGGGGATCGGGCCGCCGCCCGTGGGCTTGACCACCAGGGCCTGCAGGCCTTGCTCACCCGTGGGGAAGCGTTGGTTGTCGAGCTTGTAAAGCTTGAGCGACTGCATCAGGTTGCTGATGTCGGTGCGGGCCGCGGTCACGCGGGCGTCGTCGGCGCGGTCGAGCACGTTGGGCACGATCAGGGCGGCCAGCAGGCCGATGATGACCAGCACCACCATCAGCTCGATCAGGGTGAAGCCGCGCTGAGCGGTGCGGGCGGCCGAGCGAGCCCAGCCAAGGGCGCCGGGCGTGCGGTCAAGGGGTCGTGAGGTGCGCTCAAACATCTTCGTCTTCCGGTTTTGTCTTCAAGGGTCAGGTCAGGGGTGGCCTCGCGTCACGACGGGCGCGGCTTCGACCAAGGGCGCCAGCATGCCCGAGGCTTTGGCACCCTTGATGCGGGAACAACCCGAGGAAGGACCACCTGTTCACGGTGCACGATGCCCGCCTCAGCCATCATAATGCGCCCACCATGGCATCACGCATCGCTGCACTCCTGATCTGGGCCGCCGTCGCCGCCAGCCTCGCCTATTGGGGCCTGCGCTGGCTCGCGCCGCCCGTTGGCGTCCCCCACAACGCTGCGGCCGTGACGCTGGAGACCGGTGTGCGCGGCGACATCCAGCGCCTGCTGACCGGCCCGGTTCGCACCGAAGGCCCGCAGGCCAACCCCAGCGCCGCTTCGGCCCTGGCCAGCCGCATCAAGGTCATCGGTGTGATGGCGCCCGCCCCGGGTCAAAGCGCCGGCGTGGCCCTGCTGTCCATCGACGGCAAGCCGCCCAAAGCCATCCGCGTGGGCGGCTTGGTCGACGGCGAGATGGTGCTGCAGGACCTCAGCCAGCGCAGCGCCCGCATCGGCCCGCAAGACGGCGCAAACTTCCTGACCATCGACCTGCCCGGCTTGCCCCCAGCTGCCACGGGCACCTTGCCGGCCCCCAGCGGCGTCACGCAAACCCCGCCGCCCGGGCAAGGCATCCCGCCCGGCGCACAGGCCGGCATGGGTGAGCGCCGAGGTCAGCCTCCCGCAGCCCCTGAGGGCTTCGACGGGGGCAGCCAGGTGCGCAGCCCCGACTGAGCCACACCCCACACGACACAGAGCCCACACCCAAATCCAACCGGCCGCTCACAAACTGAGCGGCCTGTTTCATTTGGTGATGTGCAACGGCCGCACGGCCCGCGCAGCCAACGCGTCAGCGCAGGAACAGCCGGTAGACCGGGTTGCGGGTTTCGTCGACGTAAACGTAGCCCAGCTTGTCCAGCACCTTGGG
>CAYJXE010000056.1:0-13215 GCA_964373965.1 uncultured Aquabacterium sp. | reverse complement strand
CTGCCAGTGGGCGGCGGGGCGGAGCTATTCAAGCAGCACACACAACTCGGTGGGCCAGACGCGCCGAACCACCGCATGGCGCACCCAGGGCACGGCCTCGAACACCTCGCGGCCCTTTTGCAGGTCGAGCATGAAGTAGCCGCCCTCCAGGCGCGGCACGATGTGGGCGCGCACGGTGGCGATGTTGTTGCGAACCAGGTCGCCTTCCAGCTTGACCTCGGTCAGGTTGAAGAAGGGCAGGCGCCCGATGCGCTGCAGGCCTGCCGCCGCGAGCAGGCACAGCCCCACCACCACCAGCCAGGCGGTGGCCACGTTCATCCAGCGCACGTCTTGCGACGCTTCGCTGGCTTCTCGCGGCAGGTGGAGGGCGGCGGCGGCTTGCATGGCTCGCTGGGTTCCGATCAGGCGTTGCGGTCCAGCGTGGCCGAAGCCAGCAGGTGCACGCAGAGTTGTTCGTAGCTCAGGCCCGCCACCTTGGCGGACATGGGCACCAGGGAGTGACCGGTCATGCCCGGCGAGGTGTTGATCTCGAGCAGGAAAGGCTGGCGGTCGCTGCGGCGGATCATCACGTCGGCGCGGGCCCAGCCACGGCAGCCCAGGGTCTTGAAGGCGCGCACCACCTCGCGCTGGATCTCGGCTTCTTCGGCCGCGTCCAGCTCGCTGGGGCACAGGTACTTGACCTCGTCGGTGAAGTACTTGTTCTGGTAGTCGTAGTTGCCGCCGGGCGCGACGATGCGGATCACCGGCAGGGCCTGGGCCTCGCCCTCGACGATGAGCACCGGGCAGGTGGTCTCTTCGCCTTCGATGAACTGCTCGCACAGCACTTCGGGGTCATGCTGGGCTGCGGCGGCGTAGGCGGCTGCACATTGGGCCACGTGGGTAAGCTTGGTCAGGCCTATGGACGAGCCCTCGCGCGCCGGCTTGACGATCATGGGCGCGCCCAGCACCGCCAGGGCCTGCTCGCATTCGGCGGCGCTGGCGACGATGCGCCAGTCAGGGGTGGGCAGGCCTTCGAAGCGCCAGATGCGCTTGGTCATGACCTTGTCCATGGCGATGCTCGAAGCCATCACGCCCGAGCCGGTGTAGGGGATGCCCAGCAGTTCCAGCGCGCCTTGCACGGTGCCGTCTTCGCCACCGCGACCATGCAGGGCGATGAAGCAGCGGTCCACGCCTTCGGCCTTGAGCTCCTGCAGCGGCCGCTCGGCCGGATCGAACGCAAAGGCGTCCACGCCTTGCGATTGCAAGGCCTTGAGCACGCCGGTGCCCGACATGATGGAGACATCGCGCTCGGCCGACGTGCCACCGAACAGCACGGCCACGCGACCGAGCGACTTCGGCTCGATGGACAGGGGTTTCAACAGGTTCTGGCTCATCTCAGTGGCCTTCTTTCTTCAATTCAGCGACCTTGGCCGCCACGGTGCCGATCGAGCCGGCGCCCATGCAGATGACAACGTCGCCCGCCTTGGCGTTGTCGACGATGGTTTGCGGGAGGTCGGCCACGTCGTCCACGAACAGCGGCTCGACCTTGCCGGCCACGCGCACGGCGCGGGTCAGGGCCCGGCCGTCGGCCGCCACGATGGGCGCTTCGCCTGCGGCGTAGACCTCGGTGAGCAGCACGGCGTCGGCGGTGCCCAGCACCTTGACGAAATCTTCGAAACAGTCACGGGTGCGGGTGTAGCGGTGCGGCTGGAAGGCCAGCACCAGGCGCTGGCCAGGGAAGGCGCCCCGCGCCGCGCTGATGACCGCAGCCATCTCGACCGGGTGGTGACCATAGTCGTCAATGACGGTGAAGCTGCCGCCGTCAGTCGTGGCGAAGTCGCCGTGGCGCTGAAAGCGCCGACCCACGCCGGAGAAAGCGGCCAGGGCTTTGGCCATCGGCTCGTCTTCAAGCTCGATCTCGGTGGCCACGGCGATGGCAGCCAGCGCGTTGAGCACGTTGTGGCGCCCCGGCAGGTTCAACGTGATGGGCAAATCGGGCATGACCGTGCCATTGCGGCGCTGCACGGTGAAGCGCATCTGACCGCCCGGCAGGGCCTCGACATCGACTGCGCGCACCTGCGCGTCTTCGCCGAAACCGTAGGTGATGACGGGGCGCGAGATCAGCGGCACGATGCTGCGCACGCCCGGGTCGTCGATGCACAGGATCGACGCGCCGTAGAAGGGCATGCGGTGCAGGAAGTCGACAAAGGCCTGCTTGAGCTTGGCGAAGTCGTGCCCGTAGGTGTCCATGTGGTCGGCGTCGATGTTGGTGACGACCGAGAGGATGGGCAGCAGGTTCAGGAAAGAGGCATCCGATTCGTCGGCCTCGACCACGATGTACTCGCCCTTGCCCAGGGCAGAGTTGGCGCCGGCGCTGTTGAGCTTGCCGCCGATGACGAAGGTCGGGTCGACTCCTGCTTCGGCCAGGATGGCCGTGACCAGCGAGGTGGTGGTGGTCTTGCCGTGCGTGCCGGCGATCGCGATGCCGCGACGCAGGCGCATCAGCTCGGCGAGCATGACGGCACGGGGCACCACGGGGATGCGCTTGGCACGCGCAGCGATGACCTCGGGGTTGTCGCCCTTCACGGCGGTCGAGGTGACCACGGCTTCGGCGCCTTCGATGTGCGCGGCCTCGTGCCCCAACTTCACGTCGATGCCCAGCGAGGCCAGCCGGCGCGAGGTCGCGCTGTCGGACTGGTCGGAGCCCGAGACCGTGTAGCCAAGGTTGTGCAGGATCTCGGCGATGCCGCTCATGCCGGCGCCCCCGATGCCCACGAAATGGATGTGCTTGACGGCGTGCTTCATGCCGACGCCTTTTTCTTGTGAGGTTGAACGAGCTGCTCAATGGCATCGGCCACTGCGGCAGCGGAATGGTTGCGGGCGAGCCCGCGCGCGCGCTTGGCCATGGTCAGCAGCTCATCGCGCTGCAGCGCTTGCAGCTGGCGCGCCAGCGTGTCGGCGTTGAGCTCGGCCTGCGGCAGGTGGATCGCGGCCTGGTGCTGGGCCATGAACTCGGCGTTGTCGCGCTGGTGGGCGGTGGTCGACACCACCAGCGGGATCAGCACGCTGGGCACGCCGGCAGCGCACAGCTCGCTGACCGTGATGGCGCCTGCGCGGCAGACGATCAGGTCGCAGTCCGTCAGCCGCTGGGCCATGTTGTTGATGAACGGCAGCAACTCAACGTCGCGCTGCACATCGAGCCCGGCCTTGGCGTACTCGGCCTTGACCGACTCGAAGTTGGCCATGCCCGTTTGGTGCGTGATGCGCGGACGCTGCTCGGGCGCGATGCGGGCCAGGGCCTGGGGCACGGTCTCGTTGAGAACCTTGGCACCCAGGCTGCCTCCGACCACCAGCACCTTGAGCGGGCCGCTGCGGCCTTCGAAGCGCTGAGCGGGCTCGGCGATGGCTTCGATCTCGGCGCGCACCGGGTTGCCGGTCACCCTGGAGACCTTGTGCTGCGCCGCTGGGCCGTCGAAGCCGCAGGCCAGCACATCGGTGATGGGCAGCAGGGCCTTGTTGCTCAGCAGCATGGCCGCGTCGGCGTTGACCATGACCAGGGGCAGCAGGCGGGCAGCGCTCATGACGCCACCAGGGAAGCACACGTAGCCGCCCATGCCCAGCACGGCGTGGGCTTGGCGCCTGGACAGGATCTTGTAGCAGTCGACAAAGGCCTTGAGCAGGCGCACACCGCCAAACAGCGTGTCTTTCAGCGACTTGCCGCGCAGGCCATTGAAGGAGATGGCGTCGAGCTCGATGCCGGTGGGCGGCACCAGGCGGTTTTCCATGCCGCCTTCGGTGCCCAGCCAGCTCACCGTCCAGCCACGGCGCTTCATTTCATCGGCCACGGCCAGGCCGGGCATGATGTGCCCGCCGGTGCCCGCGGCCATGATGACGAGGTGACGGGAAGGCGTGCTCATGCCCGGCCTCCCCTCATGAGTTGCCTGTTTTCCATGTCCACGCGAAGGCAAATCGCCAGCGCAATGCAGTTGAGCAAGATGCCCGAGCCGCCAAAGCTCATCAGCGGCAGCGTCAGGCCCTTGGTGGGCAACACGCCCAGGTTCACGCCCATGTTGATGAAGCCTTGCGCGCCCAGCCACACGGCCACGCCCTGGGCCACGAGGCCGGCGAAGACGCGGTCGAGCGCGATGGCCTGGCGGCCGATGTTGAACAGGCGCACCACGACCCAGAAGAAGGCCAGCACCACGGCGGCCACGCCGATGAAACCGAGCTCTTCGCCGATGACCGCCAGCAGGAAGTCGGTGTGGGCCTCGGGCAGGTAGTGCAGCTTCTCGACGCTGGAGCCCAGGCCTTCGCCGAAGATCTCGCCACGGCCGAAGGCAATCAGGGAGTGCGTGAGCTGGTAGGCCTTGCCAAGGGCGTTCTTCTCGTCCCAGGGGTCAAGGTAGGCAAAGATGCGCTCGCGCCGCCAGGGGCTGAGCGAAATCATCAGCATGAAGGCGCCCAGCAGCACAGCCGTGATCAGCGTGAACATCTTGCCGTTGACACCACCCAGGAACAGGATGGCCATGGCGATGGAAGCGATCACCATGAAGGCACCCATGTCGGGCTCGGCCAGCAGCAACAGGCCCACGACGCCCACGGCCACGGCCATCGGCGTGACGGCGCGGAAGAAGTGCTCCTTCACATCCATCTTGCGCACCATGTAGTCGGAGGCATACAGCACGATGGCCAGCTTGGCCAGCTCCGAGGGCTGGAAGTTCATGAAGCCCAGCGGCAGCCAGCGGCGTGCGCCGTAGACCACCTTGCCCACGTGCGGGATCAGCACGAGTATCAACAGGATCAACGAGAGCACGAACAACCAGGGGGCCAGCTTTTCCCAGGTGCTCATGGGGATCTGTGTGACCACGGCCGAAACCGACACCGCCATCAGGATGGAGATGATGTGGCGCTGGAAGAAGTGCGTGGGTGCGTAATTGGCAAAGCGCGGGCTGTCGGGCAAGGCGATGGTGGCCGAATAGACCATGATCAAACCGGTCAACAGCAGCGACACAACCACCCACAACAGCGGCTGGTCGAAGCCCATCACGCGCGAGGGCTGGGCGGAGCTGATGTTGACGAAGTCACGCACCGGCAGCGGGCCGCCGTCTTGGCCTTCGCCGCGCTGCAGCTTGAGCAAGGCCTTGAGGCGGTCCATCAGCGATGGCACCGGGTTGCGGTCTGCGGCAACGCTCATGCGACCTCCCCCAGATCGTTGGCCAGGGCCTGCAGGGTCTGCACGAAGACCTCGGCGCGGTGGGCGTAGTTGCGGAACATGTCCAGGCTGGCGCAGGCCGGGCTCAGCAGCACGGCATCGCCTTCGCGGCCTTGCTCCCAGGCCCACCGGGTGGCGTCTTGCAGCATGTCAAAGCGCTGAATGAGGATGTCGTCGCCCGACGGCGTCTGGATGCCCTGCAGCACGGCGCCGATGGCCTCGGCATCGCGGCCGATCAGGGCCACAGCACGTGCGAAGCGGCCAACAGGCTCGCGCAGCGGTGCGAAATCCTGGCCCTTGCCATCGCCACCCAGGATCAGGCAGAGCTTGCCCGGCGAGAGGTCGGCACCCAGGCCCAGCAGCGCGGCCACGGTGGCGCCCACGTTGGTGCCCTTGCTGTCGTCGATGGCGTCCACGCCGCGCAGCGTGAGCACGTGCTCGACACGATGGGGCTCGCCACGGTACTCGCGCAAGCCGTGCAGCATGGGCGCCAGCGGGCAGCCCACCGACGTGGCCAAAGCCAAAGCGGCCAGGGCATTCGAGGCGTTGTGGCGACCACGGATGCGCAGCGCATCGGCCGGCATCAGGCGCTGCAGCACGATCTCGTGTTGTTCGCCCTTGGCCAGCTTGAGCGTGGGGTCGGCTTCGCGGGCGCGCACCAGCCAGGCCATGCCCGACTCGACCACCAGGCCGAAATCACCGGGTGCCCGCGGGGCGTCCAGGCCAAAACGAACGACATTGCGGTGCACGACCTTGGCGGGCCGGCCGCGCACGCCGGACTTGATCACCTCGGGCGGCGGCACCATGGCTTCGGCCAGGGGCTCGTCGCGGTTGACGACCATCACACCTGTCTTGCCGTGGATGCGCGACTTGGCCTCGGCGTAGGCGGCCATGCTGCCGTGCCAGTCAAGGTGGTCCTGGCTGATGTTGAGCACCACCGCCGCGTCGGGGTGGAAATTGCTGACACCGTCCAACTGGAAGCTGGAGAGTTCGAGCACCCAGGCGTCGGGCAGCACCTCGAAGACCGGCGCAGCGGGGGGCGGCGGAGCCAGTTCGATCGGTGCCGCGTCGGCATCGTCGGACAAGGCCTCGGCCGTCGAGGTCGGCTCGGCGGCTTGCTCTGCAACCTCGGCGACGTCAGATGCGACGGTCAGGCCAGCCTCCGGCAGCGCATCGTCTGCGCTGACCGGTGACTGCGACTCAGGCAGCAAATCACTCGGCTCGCTGGCCGCGCCCACTTCTTCGGGCAACACCGCATCGGCCTCGCCAGGTGCGGCGTGCGCTTCGGCGCCTTCAGGTTCAACCAAGCGGGTCGGCTCCTGATCGAGCGCGATGCGCAGGGTGTCCAGCAGCGTCGGGCCGATGTTGCCGGCCAGGCCCACACGCAGGCCGGCGCGCTCGATCAGCTTGGCCGTCAGCGAGGTGGTCGTCGTCTTGCCGTTGGTGCCCGTGATAGCCACCACCTTGGGCGCGTAGCCCAGGTCCACCTTGAGGTCGGCCAGGGCCGAGGCGAACAGCGAGAGCTCACCGCGCACCGGGATGCCCAGCTCGTCCGCGCGAACCAGGATGGGCGCCACCTCGGGCGACGCAGGCATCAGGCCTGGGCTCTTGAACAGCAGGTTCACGCCGTCGAGCAGCGATGGATCCAGGCCCTGGTGCAGGGTGGCATCGGGCACGTCGGCGGCCAGCGTGGCGGCCTGAGGTGGGTTGGCGCGGGTGTCGGCCACGCGCACGCTCGCGCCGCACCGGGCGCACCAGCGCGCCATGGCCAGGCCCGAGTCACCCAGACCCAGGATCAGCACGGTGAGGTTGCGAAGGTGGTGCATGGTCTTGTTCGGCGCCGCGTCAGCGCAGCTTGAGGGTGGACAGGCCGATCAGGCACAGCAGCATGGTGATGATCCAGAAACGGACCACGACCTGCGTCTCTTTCCAGCCGGACTTTTCGAAGTGGTGGTGCAGCGGCGCCATCAGCAAGATGCGGCGCCCTTCGCCGTATTTGCGCTTGGTGTACTTGAACCAGCTCACCTGCAACATCACCGACAGGGCTTCGAGCACGAAGACGCCACCCATGAAGGCCAGCACGATTTCCTGGCGCACGATGACGGCGATGGTGCCGAGCGCCCCGCCCAGCGCCAGCGCGCCCACATCACCCATGAACACCTGCGCCGGGTAAGCGTTGAACCACAGGAAAGCCAGCCCGGCCCCCGACATCGCCGCGCAGAACACGAGCAACTCGCCCGCGCCGGGGATGTGCGGCAGCAGCAGGTACTTGGCGAACACGGCGTTGCCGGTCACGTAGGCGAAGATGCCCAAGGCGGCCGAGACCATCACCACCGGCATGATGGCCAGGCCGTCGAGCCCGTCGGTCAGGTTCACGGCGTTGCTGGTGCCCACGATGACGACGTAGGTCAGCAGCATGAAGCCCCACACGCCCAGCGGGTAGCTCACCGTTTTGAAGAAGGGCACGATCAGGTCGGCCTTCGGGGGCAGGTCGTTGCTGAAGCCCGATGCGATCCAGCGGAAGAACAGCTCGACCACGCGCAGGTTGTTGGTCTCCGACACGCTGAAAGCCAGGTAGATGGCGGCGATCAGGCCGATGATCGACTGCCAGAAGTACTTCTCGCGCGAGGGCATGCCCTCCGGGTCCTTGTTGACGACCTTGCGCCAGTCATCAACCCAGCCGATCAGGCCAAAGCCGGTGGTCACGATCATCACGATCCACACAAAGCGGTTGGCCCAGTCGAACCACAAGAGCGTCGACAGGCCGATGGCCAGCAGGATCAGCGCGCCGCCCATGGTGGGCGTGCCACGCTTGGTGAGGTGGGTGTCCATCGCGTATTCGCGGATGGGCTGGCCGATCTTGAGCTCGGTGAGCTTGCGGATCAGGTAGGGGCCCAGCAGCAGCCCGATGACCAGCGCCGTCATGGCCGCCATGACCGATCGGAAGGTCAGGTACTGGAAGACGCGCAGGAAGCCCCAGTCGGGGTGCAGCTCCTGCAGCCACAGCGCAAGACTAAGCAGCATGGGCAGCTCCGGTGAGGGCGGCGACGACTTGTTCCATCTTCATGAAGCGTGAACCTTTGACCAGGATGGATGCGGCCAGCGGCGCTGCATCGGGCTGGGACAGGGCCGCGACGATGTCGGCGGCGCTGTCGAAATGACGGGATTGGACGGGCGCAGCGCTCGTGGCCTTGGCCTGGCTGGCGCGCACCGCCTGCGCCGCGTGGGCGCACAGGCTGCCAGCCGTCCAGGTGTGTTCGATGCCGCGCGCAGCGGCGTAGGCGCCCACCTCCTCGTGGAAGGCCGGGCCCTGATTGCCCACCTCGCCCATGTCGCCCAGCACCAGCCAGTGGGGCCCAGGCAAGTCGGCCAGCATGTCGATGGCCGCGCGCACGGAGTCGGGGTTGGCGTTGTAGGAGTCGTCCACCAACGTGACGGCCTGACCACGCACGGTGGCCTGCTTGAGCTGCGAGCGACCCTTGACGGGCTCAAAGGCCTGCAGGCCAGCGACGATGCTGGCCAGCGGCACGCCGGCACCCAAAGCCGCAGCGGTGGCGGCCAGCGCATTGCGCACGTTGTGTTGGCCGGCCATGGCCAGCGCCACATCGGCCTCGCCTTGCGGCGTGACCAGGCGGATCTGCCAATGCGGGGTGGGCGCGGCCTGCCAGGTGGCGCTGCCGCTGACGGCGGCCGTGCTCGGCGCACCGAAATCGGTGACGCGGCAGCCCTGGGCCAGCTCGCGCCAGACGGGGGTGTGCTCGTCGTCGGCCGGGAACACGGCCACGCCATTGCGCGACAGCGACTGCAGCACCGAGCCGTTCTCGCGCGCCACAGCCTCGACCGTGTGCATGAACTCCTGGTGCTCGCGCTGGGCGTTGTTGACCAGGCCCACGGTGGGCGCGGCGATGGCGGCCAGTTGAGCGATCTCGCCCGGGTGGTTCATGCCCAGCTCGACCACGGCACAGCGGTGCTGGCCTTCGCGCAGGCGCAGCAGGGTCAGCGGCACGCCGATGTCGTTGTTGAAGTTGCCTTGCGTGGCCAGGGCCGCGTTGGCGTCGCCTTGCGTCGCCATCCAGGCGCGAAGGATGGACGCCACCATCTGCGTGACCGTGGTCTTGCCGTTGCTGCCCGTCACGCCCACCAGCGGGATGTCGAAGCGCGCGCGCCAGCCGGCGGCCAGCATGCTCAGGGCCGCGCGGGTGTCGCTCACGGTCAGGCCCGGCAGGCCGGACTCGGCGACACCACGTTGCGCGATCACGGCCACGGCACCAGAGGCCGAGGCCTGAGGCAGGAACTCGTGCGCGTCGAACCGCTCGCCGCGCAAGGCCACGAAGCAGTCGCCTGCCTGCAGGGTGCGCGTGTCGGTGTGCACGCGCGCGATCGGCGTGGCGGGGTCGCCGTGCAGGGTCGAGCCCGGCAGCAGCGCATGGGCCAGGCCCAGGGTCATCATCATCGTGTTCGGTGCAGCAGCGACAGCGGACGCAGCGCGGCGGCCCAAGGCGGCAGCGGCTTCGTCGATGTCGGAGAAGGGGGTCTTGAGGCCAGCGACCTCTTGCGTGGCTTCGTGGCCCTTGCCGGCCAGCAACACCACGTCGCGGGCGTCGGCCTGGCTCAGCGCATGGGCGATGGCGGCGCGGCGGTCTTCGATCACGTCCACCTCGTCGCGGCCAGGCACACCGGCAAGGATCTGCGAGAGGATGAAGGCAGGCGACTCGCTGCGCGGGTTGTCGCTGGTGAGCACAACGCGGTCGGCGTGGCGGTCGGCGGTGGCGCCCATGAGCGGGCGCTTGATCGGGTCGCGGTCGCCGCCGCAACCGAACACGCACCACAGCTGGCCGCCGCGGGCCTCGGCCACGGGGCGCAGGGCCTGCAGGGCTTTTTGCAGCGCGTCGGGCGTGTGGGCGTAGTCGACCACGGCCAGGGGCAGGTCGGCGCGGGCACCCGCCGGCGCAGAGACCAGTTGCATGCGACCCGGCACGGCTTGCAGCGTGGCGCAGGCCTTGGCGATGGCGCCAAGCTCACCACCCAGTGCGCGGGCAGCGGCGATGACGCCCAGCAGGTTCGCCACGTTGAAGGTGCCGATCACCGGCGCCTGCACGGCAACGCGGGCCAGCTCCTGCGTGCCTTGGGCGCTGTGCTCGACCACGGTGAAGCGCACACCACCTTCGGCGTGCTGCACATCCAGGGCCTGCAGGCGGGCAGAGCCTGCCGCACCGCCCACGCGGAAGGTCCAGGCATCGAGCCCGCGCGCCTGCGCATGGCGCAGCAAATCGGCGCCCTTGTGGTCATCGAGGTTGATGACGGCGGCGCGCAAACCGGGCCAGTCGAACAGGCGGCGCTTGGCCTGCCAGTAGGCGGCCATGTCGCCGTGGTAGTCGAGGTGGTCCTGCGTGAAGTTGGTGAACTGGGCCACCGCGATGTGAGTGGCGTGCAGGCGCAGCTCTTCGATGCCGATGGATGAAGCCTCGATGGCCGCAGCCTTCAGGCCTTGCTGCACAAAGTCGCGGAAGGTGCGGTGCAGGGTGATCGGGTCGGGCGTGGTCAGGCCGGTGTGCACCACCCCGCCGGCACGCACCTGGCCCACGCCCAGTGTGCCGACCACGCCGCAAGGCAGGCCGATGGCTTCGAGCACCTGCGCTGTCCACCACGACGTGGAGGTCTTGCCATTGGTGCCAGTCACGGCCACGACCTGCAGCGCAGCGCTGGGCTCGCCGTAGAAGCCGTGCGCGATCTCGGCGCTGCGGGCCTTGAGCCCCTGCACGGTGGCGATGCGCGCGTCGTCAAAACAAAGGGCCTCGGCGCCCTCGGCCTCGACCAGGCAGGCACGGGCACCGGCCTGCAGGGCCTGCTGCACGAAGGCGCGGCCATCCCGCGCAGCACCCGGCCAGGCGATGAAGGCCACGTCCTTGAGCGATGACACGGCGCGGCTGTCCACCGTCAGGTCGGCCACGCCATGCGAGCGCAACCACGCCAAGGCGGCGGCGGTGTCGGGGAGGTGGTGCAGCGCAGCCATCAGAAGCTCTCCACCTCGGACGGGATGCTGGTCTGGATCTGCGACTGCACCTCGATGTCGGGCAGCACGCCCAGGCGGTGCAGGGTCTGCTGCACGACCTGGCTGAACACGGGCGCGGCCACCTCGCCGCCGTAGTACACGCCGGTGCCGGGCTCGTCCACCATCACCGCCACGACGATGCGTGGCTGGCTGATCGGCGCGATGCCCACGAACCAGGCGCGGTACTTGTTGCCGGCATAACCACGGCCTTCCTGCTTGCGCGCGGTGCCGGTCTTGCCGCCCACGCTGTAGCCCACGGTGCGGGCCTTGAGCGCGGTGCCGCCGGGTTGCGTGGCCATCATCAGCATCTGGCGCACCTCGCGCGCGGTCTCGGGCGAGATCACGCGGGTGCCACGCAGGGGTACCACTTCGTCGCTGGCCACGTGACCGGACTGACGGCGGCTCTCGGGCTTGTCGTCAGGCCGAAAACCCGTCTTGAAGGCCAGCACAGGGCGCTCGTCGTCACCACGTGGCGCTCCATTGCGTGGCTCGACACCGCCATCGCGCTTGAGCAGCGACATCGGGATCAGCTCGCCATCGGTGGCGAAGATGGTGTAGGCCTGCGCCAGCTGAAACAGGCTGGCAGACAGGCCGTAGCCGTAGCTCATCGTGACCTGTTCGATGCGGCGCCAGCTCTTGTAAGGACGCAGGCGGCCGGTGACCACGCCAGGGAAACCGATCTGCGGCTTTTGGCCCAGGCCCACGGCCGAGTAGATCTCCCACATCTCACGCGGCTGCATCTGCAGGGCCATCTTGGCGGTGCCCACGTTGGACGACTTCTGAATGACCTCGGCGACCGTCAGGTCGCCATGCGGGTGAGAGTCGGAGATCGTCGAGCCATCGATGGTGAGCCGGCCCGGCGCCGTCGCGATGAGCGTGTCGGGCTTGACCCGGCGTGTCTCGATGGCCAGCGCCGCGATGATCGGCTTCATCGTCGAGCCAGGCTCGAAGGTGTCGGTGAGCGCGCGGTTGCGCAACTGCGCGCCGGTCAGGTTGCGCCGGTCTTCGGGGGTGTAACTGGGCACGTTGGCCAGCGCCAGCACCTCACCCGTCATGGCGTCGAGCACCACCACGCTGCCGGCCTTGGCCTTGTGCTGGGCCACGGCGTCGCGGATGCGCTGGTAAGCGTAGAACTGCACCTTGGCATCGATGGACAGGCGGATGGACTGGCCATCGACCGCCGGGATGGTGTCGCCCACCGACTCGACCACGCGGCCCAGGCGGTCCTTGATCACGTGACGCGCACCGTCATGGCCCGAGAGCTGCTTCTGGTAAGCCAGCTCAATGCCTTCCTGGCCTTCGTCTTCGATGTTGGTGAAGCCAACGATGTGCGCCGCCGATTCACCCTCGGGGTACTGGCGACGCCATTCGCGCAGCTCGTAGACGCCCTTGATTTTGAGGTCGGCCACCTTCTGCGAAACGTCGTCCGTCACCTTGCGGCGCAGCCACACGAAGTTGGGGCTGGTGCCCAGGCGCTTCTTGAGCTCGGCCGGCTTCATGTCAAGCAGCTTGGCGAGCTGGCGCAGCTGATCGGGCGAAGCGCTCAGGTCCTTGGGGATGGCCCACAAAGAGGGCGCCGGCACGCTCGACGCCAGCAGCTCGCCGTTGCGATCGAGGATGCGGCCACGGTTGGCTTCGAGCTCGATGCGGCGCTCGTAGCGGCTCGCGCCTTGCTGCTGGTAGAAGTCGTTGTGGATGATCTGGATCCAGGCGGCGCGGCCGATCAACACGGCAAAACCCAGGCCGATGGCGCCGATCATGAACTTGACGCGCCACGGCGGCGTGCGCGAAGCCAGCAGCGGGCTGGTGGCGTAACGCACCGTGGGCATGGCAGCAGCCTTGCCCTGCCGACGCGGCTGGCCGCGCAGGCGGCGCCAGAGGTCGCCGAAGCGGCTCATGGCCGACCTCCCGAGGCACCTTCGGCGGATGCCGCGCCAGAGGCGATTGCCAGCAAAGACACTCGGGCCCATCT
>CAYJXE010000055.1:0-13705 GCA_964373965.1 uncultured Aquabacterium sp. | reverse complement strand
TCCATGACCTTCAGGCGCTTGGAGTTCTTCTTGACCTTCAGCTCGGAGCCGGTCATGTCGTTGCGCAGCTTGTCGATCTCGATGTCGAGATCCATCTCGGCCAGCAACTTCTGGATGCCTTCGGCGCCCATCAGGGCTTCGAATTCATCGCCGAACTCGCGACGCTTCGTGTCGTAGTCGTCCTCGGACATGATGCTGAACTTCTTCAGCGGGGTCATGCCGGGGTCGACGACCACGTAGGCTTCGAAGTACAGCACGCGTTCGATGTCGCGCAGCGTCATGTCGAGCACCAGGCCCAGGCGCGACGGCAGCGACTTCAGGAACCAGATGTGGGCGCAAGGCGCAGCCAGTTCGATGTGGCCCATGCGGTCACGACGAACCTTGGTCTGGGTCACTTCGACGCCGCACTTCTCGCAGATCACGCCACGGTGCTTGAGGCGCTTGTACTTGCCGCACAGGCACTCGTAGTCCTTGATCGGGCCGAAGATCTTGGCGCAGAACAGGCCGTCACGCTCAGGCTTGAACGTGCGGTAGTTGATGGTCTCAGGCTTCTTCACTTCGCCGAAAGACCACGAGCGGATCTTCTCGGGCGAGGCCAGCCCGATCTTGATCGCATCGAAATGCTCATCGGGCGTGAATTGCTTGAACAGGTCCAGCAAACCTTTCATGGGGCTCTCCTATTCCTAATCAGTTGCGCTCGAGTTCGATGTCGATGCCCAAGGAACGGATTTCCTTGACCAGCACATTGAACGATTCCGGCATGCCCGCCTCGATGGCGTGCTCGCCCTTGACGATGTTCTCGTACACCTTGGTACGGCCATTGACGTCGTCGGACTTGACGGTGAGCATTTCCTGCAGCACGTAGGCTGCACCGTAAGCTTCCAGGGCCCACACTTCCATTTCACCGAAGCGCTGACCACCGAACTGCGCCTTGCCACCCAGCGGTTGCTGCGTGACGAGCGAGTACGGACCGGTCGAGCGGGCGTGCATCTTGTCGTCCACCAAGTGGTGAAGCTTCAGGACGTGCATGTAGCCCACGGTGACAGGACGCTCGAAGGCTTCACCGGTGCGACCGTCGTGCAGGATGGCCTGCGTGCGGGTCGGGGTGAGGCCCTTGGCCTTGGCGATGTCAGCCGGGTAGGCCAGCTGCAGCATCGAGCGGATTTCCTCTTCCTTGGCACCGTCGAACACCGGGGTGGCGAAGGTCATGCCCTTGGAGAGGTTGGCGGCCATGTTGAGCACGTCCTCGTCGGCCAGGGAAGCGATGTCTTCCTTCTTGCCCGAGGTGTTGTAGAGCTCTTCCATGAACTTGCGCAGCTCGGCCACGGCGGCTTCGCGTTGCAGCATGTCGCCGATGCGCTGCCCGATGCCCTTGCCGGCCCAGCCCAGGTGCACTTCCAGCACCTGACCGACGTTCATCCGCGAGGGCACGCCCAGCGGGTTCAGAACGATGTCGGCGGGGGTGCCGTCGGCCATGTAGGGCATGTCTTCGATCGGAACGATCTTGGAGACCACGCCCTTGTTGCCGTGACGGCCGGCCATCTTGTCGCCAGGCTGCAGGCGGCGCTTGACGGCCAGGTGGACCTTGACCATCTTCAAGACGCCAGCAGGCAGCTCGTCGCCCTGGGTCAGCTTCTTGCGCTTTTCTTCGAAAGCCAGGTCGAAGCTGTGGCGGGTCTGCTCCAGCGAGTTCTTGATGGATTCCAGCTGGTTGGCCAGTTCGCCGTCTTCAGGACGGATGTCGAACCAGTGGAACTTGTCCACCGACGACAGGTAGGCGTCGTCCAGGGTCGTGCCCTTGGCCAGCTTGTTGGGGCCACCGTTGGCGACCTTGCCGATCAGCAGCTTGCGGATCCGGTCGAAGGCGTCGGCCTCGACGATGCGCAGCTGGTCGTTCAAGTCCAGGCGGAAGCGCTTGAGCTCGTCGTCGATGATCTGCTGGGCGCGCTTGTCACGCTGGATGCCTTCGCGGGTGAAGACCTGCACGTCGATGACGGTACCCATGGTGCCTTGGTCGACACGCAGGGAAGTGTCCTTCACGTCGGACGCCTTCTCGCCAAAGATGGCGCGCAGCAGCTTCTCTTCAGGCGTGAGGGTGGTTTCGCCCTTCGGGGTCACCTTGCCGACCAGCACGTCGCCGGGGCCGACTTCGGCGCCCACGTAGACGATGCCGGATTCATCCAGGCGAGCCAGCTGGTTCTCAGACAGGTTCGGGATGTCACGGGTGATTTCTTCGCTGCCCAGCTTGGTGTCGCGGGCCATGACCACCAGCTCCTCGATGTGGATCGAGGTGTAGCGGTCTTCGGCGACGACGCGCTCGGAGATCAGGATCGAGTCTTCGAAGTTGTAGCCGTTCCAGGGCATGAAGGCCACGAGCATGTTCTGGCCCAGGGCGAGCTCGCCCAGGTCCGTCGATGCGCCGTCGGCGATCACGTCGCCCACCGCCACCACATCGCCACGCGCCACGATGGGGCGCTGGTGGATGTTGGTGTTCTGGTTGGAGCGGTGGTATTTGATGAGGTTGTAGATGTCCACGCCCACTTCGCCGGCAACGGTTTCGTTGTCGTTGACGCGGATCACGACGCGGTTGGCGTCGACGTAGTCCACCACACCACCGCGCTTGGACACCACGACGGTGCCCGAGTCGACGGCGGCCACGCGCTCGACGCCAGTGCCCACGAAGGCCTTTTCAGGGCGCAGGGTGGGAACAGCCTGACGCTGCATGTTGGCGCCCATCAGCGCGCGGTTCGCGTCGTCGTGCTCCAGGAAGGGCACGAGCGAGGCAGCGACCGACACGATCTGGGTCGGGGCGACGTCCATGTACTGGATGCGCTCGGGGCTGGTCAGCACCGATTCACCGTGTTCGCGAGCGGACACGAGTTCGTCGGTCAAGCGGCCTTGTGCGTCCAGCGAGGCGTTGGCCTGCGCGATCACGTACTTGCCTTCTTCGATGGCCGACAGGTAGTCGATCTGCATCGTGGTCTGGCCGTCGTTGACGCGGCGGTACGGCGTCTCGAGGAAGCCGTATTCGTTCAGGCGAGCGTACAGGGCCAGCGAGTTGATCAGGCCGATGTTCGGGCCTTCAGGCGTTTCGATCGGGCACACGCGGCCGTAGTGGGTCGGGTGCACGTCGCGCACTTCGAAGCCGGCGCGTTCGCGGGTCAGACCACCCGGGCCCAGGGCGGAGACGCGGCGCTTGTGCGTGATCTCCGACAGGGGGTTGGTCTGGTCCATGAACTGCGACAGCTGCGACGCACCGAAGAACTCCTTGAGGGCCGCAGAAATCGGCTTGGAGTTGATCAGGTCGTGCGGCATCAGGGCTTCGGTCTCGGCCTGGCCCAGACGCTCCTTGACAGCCTTTTCAATGCGAGCGAGGCCCGAGCGGTACTGGTTTTCGGCCAGTTCGCCCACGCAGCGCACGCGGCGGTTGCCCAGGTGATCGATGTCGTCGACTTCACCGCGACCGTTGCGCAGCTCGACCAGGATCTTGACGACGCGCAGGATGTCGTCGTTGGACAGGGTCATCGGGCCGGTCGGCGAGTCGATGCCAGCGCGGGCATTGAACTTCATGCGGCCCACGCGCGACAGGTCGTACGTGTCTTCGCTGTAGAACAGGCGCTGGAACAGGGCCTGCACGGCGTCTTCGGTCGGCGGCTCGCCGGGGCGCATCATGCGGTAGATGGCGACGCGGGCAGCCAGCTCATCGGCGGTTTCGTCGGTGGCCAGCGTTTGCGAGATGTAGGCGCCTTGGTCCAGTTCATTGGTGAACAGGATTTCCAGGTCACGGATGCCGGCGGCGCGCAGCTTCTTGAGCAGCGCTTCGGTCAGCTCTTCGTTGGCCTTGGCGATCAGCTCGCCGGTGTCCGGATCGACCTGGTTCTTGGCCAGCACGCGGCCAAGCAGGAAGTCTTCGGGCACGCTCAGGTGCGTGGTGCCGGACTGCTCCAGGGCGCGGGTGTGGCGCGCGGTGATGCGCTTGTCCTTTTCGACGACGACGGCACCGGACTTGTCGGTGATGTCGAAGCGGGCGACTTCGCCCTTGAAGCGATCGGACACGAAAGCCAGTTGAGCGCCTGCGTCCATCAGCTTGACGTGGTCAAACTGGAAGAAGGTCGACAGGATCTGCTCGTTGTTCATCCCGATGGCCTTCAGCAGGGTCGTCACCGGCATCTTGCGGCGACGGTCCACGCGGAAGTACAGCAGGTCCTTCGGGTCGAACTCGAAATCGAGCCACGAACCGCGGTAAGGGATGATCCGGGCGCTGAACAGCAGCTTGCCGGACGAGTGGGTTTTGCCCTTGTCGTGCTCGAAGAACACGCCAGGCGAACGGTGGAGCTGCGACACGATGACGCGCTCGGTGCCGTTGATGATGAAGGAGCCGTAGTCGGTCATCAGGGGCACTTCGCCCATGTAGACCTCTTGTTCCTTGACTTCCTTGACGACCTTGGACGACGGCGTGGAGGTCTCGCGGTCGTAGATGATCATCTGCAGGCGTGCACGCACGGCCGACGCAAAGGTCAGACCCCGCAGCTGGCACTCGCGCTCATCGAACGCCGGCTTGGCGATGTTGAACTCGATGAACTTCATCTCGACGAAGCCATTGTGCGAAACAATGGGGAACGCCGAGAGGAAAGCGGCTTGCAGGCCTTCGGGTTTGCGTTGTTGCGGCGGCACCTCCTTCTGGAGGAATGCGACGTACGAATCTTTCTGCATCGTCAGCAGATAGGGCACGTTCAAAACGCTGCCGCGCTTGCCGAAACTCTTGCGAATCCGCTTGCGCTCGGTGTAGCTGTAGGGGGTTGCTTGCGCCATAAACTCTCCGTTTCGGTCGCCCGGTGGGCGTTCCGCTTCGAATTCAGGCTGATTCCCGGCCAAGGAAACAGCCCGTTGTTCGGCGACTGGCCGTTCGGACCTTGCGTCCGAGGCTTGGTGGTTGGCCACTACCAACCGCTGGCAGACAACCCGGGCATTGCACCCAGGCTCGACCAAACCAGTTCTCCGCAGTCGGTTCAGAGAACACTCGAAAAGCCCTCCAGTGTACAACCACTGAGGGCCTTTCGAGTGTGCTCAGGGTTTTACCCCCTGAAAAGCCGAAAGCTGCCCCCTTGCGGAGGCAGCTGTCTGACCCGGCTGTCACCGGGCATTCGCCAAGGTGGGCGCGCCATGCACCCACCAGGCGAACACTGAATTACTTCAGTTCGGCCTTGGCGCCGGCTTCGACCAGCTTCTTGACGGCAGCTTCGGCGTCGGCCTTGGCAACGCCTTCCTTGACGTTCTTGGGGGCGCCGTCGACCAGGTCCTTGGCTTCCTTGAGGCCCAGACCGGTGATTTCGCGCACGGCCTTGATGACGCCGACCTTGTTGGCGCCAGCTTCGGTCAGGACGACGTTGAATTCGGTCTTTTCTTCAGCAGCGGCAGCGCCACCGCCAGCAGCACCACCAGCGGCGGGAGCGGCCATGGCGGCTGCGGACACGCCGAACTTCTCTTCGATGGCCTTGACCAGCTCGTTGAGTTCCATCACGGACATGCTGTCCAGGGCGGTCAGGAATGCGTCTTTATCGAATGCCATTTTGGGTTCCTAAAATCGGTTGGATGTTGAAATTCAGTGCGGAGCGGTTGCTCAGGCAGCCGGGGCTTCTTCTGCGGCGACGGGAGCGGCTTCGCCGCCACCCTTTTGTTCGCCCACAGCAGCCAGCACGCGTGCCAGACCCGAGATCGGCGATTGCAGCAGGCCACAGATCTGGGCCAGCAGCACTTCCTTGCTCGGGATCGAGGCCAGCGACTTGACGCCATTGGCGTCCAGTGCCTTGCCAGCGTAAGCGCCAGCCTTGATGACCAGCTTGTCATTGCCCTTGGCAAAGTCAGCGATCACCTTGGCAGCTGCCACGGCGTCTTCGGAGAAGCCGTAGATCAGCGGGCCGCTCATGCTCTCGGCGGCGACTTCGAACGGGGTGCCGGCAACAGCGCGACGGGCCAGGGTGTTCTTCAGGACATGAAGGTACACACCTTGGGCACGGGCGTTCTTGCGCAGCTGATCCAGTTGAGCCACCGTGAGACCGCGGTACTCAGCCAGTGCAAGCGTCTGCGACTTGCCCGCTTGGGCAGCCACTTCAGCGATGACGGCTTCTTTCTCGTTGCGATTGAGACTCAAGGTCTACTCCTCAAAAACGTGCCTTTTGACAACCGCCCCACCAGGGACGGGCGCCTCGAGGCACACCGGATGCAGCGACCTTCTGCCTCAGGAACCCAGGGACCAGGCAATGACCCCAGGGAAGCTTCAACAGCGGGTGCGCCATCTGCGTAGGCCAACCGGGGTTGATTAAGCGCGCGGCGCCTGTACAAGCACGCCACACACGCCTACGGTCTTTGATAGCCTGCACCTCCGTGTTGCCACGGGGGTGCAGCCCACCAATTCTTTTCAGGCACCCCTGCCAGACTCGCAAGGGACCCGGCCAGCCAGGCGCCGAAGCACCCGGACAGGCTGTGTTGTTTTGACCGCCTTTCAGCGGTCAGGCACCGATCACTCGGCGCTGATGCTGCCGACGTCGACGCGCACACCCAGACCCATGGTCGAGGACACGGCCACCTTGCGCAGGTAGACGCCCTTCGACGAAGCGGGCTTGAGCTTGTTCAGGGCTTCCAGCAGAGCTGCCAGGTTGCCCTTGAGCTTGGCGTCGTCGAACGAGCGACGGCCGATGGTGCCGTGGATGATGCCGGCCTTGTCGACGCGGAACTGGACCTGGCCAGCCTTGGCGTTCTTGACGGCGGTGGCGACGTCGGGGGTGACGGTGCCGACCTTGGGGTTGGGCATCAGGCCGCGGGGACCCAGCACGGTACCCAGGGTACCGACGATGCGCATCGTGTCCGGCGAGGCGATGACCACGTCGAAGTTGATGTTGCCAGCCTTGACTTGCTCGGCCAGGTCTTCCATGCCGACGACGTCAGCACCGGCGGCCTTGGCTTCTTCGGCCTTGGCGCCTTGGGCGAACACGGCGACGCGCTTGGTCTTGCCGGTGCCGTTGGGCATCACGACGGCGCCACGCACGACTTGGTCGGACTTCTTGGCATCGACGCCCAGTTGCACGGCCACGTCGATGGATTCATCGAACTTGGCGTTGGCAGCGGACTTGATGAGGGTCAGGGCTTCGTCCAGGGCGTACAGCTTGGTGCTGTCGACTTGGGGCAGTGCCTTTTGACGCTTGGTTTGCTTGGCCATCACACGCCCTCCACGATGATGCCCATCGAACGGGCGGAACCGGCGATCGTGCGCACAGCGGCGTCCAGATCGGCAGCGGTCAGGTCCTTCTGCTTGGTCTTGGCGATTTCTTCCAGCTGAGCGCGGGTCAGCTTGCCGACTTTGTCAGCCTGGGGACGGGGCGAGCCCTTGTCGATCTTGGCAGCCTTCTTCAGCAGCACGGTCGCCGGAGGCGTCTTGATGATGAAGGTGAAGGACTTGTCTGCGTAGGCGGTGATCACCACGGGCAGCTTCAGACCAGGCTCGACGCCTTGGGTCTGGGCGTTGAACGCCTTGCAGAACTCCATGATGTTCAGACCACGCTGACCCAGCGCGGGACCAACCGGGGGCGACGGGTTCGCCTTGCCGGCCGGGATTTGCAGCTTGATGAAGCCGACAATCTTCTTGGCCATGTTTTCTCCTTGAACCAACCCAACGGCCTGTCGGAATTGGTCGAGTGCCAGCGCCCGGTTCGATGCCCACCGGGAACCAATCCTGGCAGGCGCCCATCCGGGCTCCTCATGTCGCGCATGCGTCGGCGACTGAAAAACGTGCCCGCCAAAGCGGACAAAAGCCCTCCATTCTATGTCGGGCAGACAAGAAACGCAAGCCAGCGAACACACCAGCCGCGCAACCATCCAAAACCCTGCCACGAGCGGGGCCGTTGGCACCCCACTTCCGCCAGCAAGCCGCTCGGCATAACCTGAGCAGAACGGTCGGTCAGATCCGTCCACATGGAACCGAAATCCCCAGGGAGGAGATGACGCATGGACCACCCCCTGCCAGCGTCGTCGGCAGATGTCAGCCCCGCCATCCTGGCGCAGGCCTTTGATGCAGCGGCCAATGGCTTCATCCTGATTTCTGCAGATGGCGCGATCGCCTCCGTGAACCAGGAGCTCTGCCGCATGTTCGGGCACCCTGCGCAGTGGCTGATCGGGCAATCGGTCGACGTCCTGCTGCCCGAGGCCCTGCGGGCACAGCACGTCGAACACCGGCGCCAGTTCCTGGCCGCACCCAGCCGTCGCAGGATGGGTGAAGGGCGGGTGCTCAACGGGCAACACGCGCTCGGGCACACCTTCCCTGTTGAAATTGGCCTGACACCGCTGCTCACGCCCAGCGGGGAGCGCATGGTGCTGGCCTCGGTGGTCGACATGAGCGAGCGTCACGACCTCGCCCTGGCCTTCCAGGGTCTGTTCGACGCCTCGCCCTACGGGCTGATGCTGGTCGACGACGCCGGGGTGATCGTGCAAAGCAATGCCGCCCTGGGCGCCGCCCTGGGTCACGCACCGGCCGCCCTGCGCGGGCAGCACCTGCACCAACTGGTGCCTCAGCGCCATCACGCACAACACGCCAGCCTGATGCAGGGTTACGCGCGCGCGGGCGGCGCACGGATGATGGGCCAGGGGCGGGACCTGACCGCGCTGCACGCCGATGGCACCGAAGTGGCCGTGGAAATCGGGCTGAACCGGGTGCGCTGGCAGGGGCAGGCGATGACGCTGGCGGTGGTCACCGACATCAGCGCGCGCAAGCGGCTTGAGGCCGACCTCAAGCAGGCCAATGCCGACCTCCAGGAGTTCTCGTACGTGGCCTCTCACGACCTGCGCTCACCCTTGCGCAGCATCGCGGACCTGGTCGAGTGGATGGGGCAGGACCTCACGGACGGCAAGCTCGACGACGTGGCACGCAACCTGGCGCGCATCACCCCGCGCATCCAGCGCATGGAGTCGCTCATCGACGACCTGTTGCGTTACGCGCGCGCCGGCAAGACCGACACCGACTACCGCTCGGTGTCGCTGCCGGATGTGCTGGCCGAGATCAACGAGTTGCAACCCCTGCCGGACGGATTCACGCTGGACATGGCATCGGTGGACGCCCGTGCCTTTCAGGCTGTTCGCACGCCCCTGTCGACGGTGCTGCGCAACCTGCTGGGCAACGCGGTCAAACACCACGACCGGGGCTCGGGGCTCATTCAGGTTGCATCCCAAGCAGACGGCAGCCACATGCTGATCACCGTCACCGACGATGGCCCCGGGGTGCCGCCTCAGGCATCGCGGCGGATCTTTCAGCTGTTCCAGACGCTGTCCTCGAGCAAACGAGCCGAAACCTCGGGGATTGGGCTGGCGCTTTGCAAACGCATGACCGAAACCCACGGCGGCCACATCGATGTGGTCTCGCCAGTGGCCATGGGACGGGGGGCTCAGTTCCGCGTCTGGTGGCCGATGTACCCCAGGAGGACCAACGATGAGTGACCCCAGCCCTTTGCACGTCTTGCTGGTCGAAGACGATGATGTGGCGGCCGAGTCCGTCATGCGCAGCCTGCACAAAGCCGGCATACCCTGCCCTGTCACCTGGGTCGAAGATGGGCAGGCCGCGCTGGAAGTGCTCCGCGAGCAGGACGCCCAACGCAAGGCCCCGCGCCCTCGCCTGATCCTGCTGGACCTGAACATGCCCCGCATGAACGGGTTCGAGTTCCTAGAGGTGGTGCGCGCCGACCCGAAACTCAAGGAGGAAGTCATCTTCGTGCTGACCACTTCCAGTGCCGACGCCGATCGCAGCCGAGCCTACGACGAGAACGTGGCCGGCTACATGGTGAAGTCCGCCGTGGGGCCGCAGTTCAGCAAACTGACGCAACTGCTCGACGGCTACAGGCGCGCCGTTCAACTCCCCTGATTCAGAATCGATGCCAGGCCCGAGCCCCACCCGCGAGTTGCAGATCCTCATCATCGACGACGACGATGTCGATCGCGAGCGCGTACGCCGCTGCATCAGAGGCAGCGCACTGAGCGCACGCACCATGGAGGCGGAATCCGGCAACGAGGCCATGCGCATCCTCAGCAGCCAGGCCATTGACTGCGTGCTGCTTGACAACTGCCTGGGCGACACCACCGGCTCGGCCTTGCTGCAAGCCATTCGAGATCTCACCGCATACGCCGGCCCGATCATCATGGTGACCGGGGCAGGCAGTGAATCGCTGGTGGTCGAGGCCATGCAGCAGGGCGCAACAGACTACGTGCCCAAGGTGCAGCTCGATGCCCAGCGCCTGACCCAGGCCATCTTGCGCAGCCTGCAGCTGCAGGAGTCGAAGGCAGCGAAAGAGGCCGCGGCCCGAGAACTGGCCCAGCGCCTCGCAGAGCAAGAGCGCGAGCTGCGGCAACTCGATCGCACGCTGCAAGACATCCTGGACCATGCCCCCAATGCCATCGCATACTGGGATCAGCACGGTCAGATCCGATTCGGGAATGTCGCCCATCAGGCCTGGTTTGGCGTCACCCCACAGCAACTGGCCAGGATGTCTGCGCGGGAACTGCTGGGTCCGAGCCTGCACGCCATCCACGCACCGCACATGCAGCGAGCGCTCCGGGGAGAGGTGCAGGTGTTCGAGCACACCCTCCCCGCGCAGGACGGGCGCAGCGAGCGCACAGCACGCGTCGAGTACCGACCCGACAAGGACGATCAGGGCCGCACGCAAGGCTTCTACGTGAGTTGGTCGGACCTGACCGAGCTGGCGCAAGCCCGAGATGCCGCACAGGAAAGCGCGCGACTCAAGAGCGCCTTCCTGGCCAACATGAGCCACGAGATCCGCACCCCCATGAACGCCATCCTGGGCTTGCTGCGACTGACCTTGGACAAACCCCTGTCGGGCGAAGTCCAGGGCGACATCTCTCGCGCGCACGAGGCCGCGCTCGCGCTCATGGGCATCCTCGATGACATCCTGGATCACTCCAAGCTGGAAGCAGGACAGCTGCAAATCGATCCGCAGGCATTGCAGATCGACGAGCTCATCCGACGCTCGGTGGACCTGTTCTCCGGCAGGACCACGCAGAAGGCGTTGAGCTTTCACGTTGAGATCGACGCCGGTGTGCCCGCCGCGATGCTGGCCGACGGGCTTCGCATGTCCCAGGTGCTCAACAACCTGCTTGGCAACGCCGTCAAGTTCACCGAGCACGGCAGCGTGAGCCTGTCTGTTCGACTGGCTCAGGCAGGCAAGAAGCTTCGCATCGAAGTCGGCGACACCGGCCCAGGCATCGCCGCCGAGCGCCAAGCCGCGCTGTTCTCGGCCTTCACGCAAGAAGACACCTCGATCACCCGCCGCTACGGTGGCAGCGGCCTGGGACTGTCGATCTGCCGCAACCTGGTCACGCTGATGGGCGGCGAGATCGGGCTGGACAGCCAGTTGGGGCGTGGCAGCGTGTTCTGGTTCGAAGTCCCCTTGCTGGTGTGTGATCCGCCCGGCAACACCCCGGCCACACTGGAGGGCACAGGCGTCTTCTTCTGGGGCAGCGCAGCCCGGGTGCCCGACCTGTGGCGCAGACACCCGGCGCTGTCGACAGATCGATGGCTGGTGGGACAAAGCCCGGAGCAGGTCGAGTCCGCACTGCTGGGCGCACAACCCGAGGTCGAAGCCTTGCTGATCGATTGGCCGGGTGAACCCCAAGAGCTTGCCGGGCACCTCGCTCGCTTGCGCAGCATGGTGATTGCGGCGGGGCGCAACTGGCCCACCTTGGTGCTCGTGAGTCAGGGACATTGGCGCAAACGCCTGCTCGCCGCCACACAGGAGCTGGGCGACGTCAGGCTGCTGACACACCCGGTGATGGGCAACACGCTGCTCAACGCCCTGAGGCAAGTGCACGACGCACACCACCCCTTTGCCCAGCTGGCTGAGGCGCCATCACCTTGGGTCAACGGCCGGCGCCTGAAAGGGCGGCGCATCCTGCTCGTCGAAGACAACGCGCTCAACCAGATGGTGGCCCAGGCCTTTCTGCAGCAGGTGGAGGTGGACGTGACCACCGTTGGCGATGGCGCCCAGGCCGTGGCCGCAGTGTTGCGCACGCAAGCGGGCGACTTCGACGCCATCCTGATGGACATGCACATGCCGGTGATGGACGGCCTGGAAGCAACGAAGCAGATCGTGCAACTGCCAGGCTGGCAAACCACCCCGATCATTGCCATGACCGCGGCGGTGCTGCATGAAGATCAGCTGCGCTGCCAACAGGCGGGCATGTGCGACGTCATCGCCAAACCCATCATCGCAGAGCACCTGATCGAGACGCTGCTGAAATGGATCGCGGCGCGGACGGGGGCGTGATCCGGGTCGACTGACTGGCTGCTGAAAAACAAAGGGCCCCCGCAGGGAGCCCTTTTTGCGCAAGCGGCGAGGCCTGCTGTGCACGGATATTTTGCTGCGGGAGAGACCCCCGGCGAACGATCCGCTGGCCTGAAGACCGTCAGATTTTCTCGACCTGACCGAAGTCCAGCTCGACCGGCGTGGCGCGGCCGAAGATGGTGACGGAGACGCGAAGCTTGGACTTCTCGTAGTTGACGTCTTCGATGGAGCCGTTGAAGTCGGTGAAAGGGCCTTCCTTGACGCGGACCACTTCGCCGTTTTCCCACTCGACCTTGGGCCGCGGCTTCTCGATGCCTTCCTTCATCTGGTTGACGATCTTCATGACTTCGTCTTCCGAGATGGGGGCCGGACGGTTCTTGGCGCCTCCAACGAAACCGGTGACCTTGGAGGTGTTCTTGACCAGGTGCCAGGTGTCGTCGCTCATGACCATTTCAACCAGCACATAGCCGGGGAAGAAACGGCGCTCGGTCACGGACTTCTTGCCGTTCTTGACCTCGACGACTTCTTCGGTGGGCACCAGGATGCGGCCGAACTGGTCTTGCATGCCGGCGCGGTCGATGCGCTCACGCAGGTTGCGCTCAACGGCCTTTTCCATGCCGGAGTAAGCGTGCACCACGTACCAGCGCAGGGGGGCGGCGTTCGGAGCGGCTTGAACGTCAGTCATGTGTCGGAACCTCGGTTGTTGTTCGTGCGCGCGGTGATCAGGATCAGCGCTTCCAGCCCAGGATCAGGTCGTAAAGCACCCACTCCAGGCCCTTGTCGGTCAGCCACAGGAACAAGGCCATCACCACCACGAAGGCAAACACGTAGAGGGTCATCTGCGTGGCTTCCGGGCGGGTGGGCCACACGACCTTGCGCATTTCCTTGATGGCATCCTGGCTGAAGCCAATGAGTTCCTTGCCTTGCGAAGACGTGAGGAACACGCCCACGGCGGCAGCGATCAGCACCAGCAAGGCGATGACGCGCAGCCACAGGCTTTGTTGACCCAGCAGGTAGAAAGCCGCCACGCCACCCACCACGAGCAAGCCAGCAGCGGCCAGCCGGGCCTTGTCGGCGCTGGTGGAAACGGTATCGATGTCCGAGGTGGCCATGACGGTCAGAACGATGGGGGTTGATTGAGGCAAAAGCCCGCAGACTCGTGGAGCCTGCGGGCTGCTGTGACAGCGGTGGTTTCCGTGGTCAGTCGGTGGCAGGGGCAGTAGGAATCGAACCTACAACCTTCGGTTTTGGAGACCGACGCTCTGCCAATTGAGCTATACCCCTGCTGACAGGAAACCAGTTTGGCGATTTTAGTCGAGGATCTTGGCCACGACGCCGGCGCCGACGGTGCGACCGCCTTCACGGAT
>CAYJXE010000054.1:0-14031 GCA_964373965.1 uncultured Aquabacterium sp. | reverse complement strand
TGTCAGCACAACTCAGTGGCGGTTAGCGAGGGTGGGAGGCGTCCATACCAATCTCACAGCGAGGTGGGGCCTTCGAACTCGCTGCGCGCCCTTTGGGCGCTCCGCTCAAACAACTCAGGCCAGTCAGATGACGAAGCGCGCTGCGCGCGCCCACCTCGCTGCTCCGCTCCTCGGCACCACCCAGGCGCCCGCCCGCACACCGCCTCCGCCCTTTTTCGCCTCGCTGGTGGCGTGCGACGGGTGTTGGCTTGCGTGGGTTGGGGGGCTTAGTCGGGGCGCAGCTTGGCGTGCGATGGGTTTTGAGCGGCTTGCCGAGCTGTTTGGGTGACGCGCCGAGCTAACTGCGTGGCGTGCCGAGCTCTGAGTCCGACGCGCCGAGTGTTTTGCTCGGCTTGCGGGTGGTTTCGCTCGGCACACCGAGCTCGTAGCTCGGTGAACGCACCTACGTGGGGCGTGAGCGGGTGTTTGAGCTCGGCGATTGTCTGAAGTTACTCGAATGGTGTCCGGAAAAGACTGATGCGCGAGTGTGGGAGCTCGGATGGACCGTGCCTGGTGCTTTGGGCCAAGCACGGTGATGCCGTGGGCCTTCAACTTTTCAACGTGCTCGGGAGGGAATTCACCCACTGGCGATGACAGCGAGTCCGCTTGTTGAAAATCAACTCCAGATGTCCTCTAGTTATAAAGAAAAACGTTGTCGCTGAATTGAAAAACGTAGCGACTACTCCGGCAAAACATTTTTTGCCTCTAATTCGACCACATCGACATCAAGCTCAATTTCAAGGACTTGACGACTTGGCTCTGGAAGGGTGTCTGCATATATGGTAGCCCCGACAGTTATTAGGCATGACTGGGTCGAGCCCAAGAAAAACTGAATTGGCGAAAATATTTCCCTTTGTGGTTGTAGCGCAGCAATATCAAATTGCGTCGTCCAATAGCTACCATTTACTGCGATTATGTCCATTGGATCATTGCGATGGATCCCTGATGAAAGCAATCCATAGCCTCCATCCATCTTATTCGGAGGCGAGGTAGGAAGCTGCATGGGACCAACAACCGTAAGCCCCAATGTGTCAGATGTTATGCTCAAGTCAACATGAATGTCGCGCGCACCAATGCTTCCTAGATTTTTCAACCAAAAACTAATTGGCGTAAAAAACAGCTGCACAGTCCTGAATGTAATGGACTGCCTATAGTAGTCTTTGTTATGCTTGGGCTGCAGAGGCGCCCAAAACATTTTCTCATCGCTGCTTTTGGTTTGGTTTTTATCTGCGGCAGGCTCATCGCCCATAAAATCCGGAACCAAATCAAGATTCAGCAACTTAAAATACTGGGAATTCCTAGAAATTTTTATGCCCGCATCCCCTGGGTGCTCCGTTGCTGCAAAATGAAGCCGTATGTCTGTGGCTGGAATCGCGATATCGTGAGACTGATTCGACTTACCTAGACTTGCGATAAGCTCGCGCAACCGTATTTCCAACTGTCGAGTCAATTTGTCCTTGAATTCAATATGGCTTGAGTACGTTTCTATTAACGCATTCGGCAAGGTGCGACGCTTAAAATCCCGAAGTTTCGCCAACTGCTCAAGTTCTATACTGTCCGGCTCTTGGCGGGCTTGAGAAAAATAGAGCATTACAGGCTTCCCATTATTTGCCGCCCTCTCTATTTCTTCAACTGTCCCACTTTCATTGACACCTGTTGGGGTACCCACACGGGTCCAAAAAATTCCAATAACCAAATCGCAATGATCTGCAACTTGCTTGTTAATTATTGCCTGCGGGCGCTCGCCATATTCTGGCGATGAATGCGTCTCCCATCGCAAAGGCAATAAAACTATCTGCCGCTCGTGAGAGTTGAGATCATTCCACTCCTGGATTGTGCGCACGGCGATTTCTCGCTCGTCCGCCACATCACTGGGGGAGGCAATTAGCACTCGAAAAACGCTTGCTGGATAAGTCATTGCTGCAAATGGGGTCCCGACAATATAAAAATCGCACGAACGCGAGAGGCCGAACGCCCCAGCCAAATCGCACCGAACCACGAAGTTCAGAGCGCGCTGAACGTCAATTTACAAGATGACAAAAGGCGCGGTCTTGCACTTATTTTCGGATTCAATTCTATATATGAATGCTATCAAATACTGCGCGTATCGCCGCCCGTGTAGGGCCTCGATTATCGTTCAGCTTTTCAACTACTGCCGGGATCTTTTCCCTGCCTTGCGGATAAGCAATTGCAAGTTCGAGCAGCTCCGATACGTACTCGCCATATCCGTCAAGCGTCTTCTTCGTTTCTGGTGTGCCAACTAGATTTGCCAGAGCATCAACCGTATTGGATTGGTTGTAGGCATCAATGCAAAGCTGGTGAATATGCTTTACGCTTTCGGGTGAAACTTGGCTAGCCGATTGCTCAATTTGCTGAAGATTAATAATGATTCTTATCAGATTACTTACACAGTCCTCAAAGCCAATGGAGAGTCTTTCAACTAACGAACGGAAATATTTTTCCCTCTCATGCTTTTGATCCAACCTGCTCTTTGTTTTGGTCGCGATTTGACCAGCGACGGCGGTGATTAGTGCACCAAGCCCGATTTTCACGGCAGTATCTAGAACCTCTATATATGTAATCATGATCGAGCCCTACCTGATGGTTATGATTGTCGATTGCCTAGATCCTCGATCCCTGTGCAAGCTTCGCCATAGCACCGCAGGTATTTAGGGATCTAATGATGAAATAAAAGCGGGGCCGAGGCGCGTGCTGGCGCCCGCTTGACCGACCGGCTAGCCACCGTCTATATCGAAGCGTACATGATCGGCCTTTTGATCAAGCGCGGCGGCAAACGCCGCTCCATCTTTGATGATTTTTACGTCTTCCAATGAAAATACAAGCAACAGAACGCCATCGCGGTCGTAGCGACTTTGTATTTCACGAAGAGCGTCCACCCCAGAGTCAACACCTGTAACGCCATTTTTTGAAAAAATTACGCCAAGGCGGATTTTGCATTTATCCAGCTTCCCCATGAAGTCCCGGACGGGGCTCACCCCTACAGGCTTGCTCCAGTTTTTGCATTCAATGAGGCAGTAGCGGCCAAACTCTTCGAATAAAGGAATGACTCCGTTTTCTGGATCATACTCAACAACAACATCAATTTCGCTGCTTCTGGTTTGAAGGTTTGAGTATTTGCACTTTAGTGCGGGCAAGCTTGAGACCAAGAGGCGCGCTACTGCTTCTAGCGATTTACCTTTTTCGTCATTTGTACTAGCGCACTCTACCTTTTCAATCAACTCACCCAGTTTCCCGAGCGGGGCGGCAGGCTTCATGACTGACGCACCTTGCTTATCCCGGGCTAACATTCTCAATATTTCGCTGCCTTGCTCATCAGTGAGCGTCGCCAGTTCGAATTTTTTTGCTTTTCGAGCATCAATTGTAATAAGTAGAGATGGCGACAAAACAATACCCTGATCGCAGGAGAATTCTGCAAGGTATCGTTTAATCTGATAGACCCAGTCATCGGGCCTTGAGGCGGGGCCCATTTTGAGCTCTACAACCAACCACGGAATAGAATCTACCGACTGCGCAAAAACCGCATCTGCTCGGAGGTTGCGCCCACCGTATTCATAGAATACCTCCGTTTCTCGGTACCCCAAAATGGCGGTGAGCGCCGGCATGACATACCGAATAAATTCGGCCTCGTTGAGAAAACTCGTACCCGGAAGCGAGCGGAGTAGTCTTATGAGGGATTCGTGTTGGTGCATGGGCTTAAACGAAGTCAAATACAAATGACCAACAGCACTCCTGGGCGATGCTGGTCTAAATCACCGAAACTCACATCGAGAGAGCCTAGCAGGGGCATGTTTTGCATCAAATTTTTCCTCCATGAATGCTTCGCCGCCATTGATTTGGAAAGCCTAAACCAAGCCCTCAAAAAAGTGGAGCCCCCAATCGCCCCACTTGCTCCGCAAGCCCACAGCGGGGCACAAAGGGCGAAGCCGGCATCGGCTCGGGCGCCTCGCGGGTGCCGAGGAGCGGAGCGGCAAGGTGGGCGCGCGCAGCGCGCTTCGTCATCTGACTGGCCTGAGTTGTTTGAACGCAGCGCCCGCAGGGCGCGGAGTGAGTTCGAAGGCCCCACCTTGCCGCGAGCACCGGAGGGAAGTCACGCCAAAGGCGTGACCACCCGCGTGGTGCCCGAGCCGATGCTGGCGCAGCCCGCCCCGCGCTGTCCCGACAAAGCGCTCAACCCGCCGCACGCCAACCAAGGCAGCAGCAAAGCCAACAGATCAATGCGGCTTGCGCGGCCCCTTGTTGAACGCATCCGGCTTGATCACATTCCCATCGCGCTCCACCGTCGTCTTGCGCGCCCGCTCGATCGCATCCCGCGCCAAGCGCTCCGCATCCACCCGGTGCCGCCGCCCATGCCGCAAGGCGTGCCACCGCCGGCTCAGCACCTTCGGCGCCTGCCGCCACCAGCCCAACACCCGCTGATCCAGCCGCGCACGCTTGGGCGCCGGCAACACCAGGCGCACCAGCATCAACACACACACGGCCACGACCAGCGCCGAGGCCCAACGGGTCAGGTCCACAGGGCTCTCCTGCTCAAAGGTTGCTTCATGGTGCCCCGCCAGCAGGCTTGGCGCCACGCGCCACCACGTTCACCCCAGGCGGCACATCGGACTCTTCCATGTAGCCAATGGCCCCCGGGTTGTGCAGCACGTGCATCACCACCTCGGAGGTGCTGCCCACCTCCCTCGGCGGTGCGCCCTTGCCCACGTAACGGCGCACCGTCCAGTAGGCCAGGTAGTTCTGCTCGTCGCGCTGCATGAAGTCCTTCAAAAACCGCTGGCGCAGCGGGCTTTGCGGCGGCAGGTTCACCGGCACCACGGGCTGGCCGTCCAGCTCCACCACCTTGCCCGAGTAAATGCGCTCGACCGTGGCCACGTCCAGCTTGCGCATGCCCGGGTGGCCCACCACCACGACCCCGGCTTGCACCACCACCGAGGCCAGCGGCCCCAGCGCGGCACACAGCAGCGCGGTCAGCAGGAGGTGGGGCTTGTGGGGCAACGTCGCTCCTTCAGAAGGCAAAGCTGTAGTTCAGCGACCAGACCTGCACGCTGTCGTCGTGCACGCGCTGGCCCTGGGGGCTGTCGACCAGGTAGGAGCCTTCGCCAATGCGCGTGCGCATCCACTCGGCTTTCAACTGGCTGCGCGCGCCCACGGCCCAGGCCGCGCCCACGCCAAAGCTGGTCTGGTCGTAGAGCTGCACGCCGGTTTCGGCGGCAGCGCGTTGCGCCAACGCCAGCTGAGGGTCGAACGCGCTGTCGGCGGCTGCGTGCAGCCGCTTGGCGATCAGGCGCCCGCCGCCCATGCTCTGCTGGCGCGCCACCAGGGCATACGGCGTGACCGCGCCCATCTCGTGCAGCACGGCCACGTAAGCGCCGGCCGAGTCGGTGCCCAGCGAGGTGCGGCGCTGGAACACCCGCGCGAACTCGCCCACCACCCGCCAGCTGGGCGCCAGCTCGGCGTCCACGGCCAGGTTGATCACCTGGTTGACGATGGTGCGCGTGGTGGGCACGGGCACCATGCCTGGCAGCTCGTCTGAAACACGGTAGTAGCCCATGCCACCGCCCAGGTCGACAAAGGGGAAGGACTTGGGCAGCCCCTGGCCGTTGGCGGCCTGGGTGCGCGCGTTGTGAAAGCCCAGGCGCCAGGTCAGCGCCGGGGCGCGCCAGGTCAGCACCGCGCCGACCACGTCGGTGTCGGTGGCCAGGTAACTGCTGCCCAGGTCGCTGCTGTGGCGGCGCACGTTGATCTGCGCGCGCCCGCCAAACACGTCAGCGGACAGCTCACCCGCGCCATGCTGCCAGGTGCGCGTGACCGACAAGCCGGTGAAGTCGTTGGTGGGCGACAGCGCATACACCTCCACCGGCAGGCGGGCCAGCGCGTAGGTCTGACCGACGTCGAGGTTCTCCGAGTTCAGGAACATCGGGATGCGCTGTTTGCCCGCACGCAGCTGCCAGTCGTTGTCGGGGCGCCAGGCGACAAAGGCCCAGGCCGACTCGGCGGCCCACTGGCGGTCGTGGCGGGTCGAGGGCGCGAGGGTGAGCTGCAAGGTGGCCGACCAGGCCGGATTCAGGCGCGCGTCGAGCTGGGCGCCCAGGCGGGTGTCGCGCCACCAGGTGCCGTCGTCGTCGAGGTGGCGCTGGTAGGTCCAGTCCTGGTCGGTGACGGCGTAACCCACTGTGCCAAAGCCGGAGACGGTCCAGTCCACGGCGTGTGCCGAGCCGGCAGCGGCGAGCAAGGCCGCGCAAGCGAGCCGCGACAGCCGGGCAGGGCTGGCTGCGAGCGCGTTGGCGGGCGTGTCGGTGCGCACGTCGGTGCGCAGGTGCCAGGCGGCGTTCATGACGGCACCTCCGCATCGGCCCAGGTGCGGGCAATGCGTTCGAACTCTGGCAGGCAGGCTTCGAGCGCGGCCACCACGGCCGGGTCGAAGTGGTTGCCGCAACCCTCTCGGATGATCGACAGGGCCTTGTCCAGGTGCATCGGCGGCTTGTAGGGCCGCGCGCTGATCAGCGCGTCGAACACATCGGCCACGGCCATCAGCCGCGCAGACAAGGGGATCGCCTCGCCCACCAAGCCGTCGGGGTAGCCGCTGCCGTCCCACTTCTCGTGGTGGTGGCGGGCGATGTCCATGGCGTGGTGCAGGAAGTCGGCGTCACCGGCCATGCGGTCGGCGGCACGGCGCAGCATCTCCCAGCCGGCCATGGCGTGCTGGCGCATGATCACCGTCTCCTCGGGCGTGTGGCGACCGGGCTTGAGCAGGATGTGATCGGGCGTGGCGACCTTGCCCAGGTCGTGCAGCGGCGCCGACTTGGCGATGTGGTCGATGGAGGCCGCGTTGAGCACGTCCAGGTGCTGGCCCTGGTCGAAGAAGTGCTGCGCCAGGGTGCGCACGTACTCCTGGGTGCGGCGCACGTGGTGGCCGGTGGCCTCGTCGCGGAACTCGGCGAACGAGATCATCACGTGCAAGGTGGCGTCGCGCAGCAGGTCGACCTGCTGCAGGCGCTGGCCGAGCTCGTCTTGCAGCCAGGCGTTGCGGTCGCGCAGCTGGTCCTGGTAGGCCTTGACCTGCAGGTGGGTGCGCACACGGGCCTGCAGCACCATGGGGT
This sequence comes from uncultured Aquabacterium sp., assembly GCA_964373965.1. Classification (GTDB taxonomy): domain Bacteria; phylum Pseudomonadota; class Gammaproteobacteria; order Burkholderiales; family Burkholderiaceae_C; genus Aquabacterium. The sequence continues at coordinate 6,874 of CAYJXE010000054.1, read as the reverse complement.
TGATGGGTTTCTGGATGAAGTCGGCCGCGCCCACCTGGAAGCCCCGGGCCTCGTCTTCCGTCTGGGTCATGGCCGTGAGGAAGAGCACCGGGATGGCGCTGGTGGCGGTGTCGGCCTTCAGGCGCCGGCAAACTTCGTAGCCGTCCATCTCCGGCATCATGACGTCGAGCAGGACGAGGTCGGGCGCGGCGCGTTGCACCAGGTCGAGCGCCTTGGCGCCCGAGGCCGCGAGCTTGACGCGGTAGTCGGCCTGCAGCAGGCCGGCCAGCAAGTTGAGGTTGGCCGGGGCATCGTCGACCACCAGCACGGTCGGCATGTCTTCGGAGCGGCTCATGACACGGGGACTTCCTGATTGGGTTGTTCTGGCATGTTGCCCGGCCATTCTCCCAGCAGGCCGCTGGCCGCGTCGAAATCACAGCGCGCCAGGGCGTCGTCGAGGCGGGCAAAGAGAGAGGGTGGCATGCCACCGGCGAAGGCAGAGCGGTGCCGCTGCCACAGCGACAAGGCCTGCCCGTCGGATTCGGCCACCCACTGGCTGAGCTGGGTCATCATGCCTGCATCCAGCGCCGGCTCGGCGGGCAACATGCTGCCACCACCCTGAACGCAGGCACGCAATTGCGGGTCCAGGCGGTGGATGTCGGCCAGCAGCACGCCCAGGGTGGCCAGCAGCGGCCGGGCGGCTTGCTGGATGGCAGCCGGGTCGGCAGGTGCGCCCTGCGTGGTGCCCTGAGACGCGACCTGCTCCAGCGCCCGCGCCTGCTCGCTCAAGCTGGCGTGGCCCAGCGTGCGACCCAGGCCCTTGAGCGTGTGGGCCTCGCGGTGGACCTCGGCCCAGGCCTGGCGGGCCAGGGCATCTGGCAGCAAGGCGATCACCGACTGGGCGTGTTCAGCAAAGGCCAGCACCGTCTGGGCGAACAGGCTGGCGTCGCCCGCGAAGTGGGGCACGACCTGGTGCAAGTCCAGGCCTGGCACCGCCGGCCAACCGGAGAGCTCGGGCGCCACCTCGGCCAGCGTCGGGCCGGCCTTCGGCGGTTTGCCCACCGGGCAGAAGGGCCGCAGGGCCGCGTACAAGGTGGCTGGGTCCAGCGGCTTGGAGAGGTGGTTCTGCATGCCCAGCTCCAGGCAGCGCTCGCGCTCTTCGACCATGGCGTGGGCCGTCATGGCCAGCACGGGCAAGGTGCGCAAGGCGGGGTCTTCGCGCATCAGGCGGGTGGCCTGGTAGCCGTCCATCACGGGCATCTGCAGGTCCATGAGCACCACGTCGAAGGCCGCGCCCGGTGTGCGCAGGCGGTCGAGCGCGGCCTGGCCGTGCACCGCCACCGTGACCTCGGCGCCCTGGCGGTTCAGCAGTTCGCTGGCGAGCTGCTGGTTGAGCGCGTTGTCTTCGACCAGCAGCACGCGCAGGCCATCGAGGCGCTGGCGCTCGTCGTGGCTGGTCACCCTGCGGCGGTCCAGGTGCAGCGCGCCGCCCAGCAAGCGGGCCGGCTCCACCGGCATGCGGATGCGAAAGCAGCTGCCCCGCATGGGCGTGCTGTCGACCTCGATCTCGCCGCCCATCAGGTGGATGAGCCGGCGCGTGATGCTCAGGCCCAGGCCGGTGCCGCCATAGCGCCGCGTGGTCGAGCCGTCGGCCTGCGTGAACTCGCTGAAGAGCTGGCTCATCTGCTCGCGGCTCATGCCGATGCCAGTGTCCTCGACCTCGATCTGCAAGGTCGCTGCATCGGCCTGCCAGGCCAGGAAGCGCACACGCAGCGTCACGTGGCCGCGCTCGGTGAACTTCACGGCGTTGGACAGCAAGTTGGTGAGCACCTGGCCCAGGCGCAGGTCGTCGCCGTGGATGAGGCCCTGCTCGCCGAGGATCTCGGGCGAGGCGAACTCGCAGCGCAGCTCGATGCCTTTGTCTTGTGCGGGCTGGCGCACCATCATCATCGCGTTGTTGACGACGTCGTCGATGCGCATGGGTGCGAGCTCGAGCTTGAGCTTGCCGGCCTCGATCTTGGAGAAGTCCAGGATGTCGTTGATGACGCCCAGCAGCATGGCCGAAGCCGACTGCACCTTGCCCAGGTAGTCGCGCTGCTGCACGCTCAAAGGGGTTTGCAGCGCCAGGTGCGTCATGCCGACGATGGCGTTCATGGGGGTGCGGATCTCGTGGCTCATGTTGGCCAGGAACATGGACTTGGCGCGGGTGGCGGCCTCGGCCTGGTCGCGCGCTTCCTGCAGCTCGAGCTGGGCACGCGCGCGCTGGTTGACGTCGTCCTGCACGGCGTGGGCCATGACGTTGAGCGTCACGCCCAGGGTGTCGAGCTCTTCGGCCCATTTGTCGCGGCCACCGGCGCGGGTGGCGTAGTCGCCGCGCGCCAGGCGGCGCGCCACGTGGCCCAGGCGGTCGATGGGGCGCAGCACCCGGGTGCGCACCACGAACATGCCCGCCAGCAGGCCGGGCAGCAGGGCCAGGTCCACCGCCAGGGCCAGCACGATGTAGCGTTGCAGGTCAGCTTCGCTGCGCTGCAGGTGCTCGGCCGTGCGCGAGTCGGTGATCTGGCTGAGCCGGGACAGCGCCCGCGCCAGCTCGGCGGACTGGGTCTCGTAGGCCGGCGAATGCACCAGCTGCGAGGCGTAGGCCAGGTCTGGCACGCCTTCTGAGACGTAAGCCTGGGTGCGCCGGTCGTAAAGCCCCTGGGTGGCGGCAAAGGCCACTTGTTCGGTCTTCATGAGGCGCTCGGTCGCGGCCAGCACCACCCCGGCGGCGTCGATCTCGGCGCGGCTGAATGCCAGCGCCTCCATGCGCGCGCGCAGCGACCGGCCAGGCACACCGTCGGGCAGGGCGTGGGGCCGCAGGCCCGCGATCACCTCGTTCCAATAAAGCAAGGCGTCGCCCGCATCGGGTTGGGGCTTGCTGCCCTCGCGGATGGCCAGCAGGTCGTAGTAGTACAGCAGGTAACGCGGCGCGGCGGTGCCCGTGTAGGCGCTCACCAGCCGACGCAACAGCAGTGATTCGTTTTGCAGGTCGGAGACGAGGCGCAGGGTTTCGGCCCGCCTCTGGCCCGCCTGCTCGGCAGACAAATAGGCCGTGCGGATGAGCAGCAGGAAGACGAAGTTGGCCACCAGGGCGGCCACCACCAGGACGAAAAACCAGCGCGACACCGTTCGGAGTTTCATCGTGGGGTCGCTACACAGCCCAAGCTGGGCGTTTGACATCTTCAGGGAAAGCAACGGATGCCACCATCCGGTCCCTCCCTGCCTGCTTGGCTTGGTACAGGTTGCGGTCGGCCATCCGCAAGGCCTGGTCCAGGTCCCCCTCCACAACCTGGGCAATGCCCACGCTTTGCGTCACATGGAAGCCCTGCTCGCCCACGGTGAAGCGCTCCTGGCGCAGCCGAACGGCTATCTTCTCGGCCACCAGGCAGGCCTCGTTGACGCCGGTGTCCGGCAGCAGCAGCACGAACTCCTCGCCACCGTAACGCGCCGCGGTGTCGACCTGGTCGCGCGTGTGAGCCTTGAGCAGCGCACCGATGCGCGCCAGCACCTCGTCGCCTGCCGGGTGCCCCCAGCGGTCGTTGACTTGTTTGAAATGGTCCACGTCGAACAGCACGACCGACATGGGCCGGCCGCTTCGCGCCTGGCGATGCGCCTCGCGCTCGAGCTGTGTCATGAACTCGCGGCGGTTGGCCAGGCCCGTGAGCGCATCGGTGCGCACCAGGGTTTCCAGCTCGGCGCGGCGGCGCTGCACCGCCACCGCCAGGCAAAACAGCACCAGCGACATCAACACAGCCGCCAGCACGAACAACACCCGCACCCACAGCGCCCACCACGGGTGCAAGGCGGCCCCGGTGAAGACGGGGGTGCTCAACAGGGGGGCGTAAGGCATGTGCCCGCTGGCCATCAACCACTCGGACGCCAGCACCAGCAACACCGACAAGGCCAACGCCCAGCGCACCTCGCGCCACGCAAACAGGCCGCGAGCGAAGACCACCACGTTGAGGATCAGCATGGGCACCGGCGTGTCGTGCAGGCCATGCGCCGCGCCCAGCACGACGATGCCGCCCAGCGCAGGCATCAACGCCAGCTGCACCGCCCAGGGGTGCGATGCTCGCGCATCACGCGCCCGCTTGCCCCAGGCTGCCATGCCCAGCAACCAGGCGATCAAGCCGGCCTGCCACACCAGCGTGGGGCCCCACCAGCCAGGTCGGTACAGGGCGCCCAGGTCCGCGCGCCAGCCGGCCAGCCATTGCAAGCACCAGATCACCGACAGCACGGCGGCAAAGCCCAGGCAGAACACCCGGATGTTGGCCGCGTGACGACGCTCCACCAGGTGAGCCTCGATCGCATCGATGCCCCGCCACCACCAGCGGTGCAAACGAGCCAGGACATGCCCGTTCGTCATGGCGTCCGCTCCACGGCCTCGACCACCCGGTTGCGGCCGGTTTCCTTGGCCCGGTAGAGCGCCAGGTCGGCTTGCTGCAGCAAGGTCGCCAGGCTCATGTCGCGCGCCGCCACCAACCCGACGCTGACCGTCACCCGCAGGCGCTGGTCCTCGTCCTGGAACACGTGCGTGGCCACCTGCTCGCGCAGCCTCTCGGCCACGCGGCGGGCCTCATCGAGGCGCGTGTCGGGCAGCACCACGGCGAACTCCTCGCCCCCCAGGCGGGCAGGCAGGTCGGTCGGCGTTCGAACCGACGCCATGAGGATGCGGCCCAGGTCCCGCAGAACCGCGTCCCCCGCGTGATGGCCATGGCGGTCGTTGACGTCCTTGAAATGGTCCACGTCGATCAGCAACAGGCACAAGTCCTGGCCCTGACGGGCCTGACGCGCCAGCTCCGTGCCCAGCACGTCCATGAAGCGCCGCCGGTTGGCCAGGCCCGTCAGGCCATCGGTGTACGACAGGCGCGTGAGGTTTTCATGCAGGTGATCCAGGCGGGCCAGCAGGAACAGCAACAGGCCGATCATCACGGCCCAACCGGCGTAAAGCACGTACTGTCGCCACCAGACGAACCACCAGGCCGGCTTGCCACCCGGAAAAACGCCTTCGCTCAGGGCCGGCGCATAGGGCAGCCAGCCAGCGATCACCGCAACGTCCTGGCCCACCAGCAAGGCGGCGCACACCAGGTAGGCCACCACCATGGGCCGCAACTCGAAGAGCAACAAACCGATCGCCAGCACCCCGACCAGGATCAGGTTGGTGCCCGAGGTGAAGGTGCCCGAGAGCATGCACAGCAGGGTGTAGGCAAGCCCGATCGACAGGCAGGCCAGTTGCGTCAGGTCGTCGGCGGGCTCGTTCACCCAGCGCCTGGGCCACAGCTTCACCCCGATGCCCAGGTTGATGGCCGAACACAGCAGGAACAGGGCCTGCAAGCCCACCACGGGGCCGGCGTGAAGCCCCTGGCGGAACTCTTCGTCCCGCAGGGCCATGCCGTGCAAAACGAAGTAGACGACCAGGAACGGCGTGGCCGCGCCCACGGCCACCAGGACCCGGGCGTTCGGCGTGAACTCTTCAAAGATGCGTTCGAGCAGCCGACGCATGCCAAGCCTTCAATGGGTGGGACCACTTCAAACGCCCCGACCGCACCCATCCAGCAGCCGGCAGCTTTCATCCTGCATCACCTTCGGCCGGCCCTCCGCAAAGTTGAACCCGCTGCGGGTAAACCCGGTCGATTTGCACGGCCCACAGCCCGCCTGGGCTATCCTTGGGGCATGAAAGTGATCGTCCGCTGGCTGCTGCTGGCAGCCGCCCTCCTCCTGCTGACCCAATGGAACATCGGCATTTCCGTCAGCACCTTCGGCAGCGCGATGTGGGCCGCCTTCGTCATCGGGCTGCTCAACGCCTTCGTGCGTCCGCTGCTCATCGTGCTGACCTTGCCGGTGACGGTGCTGACGCTGGGGCTGTTCCTGTTCGTCGTCAACGCCCTGATGTTTCAGTTCGCCGGCTACCTGCTCGACGACTTCCAGGTGCAGGGCTTCTGGCAGGCGCTGCTGGGCTCGATCCTCTACAGCCTGTGGGGCATGGTCATCGACGTGGCGCTGGAGCGCCTGATGGGACCGCGCCTGCCGACGATGCCGCCTCGGGCCTGAGCCGCGCATCGCAGCCCGCCGGGTTCGCCATCGCGCGCTGGGCGGCTCAACACTTCAAAGTGGCACCAGGCGGTTGCGCACCCCGGCCAGGGCGTGTGCCACGGTGGCACCACGAACGGCCCGGCGGTCCCCCGGGAACCACATTTTTTCGGCGTGCACGGCCACCGTGCCCAGGTTGTCGCCCAGGTTGCCATCTCGGCTTCGCTCGGCCCACGCCAGCCACACGGTGCCCACCGGCTTGGCCTCGCTGCCCCCGGAAGGGCCCGCCACACCCGTGACGGCCACGGCGATGTCGGCGCGCGAGTGAGCCAGGGCACCCGCCGCCATCGCCTTGGCCACCTCTTCGCTGACCGCGCCATGCTCGGCGATGAGGGCCGCCGGCACGCCCAGCAGCTCCGTCTTGGACTCGTTGCTGTATGTCACGAAGCCGCGCTAGAACAAGGCGCTGGAGCCGGCCAGCTCGGTGCAACTGGCCGCGATCAGCCCACCCGTGCAGGACTCGGCCGTGGCCAGCAACCGCCCGCGCGCCAGCAACAAGCTGGCAAGGGCCTCGACGGTGACGTGCAGGGATGCGGTGTCCATGGGGCGGTCTCCAGATGAGGTGGATGCGGCTCAGCCCAGCACCCCGGCGGTGACGCCCCCTTGGCGCACCACCACGGCCAAGGCCAGCACGAACAGGGTGCAGGCGGCGGCCACCAGGTCATCGAACATGATGCCCACGCCCTGGCCCCAACCAATGGGCTGGCCCGGCATGGGTTTGAAAAGCCAGATCGGAAGAGCGTCGTTAGGGAAAGAGTGTGTTATA
>CAYJXE010000053.1:6940-15026 GCA_964373965.1 uncultured Aquabacterium sp. | reverse complement strand
CGCCGGGCTTGCGCTTGAGGATGCCCTCGAGCCTGGCCGCCAGCGTCGACGTGGCCTGGCCCCTGAAGACCACCACCGCCACCCAGAAGGGCCACCCCCGTGTGCACGCCCGACTGATCCACGAATTCTGATCGCCCCCCCGATCTCCCCGGTCACCCCCGTTGCATGAGGCCCGCCATGGTTGTTTTTTTCCGCGCCTTCGTTCGTCGTCGCTCCGCTCTGCGTGAGGGCCGCCGTGCAGCGTTCACCCGCCGACTGAAAGCCTGGGCGGGCATCCGGCGTGATCGCCGCTGGAGTTTGCGTCCGCTGGCGGGTGCGGCGACCTGTCTGTTGATCGGGCAAGCCGCGTGGGCGGCACCGGACAAATTTGTGCTGCCCGTTGACTTGCAAGGCACCCGCACCATCCGCGGCAAAACCTTCAGCTTCCAACCGGCGGGTCAAAACAGCAAGCTGGGCCCCAAGGTCGAGTTCCGCGATGCCGATGGCAAGCTCCAGAGCGTGTCGATGAAATTGGTGCAGACCAGCAAGGCTGGTTTGTACAGCTGGTCGTCCTTCGACATCGGCTCGTCAGCCACCTTCGAAATCGAGACGCCCGGAGCGGGCTCTTCGTCTTTGCACCGCGTCATCGGCAGCACCAAGCTCAGCGAGGTCTACGGCACGCTCAAGTCCAATGGCTCGGTCTACCTCATCAACCCCAACGGCGTGATGTTCGGTCAGGGCGCGCAGGTCAACGTGCAAGGCCTGGTGGCCAGCACCTTGAACATCTCCGACCAGGACTTCCTGAACCTGACCGACCTCGACAACCGCACCACCCCGGTCTACGCCTGGGAAGACCTCAGCGGCGAAGATACCCCGGTCACCTTCGACCACCCGACCAACTACGTGCGGGTGGCCCCGGGCGCCACCATCACCACCCCGTCGGGCGGCAGCGTCTTCCTGATGGCCCGCAAGGTCGAGAACTCCGGCACCATCAGCACGCCGGGTGGGCAGACGGCCCTGCTGGCTGGAGACGCGGTCTACCTGAAGTCGCCGGACAAAGAAAAGAAGATCTACGCCTCCGAGGTCAACACCAGCCAGCCGGTGCTGCGCGGCTTCCTGTTCGAGGTCCGGGGCAACGAGGGCGAAGCCAGCAACCTGGGCACCATCCTGACCGAACGGGGCAACACCACGCTGATGGCCAACACGGTTCGCCAGGGCGGCACCATCCGCGCCACCACCAGCGTGCAGGAAAACGGCTCGGTCTTCCTGCTGGCCCGATCCGGCACCATCAGTGACGACACCACCCGTGCCAGCACCACGGGCACGCTGGTGCTCACCAGCGGCAGCCGCATCGAGATCACGCCCGACAACAGCGTGACGGCTGGTGGCTCGGTCAAGATGACGCAGTCGCGTGTGGAGCTGCAGGGTCAGACCATCGTGATGGAAGGCCAGGCGCGCAACGACCAAGGCCAGGTGGTGGCTCAGGGGGCCAGCATCCTGGCACCGGCAGCCAACGTGAACGTGCGTGCGGAAACCACGCCGAGCTACAACGCCATGGCTGCAGAGCCGACCTATGTGTCCGGCGCAGCAGCCGACGGCGCACGCTTTGTGATGCAGGAAGGCGCCCGCATCGACGTCTCCGGCACCACCGACACCACGGTTTCGGTGGCCCGCAACTTCGTGCAGACCGAGTTGCTGCGCAATGGCGACCTGGCCAGCAACCCGTTTCTGAAGGACGGCGAGCTGCTCAACAAGAAGGTGGTCTACGACGTGCGCAGCGCGCCCGCTGTGATCGAAGCCGCCACCCACCAGGGCTACAAGGACTCGATCAAGACCACGGCCAGCGAGCGCATGGCCCAGGGTGGCCAGGTCAACATCGTCTCCACGGGTGCCGTGCTGATGCAGGGGGGCAGCCAGGTGGACGTCTCGGGTGGCAAGGTCACCTTCACCGAGGCGGTGGTGGCCCCCACGCGCCTGCTGGGCGCCGACGGCAAGGCCTACACGCTGAACAACGCCCGCACCGATGTGCAGATCGTGGGCGTGTCGGGTTACCAGGACGCCGACGCCACCCGCTATGGCAACGTCTACCAGGGCCAGGCCAACCCCACCAAGGTGGAAGCGGGCTACACCCAGGGCGGCAGCGGTGGCGGCTTGATGGTGCACGCTCCCTCCATGGTGCTCGACGGCCAGGTGCGCGCCAACGTCATCCAGGGTGAACGCCAGCGCACGGGTGTCGATGCCCGCGCCAGCCTGGCCACCATGAAGCTGGGCCTGGGCGTGCTGAGCAACCTCGTTGGCGGCCTCACGGTGCGTGCACCTGGGGCGTCGGCGCCTGCGGTCGACTGGGTCAATCCGCTGACGGCGGCCCTGCCAGATCGCAGCAGCGTGTCCGTGGACTGGTTCAACGCCAGTGGCGCGGGCGACATCACCGTGTCCACCCAAGGCGGCTTGAAGATCGAGGACGGTGCCAATTTCACTTTGCAGCGGGGCGGCAGCCTGACCCTGTCGGCAGCCGGTGAGGACGGCATCTACCTGGGCGGGGACATCAGCGGGGCTGGGGCGTCGGTATCGGTCACCACGAAGTCGGTTTTTGGCTCCCCGCCGTTTGCGGGTGGCATCACGCTGGCGGCAGGCCGACGCATCGACGTCGCCGGTGACCTGGTCAACCAACGGCGCGATGGGGGCCAGGCGGGCACGGCTGTCGCGGGCGGCAAGGTCACGATCAGCTCTGCCGCAGGCCTGGACCTGCAGGCCGGCACGGCCATCGACGTCTCGGGCGGCGCCACGGTGTCCACCACGGGCGGCATCACCGGCACGCGCGCTGGCAGCATCAGCCTGGCGGCCAACTCCGAAGCCAAGGATCAAGGTTTCAAGGCGGTCGAGCTGGGTGCCAGCCTGCAAGGCCACACATTGGCCGGCACCACCACCAAGGCCTTCAACGACGTGGGCGACGCCAGCACGGGCAAGCTGACCCTCAAGGTCGGTGAGGTCGACATCGTGGGGCCGGACGCCCCGGCGCTGCAAAAGGGCGCGGCGATCGACGGCTTCGTGCTGGGCAGCGGCTTTTTCAACCAGGGCGGCTTCAGCCAGTTCGACATCGACGGCGTGCGGCGCCTGACGGTGGACGGCAGCGCGCGCATCAAGCCCCAGGTGGCGCAGTGGCTGGCCAAGTCCAGGCTGCTGAACGCCGCGACTGGCAGCAAGCTGTCGGCCAACGTCGGCACCGGCGTGCAGGCGGACAATCTGGCGCCCAAGCGCAGCCTGTCGCTCGGTGCCTCAGGTGTCGAGGGTGTCAAGTCTGATCAGAACGGTCGCCTGCGCATTCAATCGGGCGCGGAGATTGACATGGGCCTGCGTGGCAGTGTCACGCTCCTCGGTGGCGTGGGCCTGGAGGTGGACGGCGCGGTGCGGGCAGCAGGCGGGAGCATCACCACGGGGCTGGTCACTCCTTTCAACGGGGGGGAGCCGGATGAGCGGCTCGGAGGAACCTACCGCTTTGGCGCGGGCGCGTTGCTCGATGTGTCTGGCGTCACGGTGCTGTCAGCCAATAACGTCGGCTCGCAGCGGTTTGGCTCGGTCCTTGATGGGGGCGTCATCAACGTCATGACGCCGGTTGCACTTCAAACCACCACGCCCCTGGTGTTTGAACGTCAGGTGGACAAGGACGGAAAGGTGGTCAAGCAGGCCACGCTGTTGGCCAACGGCGCAAACGGCGCGATCGACGTGCGCAGCCAGAACGCCATGGGGCAAGTTCTTGTCCGGCGAGCCGAACTGGCATCCAACGGCGGCAGCATCAACATTCAGACAGGTGCGCAGGGGGGCGTTTTGGCTGCTGACTTGCAAGCCAAGGCGGGTGGCGCAGGAGCGCAGGGCGGCACGCTGAGCGTCAGCATCAATGACTTTGGCAGCAAGAAGGTGCCGGTTGTGACCCTGCAGATCCAGCAGGCTTTGGCACCTCAGGAACTGGTGGAGGGCAAGGTCGTGGTCTCGGCCGACATGGTCCAGGCAGGCGGCTTCGCCCACCTCAAGCTCAAGTCCAACGACGAGATTGCCACCGTGGGCAACGTGAACCTGTCGGTGCAGGGCGACATGACGCTCGACGCGCCGGTCCTGGCTGCACGAGGAAACAGCCAGGCCGTGCTGGCCGCAGCAGGCCGCCTGGCGCGCACCAACACCGACCAGGTCATCGGCGCGCAGCGCGTGGCCACGGGCGGGCAGGGCAGCGTCACCCTCCGTGGTGCCGTGGTGGACCTGTCCGGTCACCAGGTGACCCAGGGCATCGACCAACTGACCCTGCAGGCACGTGACGAGATCCGCTTTCACGCCATCACCCAGTCTCGCAGCACCGGCAGCCTGAAGACCGGCGCCACCCAGGTCACGCTGGACGCCGACCAGGTCAACGTGGCCACGGCCACCGACTTCAGCGTGCAGCTCAGCGGCGTGGCCACCGATGGCAACCGCCTGACCATCACCGGCGGCAACCGCGCGGCACCGCAGCCGCTGTCCGCAGGCGGCAGCCTCACGCTGGCGGCCGACCACATCACGGTGGACGGGGTGGTGCGCGCGCCTTTCGGGCAGATCACCCTCCAATCCAAAGACATCACCCTGACCGAGAACGCCGACCTGTCGGTCTCGGGTGCGGGCCTGTCGGTGCCTTATGGCACCACCACCGAAGCCGGCACCAACTGGCAGCTCAACGGCGTGGCCATCACCGCACCGCCCGCCAAGACGGTGACGTTCGACGCCGAAGGCGGCGAGCTGTCGGTTGAATCGGGTGCGAAGGTGGACCTGTCGGCCGGCGGCAACCTGCTGGCCTGGGAGTTCGTGCCAGGCCCAGGCGGCTCGTCCGACATCTTCCATGGCACCTACGAAAGCGGCACCTTTGCTGTGGTGCCCAGCGTCAAGGGCCTGGGTGGGGTGGATGCTGGCGTGCTGGCCGGATCGGGCTTGGACAGCAGCGTGCTCGACACCTCGGCCACGCGCACCATCACCTTTGGTGAAGGTGGCCCCATACCTGCGTGCACCTAAACCGTCCTGCCTGCACGTTATGCGCTGCTGGCTGGTGGTTACCTGGTGCGCCGCACCAGCACCACCACGCCTTTGAACTTCGGTGACGCCCTGACCCTGGCCACCGGCGCCGTGCGCGTGGGGGCCACCGTGGGGAGCACGGGCGGCGCCTTGTCTTCGACCCCGGCCACCTTCGAGGTGATCAACCGCGAGCAAGCCCTGCGCTTCAGCGAGATCAAGACCACCACCTTCGACGACCTGGTCAACGCCAAGGCCGCGCGGCAAGGCGTGGCGCCTGCTCGCCGGGCCGTGGACGCGGGCACCCTCAACATCGCCGCACAAAAGATCAACCTGGAGGGAGACCTCGCCTTCGATCGCCTGGCTGGCGGGCGTGGTGGCGAGCTCAACATCTCGTCCAGCAAGGTCCAGGTGGGTGGCGCCTTGAGCGACGCTCAGGTGGCCGCGAAAGACACGCTGTTGCTGAACGTGGCCCAGCTCAATCGCACCGGGGTGGACTCACTGCTGGTCGGTGGCCAGCGCGCCAAACAAGCTGCCGACGGCTCCAGGCTGATCGAGGTCAAGGCCAGCGAGGTCACCCTGGCCAACGACGCCGGCACGCCGCTGACGTTGGGCGACGTGATCCTGGCTGGCACCTCGAAGGTGAGCGTGCAAAACGGCGCGGTGATGAGCGCCCCCGATGCAGGCAACGCCGCCGGCTCTGCAGCCTTCCAGGCAGAAGACAGCACGGTTCAGGGCGATGGCGCCCTGGTGCGCGTCAGCAGCGACACCCAGGTCGAAACCCGCCGCCAAGGCACCAACAATGCAGTCAAGACAGGCGACGTGAGCGTCGGCTCAGGCGCGTTCCTCAAGGGCGGCAACGTGGTGGTCGAAGGCTCCCGCAGCACGACCCTGGACCAGGCCAGCAGCCTGCAGGCCAACAGCCTGACGCTGGGCGCCGACCGCGTGGTGCTGGGCGACACAGCCGTGGACACGACCGCAGGTCAGGCTGCACCGCTGCAAGTGGGTAGCGCATTGCTGGCACAGCTCGCGCAGGTCGATCGCCTGACCCTGAGGGCTTTCAGGGGCGTTGAGCTGCAAAGCGGGCAGAGCCTGACCGTCCAGCAAGCGCTCACGCTGGACACGCCCGAGCTCAAACAGAGCAGTGGTTCGACCAACAGCGTGACCGCCGGCTCGCTCAGCCTGCGCAACACCAGCGGCGCGAAGGGCTCGGCTCAGGGTGGCACCGCCACGCTGAACCTGACGGCCACCGGCGCCGGCGGACAAGACGGCCACATCCACTTCGACGATGGTGTCGTGGCCACGCAGGGTGCAGGCCAGGTGAACCTGTCCGCAGCCGGCAGCGTGGTGCTCAGCAGCCGCCGCGAGACGACGACGGTGACGCTGGCGACCGACCCGGACAACTACGCCGACGCCACCAGTGACATCGTGGACGGCACGACGCAGACCACCGTCAAGGCGACCTCACGCGCCATCGCTTCCGGCTTGCAGGCCGATGCGGCGGTGAAGCTGAGCGCCCAGTCGGTGACCACGGGCCACGGCGCCGTGGCGCAGATCAAGTCGGGCCAGGGCGCGCTGACCATCGAGCAGGCAACCGCCGCCGGTCCGGTGAGCAAGGCCAGCGTGGGCACCGGTGGCCAGATCGAGTTGGCCGGCGCTTCGCTGCGCCAGCAAGGCCTGCTCGAAGTCACCTCTGGTGCCATCAAGCTGGAAGCCAGCACCGGCGACGTGACCTTCTCATCGGGCTCGCGCACCCTGGCCGACGGCGCCAGCTGGCAGGTCGATGGGGTGACGGTGCCCATCGCCGCCGGCCTGATCCAGGCCAAGGCTGCCCAGGGTGGCATCGACGTGCAAGCGGGTAGCTTGTTGAGTGCCTCGGCGCCATCGGGCCTGGCGGGCGGCGAAGCCGGCGACATCCGCCTGCTCGCACCCAAGGGCGAAGTCAAGGTGGCGGGTGACATCCGCCTGCTGTCGGATGCCAACCAGCGTGGCGGGGCCTTGCGCATCGACGCGCGCACCGCGCCTTCGCTCGATGGCCTGGTGGACCGGCTGAACGCTTCGGCGCAATCCGCCGCTGCGCAGGCTGGCGCAGCGGCTGCGCGTGCCAACGCATCTCGCGCCTTCGACCTCCAGCAGCGTGACGGCCAGGACATCACCCTGTCGGCCGGCAAGAAGTTGGTGGCCCAGGACGTGCGCCTCGTGGCGGACCGAGCTGCCGACGCCAGCTCGGGCGGCAACGTCAACATCCTGGGGCAAATCGATGCCTCCGGCGGCACTGGCGGTCGCATCTCGATCAGCGCCGCGGGTGACCTCGACATCGGCCAGGACAGCATCCCCGACGGACAGACCCGTGCTTCGCTCGATGTTTCGGCCAAAGGCGCTGCCAAATCGGGTGGTGACATCACCCTGGCCAGCCGCTCTGGCGCGCTGCGCCTGAACGAGCAGGCCGATGTGCGTGCCTCGGGCGGCACCACAGGTGCCGATGGCAGCCTGACCTTGCGCGCCGGTGTGCGCGAAGACGGCGCGGCCGATGGCGACCAAGGCGTGGGCAACGCCCGCGTGGCCGCCATCCAGTCCACCTTGACCGGCGTGGGCACGCTGACCGTGCAGGGCGAAGAGCGCACCACGGTCGATGACCTGTCGGCCCAGGTGCTGACGGACGCCAAGGCCCGCAGCGAGGCCTTCCAGCAATCGGCAGCGGCCCTGGACACGCTCAACAAGGTGGCCAACGGCAAGTTGGGAGCCTCCGCCGTGGCCAAGGTCCAGTCCGCCCAGGTGTTGCAGTCGGAAGGCGACCTCACCTTGTCGACCGACTGGAACCTGACCGAGCTGGTCAAGGAATCCAGCGGCAGCCAGTTCGTCGTCAAGCCCAGTGCCCACACGCCGATGAGCCTGAGCATCGTCAGCGCGGGCAACCTGAACATCCAGGCCAGCCTGTCGGGCGGTTTCGTCAATGTGCCGCTGCCCGGCACCGCGCAGGCATCTGCCGCAGCCAACACCACCCTGTCGAATGCCATGAAGGTGGGCGCAGCCGACCTGCCGTTGATGGCCGGTTCGGACATCACCCTGGTGGCTGGCGCCG
>CAYJXE010000053.1:0-6930 GCA_964373965.1 uncultured Aquabacterium sp. | reverse complement strand
GGTGCGCAGCGGTGACCCGGCCGACGAGCCCACCTCGGCCAAGCAGGTCTTCGTGCGCAGCACCACCGGTGACCTGCACTTGGTGGCATCTCGCGACGTGGTGCTCGAAAACGACCGCGCCACCGTCTATACCACTGGCCTGCTGGCCAGCGCCGAGCAGGTGCCCGGCGCCGAAGGCTTCGGCAGAGGGAATGCATCCAGCCCCAAGCTTCACGCCAGCCTCATCACCCGAGGCAACGGCGTCAACACGACCCGTCAATTGCCCTTCATGCTGGGCGGTGGCAGCGTGAGCCTGCAGGCCGGTCGTGACCTGCGCACCCAGAGCGTCGGCAAGGCCAGTTTCGTCAGTGACTGGACCTTCCACAAGTCCGATGTGAACGCCGACAAGAGCCAGTCCTGGTGGGCGCGTTACGACCTGTTCGACATGGGCGTGGCCACCTTTGGCGGGGGCGACATCATCGCCCGCGCGGGTGGCGACGTGGTGGACATGGGCTTCGTGACCGCCACCAGCGGCTACAAGGACGACGCTGGCGTGGTGCGTCGCTTCGGCGGTGGTGATGTCGAGGTCAGCGCCGACGGCAACATCGCGGGCCTGCTGGCCAAGGTTGGGGGCAGCACAGGTCGGGTCGATGCGGGTCTCAACATCGAAGGCACGTCGTCGCAGGGGGCTGTCTCGCTGTTCTACGAGAACACGCAATTGCAGGTCCAAGCGGGGCAAGATATCCTGGTTGACCTCATCACCGAGGCGGGCTTGCACGGCAGGGACACAAGCAATGGCTCGGCGAATGACTCTGCAACCAACTCGGTCGGCATCGCGGGCCTGGGCAGCGATGCTTCTCTGAACCTCACCTCTGCCTCGGGCAGCATCGCCCTGAACGCTGTCAAACCGCCCAGGGTTGATTCCACGCGGAAGGCTGTTTCCGCTCTGCCATCACAAAGCAGGCTGGCGGCTCCTCACGGAGACATCTTGGCCGCTTACTTGAACCAGATGCCGCAGTCCGGCGGTGCCACCCTGGACGTGTTGGCTGGTGGCGACCTGAAGGCATCTGGGGTCACGGTATGGGCCAGTTCACCCTTTGGTGAAGGCGTGCAGTGGGGGGGCTCTGGTGTCTTGAGCAAATTCACCATCCAGAACTCTGCTGGCACCGGTGGCGCCCTGACCGCAGGCAGCTTCGAACCCGCCCGCCGCGAACCCGTCCGCCTCATCGCCCAAACCGGCGACGTGACCCTGCGCGCCGAAGTCGGCGACGCCACCCGCATCATCGCGGGCGGCGACGTGAACCTGCTGGGCCTGCTTGTGCAACAGCAAGATGGCAACGAGCTCTCCCTGGTGCAGGCCGGGCGCGACCTGAACGTCATCGGCACCACCCGCGTTCGCGGCCCTGGAGACGCCTTGTTCGTGGCCGGTCGCGACGTCAACGTCACGGCCGCAGAAGGCATCGACACCAACGGCAACCGCGAAAACGGCGCCTTGCCCGATGGCAGCGCCAACCTCACGGTGATGGCAGGCGTGCAGCCTGGCACCAGCGATTTCGGCGTGGCCGAGCAACGCTTCTTCCACCTGCTGGGTGGCGCGGGTGTGGCCGACCGACCGGCCGACCTGTATGCCCAGTTGCTGGCGGCTCGAGGCGGTCAGGCGGTGCCGGGGCTGGATTCGGCGGCTGCACAGGCGTTTGCCGGCCAGGGCTTTGCCGAGCAGCTCGTCGCAGCCCGCGACCTGGTGGGCGCGCAGGCCTTCGAAGCCGCCGTGCTCACCTACATGCAAGGGCGCGACGCCAAGCCTGATTTGAGCACCGCACAAGCCCTGGCGGCCCTGGCCAACGTGCCCCAGCGCGAACAAGCCGCGCTGCTGGGCAGCGTGCTCGCCCCGGCGTGGTCCCAAGCCGTGGCTCCCGAGGTGCAGCGCAGCACGGCCCTGGACATGGCCAAGGCACGTGGTGGCGCTTACGCGCTGGCCCTGTCCGAGTACCTCAAGCTGCGCACGGGCACCCAGGACCTGGGCGACGCACAAGCCTTGCAAGCCTTTGAGCAATTGAGCACGGAGCAGCGCCTGCTCTTCACCAACCAGGTGCTCAAGCGAGAGCTGACCGTGGCTGGCATCAATGCCACACAAGAAAAGACTCCTGACGCCAAGCTGGACGCTTACCAGAGCGGCTTCAACGCCCTGGCCACCGTTTTCCCGGGCAGCCAGGACACCAGCAGCCTGCTGATGGGCGCCAGCAGCATCAAGACGCAGCAAGACAGCGACATCAACGTCTTCACGCCGCATGGGGGCATGAACGTGGGCCGCTTGACCGGCCTGGCCAATTCGGCTGCCGCAGCCAAGCTCGGCATCGTCACCACCTCGGGTGGTGACATCACGGGCGTGGTGCGCGACAGCATCGAGGTCAACCAGTCCCGCATCTTCGTGGTTGAGAACGGCGACATGCTGCTGTGGGCCTCGTTCGGCAACATCGATGCAGGCAAGGGCTCGAAGACCGTCACCGGGGCTCCGGCACCGGTGCTTCGCATCGTTGACGGTCGCCTTGTGGTCGACACCACCGGCTCTTTCTCCGGCTCCGGCATCGCCGCGCTGGATCCCGACAGCAAGCTGAGCCTCTTCGCGCCTCGCGGCGAGATCAACGCAGGTGAAGCCGGCATCCGCGCCGGCGGCAGCATCACCCTCGATGCCCCCACCATCGTTGGCGCCAACGACATCCAGATCGCCGGTGGCGGCAACCTGGCGCCGCCGCCCACCGTGGGCAACGCCTCCACCAATGTCGGCAGCCTGGGGCAGTCCGCCACCGCGGCGGGCCCGAGCCAGGCCGAATCGCGCGGTACTTCAACGCCCAAACGCCGACTGCTGCTCGACTTCCTGGGCTTCGGCTCGGACAAGGATGAAGACAGCGAACGCGACGACAAGAAAAAGTGACGCGAATCTGTCGTGATGCTGTCACGTGAAGACGCAAACATGCCGGGTTTGTCCGTGATCCCGACGGACCCGGCGGTGTGACACCTCCCCTGAATTGAACTGATCTGGATGACGCCAACCATGCGCAAACACCTTCTGTCCCTTCTTGCTGCCGCCGCGCTCATGCCCGGCGCCGCCCAGGCCTGGTGGAACGCCGACTACACGCAGCGCACCAAGGTGGTCCTCAACACCACCGCCGCTGGCGTTGAAACCAAAGAAGCCCTCTCCGGTGTCGTCGTGCCGGTGCGCCTGCACTCGGGCAACTTCGACTTCCTGGGCGCCAAGCCCGATGGTGCCGATCTGCGCGTGGTCGCCGCCGACGACAAGACACCCCTGAAGTTCTGGGTCGAACGCTTTGACGGTGCCAACGAACTGGCCGTGGTCTGGGTTCAACTGCCCAACACCCTGCCGGGCACCGACAAGAACGTCGTGCACGTCTACGCTGGCAACGAAGCCGCCGCCGCCGAGGCCACCAGCCCGGCGCTGTTCGACGGCGGCATGGCAGCGGCCATCACCTTTGCTGGCAAAGCAGGCGAGCCCGCCACCGACGCATCGGGCCAGGTCGCATCGACCGGCCCCGTGGTGCGCGAGGTCAACGGCCTGATCGGCGTGGCAGCCCGCCTCGACGGCGAGCCGCTGCAGTGGTCTTCCGACAAGCTCAAGGCCGCCGGCAGCGGCCCCTACAGCGTCAGCCTGTGGTTCAAGCCCGAGGCGCTCACGGGCACCTTGTTCAAGCAAGGCGCGCTGAGCCTGAACCTCGACGGTGGCAAAGCCTTCGCGCAACTCGACGCGGTCGTGGCGTCCGGTGGCGAGCTGCCCCCTTCCGCCTGGGCGCACCTGGCCGTCACCGTGGGCAACGGCAAGCTCACGCTCTACATCAATGGCGCACAAGCCGCACAGGCCGACGTGCCCGCTGCGACCACGCCCATCGAAGGCCCGGTGTCCGTGGGCCAGGGCCTGAGTGGCCTGGTGGACCAACTGGAAGTGGCCGCCACCGTGCGCAGTGCCGACTGGTTGAAGTTCGCCCATGCCGCACAAAGCGCAGACGCCAAGCTGGTGCTGGCCAACACGCAGACGCCCGAGACCGCCGAAGCCGGTGAAGGCCACGGCGAGGCCGGCCACTTCGCCATCCTGGTCGACAACCTCACGGTGGACGCCTGGGTCGTCATCATCATCCTGGGCGTGATGTTCGTCATCGCCGCCTGGGTGATGTGGGACAAGGCCGTTTTGGTCGGCCGCGCCGACAAGGACAACCTCAAGTTCCTGGAAAAGTTCCGCAATGCCCAGGACGTGCTCGCCGTCGAGACCTCCGGCATGAAGCACTCGCAGCTCGCTCGCCTGTACCAGGCCGGCCTGCGCGAGCTGAAAAAGCGCGAGGTGGGCCAAGCCGGAGCACCCAAGCTCTCGGGTGCCTCCATCGACGCCGTCAAGGCTGCGGTCGACGCCGACCTGATCCGCGAAAGCCACACCCTCAACAGCAAGATCGTGCTGCTGACCATCGCCATCTCCGGCGGTCCCTTCCTGGGCCTGCTGGGCACCGTGGTGGGCGTGATGATCACCTTCGCGGCCATCGCTGCAGCGGGCGACGTCAACGTCAACGCCATCGCCCCCGGCATCGCGGCGGCCCTGCTGGCCACCGTGGCGGGCCTGGCCGTCGCCATCCCGGCGCTGTTTGGCTACAACTACCTGGCCGCCCGCATCAAGAACATCTCGTCGGACATGGGCATTTTCGTCGACGAGTTCGTCACCCGCGTGGCCGAAACCCACGGAGCCCGCTGACATGGCCGGTGACGTCAAAGGCGACCTGCAGGCGTACGACGACATCAACGTCACGCCCATGCTCGACCTCGCCTATGTGCTGCTGGTGGTCTTCATCATCATGACGACCGCTTCGGTGCAGGGCGTCAAGGTCAACAGCCCGCTCACGCAGGCCGCCAACAACCTGGCCAAGCCACAGACCAAGGGCATCACCATCACCGCAGATGGCCAGGTCTACCTGGACGCCTACCCCGTCAGCCTCGATGAGCTGCAAGCCAGCCTGGCCCAGCACAAGGCCGCCAACCCGGCGCTGCCCGTCGTGCTCAAGGCCGATGCCGCCGCCCAGTACGACAAGGTCATGCAGGTGCTGGAGATCGCCAAGCGCCTGGACATCACCGAAATCGGCCTGGCCACCAAACGCGCGCCATGAAGCAGCGATGCAGTGAAAGCAGGCCATGCAAGTCCAAGACGAAACCAAACCCTACGACAGCATCAACGTCACACCGATGCTCGACCTGGCCTACGTGCTGCTGGTCGTCTTCATCCTGATGACCACCGCATCGGTGCAGGGCTTGACCATCAACATGCCCAAGCCCAGCAACACCCCCAGCACCGAAAAGCACGACCTCAAGGTGGTGCAAGTCATGCCGGGCGGGCAGCTGCTGCTCAACGGCGTGCCCGTCACGGTGCAGCAACTTGAAAGCGAGTTGCTGCAAGCCAAGCAGCGCGACCCGAAGATGAGCGTGGCCATCAAGGGCGACGCCCGCTCGCACTACGCCGAGGTGGTCACCGTGATCGACCTGTGCAACAAGCTGGAGGTGTCCATGGGCCTGGTCACCTCGCGCATCGGGACCTGAGCATGTCGATCAACGCTTCCAACGACGACGACAGCAAGCCTGGCCTGACGCGCTTCATCGTGCCCGGTGGCATCGCCCTGGGCCTGATCGGCGCTGCCTTGCTGGTCCACAGCCTCATGGGCTCGGGCCCCGCTGCGCCCAAGCGCCAGACGGTCAAGATCGCGGTGCTGCCCGACACGCCCCCACCGCCGCCTCCGCCCAAGCCGGAAAAGCCGCCCGAGCCCAAGCCCCAGGACAACACCCCCCAGCCGCAAGACCAGCCCAAGCTGGCCGAAGCCCCGCCCGAGCCCCAACAGCTCAAGATGGAAGGCGCCGCTGGCGACGGCCCCAGTGCCTTCTCGGCCGGCAGCGTCAGCAGCGACTACAAGGGCGGCGCCATCGGCGCCGGCAACGGGGCCTCAGCTCCTTCTGCGGGCGATCGCGCCAAGTTCAACTTCTATGCCAAGAGCGCACAGCAGGTCTTGCGCGCCGAGCTCGATCGCACCCTGGCCCGCGACGTCATCCGCCTGGGTGCCCGCCTGCAGATCTGGATCGATGCATCCGGGCGCATCGACCGCTACGAGATCGGCGGTCTCAGCGACGCGGCCGCACAGAACCAGGTTCGTGCGGCGATGCAGGACATCAGCAAGGGCTTTCGGCTCGTGCCACCCGCAGGCCTGCCTCAGCCGCTGGAGATGCGCCTGTCCGTGAACCCGCTCAACGGTTGAGTGCCCACCTGAATCACCTCCCTGAACGATTGATCACCATGCCTGAAGTCATCTCCAACCGTCGCCTCGGCATGAGGCCCATCACCGTGGCGGCGGCCCTGCTGTGCGGCTTGTTGTCTGCCCCGGCCGTGGCCAATGAGCGCGCCGAGCTCGAGCGCCTGCGCGGCACCACGCTCAACCTCATCAAGCTGTTGGTCGATGGTGGCCTGCTGTCTCAGGAAAAGGCCGAGCAACTGCTCAAGCAGGCCCAGCAGGACACCGCACCCGCCGACGCCGCAGCGGCGCAGCCCGCAGCCCCCGCGTCTGCCACGGCTGCGGCACCGCGCGGCGGTGTCATCCGCGTGCCCTACGTGCCGGAGTCCTTGCGCAACCAGATGCGCGACGAGATCAAACAAGAGGTGCTCAACCAGGCGCGCTCCGAGCGATGGGGCGAGCCGGGTGCGCTGCCGGCCTGGGCACGCCGCATCAACTTCGAAGGCGACGTGCGCTTTCGCCTGCAGTCGGAAGACTGGGACCGCCGCAACGTCTCGGCCGCTGAAGGCGAAGGCCTGGCCTTCCAGAACGACGCCGCTTACGAGGGCCCCATCGCCTGGTCGCCTGACCTGACCAACACCCAGGACCGCCGCGACCGCATGACCCTGCGCGCCCGTTTCGGCCT
>CAYJXE010000052.1:0-17058 GCA_964373965.1 uncultured Aquabacterium sp. | reverse complement strand
CAACCTGATCGGCTCGGGCGCTGGCGGCCACAGCCCCGCCTGGCACGGCGCGGCCCGCGCAGCCGCCACCCCAGGCGCACAGGGCCAGGCAAACGCCGCAGCGCTGAGCGGCATCAAGAGCAAGGAGTTCGGCGGCAGCGGCCACAACCAACTCGTGTGGGACGACACGCCTGAGCAACTGCGCACCCAGCTGCGCACCACCCAGGCCCAGACCTGGCTGCAGATGGGCCACCTGCTGCACCAGGCCGACAACCACCGGGGCAGCTTCCGGGGCCTGGGCTTCGAGCTGCGCACCGACGCCTGGGGCGGTGTGCGCGCCGCACGGGGCGTGATGCTCAGCACCTTCGGCCTGCGCAATGGCCTGGGCCAGACCGCCGAGCCCGCAGGAGACAACGCCGCCGGCATCGCGCTCGCGCGCCAGATGCAGCAACTGGCCGAGACCTTCCACCAAGCTGCCACCACGCACCAGACAGTGGGCGTGGCCACGGCCGCGGGCAGCCGCGCCACCAAGCAAAGCACGATCGACGATACCCTCGCACCGGCGGCCGCCCTCACCAAGAGCCTGATGGGCACCGTCAGCACCACGAGCCTGCCCAATGCGATAGCTGACGCGGCGGACAAGGCCGCCGGCGCAGCAGCCGGCAAACTGCCCCACATGGCCGACCCCAACATAGCCCTGGTGGGCAAAGCGGGCATCGGCCTCACCGCAGGCCAGGACTGGCACCTCAGCAGCCAGGACACCACCCAGATCGCCAGCGGGCAAGACAGCCACTGGGCCGTGGGTGGGCAGCTGCGCGTGCAGACCGCGCAAGGCATCGGTGTGTTGGCTGGCGCCATTCAGCCGGGCACCGAAGCAGCAGGCAAGGGCATCACCGTGATCGCCGCGCAAGGGCCGATCGACCTGCAAGCGCAAGCAGGCCCCGCGCAGATCGCGGCCAAGCAGACGCTGGAGCTCAAGACGGCCAGCGGCGAAGTGCAGATCAAGGCGGCCAAGCGCGTGGTGATGGGCGTGTCCGGCGGCGCATCCATCAACATCGCAGGAGACGGTGTGCAGGTTGTCTGCCCAGGCAAGCTGACCATCCGGGCCAACATCAAGAGCATGGTCGGGCCAGGCACCCTGGCGCTGCAACTGCCCAGCCTGCCCAAGTCCAGCATCACGCCCCGACAGATACAGTTGCAATTGAACCTCATGGGTGAGCCAGGCGCTGAGGGTCGATCGTTGGCAAACAACCCCTGGCGAATCGTGCGCGACGGCGGCGCCCAGTTCGACCGACTCATCGCGCAAGGCCAGACAGATGCCCAAGGCCAGATCGCCTTGAGCGACATGCAACAAAAGCGCCTGTCCGTCGCCCTCTCGCGTTGGCCCAACGACATCTGGCTGCTCAGCCCGCAAGGCCAGAGGGCCCTGTCATCTGAGTCATTGGGTGGCAAAGCCTCAGTCGATCCGAGCCAACCCGATCTGTCCGCCATGGCTGCACTGGACTTTGCACCCCAGCCTGAATCGAGCCCACATGACCCATCGGCTCGCCAGGCTCGCTTGCAAGCCGCCCGAGAACTGGGGCAGCCCTCCAGCAGCCCCATCCACCCCCGAGCAAAGGGCTGAGCCATGAGCGAGACCGCATTTTGCAAACACCACGATGACCGGCAAGTCAACATCTTCATCGACGAAACCGGCCAGTCGTGGCGCACCGTCAGCGCCAGCCAGGCCGCAGCCCACCAGCAAGACATCACCCACCCCGAGCGCTTTGCGCCGTCTCGCCTGGGTCACCAAACCAAATCCTTCATCAACGGACAGGACTATTTCGCCGATGTGGCCGCTGCCATGGCCGCAGCCAAGCGCAGCATCTTCATCGCCGGCTGGCAGGTGAACTGGGATGTGGAGCTGGTGCCGGGCAAACGCCTCATAGACGTGCTCAGGCAGGCGCTGGACGCCAGCTCCGACTTGCGCATCTACGTGATGCCATGGATGTCGCCCAAGATGCCGCTGAACACGGGCGACTTCGGCACCATGCTGGCCGTGTTTCAACTCAACGCTGGGCGCAACACCATGCGGGCGTTCTGTTGCCCAGCAGGCCTGCAAAACGACTTCACGGGCGTCGAAGAAACCTTCTTCAGCCACCACCAAAAGCAAGTCGTCATCGACAACCAGATTGCCTACATCGGGGGCATGGACCTGGCCTATGGCCGGCGCGACGACGCTCGCAGCAGCCTCAACCACGAATGGCGCCAAGGCGCTGAGCGCTACAACCCGGGCATCCCGCCCATGCGCGCGTTGACGCCGTCAGAGATGATGCAGTTCGTGACCGAGGCGGAGTTGCTGCAATCCACCCTCAAGGGCGCACTGTCCTTCGGGTTGTCAGCGCCGCTTCAAGAGATGCTGCTGAGCACCCGTCGCGCCAGTGCTGACGGTCTGGCTGGCCAAATGGTGGACCGCCTCTACTCGTGGTGGCAAGAGCCCCTGCCTGATTGGCTGACCAAGCCGATGGAAGCGATCAAGCCCACCATCGGGCAGTTGCTTGACGAGGCCAGGACGCTGACCGAGCAAGAGGTGCTGCGCAGGCTGCAGCAGGGCACCTTGACGGCTGCGGACGTTCAAAAGCCGCTGCAAGTGGTGGCCAAGCTGATGAAGGCCGCGTACAGCAACTTGCTCAAAGCGGCGTGGCTCAATCAGGCACCTCACCCTGACCTGCTCAAGCCCAGTCAGCAATCGATGCCCTTGCCTGGAGCCATCCTGGCCGACGACCAGCCGCGCCAGCCCTGGCAGGACGTGCACATGCGCATGGAGGGCCCTGCCGTCTATGACGCGGCCATGAACTTCATCCGCCGCTGGAACAGCCTGCAGCACAGCTACCTGGCGGGCGACGCCGATTTGCGCAGCAAGGTGCGCGTGCCTGACAGCCTGGTGCCCCAAGAGCCGGCCTACACCGCCAAGGGGCCTGGCACGGCCAAGGTGCGCGTGCTGCGCAGCGCCTCCTTGAAGCTGCAACAACAAGAACGCGCAGCCATGCCGCAAATGCCCGCCCCGCAGGTCGTTCAGCACGACATCCACGACGTGATGGTGCGGCTCATCCTGGGCGCCACGCACTTTGTCTACATCGAGAGCCAGTTTTTTCAGAGTCGGTTTGGGGAGCCGTCGATCAACCCATCGCCAGATGATGAAGACGCACAAAAGCAGCAATCCGCCGCCCTCAAGCACCTGCTGTCGCAAAGCGGGGCGCGCATCAAGTCAGCCTTGACGCTCATCGGCAAGAACGCCCAAGGCGACAAGCTGCCGCAAAACCAGATCTGCTGGGCGCTGGGCCAGCGCATCGAGCACGCGGTGCGCTGCAACTTCCCCTTCCATGCCTTCGTGGTCTTGCCCGTTCACCCCGAGGGCCGGCTCGATGACCTGGCCATCATCGGCCAGATCCACTGGACCATGCAAAGCCTGGTCTACGGCAGCCACAGCCTGGTCAACCGCGTGCGCTGCGCGATCGCGGCCAAGAAGCTGCTGGCGGGCAAGGAGGTGATCCGCCGTGAGTTGTGGCAGGCGATGCTGCAAAAGGTGCGAGAAGGTGAACCCGGGCTGCGTCCTTACGAGCAGATCACGGCAGCCGAATGGGCGCCTTACCTCACGCTGCTGAACCTGCGCAACTGCGAGGTGGTTGGCGGCAAGCTGCGCACCGAACAGATTTATGTGCACAGCAAGCTGCTGATCGTGGACGACGCCGAGGTGGTGATCGGCAGCGCCAACATCAACGACCGCAGCCTCAACGGCGACCGCGACAGCGAGCTGGCCGTGTTCGTCAACGACACGGCCCTGCGCGACTCGATGACGCACGGCTGCGCGACCAAGGTGTGCACGTTTGGGCACCAATTGCGGGTTGACCTGTGGCGCAAGCACCTGGCCCTGGCGGGCAACGGCAATGCGGTGGTCAAACCGGCTTCAGCCCTGGCCGCCCTGATGGAGCAGCCTGCCACGCCGCAGGCGATCAAGCTCATCCAGCAGATCGCCACGGCCAATCAGGCGGCGTATGAGCAAACGTTTGCGCATGTGCCTAGAGATGCGCAGGTGGGCAATTCAAAATACAAAGCGTCGATCTGGCCCATGGTGGACAGAGACCCAGACCGGGCGAAGGAAACCTTGAGGAACATCCAAAGCTACGCCCGTCAAATGCCGTTCTCGGAAGCCTTCTGGAAGACTGCCGCCCCAAAGGCCGCACCCCAAGGCATCCAGGGCTTCTTCACGGCCTTGCCCATCGACTGGACTGCTGGCGAGAACAACCACCCCGACATGAACAAGGTCCTGCTCTCCCAGGTGTCCCCCGAAGGCACCTACCATGCGCAAGCATCGCGCAACGACAAGCAGGAGCAAACCGGATGATGACCAAAGCGCCGCCCTACCTTCGCCCCACGGCACGATGGGCATTGACCACGCTGATGTTGATCAGCATGACTGCATGCGGCCAAAGCAACGCCAACAAAGCGGCCCCCTACGCAAAGCAGTCAGGTTGGAGCAGTGTGTGCCTGGGTACCATCTTGGTGGATTTGCCGGGTGAGGTTCACATGGGCGCGTCGCCCGTGCGGCACAACACGGGCTATGGTCTTGGCGAGACGCTCAGAGGCGCTGCAACTGGCAACCAGCGCGTCGGCAACATTGGATATCAAGAAACGGCTCCCGCCACCCTCAAGGAGTTTCAATCCATCAAAGGCATAGCCAATTTCAGGCTGATTGATGAGCGCATCATCGGCTGGACGGGCCGCAGAACAGACCAGGAAATTCAGAAGTTCAAAGCGCACTCCAGCGAAGTGCCCTTAAATGACCCACAGGCCTACGCCTTCAGGATGTACGGCACGTACGACATCGGCTATCTCGATTCGACTGATCAGCGTATCCGGCTGTTCTCGGGGGGTGTGCGAGGCAACAGGCACGAAGATGACGTCACAATCGCTGATCATCAAGCGTTTTACCAACACCTGCGCACCAACCTCTACCGCGCCCGCGCCCCCGAAGAGCTTCCCACCGAACCCGGCGTGTGCACCCCCTTCGGCCTGTTCCGCCAGCAAGCGGGCGAGCCGATGCCCGACTTCGATGTCGAGGTGCCACTTCGCAGCCTGAAGTACCCCAGCCTGGTGTTCTTCGTGCGCGTGAAGACGCCCGACGACAACGCCCCCAAGGACATCAAAGACCTGCCCGACCCCAACCACGTGACCATGGACGACATCAAGTCGCTCAAGGGCATGGAAGGCATCTTGTTGTTGGCCAACCTGCTGGGCATCAAACAAACCGTGGGCCCTGAGCCTGTGGCCATCGCCGGCCAACCCGGCCGCCTGCTGGCGCGCGAGTACCACCACGACGGTGGGCTGGACCCCAACGGCGGCGGCCCGGGCGCCGCCTACGAAATGCAGGCCGATGTGCTGGGGGTTCAAGGCCGCCCCGACATGCCCGCCATGACCATCCGCATGGCCGCCATGCTGCCGGACAAGGAGCCCTATCCCAAGCCAACCAGGCAATGGAACACGTCCAAGCAGCGCTTCGAGATGGTGCCCTTCAAGCCTGCGCGCCCCGGCATCCGGGGCATCCAGCCACCGCCGTTCGATCAGGGCCTGGCCTACTTCCGACGGGTGCTGTCCAGCTTGCGGCCTGCCGATGCGGTGGCGGCGAGCGTGGCGGGGGTGGCTGCGCCATCCACCGCAACCAAGCCTTGAGCGTCAAATGCAACAAGGCCCCGACGAAGTTCGCATCCTGATCGAAGAGGGTGCCGTGCTGCGCCTTGAATGCGCCATGGACACGGCAGAGTGGGGCCGGCAGGCCATGTTGGGGCTGGCTTGCTCGGCGTTGCTCGACGGGCGAGCGGTGTTG
This sequence comes from uncultured Aquabacterium sp., assembly GCA_964373965.1. Lineage (GTDB taxonomy): Bacteria > Pseudomonadota > Gammaproteobacteria > Burkholderiales > Burkholderiaceae_C > Aquabacterium. Next base: position 11,216 of record CAYJXE010000052.1, on the reverse strand, counting down.
CTGCAGGATTGGCTGCCGGGCCTGGATGTCGAATGTCACGGCTCGATGTTGAACCATGGCGCGCCCATGACCTTGGATTGTCGTGACGACCTGGGCGAATGGCATGCACGCGTTCGTTGGTGGTTGGATTTGCCAGCTGCCACGGCGCCCAGTGTGTACAGCCTGCAAACCTCTGCAGGGCTGCTGCGCATGCACACACAACGGCTTGCTCCGGGCAACGCCGATCAGGCCATGCGTTTGGTGTGCGATTGGGGGTCTCCCTTGTTTCAAGCAGCGTTTCGCTGACGTTTGCGCCGCCTGCCTCAGCCCAGGGCAGTTCTGGTAGGTTCGGTTTTGTGCGGCCAGCGTTGTCCGTCACGATGTGGAACGTGACGCGAAACCGCTCCCCCGCAGCTGGGTGTGTTCGGCGTGGCGCGATTCATCCATTTGTATCAGTTTGAATCGCGTACGATCGAAGCCATGAAGTTGCTCCTGATCGACGACCACCCCCTGTTCCGCGATGGGCTGAGCCTGCTCATCCAGCATCGCCTCGACCTGGCCGACCACGGCGGCGCCGAGGTGCTCGAGGCCGGCTGCCTGCGCGAAGCCCTGGTGACGCTGGAAGCGCACCCCGATGTGGGCCTGGTGCTGCTTGACCTGGGCCTGGCCGATCGCCAGGGACTGGGCACGCTCACCGAATGGCGTGAACTGGCGCCGCAGCTGCCCGTGGTGGTGCTGTCGGCCGACGACCGCCCAGGCACCATCGTGGCGGCCATCGACCAGGGCGCCTCCGGCTTCATCCCCAAGACCGTCGAAGCCTCGGTGATGCAGGAAGCGTTGCGCCGAGTGCTCTCCGGTGGCGTTTACCTGCCCCCCCTGCCCACCGATGCCGTGGTCGAGGTCGAACCCGCGAGGACGGACGACGACGGCCAGCGCGACGAGCCCGTGGGCCCGGACGCCACCTTGGGGCTGTCGGGGCGTCAACTCGATGTGCTGCGCCTGCTCGTCGAGGGCAAGCCCAACAAGGAGATCTGCCGCGTGCTGTCGCTGTCCGAGTCGACGGTCAAGACGCACCTCTCGGCGATCTTTCGCAAGCTCAAGGTCAGCAGCCGCACCCAGGCGGTGGTGGCCGTGGCACGTGCCGGCGTCACGCTGGGGCGGGCGAGCTGATCTCAGCGCCCCGGCTTTTGGCTGTTCAAGCCGGGCCTTGGCGCCCCATGCCCTGCGCGAGCATCGTGCGCAGGTCTTGTGCCCTGAACGGCTTGTGCAGGACCGGCAGGCCGCTGGCTGCGAGCTCGGCCAGTTGTTGCGGCGAGGTGTCGCCGGTGATGATCAGCGCCGGCAAGCTCGGCTGATGCTGACGCAGGTGCGCGATGACGTCGCGGCCGCTGCCATCGGGCAGGCGGTGGTCTGACACCACCATGTCCCAATGTTGTGGCGCTTGAGCGCGGACCCAGCCCAGGCTGTGGCCCGCCACGGCATCGAGCCCCCAGTTGCGCAGCCACAGCACCAGGCTTTCGCCCAGTGCCTCGTCGTCTTCGATCACCAGCACCCGCATGCCATGGAGCCGATCAGGCATCGGGCTCTGCGTCGTTGGGGTGGCGGTTTCCGGGGCCAGCGTGGTGCCAGGCAGCGTGATCGCGAAGCACGAGCCGCGCCCCACCCGAGACCGCACGCGCAGCGGGTGTTCCAGCAGTTGTGCCGCCCTCTGCACGATCGCCAGCCCGAGGCCCAGGCCCTGTGAGCGCTCGCGGCCGGGGTTGCCCAGCTGAACAAAGGCTTCAAAGATGCGAGGTTGATCCTCGGGTCGAATGCCGGGGCCGGTGTCCCAGACCTGCACCTCCCACGAGTGCCCCGGCGCCTGGCCAGATGAGCTCGCTCGGCCACGGCGGCGCACGCTCACCAGCACCCCGCCTTGCTGTGTGTGCCGGATGGCGTTGCCCACGAGGTTGCGCAAGACCTGCTCGAGCAGCACCGGGTCTGTCCAGGCGATGGCCTGGGTGCGGCGCACGCGCAGCTGGAGGTTCTTCTGGCGCGCGGCCTCGGCTTCGTGCGATGCAACAGCCTCGAGCAGCGTTTGCAGGTGCACGCGACGGCGTTGCACTTCGACGGTGCCGGAGTCCAGCCGGGACAGGTCCAGCAGGCCTTTGAGCAGGCTCTCCATCGAGCGCACGGCGCGGGTCAGCCGGTCGGCGAGGTTGCGCACCATCGGGTCGGTCACCTGCACGCGCAGCAGGTCGGTGATCAGGCCGATGGCCGCCACAGGTTGACGCAGGTCGTGGCTCGCCGAGGCCAGGAAATGGCTCTTGGCAGCGTTGGCGGCGGCCAGCTCGCGGGTGCGTTCGGCCACCTTGTGTTCGAGCTGCTGGTTCGCCTCTTCGATGTCGTCGAAGGCTTTGACCACGCGTTGGACCACCATCAGCACGAAGGAGGGCGAGGCCAGCGGGATCATCCAACCCATCCAGTGGTTGAAGTTGACCAGTCCGATGACGCGTCCGAAGATGAAGTCGTGCACCCCGGCCACCAGCAAGGCGGCCCAACCCACGGCCAGCCCGGTGTGCATCGACGAGCGCAGCCCCTCGCGCAGCACCCATTGACCCATCAGCCAGATCGAGGGCGCCAGCGTGAGGATCAGGGCGCCTTGCAGGTAGCCCCGTGTGAAGCGCAGGTCGGGGTCGAACGGCAGGGCGAGCAGGCCCAGCACGGGGAACCCGAGCGCCACCACCCACAAGGCCCGGTGGAACCAGTTCAAGTGCCTGCCGACCAGCGCCATCACGAACCACCCCTGCAGGCACGCCGTGAGCACGTGGGCCAGGAAGTAAAGCCACGACTCCGCACCGACCGACAGGCCGAGGTCTTCGGTGATGAAGTAACGGCAGTTGCGCAGGCCGCCCACCAGCACCAGCAGGCCGAAGAGGCCGGCAGCCGCTTCCTGGCGCCGCATCCACCACAGCAGCACCACGAACATCGAGAAGGCGATCCAGATCAGGTTGAGCACCATGAGCCCGTCGCGCGTGAGAAAGCGCAGCATCACGTGGTCGTGTTGCAGGGCGGCTTTGGGGGCCAGGACGGCTGGTGACATGCCGCCTTGTTGCACGGCCTGGATTTCGATTTCCAGCGAGTTGTGGCCAGCGTTGAGCAGGCGGCCCGGCACGTCGATGAGCGAGGGGCCCGGCAAGCCCAGCCAGCCAGGGCGGGGCAGCGTGCTCTGCAGCAACTCGCCATTGAGCCAGATGCTGTGCACATAGTTCAGGTAGTCGATGCGCAGGGACCAGGGGGTGCTCCTGGCGCTTTGGACCACCTCGTCGCTGACCTCGAAGTTCAGGCGGTAGCGGCCGATGCCTGCTGCTTGCAGCCCGGCGGGCTTCCAGCTGTCGGGCAGGCTCACCGCCACAGGCTGGTCGGCCAGCACCGCGCCGCTGACGTCGTGCATCCACAGGCGCTGGGCCGACAGCCAGCGCACGCCGCTGGCGTCGACCGTTGGTGGCGGTTGCAGCCAGAAGAAGGCCAGCAACGCCAGCGCCAGCAGCCACAGCCCTCCCACCCAGCTCTGGGTCAGGGAACGCAGGAGTGTTGGCAGCACAGGCTTCATGGGGGGATCGAGGGCGCGCGGTGCGCCATTGTGCGCACTTCGCGCCCCACCTGCGAGCCCTTTGCGGGGCTTCCCGCTGTGACGCTGAGGGATGCAGTGATATGACATGGGCTGTGCCCCTTGTTTCGGGGCTCAACACCAGGCACGTTTGCTGCAATGCTCATCAGCAGGGTCTGGTTTGATCTGGAGGGCTGACATGAGTGGCTGCACCGATCTCGTCCCGGTTGCCCGGGACACCGTGGAAGGCAAGTGGGAGTCGCGCCACCGAGGGCGCATCCCGATCGCGCACATGCGCCATGTCTACCGGCTCGACGAGGTCGAGCGGCGGCTGGGCAAGCTGCCCCCTCGCGACCACGAATCCCTTCGCGCCACCTACGAGCGCATGCTTGAAAAGGGCTCCGAGCGCTTTCAGGTCAAGCCCTCCGGCCTGCCCGCGATGGACCACCTCTACGACGAGCTGCCCAACTTCCACGAGGTGCTCGGCGACCTCAAGCGCCAGCTCGCGCTGTGCAGCGACAGCCGCGACGCACTTGAACTCACACCCATGCTGCTGCTCGGCCCGCCCGGCGTCGGCAAGACCCACTTCGCGCGCGAGGTGGCTCAACTGCTGGGCACGGGCATGGGCTTCATCTCGATGAGCTCGATGACTGCTGGCTGGGTGCTCTCGGGCGCCAGCTCGCAGTGGAAGGGCGCGCGCCCCGGCAAGGTTTTCGAGACGCTGGTCGATGGCCAGTACGCCAACCCGGTGATGGTGGTCGACGAGATCGACAAGTCCGGTGGCGAGCACGCCTACGACCCGCTGGGCTCGCTCTACAGCCTGCTCGAGCACGACACCGCCGGCAGCTTCACCGACGAGTTCGCCGAGGTGGCCATCGACGCCAGCCAGGTGATCTGGGTGGCCACGGCCAACGACATCCGCTCCATCCCCGACCCCATCCTCAACCGCGTCAACGTCTTCGAGATCGAGATGCCGGACGAAGAGGCCGCGCGCAAGATCGCCGCCAAGCTCTACCGCAGCATCCGCGCCGACCACGATTGGGGCCAGCGCTTCGACCCCGAGTTGTCGGACGGTGTGCTGGGCGCCATGGCCAGGATGGCCCCGCGCGAGATGCGACGCGCGCTGATGACGGCCTTCGGCAACGCCAAGCTGGACGGCCGCTTCACGCTGCAAGAGCGCGACCTGCCCGACGGCGGCCCCAAGCGATCGCCCATCGGCTTCGTGCAGTGAGGCGCATGGGCCATACTCGGGCCCATGCCTGCCAGCCTCGACGGCCGCCTAGTGGTGGCCATTTCCTCCCGCGCGCTCTTCGACTTCGAAGAAGAGAACCGCCTGTTCGAAGGCGCGAACGACCGCGCCTACATGGACCTGCAACTCGGTCGCATCGAGGTGCCCGCCAAGCCTGGCGTGGCCTTCTCGCTGGTGCGCAAGCTGCTGGCCTTCAACACGCCCGAGTCGGCTGACACGCCGGCCGACGCCCGCGTCGAGGTGGTGATCCTCTCTCGCAACGACCCGGCCTCGGGCCTGCGCGTGTTCCGTTCGGTGTCGCACCACGGGCTGGAGATCGAGCGGGGCGTGTTCACACGCGGGCGCAGCCCCTGGCGCTACCTCAAGCCGCTGCAGGCGCACCTGTTCCTGTCGGCCAACGAGGCCGACGTGCGCCAGGCCCTGACCGCTGGTGTGCCGGCTGCGCGCGTGCTGCCGCATGCGGCCCGTGCGGGCGATGCCCACCCCGATGAAGTGCGCATCGCTTTCGACGGCGACGCCGTGCTGTTCTCCGACGAGGCCGAGCGCATCTTCCAGCAGGGCGGCTTGGGCGCCTTCCAGGACCACGAGGTCAGCCGCGCGCGCAAGCCCCTGCCCGACGGGCCGTTTCGGCCGCTGCTGCAGGCCCTGCACGACCTGCGCAGCGCCATCGAACAGCCCGGGGCCTCCCGCATGCGCATCCGCACCGCCCTGGTGACGGCGCGTGGCGCGCCGGCGCATGAACGCGCCATCCGCACCCTCATGGACTGGGGCATCGAGGTCGACGAGGCCATGTTCCTGGGCGGCCTGCCCAAGGGCGAATTCCTGCGCGAGTTCGAGCCCGACTTCTTCTTCGACGACCAGACCGGCCACGTCAACAACGCCGCGCCGCACGTGCCGGCCGGGCACGTGGCCGCCGGGGTCGCCAACCTGCAGAACGCCGAAACCCCCGAGCGGGGCTGAGCGCCACATCCCGGACCCAACAGGAGCCTGACATGAGCGACGAACTGGGAGACTTCTTCGCGCTGCCGCCCTTCAAGGCGGACGAGGCCCTGGTGCAGCTGCGCCGTCAGCTCAAGGAGATGAAGCTGCAGGAGCAGCCTGGCAGCACGCCGCACCGATTCGCGCTCAAGGGCGTGGTGGTGGCCGAGCTGCAAGTGGCGGCCGTGACCGCCGAGGCGCCCAAGCCGGCCCTGGCGGCGGCCGTCGTCAAGCGGCCTTTGCAACGTCCCGAGTGGGTGCGTCAGCAGCTCGACAGTCGCGACGCCGTGCGCAAGTGGCTCGATGCGCTCAAGCGCCAGGTCGCCAACTGGAGCGACGACGAGTGATGGGGCCCATGGCCCCGTCGGTCAATCGGCCTTCGCCTCTTTCTGCATCTTGGCTCGGAACAGCTCGCGGATGCTGACCTCGCGCGGGCCCGGGATCAGCTCGTAGCCCTCGCCAGCAGCGATGGTGCCAGGCGTGCGCACGGCCAGGTAAAAACCGCAAAAGCCCGACTGCGCCATCATCTTGATCGCGTGCTTGAAGCCCAGTTTGGCTTCCAGTTTGAAGCAGGGGCGGCGCGGCTCGCTGATCGCCAGTGCGCAATCTGCAAAGCGCAGCACGTCACCGATGTGGGCGTCCTCTTCCAGCAGGCCCGACAGCGTGAGGTTCTCGCCCAGCGAGCCCGCAGGCAGCGCCTCGCCCCAGGCCTGCAGGCCCGCTTGTGCGCGCACCGTCTGCCAGAACGCGTAATGCTCGATCGGGTAGGCGTAGACCGCCTTGCTCAGGCCGCCGTGAACGCTGAGGTCGGCCTGCTCGTCGCCCACCAGGCCCAGTGCCTTGACTTCGATGCGCTCGGGCCGGGCTTCGGTGCTCACCGGCTGTTTGCCGATGGCCGTCAGGATGCGACGCCCCTGGATGTCGACGTGGCTGGCCTGCGCCACGTTGACGGACAGCACCCTGCGGGCGGGCTTGGAGGAAAGGTTGACGGTGCTCATGGATTCAAACGATACCCCAGATACCCCGGGCGCCAAGGCCCTGCTCAGCCCCGCTTCGACGAAGTCCAGGGCAGGGGCGTGACCTGAGCCGACATCGCGTTGAAGCCGACCACGCAAGGCTCGCCCGGCTGCCAGTTCATCTGCTCGATGGCTTGCCGCGTGACCAGGCCCCAGATCTGCGCCCCGGCCTTGAGCTCCAGCCGCTCGTCGAGCTCGCGCGCCAGCTCCACGCCCACGGCACCATAGGTGCCGCTGTGCCCGGCCAGCATCACCTGGGTGATGCGCCCGCGCAGCACGTTGGTGCTGCTGCTGTCGGTGGGCACCTCGCGGTGCAGGCTCACGTCGCGGGCGCGCACCTTCAGGCGCACGCGGGTGCCGACGGGGTGCAGCGTGGCCGGCACCGTCACGCATTGCCCGCAGATGTCGACCTCGCTGACCACCCACTCGATGTCGTGCCGGGTGACCGCACCTTCGAGGATGCTGCCGGCGTGAAAGCCCTCCAGGAAGGTCGACAGCGACACGTCGGACAGCACCTGGGCAATCGGCCCGGCGCCCGCCATGCGCCCGTCGTGCAGGATGACCACGTCATCGGCCATGCGCACGACCTCTTCCATGCGTGGCGTGGCCATCAGCACAGGCAGGTGGAAGCGATGCGCGACCTGCGCGAGCAACTCCAGCAGCTCGGGGCGCTCCGGGTCGTGCACGCGGCCGAGTGGGTCGTCCATGAGCAGGCCCTGCGGGTCGGCGGCCAGGGCCCGGCCCAGCGCGGCGCGCACGCGCTGCGAGGCGTTGAGCTCGTGGGGGCGGCGGTCCATCATGGCGCTGAGGTCGAGCCACTTCACCAGCGAAGGCACGTCGAGCCCTGGCGCGACCTTCATGCGCGGGCCCTGCGCCCGGGCCCCGTAAGCGAGGTTGCGCTCTATCGTCAGGTGCGGGAAGAGGTGGGCCTCGGCGTCCAGCCACCCCAGCCTGCGCTGGTGTGGCGGCAGGTACAGGCCGCGCCGGGATTCGAACAAGGCGTCGGCACCCAGGGCCACGCGCCCGGCGATGACCGGACGCAGGCCCGCCACGCCTTCGAGGATGGCCCGCTGACCGTTCTCGACCCGCCCGACCAGGGCACTGACGCGACCCGGCAGGGCGCGCAGCTGTGCCTGCACCTCCAGCCCGGGCTGGCGCACGTGCAGGTCGACGCTCAGGCTGCGCGGCAGGCGCGAAGGGCTGTCGCCGCTCATGGGCGCTCCTCTCGCCAGTCCATGCGCGCGCTGCCTTGCCAGCGGTGTTGCCACTGCCAGCGCAGCAGCTCGCTGAGCAGGATCGCGATGGCGGCCACACCCAGGGACAGCGCCGCCACCTCCCAGGCCAATGCCTGCGGTCGGCCAGGCGAGGCCAGGGCCTGCCACAAGGCCAGGGGCACGGTCGGGTCTTCGGCACCGGCTGTGCCACTGGCTTGCCCGGCGGCCAGCACCAGCACGGCCCCGGACTCGCCCCAGGCGGCCGCGAAGCCCAGCGCCATCGCCGAGCCGATCGCCGGCAGCGTCAAAGGCAATGCCACGGTGCGCCAGGCGTGCCAGTCGCTGGCGCCCAGGGTGCGGGCCACGGGCAGCAGCATCGGGTCGTGCGCCTCGAAGACGGGGCGCAGCATGCGCGTCATCATCGGCACCGTCATGATGCAAGCGGCCAGCACGGCCCCCGTGGGGTACAGGGCCACGGTCAGGCCCAGGTCCTGGCGCAGCCAGCGGCCCAACGCGCCTTGCTCGCCCAGGCCGGTCGTCAACCAGAAGCCGATGACGGCCGGCGGCAGGCCCAGCGGCAGCAGGATGAAGGCGTCGAGCAGCACCTTGCCGCGCCACTTCACGCGGGCCATCCACCACGCCAGGGTGATCGACAGAGGGGTGGCGATGAGCAAGGTGAGCGCGGCCAGCTGCAGGCTCATCCACATCGCGGACAGGGCGGCGGGCGACATCGATCAGCCTTTCGCGTTCTGCCAGCCGGCCACGCCACGCAGCGTGCCCCGCGCCAGCGGGCGGTCGAGCCAGTCAACCAGGAGCTTGCCGCCCGGGTGCTTGCCCCGGAAGGAGCGCGCAACCTCGGCGTGCAGCACCAAAGCCGGGTGCCCCTGGAACCAGACCCGGGTGCCGCGCACCTGGCCTTGGCGCAGCCAGGCGGCCTGGGTCACCAGGCGGTAAGCCGGGGCGCTCGGGTTGAGCTGTTTGTGGCCCAGGGCTGCGGTCAGCGGCTGACCGGTGGCAGGCTGGGCCAGCAGTTGGGCGGCCAGTTGAGCCAAGGGGCTGTCCGCGCCGGCTTGCGCCGCAGGTTCGCCTGGCAAGCCGGTCTGCCAGCTCGCCACCCCGGCGGCCTGGGCCGCCAGCACCTGAGCGATGGCGCGCGCAGGGTCTTTTTCTGCGCGGATGCCGGCGGGGTCGTCTGCCGGGCCGACCAGCCAGACCTCGGTGCGCGCCAGCTTGCGCCGGTCGTGGATGAGGCCTTCCTTTTCGAGGTGGCCGGCGCGGGGGTGGCTCAGGAAGAGCCCGACTTCGGCTTCACCCGACTCCAGCCGATCCAGCACCAGGCGGCTGGGGGTGGTGTGCCACTGCGCGGCCCAGCCCAGGTCGCGTCGCATCGCCGCCGCCCAGCGAGCGGTCAGCCCGGTTTCGGCGAGCAGGGGGTCCACCGCGACCTCAGGGCTCTGGGCCCGGGGGCGCAGCGCCCAGGCGGGCTGGCAAAACCCGGCGCAAAAAATGCTCGCGGCACCCAGCGTGCGCGTCATCAAGGCGCGGCGGACAGCGAATTCGGTCGTCTCGGGCATGGCGGAGGGTGAAAAAACGCAGGCCGAAGTGTGCCTGCTGCCGGCGGCGGGCTTGGTCATGGCTGTCCCGCAGTTGTCCACAGTTGTATCAGCATCCAAAAAAAGGGCATTTCCGTGACACCTTGCCGCCTTCGCCCTGGGGGCATCCCTGGACGCCCCACGGACGAGGGGGCAGGCGCGAATCGGTCCGATCGTCTAAACTACGAGGTTCCCGCCGGGCGCCCCTGGGCGTTCACGGGGCCCATCCGACGGGGTGTCGAGAGCGTTGCCACGACCGGGCCACAGCCTGGCCAGACCAGGTTGCCGCAGCGCTGTCGAGACCTTGTTTTTTACTTTCTGGAGCCTTGTCATGTCGAACGTTGCTGCTCAGGTCAATGCACCTGCCTACGTCAAAAACACCAAGCTGATTGCCTGGGTGGCCGAGATGGCCGCCCTGCTGCAACCCAAGGACGTCGTCTGGTGCGACGGCACCACCGAAGAGTACGACCGCCTGTGCGCCCAGCTCGTGGCTGCCGGCTCGTTCAAGAAGCTCAACCCCGAGCTGCGCCCGAACTCCTACCTCGCCTGGACCCACCCCTCCGACGTGGCCCGCGTGGAAGACCGCACCTTCATCTGCTCGACTCGCAAGGAAGATGCCGGCCCCACCAACAACTGGTGCGAGCCCGCTGAAATGCGCGCCAAGCTGCAGACCGGTGCCGACGCCCTGTTCAAGGGCGCCATGGCCGGCCGCACGATGTACGTCGTGCCCTTCTCGATGGGCCCGCTGGGTTCGGACATCGCCCACATTGGCGTTGAGCTGTCCGACAGCGCCTACGTGGCCGTCAACATGAAGCTCATGACCCGCATGGGCAAGGGCGTGATCGATGTGCTCGGCACCGATGGCGAGTTCGTGCCTTGCGTGCACACCGTGGGTGCCCCCCTGGCCGCTGGTCAGAAGGACGTGGCCTGGCCTTGCAACCCCGACACCAAGTACATCGTTCACTACCCCGAGACCCGCGAGATCTGGTCCTACGGCTCGGGCTACGGCGGCAACGCGCTGCTGGGCAAGAAGTGCTTCGCCCTGCGCATCGCTTCCACCATGGGCCGTGACCAAGGCTGGCTGGCCGAGCACATGCTGCTGCTGGGCGTGACCAATCCCGAAGGCAAGAAGTACCACGTGGCCGCCGCCTTCCCCTCGGCCTGCGGCAAGACCAACTTCTCCATGCTGATCCCGCCCGAGGGCTACAACGGCTGGAAGGTCACCACCATCGGTGACGACATCGCCTGTATCAAGCCCGCTGCCGACGGCAAGCTCTACGCCATCAACCCCGAAGCCGGTTACTTCGGCGTGGCCCCGGGCACCAATACCCTGACCAACTTCAACTGCATGAAGTCGCTCGACCGCGACGTGATCTTCACGAACGTGGCCCTGACCGATGACGGCGACGTGTGGTGGGAGTCGATGACCGACGAAGCCCCGGCTCACCTGATCGACTGGCAAGGCAACGACTGGACCCCGGCCATCGGCAAGGAAAAGGGCGTCAAGGCCGCTCACCCGAACGCCCGCTTCACCGTGGCCGCAACCAACAACCCGGTGCTCGACCCCGAGTGGGACAACCCCGCTGGCGTGCCCATCGA
>CAYJXE010000051.1:0-20067 GCA_964373965.1 uncultured Aquabacterium sp. | reverse complement strand
TGCCGCCGCACGAAACAGCTTCGATTCCGGTGGCAGCTTCGCAATCAGCGCGCCGAGGTCTTTTTCAATGACCTTGGCATCCTCACCGGCATCCAGATGAAGGTGTGCGGACAAGATCACGCCCATCGCATCGCGGCAGAGATCAACCACCGTGATGCCGCTGGATCGGTGAGCCCCGTCCACCACCTTGTTGACGGCGGCGCTAACGCGCGCTCTCGCTGCCGACGGAATGGCATCCAGAACCAGATCCGGCAAGAAACCAAGGTTCGAGCGCGCACGCATCGTGACCAAGTCTTCGTTATTGCCAGCACGCTCCACCGACACGATGTTCCAGACGGTGACGGCCGAGCCTGCCCCCAGCACCACCAGCGTGCGGGGCGAGGTCACCAAGCGTTGGCTCACATTGCCCATCGGGCTGAATGAAATCAAGGATTTTTTGAACCGACCATCTGGCTCCTGACGACCAATGTCTTCAGCAACAACAGGGTGTTTGTGAACGCGCCAGTCGTCAGGCTGAGAACGCCCTGCCACCTCGTAGAACCTGCCCCGCCGAATCCGGCTGACAGGGTCGAAGTAGTCCTCGCGGAACACGCATGGCGCACCGCTCAAGGCACCGCTGGCAGGCACACGGCGCCAGTCTGCTTCGGCCTGGACAAACGTGGCGACAGACACCACAGGTGCAGGCGAGACGCCATGCCCGTAGTTGGAAAGGCCTTCATACATCAGCCAGGTGTTGGGATCGAAAGCAATCATGTGATGACAATGCCGCTTAGACAGAAGGCCGGTCCATCCAGCCTCCACTGGAAATCAGCCGGGAGATGCTGGCGTCAAATGCGCGCTTGAAATCCGGGTCCGAGGCGTACTGTTTGTACAAGTCCAGTTCCCGCCTGCGCTCCATGCTGATGGCCTGCTGGATGATCTTCTCCAGGGCCAACTGCCTGTTCTGTGCATCGGGGTTGTCTTCAACTTGGGCACGGTAATCAACGTGCGCCACCACGTGCTTGGCGATGTTGATGAACTTCACCCGCTGCTCTTCCGGCGTTGCTTCCCAGCCTGCAAAGTGGCGCTCGTTGAAGGTGCGCACAATGTCTTCCAACGGATCCTTATCGCCCTCCCCCATGTGCGCGCCGCGCAGATTGGGGTTGGCTGGCTCTTGTTCAGCCTCGGATTCATCCAGGCCGATCTTGACCTCCAGACGGGAGCGCTCCAGGCCGTAGGTCGACAGGTCCACGCTGTTGAGCAACTCGTCCAACTTGTCCTGATCTGGGTCTTTGACCTTCAGCTTGGGGATGAGGAACTTCAAGAACCAGTGCAGCATCTCCCTGTTCACGTTGTTGAACGGCAAGATGGCCGCCACCTGGGCATAGATCTTGACGAACTGCTTGGCCTTGATCTTGAAGTCAATGCGCTTTTCATCGTCAAGATCGGCATCAAACCCTGCCACCACTGCGTCGATGATCGGCGCCAGTTCCTCTGCCTGTGCGCTGGCGAAGAACTTCTCGTTGAAGCTCTTCACCTCGCTCCAATCGAAGATGCCAAAGGCATCCAGCGCATCCTTCAGGTCATGCAGCACGTTCACGTCGGTGGGCTCGCTCAGCGACGTGGCGGTGTAGAACGGATCGAAGGCGGCCTTGATGTCGTCCACCGAGTTATAGAAGTCCAGCACAAAGGTATCGCGCTTGTCGAGCTTCCAGTTGCAGCGATTGAGGCGAGACAGCGCCTGAACCGCCAGCACGCCCTGCAGCTTCTTGTCCACGTACATGGTGTGCAACATGGGTTCGTCAAAGCCGGTCAGGTACTTGTTGGCCACCACCAGGATCTTGAAGTCATCCTTTTCGAACTCGTCCGGCAGGTCGCGCACGGCGATGCCGTTGATGCTGTCTTCGGTGTACTTGACGCCGTCCACCGTCTTCTCACCAGAGAACGCCACCAGCGCCTTGAACGGCGCATTGGCCTCCTGCAGAGCGGTGCGGATGGCAAAGAAATAGCGAATGGCGCACTCGATGTTGCGGGTGACCACCATGGCTTTGGCCTTGCCCTTGAGCTTCTTGGCCTGCCACACACTGCTCATGAAGTGATCGACCATGATGCGGGCCTTCACTTCGATGGTCTTGGGGCTCGCTTCAACAAATGCCTTGAGCTTCTTGTGGGCCTTGGCGGTATCGAACAGCGGGTTGCCTTCGACTGACTTCTGAACCTCGTAGTAGCTCTTGTACGTGGTGTACTTCTCCAGCACATCGAGGATGAACTTTTCCTCGATGGCCTGCTTCATCGAATACAGGTGGAAGGGGTAAAACTTGCCGTCGGCACCTTGGCGGCCAAACTTTTCCAGCGTGGCAGGCTTGGGCGTGGCCGTGAACGCAAAGTAACTGGCGTTCTTGCTCATCTTGCGGCCCGCCATGGCAGCCAGGATCTTGTCCTGAATGTCCTCGGGCGCTTCGGCGTCTTCGCCGCCAATGGCCTCGTTCAGGCTGTCGGCGCTCGTGCCGGATTGAGATGAGTGGGCCTCGTCAATGATCACCGCAAAGCGGCGGTCCGTCAGGGCCTCCATGCCTTCAACGATGCGCGGAAACTTCTGCACCGTGGTGATGATGACCTTCTTGCCCGCCTCCAGGTTGTACCTCAGCTCCTGCCCGCTCTCGCAGTGGGCCACGATGTTCTTGGTCTCGGAGAACAGTTTGATGTTGTCCTTGAGCTGGGTGTCGAGCACGCGCCGGTCTGTCACCACGACCACAGAATCAAACACATTGGCCGTGCCTGCCTGGTTGTACAGCTCCACCAACTGATAAGCCAGCCAGGTGATGGAGTTGGACTTGCCCGAGCCCGCCGAGTGCTGGATCAGGTAGCTCAGGCCCACGCCGTTCTGCTGGGCGTCGGCCAAGATGCGGCGCACCACGTCCAACTGCTGGTAACGGGGGAAGTACAGCGCCTTGCGCTCCTTGCCCGTCTTCTTGTCCTTCTCAACCGTGAACTTGGCAAACTGCTCAATGACGTTGCTCAGGCTGCGACGCGCCAGGATCTCTTCCCACAGGTAGGCTGTTTTGTAGCCGTTCGGGTTGACCGGGTTGCCCTTGCCGTGGTCCACGCCCTTGTTGAATGGCAGGAAGTTGCTGTCCTTGCCCGCCAGGCGGGTGCACATGTAGACCTCGTCCGGGTCTGCGGCCAAGTGCACCAGGCAGCGGCCGAACTCGAAAATCGGCTCGTTGGGATCGCGCAGGTTGTACTGTTTGTAGATGGCGTTCCAGACCGTTTGCCCGGTCCATGGGTTCTTGAGCTCAATGGTGGCGATGGCCAGGCCATTCACGAACAGCACCATGTCGATGGACTTGAGGCTGTCGGTCTCGCTGTAGTGCACCTGCCGGGTGACGCTGAACACATTGGCCTCGTAGCGGGCCAGCACCTCGGGGTTGAGCTGGTTGTAGGGCTGGCGGTAGAGCAGGTCGAAGTGGGCGTCATCCACATCGAGCCCCTTCTTGAGCACGGCCAGCACGCTGTCTTTTTTGATCTTCTTGCTGAGCCGCTCCAGCACCAGACGCTGCCAGTTGGGGCGGTCCTTGAGCTTGGCCACCTCCTGGGGTTGGGTGGATTCCAGAAACTCCCAGAACAGCTGGCGATCGACCGCGAAGGTCCGGTCAAAGTCAGCCGGGTTACCAACGCGATAGCCATCCTTGACCAAGGCTGTTTCAATGTGCGTTTCAAGCGCGGCTTCGTTGGTTTGACTGACCATGGTTCCCCTAGACCCTTATTTTTCCGGAGACCACATCCGCAACCAGAACGGCCTTCCACTCATGAAGTGAATTTATCTGATTTTGGGTGGTATCCCGGCTGCTATCCATGGCGCGCAGCTGAATCCGCAAATTGGCCAACGCAGCACGCTGATCTTCCAATGGCGGGACAACTACTGGGACCTTGGCCAACTCGCCACAGGTGATCGCACCTTTGGTGCTGCCTTGCCCTGATGATTCATCCCGCAGCACTTGGTAGATTCCGGTCAAGTAAAACAACAGGAATTCAGGATCGACTGCTGGATCAGTGACCGTGACGTAAGCAAGGTGCTGATTGATGGCGGTATCAATTCTGGTAATGGCCGCCATGCCACGCGTTTTGCCCTCTCCGGTTATGGCCACCACGAGTGACCCTGCCGGGACTATTGGCAGATGACACTCACGTATCGCTCTTGCTGTAACGAACTGGTCAGCCTCAAGCACCTCAAAATCGTTGGCCTTTGAGCTGTTCAACCATGGCATGCGTCCACCCTGCCAATAGCCGCTAACCGAGCGATTTGGCGTGGACCCGTTGCCAATCTTGGATATGAACCCTAGGCGCTTTAACCCGAAATGAGATGGAATACGCCCGAGCCACGCAATGCCACTATCTCGCCAAGTCGTGTTTGCATCGAGGGTCGATTGCGTTGCCTTTGTGATGAGGGCGAGCCTTTGCTCCATCAGCAACTCCAGCAATCTCTCTTTTTTGGCAATTGCCGCATCGACTTCAGCGGTCTTTTGATCAAGAAAAGCAACGATGCGGTCTTGATCCTCTAGCGAGGGAATCACCACGGGCATGTCTAGAAACCGGTCTGGATAGAGCCGCAACCGAGATGAGTTCACCCCCGTGGATCGGCGCGTGTACTCAGCCACATACATGGGCGTGCGGAACAACCAGTCCATGTACCGGGGGCGCAAGCGCTGTTCAAGCTGTCGATACACGCCATATGCCGGACTGACGATGCCGGTCGTGCGGGAAACGCCCAGTGCCCCCATCCAGGCCCACATGGTGTTGATCACCAGGTCACCTTCTTTGCAGAGCTTGGCCCCGGTGTAGTCCTCGGCCATGAACATGGTGACGTTCTTCTCACTGCGCGGGGTGACGCCAGTCAGGTGCGACACTGATAGCAACTCCTCGTCACCGGCCACGGAGCGGTCGTCGATCTCCCGAAAAACATACTTGGCGCGAAGAATGGACCAATGTGAAGGCAGGTCGCCAAGCCAGTCAAAGCCACTCGGGGCGTACTGCTCATACCGCCGCATCACTTGCCCGCCTTCTTGCTGGCTGCAGGCTGGCTGCCATCTTGACCACTCGCCACGGCGCTCTCGGCCGCCCACTCCTGCAAGCGCTGCTGCAGCTCGTCTTTGCTGGGCAGGTACAACTGGTATTCCGAGGCGTGCACATTGGCGTCCTGGGGCAGCGTGATCTCCACCAGCGCGTCGTTCTTTTTCTTGCACAGGATGATGCCGACGGTCTTGTGCTCGTCGTCGCGCTTCACGAAGCGGTCAAAGTAGTTCACATACATCTGCATCTGCCCCAGGTTCTGGTGGGTCAGCTTGCCGAGCTTGAGGTCGATCAGCACATAGCAACGCAGCAGGCGGTTGTAGAAGACCAGGTCCACGAAGAAGTGTTCTTCTTCAAAGGTGAAGCGCTTTTGCCGGGCCTCGAACAAGAAGCCTTTGCCCAGTTCCAGCAAGAAGTGCTCGATCTTGTTGATGATGGCCGCTTCCAGGTCGGATTCTGAATAGCTGCTGCGCTCTTCCAGGCCCAGGAACTCCAGCACATAGGGCGTCTTGATGAGGTCCTTGGGCGCCTGGATGAGATCGCCTTCTGCGGCCAGTTGCCCGATGGTCTGCGGATCGCGGCTCAGTGCGAGGCGTTCAAACAAGCCGCTGTCGAACTGGCGGCGCATCTGCGCCAGCGTCCAGGTGCCACGGGCCGCCTCGATTTCATAGAAGCGGCGCTCGTCGGCATTGCGCAAACCCGTCAGGAACACATAGTGCGACCACGACAGTTCAGCAAGAAACCCCGAGGGGCTCGATTCGTCAGACGCTGTCTGACGAATTTCGGGCTGGCGGTCCGCGTAGGCCTGGTAGAACAAACGGCAGTTCTTGAGGTTGGTGGCCGAGAAGCCGCGCCCAAAGCGGGCGGTCAACTCAGAGGCCAGCCCGTCCAGCAGGCTCTGGCCATAACCCGCCCGATCTTGCCCGCCCTGCAGCGCCTGCACAATCTCGCGCCCGATGAGCCAGTAGGCCAGCACCATCTCGCTGTTGACCGTGCGCGCGACGCGCTGGCGCGCATCTTCCAGGATGGTGACGACACGGCCCAGTAACTCGCCAGGCAAGGCCGTTGCCTGGGGCGCCACAACCTTGCGCGGGCTCATGCCCCTGCCCCCACAAAAGCCACCAAGGCCTTGAGCAGGCCATCCGTCTCGGCCTCCAGGGCCAGGATTTCCTGGGTCACCGCTTCCAGGCTGCGCAACGGCTTGTGCTGGTAGAAGTATTTGTTGAAGCTGATTTCATAGCCGATGACAGTCTTGTCCAGCGCGATCCAGGCCTCGTCCACATGGGGGCGCACTTCCTTGATGAAGTAATCGTGGATGACGCCAGAGGCGGGCAGGCTGGCGTCCAGTGAGAGCGGCACGTTTTCGGTGTCGCGCAACTCGCTGTCAGGTTCGTACTCGATGTACTCGCCCGCCTTGGCCGCTTTCTTGCCGCCCTTGGTTTCAGCGGCGGCCTGCACCTCTGCTGGCCAATAGCCATGGTCGGCCAACTTGTCGGCCGTTGTCTTGAGTTCGGCCAACAAGTCCTTGAGCTTGGCTGCCGTGAGCTGGTGTCGCTTCTTGATCACCTTGGCTGCGCGCGGGTCTCGCCAGCTTACGGCGTTCAGGATCTGCTTGCGCTCGTTCGCAGCAAGCTTGAGGCCCAAAGCTTTGATGGCATCGTCCACCAGGGCTTCGAACACATTGAAATCAAGGTGCTCCGCACTGCCGATCACCCCAGCCAATTGCTGAGCGGCCTGCATGATGGATCGCTGCGCCAGCCAGGTGGTCTCAGACAACAGCTCTTTGCGGCTCTTGGGCGAAAGGGTGATTTCTTCGCGCTCAAGGTGGTTCTCAATGGCCTCGGCATGGGCCTTCAGGCCGGTATAGACCTCGTCGCCATACTTGCCGTACACCCATTCCATGATCTCCTGCATGCCCGGCGTGTAGCGCAAGGTGGCCATGCGCTCGGGTATGAACTGGGCCGCCAATCGCAATGGGCGCTCCACCGTGACTTTGTAATAGCCGAAGTCGCGGTTGTGGAAGACCTTCGAGATGCCATCCTCCGGCATGGTCAGGTACAGCTGGGTGATCTGCTCACTGTGCTCGTCGGTGAACTCGCAGTTCTTCTCTCCCAGGTTCTTGCGCAGCTTCTGGAACAGGTTGGAAGCGTCGATCAACTGCACCTTGCCCTGGCGCTTGGCAGGCTTGTTGTTCGTGAGCAGCCACACGTAGGTGGTGATGCCGGTGTTGTAGAACAGGTTGTTGGGCAGCTGGATGATGGCTTCGAGGTAATCGTGCTCGATCAGGTGGCGGCGGATGTTGCTCTCGCCACTGCCTGCATCACCTGTGAACAGGGCCGAGCCGTTGTGGACCGATGCAATGCGCGAGCCGGCAAACCGCACAGGGCTGTCGGCTCGGCGCTTCATCTTGTCCACCATCTCCATCAGAAACAGCAACTGGCCATCTGAGGAGCGAGGGATGGCCGGGTAAAAATCAAAGCGCTCGCCCGTGTAGTCGGACAGGTTGACCTGGAAGCGGTGGTCAATGACTTCCTTGCCTTCAACAATGCTCTTCTGGTCGCTCTTCCATGACTTGCCGTAGGGCGGGTTCGTCAACATGAAGTCGAAGCGCTTGCCAGAGAAATCGTTGGTGGCAAGCGTCGAGCCAAAGCGGATGTTCTCGGGGTCGTTGCCCTTGATCATCATGTCGGACTTGCAGATGGCATAGGTCTCGGGGTTGACCTCCTTGCCGTACAAGAAGACGCCCACCTTGGCCTTGATCTCGCCTTCTGGGTCGGTCACAAAGTCCTGGGACTCGGTCAACATGCCACCGCTACCGCAAGCGGGGTCGTAAATGGTCAGCGGATTGGGAAGCTGATCCTTGACGGGGATGAACACCAGGTTCGTCATCAGCTTGATGACCTCACGCGGCGTGAAGTGTTCACCGGCCTCTTCGTTGTTCTCTTCGTTGAACTTGCGGATCAACTCTTCGAACACGTAGCCCATGCCCAGGTTGGACAAGCCAGGCTGTGTGCGGCCATCCGGGCCCTTGCGATCATCGGGGCTGAGGTTGATTTCTTCGGAGACGAATTTTTCGATGACGTCGTGGAGCACGTCGGACTGCGCCATCTTGCGGATCTGGTTGCGCAGGTCGAACTTATCGACGATTTCCTTCACGTTGTCCGAAAACCCGTCCAGATAGTTCTTGAGGTTGGCCTCCAGTTGGGACGGGTTGCCCAGCAGGCTCTTGAGCGTGAATTTAGAGGTGTTGTAGAAGACGTAGCCAGACGCGTCGCGCAGACCATGCGGGTCCAGATCAGCCATCGCCGCGTCTTCTTGCTGGAACCGCACTTCTTCCAGCACGCCCGCCTTGCTCGGCTCCAGCAAGCAGTCCAGGCGGCGCAAAACGAACATGGGCAGGATCACGTCACGGTATTTGCCCCGCACAAAAACGTCGCGCAAGCAGTCATCTGCAATGGACCAGATGAACGAGACGATCTTGTTATGTGCTGCGTGATCCATGAATACCTAGCAAATCGGGGGAAATCGCGATGGGCATGATTTTCCACCCAACCAGGCTTCGATTGGATCACCGAATGTGGGGTGGACATCCATTGACATGGCAATCTACAGGGCCCTTACAAGTCCCTTCTTATGTGGGGAACTTGACCAGCGGCTAACACGGCAACGCAACGGTCGGCGAAGGCGATTGGCACCGCAAGCGCACCGAGATGCTGGGCGCGCGTCAAGCCGACATAGAGCACGCGCTTGGCCTCAGCATCGGTGCGGGTCTCCCACGATTCGAAGAGCGCTTCGACCCGGCTTTCAGGGGCACGATTGGGTGGAATCACGACGCACACGGCGCCGTACTCACGGCCTTTCGCCTCGTGAATCTTGGCGCATGTCAGGCCGAGATCGACCGGTATTTGAAGGTGGTTCGACCATTGCGCGTTGGTAGGCCGCCGAAAGAAATTACGCACGGTCACCCCGGCCGGCAGCGGCAGGTTCAGTCGTTCCACCTCCACATGCACACGGGCTATCCAGGCTAGCCGATCTGCGTCAGCATTCCCACAGGACTGAGGAAGGCTCATGAGGAAACTAAGCGCACGTCTTCGATGTGCTCGCCGTTCCAGGCCAACGCGTTCGACGGTACGCAACAGATGCTCGCGCTCCTGGCGCAACCCCATTAGGTCTAGCAATAACGTCTCCACCGCCAGAATTACAGCTTCCCTCGATCGCGCCGTTGCAGCAGGTGACCAGAACTCTGCCGTTCTGCGAGCCAGCGACTCGATCCGCGAGCTTCCGTTCGAATCGCTGGAAACCACGCCAGCGGCACGCTGTGCGACCTTGCCCGAATGCGCCAGGACGATCGCGTCCGTTGAATCCAAGCCAAGTTCAGCAAGCCGATCAAGGAAAGCCCGACCGATCGTCGCCGTCGGACTTCGGCTGGCGTATGTCAGAAGCAAGACTGGATGCCCAACATTCGCGGTGTAACCGACAGACTGATCCACCTGGCCAGCGCTTCTCAGGGTGGCAGCTATTCGGCAGACAGCGGGGCTGCTACGAAAATTGCCCGTTAACCCCAGATGCGAATCAACGAGGTACGTTTCTTTGAATGTCTGAACACCCGCAGGATCACCGTTGCGGAATTCGTAGATCGACTGGTCAGGGTCACACACGAATGTGACATGCACGCCATGCGCTCTGAGCCAAGAAAGGATCTGCAGATCGAGCGGATTGCAATCCTGGCCTTCGTCCACCATGACTTCGTGGAAACGTGCCGCCAGTGCGCGGCATAGTGCTCCGCCTTTCAGTGGATCACTAATTAGCTGCAGCGTTTGAATTCTGGCATCGCCGGCGCTCAGATAGCCGGCCTGCAGCAAGCGACGTCGCTCGCGTGCCGCCGCCTGCTGATACCGAACTTGATGCTGGAGGACATGGTTGCGCAGCCCGGTTTGTCCAATCTTCATCGGATCAATCACGTTGGTCCCCGGGTCGAACATGTCCAAGCTCACCGCGTCACCGCGGAAGGCATATTGCCCGGCCAACCGGATACTGATGTCCAGGCGATCCCAACTGTCGAGAATGATCGGCCGCATCGTGCTTGCAGTTCCACAGGCGGGCAGCACCATGAAATGTCGGACGAAAGCATCAAGCGTTCCCATGAAACTGGGATGCTTTAAGAGTGAGTCGAGGCCGGCAGCCCGACAACGCTCCCGAAACTCATCGACAGCAGAGTTCGTAAACGAGAGTACCGCCACACCCCGCCGCTGTGGTAACGTGGCGGCGATTTTGACCAGTCGAGCAATGATCGTGCGAGTCTTTCCGGCGCCGGGACAAGCATGTACGAAGGCGCCACCGACGTGCGCGGCGAATGCTTCCTGTTCTTCCGTCAGCCCGTGCATGCCCGTCATGCTTGCGCAGCGCCACGAATCGCGTCAGCGAGGTAGAGCGGTACGACAAACGGCTCGCCCGCCGCAATACGTGAAGCGATGGCCTGCGCCAGGTCGCCCTTGCGGGTCTTCTTCGCCTCGATCAGCTTGAGGAACGCGTCGGGACGATCCTGCACTGCGGCACCCTCGATCCGATCCGTCCAGTCGCGACGAGAGTTGCGATGCAGACGAAGAAACACACCCTTTAGAAAGGCCTCGTTGCCAGCACCGAAAATCTCGTGCTCCAGTGTGTGCTGATTGGTTAGTACCGTCAGCGCCTGCGGCGCACCGTGCGTCGCGGCGAGGTTTTCCAGATCGATCTTCCGATTCCCCAACACCGTTGGGTCTGCGTCGGTGACAACGATCAGTCGGTCGGCAATACGCGCGTCGCCGTGCGGTCGCAGCAGCACCTCGACGTAAGGGCGGAAATCCACGCCTTCGATCGGTACGATGACCGCTCCCTTGAACCGGAGCCATCCATCGGCATCGCCTGCGAGAACAAGCTCGTGTGCCAACACTGGCAATAGCAGCGCCTCGGCGATTCCTTCCACTAGGATTGCCCGGTTGCCGAACAACAACGCGGAGCGAGTAACATCCAAATAGCGGCTGATCTTATCCAGCGTCTTTGGCTTGAGCCCGAGTTCTGCGATGGGCACGCTGACCGATTCCGAGACTGCCACCCCGTTTTGATCGCTACGACGCGAACGCATGACCACCAGATGCATCGGAGAGACCCATGCCGTCAGGTTCGGCGAATGGGTCGTCACGACGATCTGGATGCGGCCTTCCGGTTTGCCAGCCTCGACGGCACGATCCGCCGATTGGCGTGCCTGGTCCAGCAGGAATTCAAGTACCAGCACTTGCAGTTGCGGGTGCAGATGTGCTTCCGGTTCTTCGACGAGAAAGATCGTGAGGTCAGCTTCCTTGGCTTTCGCCAGTTCGACGACCACCGTGGCCATGTAGAGCAGATTGGAGTAGCCAAGACCTGAGGCCCGGATGTCTTCGGGCACAAGGCCGGAATCGGCCAGACGAAACCTCAAGTCGCGAGCGACATCGAGCAGGGTTTCGGCACCAAAGTCCAAGGCTGCCGTCTGCGGACGGACCCCATTGGTCAGCATCCCCAGGGCGTTGCCGATCTCCGTGTTCATCGTCGCCAGAATGGCTGGCCTAGCGTCCGCGCGACTGACACCAGCAAGGAAATCCTGCTCTTGATCCTTCGGCAGAAAATGGCGAAGCAGCGCCATAACACGTGTTCCGCTGCCCGTGCCAAGCGCCTGATGCGCATCGCGCAAGGGCGGCAAGTAGACATGTCGGATCAAGTCAGTGGAGCCAGCCTCTGGTTCGTTGGTGTCGAAGCGTCCGGCCCAGACAGTGGTCTTGCCACGTGGTGCGCGCTCGGACCGCGACTCATACCGATAGCCGAAGACGGCTTCGTTCTTGGTGGGATCAGGGACCGCCGAGATCAGCAATCCTTTGAGAGTGTCGCCGAGTTCTCGGAAAACACCTTCGATCTGGAAGTTCGGGACGGTGGCGTAGCGTCGGACGTCTTCATCTTCCGGGTACCGCTCCCGGCGCCCGCTCAACGGCAAGGTAAGCAACCGAATTGCGTCTACGACATTGGACTTGCCGCCATTGTTTTCGCCTACCAAAACGGTCAAATCGGGGCGGAAACTGACCGTCACATTGTCGCAAGATCGGAAACGCGAAATTTTCAAACTGCCCAAATACATGAAGCCTCCTTGCCGACTCTACAGGTCCGGATATCCCATTTTTAACTTCGTTTGTCCCCCTCGCGTGTTGGCCAACGATGGCCGCCAATCGTCATCGGGGTCTCCTAACCGACCTTCAAAGCGGCTGAGAACATAACTCGATCAACTTCCCAATAATCGAGCAAGCAATAAAGCATGCTGCGAAGCTCCGGGGTCGCACTTGCATCAGAGGAGAAATCTCTGCTCATCGCCATTTGCTCGAATTCTTTGGCCACAGAAAAGAGCGTTCTGGCAACTTCATTCTTCGAAAAGAATTCGCCTAGTATGGCCGTATTGAGATCTGCCAACTGGCGATCAATGCTGGACCGCACTTGCCTCGATATCACCATACCGTCGTTGGCATGTTGCTCTATGAGGCCCATGGCGACGTTCAATATTTTCTTGAGACCAGCACTACCTTTTGAGCCATATGTGAACCCATCCTTGATGAGCGTGCTGCGTTCAAATTGCTCGTGGAACGAAAGTTCTTTCATGCAATAGTCAACGGCAACGGCAACGAACGAACACACCATATACAAGCAGCGCAACGCGGTCTCACGCTGGTTATTTTTCGTGATAGATTGTTCGGCGAAGAACTTGCCTTGTGAGAGCCACTCGTTGCAACTATCGAAGGACAACGATTTCGCCAACAGGCTTTTGGAGAGAACCATACGACCTCGCCAATCGCCGTCAAGCTTGTTCAGCGAATACTCGTTAATCTTCGAGAAAAATTCTTCTTCCGATAATCGGAGGGCATTAGGGTCGTCCGTTTTATCCAGCTTACCCAAGAAAGTTCCATCTAGAACTAGGACGCCCAGCTCCCGGCCAAAATCCTTCACTTCCTGACGTTTCTCTGTCGTCGCCACGACCGCATTGGTGGCTTTGGTTGCGACACGCAGCCCTTGAACCCAAAATATTCTTTCTATGGCCTGTGGGGTCTTCTTGTTCTTGGCGTCCACTAGCGTGATTTCGCGCGACACAGATGAGGTCCGGCTATAGAGCCACAGATCGATGTCGGTGACGTCAAAACCTTCATAGATAAACGGCACCCCTCTGACGACGTAATAGCCTGCCTTGAGAAAATAACTTCGCAGCAACTCCTCCATCCTGGGGCCCTTCAGCAGGACTTGCGGACTCTTGCTCATATGCCGCCCCCGGTACGAAGAATAGAGAGCATGTCATTGGTAGCCTTGGGGCTCACCTTGGTTTGTGCTCTTCGGACTTTCTCGCGGTTGTGTTCAGGGCCACTAAAAGTAGTGACTGCTGCCGTTGGAAGCGAGCTTAGGGAATGTTCACTAACATCACCCTGCCGAATGGCTTGGAGAGCAAGTTCGCCGACTTCCGTTTTCAACAATCTCAGCATCGGTCCTGTGCGTCCCTTCTTGGTGCCTGTCTTGACCTCGACAACGCCCTTCAATTCGAGCACTTTATAGTCTTGTGCGATGGCATTCACCGGACCGACGCTTTCTCCTCGGACCAAGGCACTCAACAGGGCATCGACCATTTGTATCTGCCCTCTGGCGTATGAGCTTTTCGTCATACCATAGGTTACTGAGCTGACAAATGCTTTGGCAAGATCGAACGCGTCATCAACCATCGAGTTGCTGTACTTCGAGAACGCCGACGGTAGTGTCAGGAATCCAACGTCTTCGGTTGAATTGCTGACAACACTGATGTCAAACAGTCCGATGGACGTAACTTTTTGGAAGAGTGGCTCGCCGAGAAGTTTGCTTGCGAAACCCGCATCGACGCAGGCTTGCTTCTTCAGGGTCTCGGTGAGCTCATTCAATTTTGATTGTTCGGCCGAAGTGAGCGAATCGAGCACCGCTTTTATTTTCCGGGTCGTTTCGCGACGGAACAGATTGCCGTTGAATAACAGGGTTTCGCTAGGACTGAGCTTTTCCGCATCCACAAATCCGATCTGTTCCGCGTCCGACATTAATTGACCAATTTCTGCCTTACCGAGTTTGTAGGAGTCGGCCAACTCTACGGCTACATGACCGGCGAGTACGGGCTCAAGTGAAGATAGTTCCGCGAGCGCGATCGTGGCGACTTCCGTCGACCCGGGCGCAAGAGCATCAAAAATATCTGATGTGTGTTGCAACGTCTTAGCAGTCGTGACACCGAGGACTGCAATTCCACCGCTTGCGGTGTCGATCAATCGCTGCTGCTGTAGAACTTCGATGAGTTTTGGAAGTTCAAACGTCGTATTGATATTGGCGGCTTTCGCCAGAACCGTGAGCCGATCATTGTTGACGACGACCTGATTGTTGGACGAGATAGCGGAAAGCAAAATGCCTGCTTTCCCAGCGAGAAACGTCTTTTCATAGCCGGTCTGATTAGTGACACCCTGGAGCTTGTTGGTATGGTGAATCAGCCATGATCCCTTGGTCTTCTTATCCACTGTTATCCCCTATATTTAGCCAAATCTTATTCCGAACAATCCGCCATCTTCGGTGGCATCAGTCAGACGCGTTGGAAGCACGTGGTCATTTAGGTCGAATCCCGCTATGTTTTCTTTGAAGGCGTCATCTTCGTTCATCGTCACGATGTACTGAAAACCAAGTTCCTGCGAAATTTCCGAGCCAAGGCGCAGGGCACTGATCACTTGCCGACCGTCTACGCCGTCAAACATATGGCTGTCATGGATCAGGAAACGCGGACCAATCTGACGCTTGGCACACAAGCGCATCAGCATCATGTCAAAACAAAAGATCTGCATGTTCTTGATGCCCTTGCTGCGCTGACCCTGCATCGGAAATTTGAACATCGGGCCGTTGGATGTTTCGTCAACAGTCATGCTGCCGGCCGACTCGTATAGCCGCTGCGATGTTTCCTCGAAGGCGACGATGGCTTCGGCCAGCCGATCATTTTGCTCGGCAAAATCACGCCTCAGTCGGATCGTTAGCCGGTTGCGCTCAATTTCCAATTCGTTTCTTGTGCCTTCGAGCTGTTCGGCGGCTTCGAAACGCTGCCGTAGCGATTCCACTTCTGATTCCAGGCGGCCAAGCTCTCCCTGCAACTTGAGGAACTGATCCAGCGCGCCATGGCTCTTGAGAATGCCCATGATTTCCGCTCGGCGCTGGTCGAGATGCGCCTTCTTACCGTCGCGAAGCTCGATGCGCATCTTGGCCGCTTCGAGTTCGCTGGAGAGGTAGTCCTTACGGTTGCGCACCACTGATTGGTGGAAGCTTTTCACGTCCTCATAGCGGCGCTTCACGAGACCGGGAAGCGCAACACCTGCTTCCTGATAAACCGCGTCCAGATCTTCCAAGTCGGGGGGGATCTCGGATGCCAGGGCTCCTTCGAGATCCCTGATAGCAGCGAAATCGATGGCATTGGCATTGGCCAGTTCATTGAGCTGGCGTGTCAGCTTGGCGCTTTCGACTTCTAGCTCCCGGTATTCGGGCAACACCTGGAAGGACTCGATTTCCGCATAGAGTCTCTTGAGACGGGCCTCCTGAAGGGTCAACTGCGTGCGCAACTCAGCGGCCTTGCCAATGATCGAACCGAATGCGCCCGTACCGGCTGCCTTTTTTAGCTCATCCAATGTCTTTTCACGATCGCGAACAGCTTGCCAATCGCGTGCAATCTGCCAGTCCAATCCAAGGAGGAACATCAGCGCCATTTGCATGTCGCCTGTTCCTTGCATGGTGGCCTGCTTCTCCGGTGTGGTGAATGCGCCGCTCATCTGGCGGCGTACAAAGTAGGCGAAAAGTGACCGGAATGAAGGGGGCTTGCTGCCTGCCGCTTCGAGGCTACTCAAGCCGAACATTTCCTCACCGAGGAATGTGACCCAATCGGTTGCCGACAGTTTGCGTTTGGCCTCTGGTGGTGTCGTCACGTAGATCTTGGCTTTAGCGCTGCCAGTGCGCTCGACGACGGTACGCGCATCCTTCAAATCGAAGTCCATGCCGAAGGTGTATTCGGCTAACTCCGGCGTGCGGAAGATGGAATCCGGGCCGGCTTCCGAGCCCGTCAGGAAATGAATAGCTTCAATGAAACTGGTTTTGCCTGCACGATTGCGTGTCTGCTTACTGGTTGAGCCTTCTGTTTTTTGGGCTAGCAGCACGTTCAGACCCGGCTTCAGTTCGCCGAGATTCTTGAAGGTAGGCAGCGTGCTGAATAGGTTATAGATCAAGCTGTCCTCCGTGCAACCAGGCCGTTTTCAAGTTCGATGGTTCCAAGGGAGTACAGCAGGTCCAGCGCCAGCACGAACCAGTCGTAGGTGATCCGGCGAGGTCGCGTGGCACCCACCCCTTCGTCCTGTTGGTTCAATTCTTCCCACAGTGCAGAGACCGTCTTGGGACGTGCGAGAAAAGTCAGAACATGACCGCCCACAGTCAGCAGCGCACGGTCTTGCGGGAGATGCTTGGAGGGCAAGATCATGTTGCCCTCACTGCTTGGGCGTCTTCGAATATTTCGCACTTGTCGAACAAGTAGGCCATGACCGCAAGCACCGCCGCCTTGTGGGTGGGTGTCGTGTTCACGACTCCCCCAGCCCAGGTTTCAAGTTGTCCAAAGATTTCATCGGGATGAAGCACCGGCGTCGCATCCCTCAGAGACACGTATTGGCTTTTGAAGGCTGTGGCAATTTGTTCGCCATACACGGGGTTCTTCCAGCTATTGAAGAACTGCATGACCAGCGGCGACTTCTGCATACCGATCTTCAAAAAATCGGCGACCACCTGAGACAGAAGGTTTGCCTCGATCTTCCCGCGCGATACGTCCTTGACTTCGCTCGTTGCTGGCGCAGGTGCAACGCTGATATGTGTGAGTACGGCCATCAAATCGCTATAGCCCAGATTTACGTTTGCTTCCATGGTCAGCGATGGGCCTAACCAGGATTCGAGATCCTGCAGACTGAGCTGGCGAAACTTCGCCAGCATTTCTTCCCAGCCGCAGTGGCCGATCTTGATCTTTGGGTTTTCTTGCGCGAGCTTGGCCAGCGCTTCGATGATGTGGGGCCCCAGGCGCCCATCGGGTGCATTGTGGACAAAGGTCCATTCATCAAAAAATTTTTCCCAGTGCTCTTTTGCGCCCCCGAAATCCTCATTGATTTTCTTGATGGCTTCGGCTGCACTCAACTCATTGGGCGCATAGCTCTGAAAAAGGGTTCGGGTTGAAGGCAGGTACCCGTCATTTTTCCGATCGCCGGAATTTCCCCATGGTCGGCAGGCCATGAAATCATTAGGGTGGACCTTGGCCATCAGCTTCTCGAAGAGGCGCTGAAATCCATCTCCCTTGGCTTCAAGGAAGATGATGCGGAAATCTTTTTCGTAGCTGAGCTGTTGTACGCGATCCATGTGGTTCAGGGCCAAGAACGGTTGAATGTCTTCAGGCGCAACCTCATGGTGTCTTCCGATCCGAATGGGGAAGCACACGATTGACGTCAAATGGCAGCGCTTTGTCCGCCGCGATGCGGGTCAACAGCATTCGGATGGCATCCGAAACGGATAGACCCATTTCAGCCAAGACGCTGGTCGCCTCTTCTTTGATATGTCCGTCAATTCGGGCACGAACGACATCGGTACTTGCCATTGCATATGTTCAAGGATGGTTGTAGCTACATTGTGGCTCATTTGAGCCTTTAAATCATTTGCTTTTTGTCCCATGTGCCGTGGCATCCCGGCGTTCCGCCGTCGGTGCCGCGGGCGTTGCACCATGCCTCCGTATTGAGCAATGCGTCTGATTTGATCTCAGATGCCGCTGGTCGCCTCTTCGTTCCTGAACTGCGCGTTGAATTTACCCTCCAGGGGATCGGCTTTGCAGCCGTCCCCGGCACACTATGTTTGACTCCGCTCCAAAGCAGCCGAAGAGGTTGCACCTGATCGGCCAGTTCGCATCTGGCTAGCCCAAAGAGCATCAAATCGTATGAGCTGAAGCTCAGTCAAACCCATCCACCACAGTCAAAGGCCCCATTGCGTCGCCGATTGAACATGGCATCAGCCGGTAGGCGACAAAGGCCCCTTGAGCAACGCCACCCACCCCGTCCATACTGCGATTGCTCCCTGTGGACATCGCGTTCACGAAGCCTTCAATGGAGATTTCGGTCTCCCTGAAGTCCAGCCATGCTGGCGTCGCAGTCGTGACCTGCCTTGTAGAAGCTGAACCGAGGTTCAGCTAGGCCATGTCAATGGCCTTGTGCCACGTTCAGCCCTCATGCTGAACACCGTGTCATCGGCGCACCTCACCGTGCCGCCGCCGAGCCGCTTCACCTGCCAAGGCTGAAGCATCCCAAGTTGGGGAACCACCATGTTCCCCATCGGGACGATGGCGTTCCCCTTCACACCCTGAAGGAGAACGTCATGAACGCATGCCCTCATGCGACAAGGGAAACGCGCGCCATCTGCGTGCTGTTGGGGGGCTCCGGACTTGCCCGCGAGCCTGTGATCCGTCCTGCAGTGCTACCCGCATTGCTGAAGCCTGCGCTGCCTGTCTCACGACAGGTCGAACAGGTCATGGCTTACCGTGTTGCCGCCTGAACCACTTGACTGTGGTCCAGCATCAGCACATCGATACCGTGGCGATTGACCTCGCCCGCAGTTCGGGTCGAACACGAAATGACGCGCAGACCTCCCCGGTCTCGCCCAACTTGTGTTCGCCCGCGTTCGCATCCCATTGAAATCAAGCCCGATTGATCGGGAGCCCTCGACTTCATGGGATGTGAACCGTCTTTCATGTGCCTCAGCCATTCGGCTGCGCTGCACTTCCACGCAACCCTTTGGGGAGTCCACCGTCTCCCCGCCGGGATAGGTGTGCCCTCCTCCTTTCTGGAGTTCACACCATGAACCATGAAGCGTCCCGCGTTCGCCCAAAACGCAGCTGTGTCGAGATTGAAGAGTCTCGCGCCTGGATGGGCTTTTACCGCCGTGTGGGTCAGGACCCGGTCATGGCCGCCGAAGTCATGGCCCAGTTGGAAGCTGATCCACTGATGAAGCGTAACCACCTGGCCCTGTACCTGTGCTGCAAGCAATCCTTGCGGACACACAAAGCCACAGCCGCACGCAACAGGCGCATCGGTCAGTTCGTGCGTTGGCTGTTCCATGGCGTTTTTGTTGCGCCAGCTTTGGCACTTCGCCACATGCTGCGCCAAGGCGGCGACATCGCCGTTGAATGCCTGCCACCTACTGCCAACGAACCGGCTGCAACCCAAGTCAAGCGCCTGAAAAAGGCGCCGGAGTTTGCACAGGCTCAATCGTCTTTTGAAGGCCAGCCTCCTGTGTCCACGGACGCGCCAGCCGCCACATCGGGTGAGCCATCAAAGCCCAATGCTGTGTCTCAAACGGCCTGATTCCCCGCACGTCAAGACCACCGCGTCTTGACCGTGCCGGGGCCAGCGCCCTGGCCCTGCCCAGATCGACCCACGCGCCTGCCCACCTGCTGGTGGTGCATCCCGCGTCCTCCCCCATTTCGCCCGCATCTGCCCGAGTGGCAGTGCGGCACACCCACGGAAGGAATTTCCCATGACCACTGCAACCGACGCCTTGTGCGCCATCGAGAAGCGTGCCCACCGGGCCATCGTGCAGGAACTGCGCTTGCTGATCAAGGAAGTGCAGGCCCTTCAGCCTGGCCTGGCAGGTGATGACAGCGCACATGCCCATGCACTGCTGCTGAAGCTGGAGCACCTGCGACGAAGCCAAGTGGTGGACAGCGTCTGCGATCAGCCCCCCATCCGGTTGGCCGCGCAAGGCTGACGCCAACACAACACGCCTGCGGGGCCACGGCCAGAGCGGCGGTGCGTCCCCAGGCTTCCACACAAGGAATCCTCATGACCACCGTCACACTCAACCTGGAGCAAAAGCTCTATGTCATCACGGAGCGATCAGGCCACAGTTGCTTTGGCTTTGACAATGCTC
>CAYJXE010000050.1:0-20148 GCA_964373965.1 uncultured Aquabacterium sp. | reverse complement strand
GCCACCAACGCCGTGCGCGGTGGTTCGGGTTGGGTGGGTGTGGGGCGTGTGCGCCGGCCCGACCTGTGGGGTGCCCTGGCCCGGCAACCACTTGGCTGGTGTTCAAGAGGTGAACGACGTCAAGCTCGGTGGTGCCCCGCGCAGGGCCGGCTCACACGCCCCTCACCCACCGAACCACGCCCAAACCAAAGCGCACAAAAATCAACCACCCCAATGCTGCTTCATGAACGCAGCCTGCCGCTCAAGCGCCTTCGTCGCACTCGGCATCAAGCCAGCATGGATCTGGAACACGTGCCAGCGGTCCTTGTAGACCTCCAGCTCCACGTGCCGATCAAAGCGCTTGGAAGCGTGCAGCAGCCACACCGAGTCGTCGTGCAACACCTCGATCTCGCCGACCTGCACCAGCGTGGGCGGCAGCGTGCTCAGGTCCTGGCGCTTGGGGAAGGCCAGCGTGTGGTCGTGGCGAGGGCGGTACCAGGCAAAGCCCTGCATGCCCCACTCGATGTTGATCATCGGGTCGAGCTTCTTGTACTTCTTGACGCTGTCGCTGTTGAGCTTGGCGTCAAAAGCGGGTGACATCATCACCAGGCACTTGGGCGTGGGCAGGCCTTCAAGCTCCAGCGCCTTGAACACCAGCAGCGTCAGCGTGCCACCCGCCGAGTCCCCGCCCACGGCGATGTTCTCCGGCTTGTAGCCACGCTTGAGCAAGTCCTTGAAGCCCTCGACCGAATCTTCGATCTGCGCCGGGAACGGGTGCTCGGGCACGCGGCGGTAATGGATGGCCAGCACCTCGCAGTTGGCCAGGCGGCTCAGGCGCGTGGTGATGCTGCGGTGGCTGCGCGGGCTGCCGGCACAGAAGGCACCACCATGCAGGTAGAGCATGGCGTGCTTCGGCTGAGGCGTGGCCTTGGGCGTGATGCGCTCGGCCGTCATGTTGCCCACCTTCACGTGCTCGACCTTCACGCCACCACCCGGCGGCATCGACACCGACAGCGTGTGCAGCACGGCGCGCTGCAGGCCCACCGGCATCGGCGGCTTGATGACCGGCTTGAACAAAAAGCGCAGGCTGGCGCGCATCATCGTCGAGACGATGCTTTCCTGCAGGCCGGGGACCGGCTCATAGGTGCGCTGAATGGGCGCAGTCGATGGCGAAGAAGTGGGTGCGTTGTTCATGACGGCAGACATGGGCAGTCCTGGCAGTGCGGTGGCGAGCGCTCGCGGGCAAGGCGCCCGCTCAGCCCTTCAGGTCACGCTTGGCGAACAGCGTGGTCAGCGGTTGATACCACGAGCCCAGCACGCGCACCAGCTTGTCGAGGAACTTGGCGTCCAGCCCGACCAGCACGCGGCGCTTGTTGCCCTCCACGGCACGCAGGATCTGCAGCGCGGCGCTCTCGGCCGTGGTGGTGTTGAGCAACTTGTCGAAGTTGGCACGCGCCTGCTCGGTCTTGCCACCGGTGGCGCGGTCCATGCTCTCGTCCATCTTGGCGGTGCGCGCGATGTTCGTGCGGATGCCGCCCGGGTGCACGCAGGTCGCGCTCACGCCGCAAGCGGCCATGTCGAGCTCCTGGCGCAGCGCCTCGGTGTAGCCGCGCACCGCGAACTTGCTGGCGTTGTAAGTGCCGTTGGTGGGGATCGACAGCAGGCCGAACAGGCTCGACGTGTTGATGATGTGGCCCTCACCTGCGCGCTTGAGGTGCGGCAGGAAGGCTTGCGTGCCCCACACCACGCCCCAGAAGTTGATGCCCATGATCCACTCGAAGTCTTCCGCCTTGACGGTCTCGAGGAAGGCACCCAGCGCCACGCCGGCGTTGTTGAAGATCAGGTTGACCTTGCCGTGGTCGCGCGCAGCCAGATCGGCCCACGCGTACACCTCGTCGCGATTGGCCACGTTGACTTTGGTGATCGTGACCTTGACACCGAACTTGCCCGCCAGTGCGGCGGTCTCGGCCAGGCCCTTTTCGTTCACGTCGCTCAAAGCCAGGTGACAACCTCGGCGAGCCAGTTCAAGGGCCAGGGTGCGGCCCATGCCGGATGCGGCGCCGGTGATCGCGGCAACCTTGTTCTTGAAGTCTTTCATCGTGCCCTCGGGTGGCCTCAAAAAAACGGCCCCATCGGGACCGCCTGGTTGTCGGATCGGTCGTGGCTGACGCCTGATCGCCCTCGGCAGACGCGTTCTGGCGCTTTTCCGCCTTGGCGCGCCCCCCTGGACTGGGGCACCATGAAAGCCACTTCCCAGCGAAAATGTCGCCTCGGATGCCCTTTTTGTCGCGCAAGCACGCATCGATGAGAAAATCCGAGGTGCTGCCCCGACACGACCCGTGGCGCTTGAACCTGACGCAGGCCGGCTCGGGTCACAGTTCGCATCGACGCATTTTGACAATCGTCAATTTCAGAATGGTATTTGACAATGTCCGTTTCCAGACAAAGGGTTAACCCCGAATCCCCCTCCACCCCGGGGGCCACGGGCCGCCGCTATGGCGGGGTTGATTCGCAGGAACGCCAGCGCCAACGGCGCGCCCGCCTGATCGAAGCGGGCTTGGCCGTTTTCGGGGAACGGGGCTACCACCAAGCCACGGTGCGCGACGTCTGCCGCCAGGCCCAGCTCACCTCGCGCTATTTCTACGAGTCCTTCGGCAGCATGGAGGACCTCTTTCGTGCGGTCTACACGGACGTCAACCGCAACCTGATGCAGGCCACGATCCTGTCGCTGGCGGCCTGCCAACCCGAGCCTGAAAAGCTCGCCGAGGCCGCGCTGCGCACCTTCCTGGAGTACATCCGCGACGACCCGCACCGCGCGCGCGTGGCCCTGATCGACGCGGTCAACGCGGGCGAGGGCATGAACATGCTGGCCGAGCAGGCCTCGAAAGACTTCGCTCACCTGATCGCCGGGTTCATGCAGCAGATGTTCCCACGCCTGCCAGAGCTGGGCCTGGACGCCCTGATCCTGGCCAACGGCCTGGTGGGCGCCAACACCCGCATCGCCACACAATGGGTGGCCGACCGCTGCAGCACCCCGCTGGAAGACGTGCTGCGCAACTTGCTCAGCCTGTTCAAGGCCAGCATCGCCTACGCCCGCATGCAACTCGAAGCGCTGGACCAGAGCCAGGTCAAGGCACGCAAGAGCGCCTGAGCACGCCCGGGTTCACCGGGCAAGCATCAGAGGAAAAGGCCTTCGAGCAGCGCCACCAGCCATTGCAGCGGGTTGACCGCCAGCACGCGCTTGTGGTCGCCCACCTGGTCCTGCTCCTGCACCCGCAGCACGGGCTTGGACTCGTCGACCAGGTTCTCGTAGAAAGTGGCCACGCTCTTGATGTTGGCCTCTTCGATGCCGGTGCCGGTGAAGTCCAGCAGCGCCAGCGTGTGGGCCTTCAGGAAGGGGCGCCAGGTCGGGAAGTAGTAGCCGGACGTTGCCGGGTTCTTGTCGAGTTGGGCCTTCCAGTTGGCCATGTCCTTGCGCCACAGCACGTTGATGGCCTGGTCCTTGGCCTTGCCGCTCAGCGCCGCGATCTCGGGGTAGAAGCTCGTGTACGAGAAGGCCGAGAAGATGCCGTCTTCCTGGAAGGCCATGTAGCCGAAGCGGTCCTTGGGGAAAACTTTGGGCAGGCCGGTGTTGAGCGTCGACAAGTCGGAGACGTCGCCGGCCTCGGGGTACATCGCGATCAGCTCGGAGGCCACGCCGTCTGGGCGGTCGACGCCCCACAGGCTGCGCACCTTGTTCTGCAAAGGCAGCGAGGGGTACTGGGCCGAGGTGCCGTTCTGAGGCGCCGGGAACAGGGGACCGGAATCGGCGCCCAGGGCCGACTTTTTGGGCTTGAGCGCCAGGCGCAGCACGCCGTAGTTGGCCGTCGCGCCCACGCCGCCGGCCGACGAGCCCGACACCAGCAGGTGCTCAGGCTGAGGCATGTTGGCGGCCATCCAGTCGCCCAAGGCCTTGGCGTTCTTGTAACCGCGGTGATGGTAGACGGTGGGCTTGGCCGGGTCGGCGTCGCTGTAAGTCTGCACGGCAGCACCGGTGTGCACGTCACCCGTGCAGTAAGGCACGTAGACAATGTTCCAGCTCTGGGTGTAGACCTTGCCCAGCAGCGCGGTTCGGGTGATCAGCGGCGTGGCCATGCCGAACACGGCGGCATTGACCTGGCTGAGGTAGTTCTCCGGCACGCCGTTGGGGTTGGATGCCACCTCGGTGAGCTTGCCTTTGCCCAGGCAGCCGTTCTGATTCCAGCAGGCGCCGCCGCCTTCGAAGTACACCAGCGTCTTGGTCGTCATCGGCGTGCGGTTGACGAAGACGCGCGCAGGCGTGCCGTTGCCGCAGGACGCGCCCGAAGACACCGGCAAGGTCACCGGGGTCCACTTGTAGTACTCGACAGCAGCCTGGGCCAGGGCGGGCAAGCCCATGGCGAAGGTGGCCAGCAAGGCTGTGCGGAAAAAGCTTTGACGCATGAACGCGGCTCCATGTTCTGGTTTGCGCGCCATCGTGCCTGCGCACCCGCCATTGGATGAATCGCGTTAACCCGGTGAGCGCCCCTGCGCCCCTCCACATGCATGGCGGGAAGATCCCGGGGGTCGATCGCGTCGCATCACGGGGTGAGCGGCAAAGCCCCTGGCCGCGCTGACTTCGCGGCGCCCGAGCGCACGGCCTTGCCCACCTCCAGCGCGCCAGCAGGGCGAGCCGCCCGGGTCAGCACCGCCACGCAGGGGTGCTGCACGCGTCGCGCCACGGCGATGGCGTGGTACTGCTCGCGCACCCCCTCGGCCAGCCCCACCCATTGCACCCCGAGGCGGCTGGCGAGCTCGCCCGCCATGGCACTGGGGGCCACGAAATAGCCTTCACCGTGGCGGCCAAACTCGTGCGTCAGCGCCGCGTCGTCGAGCTCAGCCACCACGCGAGGGTGGACCCCCTGTGTGTCGAACCAGGCGCGCAGCTGGTGCCCCATCACCGCGTCTTCGCCGGGCATCAGCATGGGCGCGCCGTCCAGGCAATCTGGAAAGGGTAGAACCTGGGAGGCCAACAGGGCCGGCGCAGCAAAAAAGCCCACCGGCTCGTCACCCACGGGGTGGCTTTGCGCGCGCACCCCGGCCGCACGCGGCAGGGGCGCATCGGCGATGACCAGGTCAAGCTCGTGCAGAGCGAGCTGCGCCAGCAGGCGGTCGAGCCGCCACTCTCGGCAGACCAGGTGCACGTGCTCGCCCATGCGCAGCACAGGCGCCAGCAGCTTGAAGGCCACCGACTTGGGCACGGCATCGGCCACCCCCACGCGGAACTCGATGCGCTGCTGCGCCTGGGCTTTGTTGCGCGCACTGGCCTGCAGCTCGGTGCCCAGCGTGAAGATCTCGCGGGCATAGCCCTGCACCATGCGCCCCTTGTCGGTGAGCGCCAGGCGCCGGCCATGTCGGTTGAACAAACCGCCGCCCAACTGGTCTTCGAGCTGCTGCAGCTGCTCGCTGATGGTTTGCGGGCTGATGTGCAACTGTTCGCTGGCGCGCGCGATGCTGCCGGTGTCGGCCACCTG
Source organism: uncultured Aquabacterium sp. (assembly GCA_964373965.1). Taxonomy (GTDB): domain Bacteria; phylum Pseudomonadota; class Gammaproteobacteria; order Burkholderiales; family Burkholderiaceae_C; genus Aquabacterium. The sequence goes on along the minus strand of CAYJXE010000050.1, from coordinate 14,638 downwards.
GAGAAAGTAGCGCAAGTGTTTGAAGTTCAGGCCTGCCATTCGCAACCTCAGCCGAATATTTGAAGCGGTATATTCGACTTTACCTGATCGACCACGGCACCTAACCTGTGGGGATGCTGACCCAAGTTCACCCTGCTCACCGCCGCCGCCCCACCCGCATCCGCGTGGGCCTGCTCGGTCACGGCCGCGCCGGTCAGGCCGTGGCCCAGGCCCTGCTGGCCGATGCGCTGATCGACCTGCGCTGGGTGGCACGCCGTCGGTTGCCGCAGGGCAGCCACACCGTGCTGCCAGGAACCGAAGTGCCCGTCATCGCCACGGCCGGCGAGTCGCTGGATGCCCTGATCGCAGAACGCCCCATCGACGCGCTGGTCGATTTTTCGTCGGCCGAGTCTGCGCAGCTCTACCTTGGCGCCGCACGCCGGCACCGCCTGATGCTGGTCAGCGCCGTCTCCAGTTACACCGCCGAGCAGCTGGCGGAGATCCGCTCGCTGGCCGACGCCTGCCGCGTCATGTGTTCGCCCAACATCACCGTGGGCATCAACTTCCTGATCGTGGCGGCGCGCCTGCTGCGCACCATCGCGCCCCAGGCCGACATCGAGATCATCGAGCAGCATTTCCGTGACAAACCCGAGGTCTCCGGCACGGCGCGGCGCATGGCCAGCACACTCGACCTCGATGAGGCGCGCATCACCTCGCTGCGATTGGGCGGCATCGTCGGGCACCATGAGGTGGTGTTCGGCTTTCCGCACCAAACGGTGCGCTTGACGCACGACTCGATCCGCCGCGAGGCCTTCGGCACGGGTGCGGCATTCGCGCTGCGCGAGCTGCACCAGCGCGGCCCCGGCTTCTACACGATGGAAGAGCTGATCGCCGGGGTGATGCGAGAGCAGTTGCAGGCGGCTTGACGCCGGCCTGACCGCGCCACACGCCATCGAACAGGCACCGGAACCCATCCACAGAAAGACCGCCACTTGCCCCACCCGAGCCAGATCGAAATCATCGGTGCAGCGCTGTTCGCGCTGGCCATCGCCCACACCTTTGCCACCGGCTTTTTCGAGCGCCTGGCCCACAGCCGACCGCGTCACGCAGGCGTGTGGCACCTGCTGGCCGAGGTCGAGGTGGTGTTCGGCTTCTGGGCCATCGTGCTGGTGGGCTTCATGTTCGCGTTCGGCGGCCACGAGACTGCCGTGGGCTACGTGGACTCGCGCAACTTCACCGAGCCGTTGTTCGTCTTCGCCATCATGGTGATCGCGGCGACGCGTGCGGTGCTGCAGGCCGCCAAGGGCCTGATCGGGTTCGTGGCCAAGCTGTTGCCACTGCCCGGTGAAGTGGGCTTTTACCTCACGGTGATGCTGCTGGTGCCGCTGTTGGGCTCCTTCATCACCGAGCCGGCAGCGATGACGCTGGCTGCCTTGATCCTGGGTGAGCGCGTGCTGTCACAACGCGTGTCGCAGAGGCTGAAGTACGCCACGCTGGGCGTGCTGTTCGTCAACATTTCCATCGGTGGCACGCTCACGCCGTATGCCGCGCCGCCCGTGCTGATGGTGGCCGGTGCCTGGGGATGGGACCTGCCCTTCATGCTGCAGAACTTCGGCTGGAAGGCAGCCATTGCCGTGGCGGTCAACGCAGTGGGCGTGACGCTGCTGTTCCGCAAGGAGCTGATCGACTTGCGCCCTCCTGCCCGCTCGGTGAACGAAGCCCCGGTGCCCTGGGCGCTGACCGCCGTGCACTTGCTGCTGCTGGCAGGCGTGGTCGCTTTTGCGCACCACCCGGCCATGTTCATGGGCCTGTTCCTGCTCTTCATGGGGGTGGCCACGGCCTACCCGCAGCACCAGGGGCGCCTCATCTTGCGCGAAGGCTTGTTGGTGGCTTTCTTCCTGGCCGGACTGGTGGTGCTCGGCGGGCAACAGCGCTGGTGGCTCGAGCCCGTGCTGATGGGCATGAGCAGCGACGCGGTGTTCTATGGCGCCACCGCGCTGACGGCGTTCACCGACAACGCGGCCTTGACCTACCTGGGCTCGCTGGTGCCGGGCCTGTCCGATGAATTCAAGCTCGCCCTGGTGGCCGGGGCCGTCACGGGCGGCGGCCTGACGATCATCGCCAACGCGCCGAACCCGGCGGGCATCGCCATCCTCAAACGCCACTTCGAGGGGGAATCGGTGTCGGCACTGGGGCTGGCCACCGCCGCCCTGTTGCCGACCTGTGTGGCGGCGGCGGCGTTCAGGCTGCTTTGAACGCCGCGCCTCAGGGCCGCTGTGGCGCGTTTGCCACCAACGCGTCCAGCACCCGGCGGATCTGCTCGCCTGGCTGCGCGGCCCTTCGCACCATGAGCCCCTGAAAAAGAGACAAAAACAGTTCAGCCAAATCTTCATCTGGCATGGGTGACTGTTTTCCGGCGTGAGCGAACAAGCTGCTCACAAACTGCCCCAGGGTGCCCCGCATTTCTGCGGAAAGGGTTTCATAGCGCTCCAGAAAATGCGGCGTGCGGGAGGCATGCAACTGCATTTCCACGTCGAGGATCGCGCAATCCCGATTTGCACCCAAACCATCGATGTAGGCATTCAGTATCTGGGACAAGGCGGCGAGGTCCGGGGTTTTCAGTATCTCTCGCAACATCTCGGCGTCACGCGTCTTCTCGATGCGCAACACCTCCAGGAAGGCGTCTTCTTTGGTCTCGAAGTTCGAAAAGAAGGCCCCTTTGGTAAACCCGGCGCGATCGGCGATATCTGCAACGCTGGTGCCGTCATAGCCTTTTTCGGCGACGCAGGCGCGCGCCGCTTCCAGTAAGAGCGAGCGCGTGCGTTCTTTGCTTTCAAACCTGGTCAGTCTTTTCACTTAACGACAAGCCACCATTTGTTCTGAAACTCTAACACCCTTGATTTTTACATTGCGCAATAACGCGCAAGGCGGGCAAGTGCCGCGCCTCCAAAGCCGCGCAACAGTTTCTGCCAACGAGCTCTGCTGCTCGACGCGAAGCCATTGCGCCCGCGCCCCGACATCACAGGGTTCCCCCTAGGGTGTGGGATACGCTGACATCAGGATACACAAGACACACGAAGTCACTTGTATCCACCCGGACCCGCCCTCTACAGTCAGATACCGAGCGATCTTCAAAGATCAAACGGTATCAACAAAGAGGGAGGACCCTGATGAAATCGGCATTCGTGACAGGCTCCACGGGACTGCTGGGCAACAACCTGGTGCGCGAGCTGCTGCGACAAGGCGTGCGCGTCAAAGGCCTGGCCCGCTCCAAAGACAAGGCCAGGCAACAGTTCGCTGATCTGCCAGTGGACATCGTCGAAGGAGACATGACCGACGTAGGGGGCTTTGCGGAGGCCCTCAAGGGCTGCGACGCCCTGTTCCACACAGCGGCGCATTTCCGGGACTGCTACAAGGGTGGTCAACACGCCGAGAAGCTGCAAGCCACCAACGTGGAAGGCACCGCAGCTTTGCTCGACGCCGCACGCAAAAGCGGCATCCACGAGGTGGTTCACACCTCGTCGATCGCGGTGTTGGACGGCCCACCTGGTCAGCCCATCGACGAGACCATGGCGCGCGACCTGGCTCATGCCGATGACTACTACCGCAGCAAGATCCTGTCCGATCAGGCCGTGATGGCGTTCTGCCAGCGACACCCGGACACCCGAGTCGTGATGGTGCTTCCAGGCTGGATGTTCGGCCCCGGAGACATGGGCCCGACCAGCGCAGGCCAGTTGGTGCTGGACTTCGCTGCGCGCAAGCTGCCGGGCCGCATCCCCGGCACGTTCTCGGTCGTGGATGCGCGAGACGTCGCACAGATCCAGGTCAGCGCCCTGCGCAAAGGCCAAAGCGGCCATCGTTACCTGGCGGCGGGCAGGAACATGACCATGGACCAGCTCTTTCCCCTGCTGGCACAAGTCACGGGGGTGCCTGCGCCCACCCGCGCCATCCCCATCAGCCTGCTCAAGGTCATCGCCTGGGTCAACGAGACCCAATCCCGCCTGACCGGTGCACCCGCCCTGGTCAGTCGCGCGGCGGTCAGGCTGCTGGAGCGCGAGGCCGGGCGCACGCAGTTCAACCAGGAAAAGACCTTCTCGGTGCTGCAAGGCACCTTCCGCCCGCCCTTGGACACGCTCACGGACACCGTCAACTGGTACCGGCAGCAGGGCTGGCTCACATCCGGGGCCTCGCCCCGAATGGCCCTCAGCGGCTGACCCGCCTCCCCCATGCCCCGCCCCCGAAAACACCACCGTCATGCACGGTGGCGGGGGCCACTTTTGCCCGCCATCCCCACCCAACAGGAGCCCAACATGCCAGCTCAACATCTGACAGACGGATTCATTCACCGGTTCATCGGCTTCGCCAAGAGCCACCCGCGGGCCACGGCCATCGACGCGCTGGACGAAGGTCGCTCGTGCACCTACGCCGAGTTGCACGAGATGGCAACCCGGCGCTGCGGCACGCTGCATGCCCTGAGCCAATCCTGCGGCACGCGCGTTTTGCTGTGCATGCCTTCGGGGATCGAGCTGGTCGCCAACTACCTGGCCATTGTTGGCGCAGGCCTGGTGCCCGTGCTGATCAACGACAAGCTCACCGCAGCGGAATTGCGGGAACTGGCGCTGGCCAGCACGCCGTCGATGGTGGTCACCACGACGGCACTGGCGGTGCGCCATCAGGGCACCTGGTCCATGTTGGGCGAACTCTCGGCACTCATCACGGTGGACGAAGGCCCCTGTGTGCCGCTGCCGCCCAACGTCAGGCACATTCCCCTGCCCTCGCAAACCCCTGAGGCCCGGCCATTGCGCTTGCCGCAAGCCGACGACGTGGTGACCATCCAGTTCACCTACAAGGGCCTGGGCGAGCCGCTGGGTGTGGCGCACCGCTACGGCGCGCTGAGCCTGTCGGCAGCAGGCTTGCTGAAGTCGATGCGCCCGATGGGCGTGGGAACGGTTCACCTGGTCGGCCTGCCGCTGTACGCGGTCTACGGCCTGGTGGTGCTGATGGTGATGCCGTTGAGCATCGGCTCCACGATGCTGATCACCTCGACGCTGTCCAGGCGAGACATCGCCGAGGTGCTGTCACAACACCAGGTTGCCTTTGCCTGCCTCGTGCCTGAGCTGGTTCGCATGCTCAACCACCAGCTTTCGGAAAGGGCGGCCCGAGGAGACACAACACCACCTCTGCACCCAGACCTGATGCTGTACTCGGGCGGCAGCCGCCTGGCGCCCGACGCGGCACGAGAGCTGTCGCAACGCTTGCCCGCTCACCAGGTGCTCCAGGGCTACGGCATGACCGAGTGCCTGCCTGTGATCGTGCAGAGCTATGTCGGCCCCTGCAAGCCAGACACCCTGGGTCGGGCCATCCCTGGCGTGCAACTGCGCGTGGTCGATGGCGAAGGGCAGGACGTGCCCGACGGCTCGCTGGGAGAGCTCTGGATCGGCGGCCCAACCGTCTGCTCGGGCTACTTGAACAACGCCGAAGCAGACAGGCAGTTCTTCTGCGAAGGGTGGCTCAAGTCTGGCGACCTGGTTGTGCGAGACGAGGCTGGCCACGTGCACTTCATCGGCATGCGTTTGCGCATCACCAAAGTGCGCAGCCAGATGGTTGACCTCGCAGAGGTCGAACAAGCCGCACGCGAATGGCCCAACGTGCGCGCTGCACGGGCACACGCGGAACGCGACGCACTGGGTCAGACCAGCCTGTCGCTGAGCGTGGTGTGCGATGCCATCGACCAGGAAGCGCTCCTCAAGCACCTCGGAGAGCGCTTGTCGGCGCACAAGCTGCCACGAAACATCGTGGTGGTCACCGAGGCCCTGGCCACCGCAGCATGAGCAAGCCAATGCCCCCATCTGCCATGAACGACCGCCCGGGCCTGGCCGTGTTCGATTTCGACGGGACGCTCTCCGATCGGCACACCTTCTGGCGCTACCTGAGGTTCATCGCCACGCCGCCGGTTTTCTGGACCAAGGTGCTGTGCTTCCTTTTGCCCGAAATCCTGGGCGTGTTGCTGGGGCGGCGCAAGCTCATGGATGCGCGCGCGGGGTTCATCGGCTTGTTCCTGTCAGGCATGTCGAATGACGTTGAAGCACGCCATGCGCAGCGCTTCATCCAGGGTCCGCTTCGCAACTGGATCCGGCCTCAGGCCCTGCGACGCCTGGCATGGCATCAAGCCCAAGGCCACCTCACGGTGCTGGTGAGCAACGCGCCCGAGAACTACCTGGTGGACTGGGGCAAGTCCGTCGGCTTCGACCACGTTTGCGGCACCCGCTTGCGCACGGAGAAAGGCCACCTCACAGGCGATGTGGACGGAGACAACTGCGTGAACGCCGAGAAAGTGCGTCGACTCACCCAGACCGTCGGTCGACTCGACCAGTGGTTCATCTATGCCTACGGCGACAGCGACGGCGACACCGAACTGCTGGCTGCTGCCGACCGCCCCTTCTATCGCAACTGGTACTGACCCATGCAAGCGCATCGTTCACCCCAACACAACGGCGTTGTGCTCATCGCCGGAGCCGGCCCGATCGGCATGACGCTGGCGTTGCAGCTGCAACGCTTTGGCATCCCCTACCGGATCATCGAACGCAACGCCGGGCCATCGACCGAGACCAAGGCGCTGGCCCTGCACTCGCGCACGCTGGACATCTTCTGCGACCTTGGCATCGCGAAGGAGGCGGTCGCGACCGGTCATGCGATCAAGTACTTCCGTGTGCAGTCACGCGGCAAAACCATCTTGCGCTACGACTTCACGCTGCTCGATGCGGCGCACCCGCTGTTGCTGAGCCTGCCCCAGCCCCAGACCGAGCGCTTGCTGATGAATCGTTTGAGTGAGCTGGGAGGGCGCATCGAATGGCAGACAGAGTTGCTGGACATGCGCGACGAGGGCACGCACGTCATGGCGACACTGAAGAAGCCCTCGGGAGAGCGAGAGTCAATCAAGGTGTCATGGTTGATCGGCTCCGATGGCGCGCGCAGCACGGTCCGCAAACAACTTGGCCTGAGCTTCGATGGCGAGCACTACATGCGGCACTTCATGCTGGCCGACATGGACATCCGCTGGAACGGCTGGCACGACGAGGGGGTGTTTTTCCTGGGGGAGCGCGAAGGCTACGTCGCCGTGGCGCCACTGGACGACCAGGGTCGCTACCGGCTGTTCGTCGAGATTCCGCGCGAGCTGCCGCCCGAAGGCCAGCGCATGCCCTTGACCGTGGAGAGCTTTCAACAGCTGTGCGACGGCCGAGGTCAGCTGATGAAGCTGTCCAACCCATCGTCGGAAACCATGGCGGCGTTCCAGCATCGGCGCACGAACACCCAGCGAGTCGGTCGCGTGTTCCTGGTCGGTGACGCCACCCACATCGGCAGCCCCATCGGCGGACAGTGGATGAACCTGGGCATCTCCGAGGCCTACAACCTGGCCTGGAAAATCGCCCACGTTCACGCAGGCAGCCTGCCGGAGCGGGTGCTCGACACCTATGACAGCGAGCGACACCCGATTGCGCTCGAGGCCGAGAAAACCGCTCACACGCTCACCCGGCTGTTGACCCTGCGTTCGCGCTGGTTGGTCGGCCTGCGTGACACCTTGCTGCCGCTGATCAGCTCCTTGCCGTCGGTGCAGGCCCGCCTGCCATGGATGATTTCAGGGCACCGCTATCACATCCGCAAAGCAGGCAGCGTCCAGCACTTGCTGAGCCGACGTGACCGGCGCGCCAGCAACAGGCGCCCCCGCTTGAAGTCGGCGTTCCCGCCTCCCAGCGCAGGTGAACTGCTGCCGGATGTGCCGCTTTGGACCCCGCAGGGCGAGCGTCCAAGGCGGCTGCTGGAGCTGGTGCGCAGCGAGTTCATGGTGCTGCTGTTCACAGGCGCCGACGATCAAGGCGAACAGACGGCGCAACAAGCCCAGCTGGCGCAAGACCTGCGAAGCACCTACCCCGCCTTGAACACCTGGCTGGTTCTTGACGCGCTCGCTCCGCTGAGCGGCCCTTTGGCATCCATCCCTGACCCGACCTGGCAGCTGCACGACCGGCTGGCGATGCCTGCAGGCGGCATCGTCCTGGTCAGGCCCGACGGCTACATCGCCTTCATGGGCAAGCGCCCGCAGGACCTGATGCATTTCGTGGAAATGAACCTGGGCTTGATGCCTGGCCACATGGGGGTGAGCCCGCAAGATCTGCCATCCAACGTACTGGCCGCGGAGGTCGCATGACGCCAGCACCTCGCACCTTCTGCTGGCACCTGGATGCCGCCACCAGCCTTCAAGGTCTGATCGATCGGTTGGCCAGCCCGTTGCAGGCTGGAGCCACCTCGACGCGCCCGCCGGCTCCTGAAGAGCGGCATCGGCTGGCAGTGGTCGGCGCAGACGCCGAAGCCGTGAGCGCATTGCGAGCGCTGGCCCGCCAGCAGCTGCTCGCACACGGTCGGATCGACGCCCACGAGGACATCTTTCACACCGATGCGCCCCTCGGCCCACCAGGTGTGGCGCTCATGTTCCCAGGGCAAGGCTCTCAGCACGTCGGGATGCTGGCCGAGTGGTTGCCCGTGCCCGAGTTTTCAGCGAGCCTGCTTGAGCTCGATGAGGTCGCCCGCCAGGTTCACGGTCGCTCGCTGAAAACCTGGTTCTTTGACGCCCCTGATCTCCCGGAACACGCCATGACGGGCACCCACGCCGCTCAGACCGGGCTGGGCTATGCGTGTTCGGCCCTGGCGCGCACCCTCACGCGCATGGGTGTGCAGGCTGAATGGGCCGTGGGCCACAGCTATGGTGAGCTGGTCGCCCTGTGGCACGCGGGCGCCTACGACGATGCCACGCTGGCACGGCTGACGCACGAGCGCGGTCAGGCCATGGCGCAAGCGGCCACCCAACTGCCAGGCGCACTCGCCGCCGTGGGCGCGGACGGCGATGCCGTTGCGGACTGCCTCAAAGCCTGGCCCGAACTGGAGATCGCCAACCTCAACGCTCCCGCACAAACCGTGGTGGGCGGCCCCAGCCAGGTGCTCAAGGACTTTGCGCAGGCCTGCCAGCAAAAGGGCTGGCGGTGTGCGCTCATCCAGGGCGCCTCTGCGGCCTTTCACACGTCTCGGATGCAACCGGCGCTGACGGCCTGGCACGAGCACCTGCAGGGGTGCGCTCGTCGGCAGGCGTTCCACGCCACGTCCAGGGCTCGGGTGATCGCCAACCTCACCGCCAGCCCCTACCCGATCGACGAGCAGGGCGCCGCCGACTTCATCGCCAACAGCCTGCACCGTCAGGTCACCAGCCAGGTCAGGTGGGTCGAAACCTGTCAGGCCTTGTACGCCGCCGGCGTGCGCCTGTTCATCGAGGTGGGTCCCGGTCAGGTGCTCAGCAAGCTCATCACGCAGAACCTGGCAGGCGCACCGCACCGCGTCATCACCTGCTCACCCAAAGGCGACATCCCTGTCTGGCAAAGGCTGGCGCGCATCCAGGCAGCGCTCGCCATCCACGCAGCGCTGTCGGGGCCGGACCTCCGCGCCACCCCACTCGCCACCCCACTCGCCACGCACCCCCACCTCCCGCAGCAAGACAACCTGACCAGAGGTCTGGCCATGAAACGAGACACCCCGTTGATCGAAGCCTTCCTGCAAGAAAACACCCGGATCGTGGAGCGCTACTTCGCGCTCATGGATCGCGTGCTGGACACCACCGCGCGGCAGCCCGTGGCCGACTCGGTGCTCCAGCAGATGCTCAGTGACAGCACCCGGCTCGCGCACGCCCACTTGCAGGTCCATGAGAGCCTGCTGTCGGGCACGAGCACAGGCACACCAGCGACGAACTCGCCCCAGGCCGCCCCAGTGGGGCCGCCACACCCGATCGCACACAGCCAAGCGGCGGAGGTGAACGCAGACATCGACCTGCTCGCCTGGCTCCAGCAGGAGGTGTCACAACTGACCGGCTTCGCCGCATCAAGCATCGATCCTCAAGCGCGCTTCGACGACCTGGGCGTGGACTCGCTGGCCTTCATGGACATCTACACCCGGCTCAACCAGCGCCTGGCGGTGTCCGAAGCCGCGGCCGAACAGGTGCTCGGCGCCCGCTGCATCGCGGATGTCATCCAGGCGCTGAGCGCCACACCGCCCGCCCCCCCCACACAAGCCACGTCCGACATCTGCGAGTGGCTCAAAAGCCGCGTCGCCGAGGCAACCGGTTTTGCCAGCACGGACATCGATGAATGCGCGGCCCTGGAAGACCTGGGCATCGATTCGCTGGCCCGAACCGACCTGTTCGAAGCCCTGGGGCAAGCCTGGCCACAGGCCCGCCAACATGCCAGCGCCCTGTTCGAGGCGCGCAGCATCCAGGACATCGTGCGGCTGCTCGGCCCAGTGTCCGCCCACGCGAAGGCCAGCGCCAGCGCCCCGACGCATGCGACGCCGGAGCCCACCCAGGTTCAGTCTCGCGAATGGCCGCCGCTGCTGCAGGACCTCAAGGCACAACTGCTGTCCAACCTCGGCCCCAACGCCAGGCAGGCAGGGGTGGCGCTGGACGAGTCGACACCGTTCCAGGCGCTGTCGCTCAACAGCTTCGAGCGCGCTCGACTTTGGGGGCAAACCGCCCTGTGGCAGGCCCCGTTCAAGCTCGCAGGAGAAGCGCTGATCTCGGTGTCTTCGGTCAAGGAGGGGCTCGAACTGCTGGCCCACCTTCCCTTGGCAGATGCCCCCAAAAAGAAAGAAGCCGCCCCCAAGTCCGGCGACCGCCTTCAGCGCTACCGGCACATCGACGTGCCCCGTCAGGTTCCGGGCGGCGTCAACATCGAGCGCCTCTGGCTGGTCGGCGCAGACACGCCCGCAACGAGCCGACTGGCCGCCTCACTGCGCGAAGCCGGCACCCTGGTGCAGCACCTCGTGGTCAGTGAGCACGGCTGGCAACTGCCCGGTGCAGAAGCGATCGCGTTGAGCGACGTGGACGGCCTCACCCAGGCCATCGAGCCCCTGCTGGCGGGGCTGGGGCCTTGCACTGCGGCCTTCGTGACACAACCCCAGGACAGCGACGGCGTCCGCCTGGGCACGGATGCATTGGACGCTCCGGCCCTCGCCCTGTTCACGCTGGCCAAGGCACTGGGCAAGGCATCGGGCCTCACCATCACCCGGCTCAGCGTGCTGCTGGCTGGCCACCCGCTTGCCGATGCGGGTGCAAAAGGGGTGGCGCGCGCCCTCAGCCACGAGTGGCGCAACGCCGGCATCACCGTGAGCTCCGTGAGCCTGGACGACGCCTCCGATCTGAATGCCGCGCTCGCCCTCGCTTGCGCGCACCCTGGCAAACACGACCTCCGGCTTCATGGGGGCAAGGCCACAGAACGCATCGCCGACCCACACCCCGAGATCGAACCCCCAGCGAACGCCGAGCTCGACCTCGATGAACACAGCGTGGTGCTGCTGTTTGGCGGAGGCGTCGGGATCGCCGCCGAGGTCGGCATTGACCTGGCGCGCAGGTACCGCTCGCGCATCGTCGCGATCGGTCGCACCCCGTGGGACGAAGCCGCCCCAGGCGTCCAAGCCCGTGACGACGGTCGCGCACAGCAGGCCCCAGGCACCCGATCGCAGCCCGACGCGGGCGAGCGTCAGCGCTCCCTGGCCCGCACAGCGCAGCGCGTGCGCGAAGCTGGCGGCCAGTTCCACTACCTGTCGGCCGACCTGACTCAGCCCGATGCCGTCGAGGCGGTCATCGAGCATGCATCGAGTCAGCTGGGGCGCATCGACATGGTGATTCACGCCGCTGGCGTGGTCGAAGACCGCGGGCTGGGCGCCAAACCCGTCGACAGCTTCCTGCGCGTGTTCCGAACCAAGGCCCACAGCGCCCTGCACCTGCGCTCGGTACTGACGCGGCACACCCCCAAGTACATCGTGTTCTTCAGCTCGCTTGTCTCTCACACCGGCAATGCAGGGCAGACGGACTACTGCGCCGGCAACGAGGTGCTCAACGCCATGGCCGCCGAGCTGGCCAGCGCATGCCCCGACAGCCGGGTGGTCTCGCTCCTGTGGTCGGTGTGGCACGAGACGGGCCTGGCCAACCGCGCCGTGCAGCAGCGCATGGCGCAACTGGGCATGTCGGGCATCGGCAACGCAGACGGCACGCGCCGCTTCCACGCCGAACTCTCTCGCCCGACGGTGCCCGACTGGCTCCTCATCAGCTGCCCCCGCATGCTCGAAGTGATGCAGGCCAACGCCTCGGCCACCTGAACCCAGGAGAACACCATGTCGCTCGATCTGGACCTGCTTTGCATCTCCGCGATGTCCGGTCAATTCGCCGGTCACGGCCTGCTGGAGCAACTCTGGGCCTCCATCCTGCAGGCCCTCCCCGCGCCGCTGACCTCACTGCCCTCGCGCTGGGGCATCGCGGCCGACCGCTTCGTGAGCGCCACCCCAGGCACCCGCAACCGCAGCTACCTGGACCGGGCTTTCTGCCTCGACCTGCCCAACTCGGGGCACGGTGATTTCGCCTGGCGTCAGCAACGCGACATCACCGTGCGGGTCTGCGAATCGCTTTGGCAGGGCGCGGCGTTGCAGGGGGCATCGCCCGCACCCCGGCAAGGCACGGCACTGGTCATGGGCACATCGTGGTCGGACGACAGCCACTGCCGCGCCGACAGCCTCCTGGCGATGCACCGCAGCTTCACCCCAGACTGGCTGGACCCGGCCGATCAGTTGGCGGACATCGCCGAGTCCCTGGCGATCGACGGCCCGAGGCTGAGCGTCGACACGGCCTGCAGCTCGTTCCCCTCCGCGCTGGCCACGGCGCAAGCGCTGATCCACACCGGGCAGGCTCGCCGCGCCATCGTGGCCGGCGTCAACGTGTTCCTGCCGCCTCAACTCTTCCTTGGCTTTTCGCAACTGAAGGCCTTGTCGGCCGACGCTCGCCTGAAGGCCTTCGCACAAGACGCGAACGGCATCGTGCCTGGCGAAGGCGTCGCCGCGTTCATGGTTGAGCCACTGGGCGAAGCCCTGCACGCAGGACGCCGGCCACTGGGCGTGGTGCGCAGCCTGGGCATTTCCTCTGACGGCGCAGAAGGCTCTGTCTTCGCGCCCGGGCACCAGGCTCAGGTCTGCGCCTACCAACGCGCTTACCGCGACGTTGACCCCGCCAGCATCCAGTACGTGGAGGCGCATGGCACGGGTACACCCGTTGGCGATCACACGGAGATCGCCTCGCTCACCGACTTCTTCCAGCCTCACCTGAGCCCCGGGCGAAAGATCCCCCTGGGCTCGATCAAACCCTTGGTGGGGCACACGCTCGCTGCAGAGGGCTCGGCCTCGCTCGCCAAGTCTTTGCTGATGCTGCAGCACCGCGTGGTGCCTCCGCACATCGATGTGCGCGCCCACGACGCCCTCGCCAACAGCTGCTTCGAACTGCCCCGCCAAGCCACGCCCTTGCTGGCGCAAGGCTCGCCACTGAGGGTCGCCATCTCCAGCTTCGGGTTCGGTGGGGCCAACGCCCATGCCGTCATCGAGGAGGCGCCACCGCCCCTGGGCCGCACCGTCATCGCCATGCAGGCAACCGGCACGCCCAGCCGTCCCAACCCGGTCAGGCTGCTGAACCTGGACGTCGTCGGACAGGATGCGAGCCTGGGCATCGGCCAGCACGCCGTGGACTGGCAACCGGCGCTCACGCAAGCGCCTGAGCCCACGCCGAGTCGCTTCCCGGCGTCCAGGGCCCACGCGACCGATGTCAAGGGCCTGAAGGGGCACTTCCTGCAAGGCGAGTGCACGCTCGATGTGTCGGGCTGGCGCATGGGCCCGCGCCCGCTCTCCCATGTGGACGCCTTCAAGCTGCTGGTCACGCACCGCACTCGCCGGCTGGTTGACCGCCTGCCCGGATGGCGTGGCGCCGCCGACACCGCCATGGTCGTGTGCGCCAACGTGGGGGGTGAACGCTTCCACAAGGGCTACCGCGACTGCGCAGCCCACTTCGAAGATGGCCGGCCGGCCGCACCTGACCTCGTGGTCGACGACGTGGCCACGATGTTGCCCACGATGCTCTCGGGCTACCCCGCCCAGGTCCTGGACCTGCGGGCCTTCCACCAGACCTTGTCCGGCCCGTCGGACAGCTTCTGGCACTCGCTGCTGGCCGCCCGCGACTGGCTGAACGAGCGCTGCGAACACCTGCTCCTCGGAGCCGGCCACTACATCAATTGCCCCGTCGAAGCCCAACGCGCAGCGTCACAACCCTGGACTTGGGGCGAGGGTTATGGCGTGCTGGCCCTGCAGCATGCCCCGGCGGACCCCACCCCGAATCCGCAGGCCATCGCGCGGCTGCACGCGGTCGTGCAAGCCTGTGGCGATGTGCGGGACGCACGCAGGGCTCGCGCACTGCTGGGTTGCGCAGCCGACACCGGGCACACCGACTTCGTAGAGTTGTGCCCGGAGACTCCATCGGACCTGGGCGCCGCCCAGCGACGCGCAGGCTTCATGGGCGAGGCCTGCGGGATGGAGACCCTCCTGGCGGCCCTGAACTCGGGGCAGGACCACGCCTGGATCGAGTGGAGAAAGCGGGGCACACCCGTGGCCTGGCTGTTCATCGATCGCATCCAGGTCCGCCCGCCCGCCAGCGAGCCCGCCGCACAGCTGCCCTTGCGCGAGATCGGAAGAGCACACGTCCTGAACTCCAGTCACAATTCTTGGAATCTCGTATTGCGTGGTGTGGTTGTAAAGG
>CAYJXE010000049.1:18977-20429 GCA_964373965.1 uncultured Aquabacterium sp. | reverse complement strand
GCCGTCAAACGGCGCCATGCATGATGAAGCACGAAGTTGACGGCGCCTGCGCCCACCAGGTGGAGCTTCAATCTCTCCTGGGCGCAGAGCCGAATGGGTTTTTTACCCCATTCGGCTCTGGAGGAGGGGCGGGGTGAACTTTACCCTTCTGCGTCAACGGATGGTGAAGGAACAGCTGATCGCCCGGGGGATTGAAGATCCCCGACTGCTGGCAGCCTTTTCCGAGGTTCCCAGGCATCTGTTCCTCCCCAAGGATCAACAAGACCGAAGCTACTCCGATCGCCCGCTGCCCATCGGGGAAGGGCAGACGATCTCCCAGCCCTACATGGTGGCCGTGATGTTGAATGAGCTTGAGGTTCTTCCCGGAGATCGGGTTCTAGAGATAGGCACCGGCTCCGGGTATGAGACCGCTTTGCTGGCTTATCTGGGAGCCCACGTTTTTTCCATCGAGCGCCTGGCGGTCTTGGCCGAGCGGGCACGAGCACTCCTTCAGAAGCTTTCCATCCCTCACGTCCAGATCCGGGTGGGGGATGGCTCCCTGGGATGGCTGGAGGAGGTCCCCTTTGAAGGGGTCGTTGTGACCGCCGCCGCCCCCGCCATCCCGCAGGCGCTGGCGGCTCAGCTCAAAGAGGGAGGGCGTCTGGTGATCCCGATTGGGTCCGCCTTGACCCAGATCCTGACCGTGGTGGAGCGGCACCAGGAGGAGTTCATCACCCGGCAGGGCTGTGGGTGCGCCTTTGTTCCACTCATTGGGACGTACGGCTGGAAGGAAGAGGAGGCCTCTTCGTAGAGAATCATGGAGCGGTCTCTCTCCGTTCTTCTGGAAATTCTGAAAGGTTTACCTCCCGAATGGGTGACCCTCCTCATCGGTGCCCTCCCGATTGCCGAGGTCAGGGGAGCGATCCCTGTGGGGATGGCGATGAAGCTCTCGGTGTGGGAGGCCTTTGGTTGGGCCTGCTTTGGAAATCTGATTCCTGTAGCGCCTCTGCTTTTATTTCTTGATCCCCTGACCCAGAGACTGCGTCGGTTCCCAGTGTTTGAACGATTCTTTGATTGGCTCTTTACCCGCACCCGCGCCCACGCGAAACTGGTGGAGCGCTTTGAGGCGGTTGGATTGGCCCTCTTTGTGGCGGTTCCTTTACCGCTCACCGGTGCCTGGACAGGATGCGTGGCCGCCTCTTTGTTTAGGCTTCCTTTTCGGTTGGCCTTTCCGGCCATCGCCATCGGCGTGCTCGCCGCCGGGGCCATCGTGAGCCTGACCGTTTATCTGGGGATTCAGCTTTTTTCCCTACCCCGTGTTTTCGCTTGACGCCGTTGGGCCCAAGGTGGTAAAAACCATACGCGAAGGCATCGTGTGAGGGAAGCCCGTGTGAAACGGGCGCTGCCCCGCAACTGTGATCCCGCCCTTCACGCTATGTGAAGGAGCATCTTAAAGCAAGGCGTGCCACTGTC
>CAYJXE010000049.1:0-18877 GCA_964373965.1 uncultured Aquabacterium sp. | reverse complement strand
GGATGGGAAGGCTGCTTTAAGGGCGGGTGAGCCAGGAGACCTCGCGGTGTCCTCTTTCAAAGAGAAAAGGATTCACCCATGTTCCTTCGAGGGGGAGGAACGGTTTCCCGCCGTATTCTCATCACCGGGGGCGCCCGCTCTGGCAAGAGCCGCTTTGCCTTGAGCTTTGGGGGAAAGGCCCCCTACTCAAAACGACTCTACGTGGCGACCGCCATCGCCTGTGATCCGGAGATGGCCCGCCGCATCGCCCGCCATCAAAAGGAACGCGATGGCCAGTGGCAGACCCTCGAAGAACCGCTGCGCCTTCCCGAACGCCTCCCCAAGCGCTGGAGCCCTGAAGGAAATCTCGTCGTTGTGGATTGTCTTCCCACCTTTTTGACCAATCTTCTCCTTGAGGGATTTTCCCATCGTCAGATCCAGACAAGGGTAGGGGGCCTCCTCTCGGCCCTGAAGCGCCAAGGGTTGATGGCCGTCTTCGTGACCAACGAGGTGGGTCTGGGGGTGGTTCCCGATCATCCCCTGGGAAGGGAGTTTCGGGATCTTCTGGGCCAGGTGAATCAACGAGCGGCTTGCGCCTGCGACGAGGTGTACCTGCTGGTGGCCGGATTGACCACGAGACTGAAGTGAAGCTCCCCAAGATTGCCCCGATCGATGAAAGGGCCCGCGAAGCTGCCCGCCGCCGATGGGACAGTCTCACCAAGCCCCCCGGTTCCTTGGGGCGGTTGGAGGAGCTGGCCATCCAGGTGGCCGACAACGTCAAGACCTACGCCGGCAAGTGCAACCTGCGCTCGGCCGTGGTGTTCGGCGGCATGAACATGAAAGAGCAGACGATCGAGCTCAAGGCCGGCGTCGAGGTGCTCATTGCCACCCCGGGCCGCCTGATCGACCACATCGAGGCCAAGAACTGCAACCTCTCGCAGGTGGAGTACGTGGTCCTCGACGAAGCCGACCGCATGCTCGACATCGGCTTCCTGCCCGACCTGCAGCGCATCCTGAGCTACCTGCCCAAGACCCGCCAGACCCTGCTGTTCTCGGCCACCTTCTCGCCCGAGATCAAGAAGCTGGCGCAAAGCTACCTGCAAGACCCGGTGCTGGTCGAAGTGGCCCGCCCCAACCAGACGGCCACCAACGTCGAGCAGCGTTTCTACAAGGTCGATGACGACGACAAGCGCCACGTGATCCGCCAGATCCTGCGCGACCGCGACATCACCCAGTCCATCGTCTTCGTCAACTCCAAGCTGGGCTGCGCCCGCCTGGCGCGCACCTTCGAGCGCGACGGCCTGCGCACCGCTGCCCTGCACGGCGACAAGTCGCAAGACGAGCGCATCAAGTCGCTGGACGCCTTCAAGCGCGGTGACGTGGACCTGCTCGTGGCCACCGACGTGGCCGCGCGCGGCATCGACATCGCGGCCCTGCCGGCGGTGTTCAACTACGACATCCCCTTCAACGCCGAAGACTACGTGCACCGCATCGGCCGCACCGGTCGCGCCGGCGCTTCCGGTTTGGCGGTGTCGCTGGTCACGGGGGCCGATGCCCGCCTGATGGCCGACATCGAAAAGCTCATCAAGAAGAAGCCCGACGTCGAGCCCTTCGAGCTGGAAGGGCGCCGTGACCGAGAGCGCCCGAGCTACCGCCGTCGCGAAGAGTCGGACGACCGACCGGATGTGAGCGCGGGTGCCGCGCCTTCGCGCCCCAGCTCGTCGCCGCGTGCCTCGGCCCCGCGCCGCAACGAATCCCGCGACCCCTTCTTCGACAAGCCCTACGAGGCCTCGGCCAGCGCCGAGCTGGCCTCATGGGACAAGAAGGACGCGCCCCCCGCTGCAACGTCTGGCGGTGGCCTGTCGCGCTTCATCAAGCCCAAGCGCAAGGTGGCCACCTTGCTGGGTGGCTCGGGCACGGGTTCAGCTCGCCGCTGAGGTTCGGGCGGCCTTCATCCAGGCCGCGATGACCGAGTCCCGGATGCCATGACGCCGCAGGCGGGTGCCTCGGACAGGCGCCTCAGGCGGCTTCCTGCCGGGGCGGCATCTCGGTGCCGCCGTGCGCGGCGCCCTCGCTCAGCCGTTGGGCACGCCAGGCCGAAGGCGACAAGCCGTGTTCGCGCTTGAAGGCCTGGCTGAACGCCGCCTCCGAGGCGTATCCCACCTGTTCGGCGATCTTGCCCACCGACAGCGCCGAGGTGCTGAGCTGGCGCGCGGCCAGTCGCATGCGGTGCCGCGTGAGGTAGGTCAGCGGTGGCTCTCCCAGCGTCTGCGTGAAACGGTCGGCGAAGGCCGAGCGAGACAGGCAGGCCTCTTTGGCCAACTCGGGCACCGTCCAGTTGCGCTGCGGCTCTCGGTGGATGAGCGCCAGCGCCGTTGACAAGGCGCGGTCCTTGAGCGCCGACAACCAGTTGCCAGAACCTTCGGGCACCGATTCGACGTGATCGCGGATGCACTGCATGAACAGGATGTCGCCCATGCGGTTGAGGATGGCCTGTTGTGCGGGGCGCTGCTGGGCCACCTCCAGCGCCAGGAACTGCAGGCCCACAGCCAGCCAGGGAGGCGGTGCTTCGCCCAGGCCGCGCACGTGCAGCACCGGTGGCAAGGCCTTGACCAGCGGCGCAGCCATGTTGACGTCAAAGCGTGCGTGCGTGCTGATCAGGTGGCACGACTGGGGCGTGTCCTCGCCGCCCAGGCGGGAATCGGCCAGGTCGCGGGCCATGAGCGGCAGCAGGTCGCGTGGCTTGGCCGAGGTGTTCGGGCGGTCCTGGATGGTGTGCGGCACGCCGCCAGGCAGCACGACGAGGTCGCCGGTTTCCAGCAGCAAGGGCTCGGCCCCGTCGCGGATCAGCCAGGCCTGGCCTCGGGTGATGACGTGCGCACAACCCAGGCCATCGACGGCGAGGTGCCAGGACCAGGGGGGCGCATTGACGGACGAGGCAAACACGACGCCATCGAAGTGCATGTCGTCCAGGATCAGGCTGAGGGTGTCCATGTTGCCCACAGCTTGCCACGGAAGTCGAGTGCCCGATCGCGGCAAAAGTCCGGATATCCATTGTGAAAAGCCAAGCTTGAATCGGGCTTGTTCTACCTCGGGTAGACCCTGATCGATGGCCGGCGGATCGCGATGGTGCTGCGGTCGATCCGGGCTTCCCGTCTTTGCGTCAAATCAAGACACTGGCGACATCCTCAAGGAGTTTTCGAGATGTCCCAAGCCACCCTGTCTCCCACGCCGGCTGCGCGCTGGTCCGACCCCAAGCGCTACCTCTGGCTGCTCGGGCCCGCCATTCCCCTGATCGGCGCCGCCGTGCTGGCCGGCTACTGGCAGACGCAGCAAAGCTGGTTGCTGTGGGTGGCCTTTGCCCTGGTTCACGCCGTGCTGCCGGTGCTGGACTGGGCGTTCGGCGAAGACGCTTCCAACCCCCCTGACAGCGCCCTGCAGGCGCTCGAGAACGACCGCTACTACAGCTGGGTGCTGTACGCCTTCGTGCCCATCCAGATTGCCGTGACCATCGGTGGCGCGGCCATGATCGCCCTGATCGACATGCCCTGGTACGACATGGTCGGCCTGGCCATCAGCGTGGGCGTGATCAACGGCATCGCCATCAACACCTCGCATGAGTTGGGCCACAAGAAGGACAAGCTCGATCGTTGGTTGGCTCGCATCTCGCTGGCGCCCACTTTCTACGGTCACTTCTACGTCGAGCACAACCGTGGTCACCACAAGAACGTGGCCACCCCCGAAGACCCGGCCACCTCGCGCTTTGGCGAGTCGTTCTGGGCCTTCTGGCCGCGCACCGTGATCGGCAGCCTGCGTTCGGGCTGGGAGCTCGAAGCCGAGCGCCTCAAGCGCTTCAACAAGGGCGTCTGGAGCACCGACAACGAGAACCTGCAATCGTGGGCGATGTCGGTGGTGCTGTTCGGTGGCCTGCTGATCGCCTTCGGCGTGGTGGTGCTGCCTTACCTGCTGATCCAGGCGGTGTATGGCTTCTCGCTGCTGGAGGTCGTGAACTACCTGGAGCACTACGGCCTGCTGCGCCGCAAGAACCCCGATGGCCGCTACGAGCGCTGCCAGCCCGAGCACTCCTGGAACAGCAACCACACGGTGACCAACCTGTTCCTCTACCACCTGCAGCGCCACAGCGACCACCACGCCAACCCGACGCGCAAGTACCAAACCCTGCGCCACTTCGAAGACAGCCCGCAGCTGCCCTCGGGCTACGCCGGCATGATCACCCTGGCTTACCTGACGCCGCTGTGGTTTGCCGTGATGAACAAGCGTGTCATCCGTCACTACAAGGGCGACTTGGAGCGCATCCAGTTCGCACCGAACAAGCGCGAGGCCCTGATGAAGAAGTACGCTTCGTTCGCGGCCGACGTGAAAGCCGGTCGCGCCTGATTCAGCAGACGGCACCGAGGAGAGCTGACAACATGAAATACCGCTGCCCCAATTGCGATCACGTGTACGACGAAACCGCGGGTGACCCGCACGAAGGCTTCGCGCCGGGCACACCCTGGAAGCTGATCCCGGATGACTGGTCTTGCCCCGGTTGCGCGGTGCGCGACAAGGTGGACTTCGAGCCGGTGGGCGACGCCGGCTGAAGGCCAGGGCCTCTCTGTGCAAAAGGGCTTCTGTTCAGAAGCCCTTTTTTCACGGCAGCTCGACCGAGCCCATGCGCGCCGCGATCGTGCCGGCGCGCCCGCTCACATACGGCGATCGGGGTGATTTCTCGAAGCGCTTGGGCGCCGGCAGCATCACCGCCAACCGTGCGGCTTGAATGGGCGCCAGCCGCGCTGCGTCAAGGCCGAAGTAGTGGTGAGACGCGGCTTGCGCACCGAACACGCCTTCGCCCCACTCCACGTTGTTGAGGTAGATGTCGAGGATGCGCTGCTTGCTCAGCAGGCCCTCGAGCATGAAGGTGATGGCGAACTCCTGGCCCTTGCGCAGGAAGTTGCGCTCGCTGCTGAGGAACAGGTTCTTGGCCAATTGCTGCGTGATGGTCGAGCCGCCGATGACCTTGGCCGTGACCTGGTTGACATCGGGTGCGGCGGGCTCCGGCCGGCCACGCTTGCGAGCGCGTTCCACCGCACGCTGGTGGCGGGCCATGGCGTCGGCGCGTTTTTTCTCGGCGCGGGCCTGTGCGGCGCTGTTCTTCTTCCAGGCGTTTTCCAGCGCGTCCCATTCGACCCCGTTGTGGTCGGCGAAGTTGGCGTCCTCGGAGGCGATCACCGCGCGGCGCAGGTTGTCAGACACCTGCTCGCCTGGCACCCACTCCTGGGCCCAGGCCACACGGCCCTCGGTGCGCAGGATGCGCGCGAACTCGCTGCGCTGAAAGGTGGTGGATTGCGGATCCAGCACGTTCATCAAGGCGATGCGCGCCGCAAAGAAAACCTGCAGGCTCAGGCCGCTGAGCACGAGCAGCACGGTGATCCGCCAGACAGCGCGCATCTTGGGGTTCCTTGGTTGGGACGGTGGGAGTCGGGGTTCTTGGCTTGGTGCCGCGCGTGAGCTGCTGCAGACTGGCGCGCCGGCTCAGTGAGTCGAGGCCGCGTCGACCAGCGCGCGCATGTTCGCCAGCACAGGGGTGGTGTCGGGTCGAACACCGCGCCAGATGGCGAAGCTCTCGGCCGCTTGCTCGACCAGCATGCCCAGGCCGTCACGGGCCACGGCGCCGTGCGAGCGAGCCCAGTCCAGGAAGGCTTGTGCAGCAGGGCCGTACATCATGTCCAGCGCCAGGCTGCCGGGCTTGAGCACCCCGGGGCCCACGGGCACGCCGCTACCGGCCAGGCTGGCAGCGGTGCCGTTGATGAACACGTCGAAGCCGGTGCCGGCGTCGGCCAGGCCTCGGGCGCTGAGTCGGACGCCGTGCTGCGCAGCCCAGTCGGCGTGGCGTGCCACGATGGCCTGGGCTTTTTCGACGGTGCGGTTGGCCATGACGATCTCGGCCGGGCGGGCTTCGATCAGCGGTCCGAGCACACCTGCGCTGGCGCCGCCTGCACCCAGCAGCAGCACGCGCTGGCCTGCCAGCGGCACGCCCGCGTTGACGGTGATGTCTCGCACCAGGCCCACGCCATCGGTGTTGTCGGCCAGCCAGCCGCCTTGGTTCTCGGCGTCAAACCGCAGGGTGTTGGCCGCCTGGGCCAGCTCGGCGCGCGGGCTGCGGCGGCTGGCCAGCTCGAAGGCTTCGAACTTGAAGGGCACGGTCACGTTGCAGCCTTTGGCGCCAGCGGCAGCGAAGGCTTTCACTTCGGCGGAGAAAGCGTCGAGCGGGCAGAGCAGGCGGCCGTAGTCCACGGCTTGGCCGGTTTGTTGCGCGAAGAGGCTGTGGATGTGCGGCGAGCGGCTGTGGGCCACGGGGTTGCCGGCGACGGCGTAACGGTCGGGGGCGGTCATGTGCGCGTCAGGTCAGGGCTGGGGGGCAGTTTGGGCCGAGGTGGGGTTCGCGGCCTGTGTGGTGGCCTCGAAGCCCGCTTCGCGCGTGAAGCGAAAGCGCGAGGTGATGAGGATCAGGTCGTGGCCCGCGCTGACCTCCGGTGGCACGGGCTCGAACTGTCCCATGCGCAGCACGATGGCACGCGCTCGTTTGTCGAGCACGGGCTTGCCGGAGCCTTGCACCACGATGGCATCGACCACCTTGCCGGCGCGGTTGATCCAGACCTCCATGATCAGCTCACCGTACAGCTTCTGGCCGTTGTTGCTGGGGAATTGCTCGGTGCCTGCGCGCTCGACCCGGGTGCGAAAGGCGCTGTAGTACAGCGCGTCGGCCGACCTCAGCGTGGCAGGGCTGAGGTAGCGCTTCTTCGGCCGGGCGTTTTCTTCCTGGATGCGTTTTTCCAGCTCGGCCAGCAGCTTGGTGAGCTGACGGCGTTTTTCTTCTTCGGCGCGCGCCAGCTCGGTTTGCGAGGGGTTGCGCGGCTGGGGCGGTGGCAGGGCGGCCAGTTCGTCGCGCATCTGGGCCAGCAGTTGCTGCTGCTCGCGCTGCATCTGGTCGATCATGCGCGCGGTCTGCTCCAGCGACTCGCCGATCTCGTTGGTGGGCGAGGGCGGCAGGGGCGAGGTGGCGCGGCGGTTGTCGGTGGCCTCGCCGCCGCCAGCCAGGTTCTGCTGCGCCAGAGCTTGGGCCTTGTCGGGCTTGGCCTCGCTGCCAGCGTTGACCAGGATGACCTCCAGCGGCGTGTCCTGGAAGGTGCGGTTGAAGCCCTCCGGGTCGATGAAGCGAAAGCCGAACAGCGCCGCGTGCACCGCCACGGACACGCCGAGGCAGGCCTGCAGCAGGCTGATGGACTTCAGTGACTTCCAGAGGGCGGTCAGGCGGCTGGGCATCTCGGCTTGGGGCGTTGTGGCGCGTGATTCGGGTGCGCCTGCCGGCGCATGGGAGTCGGGGCCCGGTCAGGCCGCCGCGCCCCCTGTACTGCCCTGTGGTGCGCTGGCGGCTTCGCCCGGTTCCGCATCGGCCAGGTCGATGGCCAGCGTCAGCGGTCCCGCATTGTCCAGCACCTCGGTGTCGTCCTCGTCTCCGGCATCACCCTGGGGTGCTTCGCCTGACTCGGCCTCGTCCAGGCGTGCGACGACACTGGCGTGCACGTCCAGGGTCAGCAGGTCAACGCCGGTGATGCGCACGCGCACCTTGGCGTGGCGCGGCAGCGAGTCGGCGCCGATGGCCTTGAAGACCAGGGGCAGGGTGTCGGCGCGCACCAGGCCGTTGACCATGACGGCGGCATCCAGCTCGGTGATGCCGGCCTGGCCCAGGTGCTTGATCGTCCAGTAGCGCTCCATGCTCGACTGGAAGCCGTTGTAGGCGCTGTAGGCCCCGTCGAAGTTGGAGATGACGGCGAACAGCTCGGCGTCTTTGGGCTTGAAGGGCGCGACCAGCGCGGCGGTGCGGCCGTTCTTGGCGCAGGCGATGATCTGCCACTGGTTGACCAGGTCGACGTAGCGGCGCAGCGGCGAGGTGGCCCAGGTGTACTGCGCCACGCCCATGCCGGCGTGCGGCAGCGCCTTGGTGCCCATGCGCACCTTGATGCCGGGCGCCAGGCTCGCCTGGCTGCGGTAGATGCCGGGCACGCCCAGCTCGGCCAGCCAGCCGCCCCAGGTGCTGTTGGCCAGGATCATGGCTTCGGCCACGATCAAATCGAGCGCGGAGCCGCGTGCGCGGGTGCCGATGATCACCTGTTCGTCGCCCTGCGGCTCGATGCCGTCGCTCATCGTGTTCTCGCCATTGGCGCTGATGAGTTTGAAGCTGTAGTCCGGGCGGTTGAAGTTCTCGGGCTTGCCGCGCACGACCTCGCGCTGGGCCTTGAGGTGCTTGGCCAGGCGGAAGGCGAAGGCCAGCTCGGCCGCGAAGGCGTAGTCGGCCGGGGCCTCGCCGCTGAGCGTGGCGTCGGTGATGACGCCATCGAGCTGGTCGTGGCGCAGGTTGGCGGCGATCGGCACGCGCTCGAGCTTGGTTTCGCTGCCGGTGACGGCGAGCGTGGCTTCGTCGAACGTCACGTACAGCGAGACGGCCGGGCAATCACGCCCTTCGATCAGCGTGTAGGCCTGCACCACGCTGTCGGGCAGCATGGTGATCTTGTGGCCGGGCATGTAGACGGTGGACATGCGCGCACGGCCGAGCTGGTCGACCGGCGCGCCAGGGGCGATGGCCAGGCCAGGCGCGGCGATGTGGATGCCGTAGGTCACGGCGCCGGTGCCCAGGCCTTGCACCGACAGCGCGTCGTCGATCTCGGTGGTCATCGAGTCGTCGATGGAGAAGGCCTTGACCGAAGCCAGCGGCAGCTGGTCCTTGATGGGGGGCGCTTCGAGGGCCGGGAAGCCCGTGCCCTTGGGGAAGTGCTCGAACAGGAAGCGCTTGTAGTGGAACTGGTAGGGGCTGTCGATGGCGCCGGCGTCCTTGAGCAGGTCGAGCGGGGCGCGCTGCGTGGCCTTGGCGGCTTCGACCACGGCCTTGTAGGCCGGGCCGTTCTTGTCGGGCTTGAAGAGGATCTTGTAGAGCTCTTCCTTGATGGCGGCGGGGCAGGTGCCGGCGGCCAGTTCCTGGGCCCACTGCTCGATCTGCAGGGCTTGCTGCTTCTTGCGCTCGATGGCGACCAGGGCCTGCTTGAGGATGTCTTCGGGCGCCTTTTTGAAGCGGCCCTTGCCACGGCGGTGGAAATAGTGCGGCGCCTCGAACAGGCGCATCAGCATGGCGGCCTGTTGTACGGCGTCGGCCGATTCGCTGAAGTACTCGCGCGCCAGCTCGTCAAAACCGAAGTCTTCGGCCGGGGCGACCTCCCAGATCAGGTCCAGGTCGATGTCTGTCGACTGGGCGGCGGCCTGGGCCAGCAGCTCGGCCGGGGCCGGCTTGGCGAATTTCAGTAGCACGTTGGCGGCCTTGGCCTTCACGCGTTTGCCGGAGTCGAGCTCGATCTGCATCGAGGCGTCGGCTTCGGACATCACGCGGCCTGCCAGGAATTTGCCGGCGTCGTCGAACAGGGCGTACATGGGGGATCGGGGTCTGGAGCGTTTTCGGTGCGCGATTGTCCCACTTCGGGGCTGGGCGCCCGAGCCCGGCTGGCAGGCCCCGGTTGCAGGTGCCGTGCGCATGGTGAAAAACCCTCACAGCGCGATGCACTTTGGACGGGTTGGGGGTGCCCAAAAGACCATGGTCGTGTGAGAATTAAGTCACAGATGCGGTGGTAAGCAATTTGTGGCCTTTGACAAGGCTCGTTTGCCCCCAGACGACGCATCGCGTCCCACTTTGGAGGTCTTCACCATGAAATTTGTTTTTGTTGCCGCAGCCCTGGCTGCTGCCGTGTCTTCTTCCGCCGCGTTCGCGACTCAGCAACTGGATCCGAACGTGGTCGCGGCTCAGGGCAACCTGCCGGTGGTCTCGCCGGTGCCCGAGGCCGACACCTGGGCCATGCTGGTCGCCGGCGTTGCCGTGGTGGGTGGCGTGCTGCTGCGCCGTCGCAACAAGAAGTGATGTGCGGCGGGCTTGGCCCCGCCCGAGGCGAGTGCCTCCGCATCGAAGCAAACGGGCCCGAGTGGCCCGTTTTTTTTGGCTTGATTTCAGGGGAACAGCCAGCGCATGAGCAGGGGCAGGTGCTCGTCGAAATCGCTGACGGCGTGATCGCTGCCATCGAGCAGGTGGATGCGCGCACCCTGGTAATGGCTGACCATTTCTCGCCAATCCAGCACCTCGTCGCCCTCGGCGATCAGGGCCCAGCAGCGCTCCGGGTGGTCGATGGGGTAGGGATCGAGCGCGCGGAACTGCTCGATGAATTCTTCGCGAAAGAAGAACCGGGCTTCGGGGTCGTGGAAAGAAGACTGCTCGCCAATGTGGCGGGTCAGGTCACGCGCGGGTTGCACCGCCGGGTTGATGACGGCGAAGCGGCAGCCGCGCTCTTGGGCGAGTGCGGTGGCGTAGAAGCCCCCCAGAGAAGAGCCAATGACGACCGTCGACTCGCTTGGCCAGTGCTGGGTCAGCTCGCGCAGCTCGGCCATGGCCTGCTGCGGCGATGGAGGCAGCTGTGGGCAGCACCAGACCAGTTGCTGCCCGCTCGCCTGCAGCGCCTGCACGGCACGGGCCAGGCGCTGCGCCTTGAAGGACTTGGGTGACGAGCGAAAGCCGTGCAGGTAGAGCAGGTGGGTGGGGGCGGGCATGGCCCGATTGGACCCGCGGCCCGCCCCCCGGTCAAGCTCACTCGCCGGCCGCGAAGGCGTCGCGCGCCTGTTTGCCCAGGAAGGGGTGGTCGGTGAAGAAGCCATCCATGCCCAGGCTGAGGAAGGCCTTGACCTGGCCGGCCATGTCACCGAGGTCGGCGGGGTTGGCGCTGCTGTCGAACTCGTTGGGCAGGAAGACGTTTTCAGCCCGGAAGGTCCAGCCGTGCACGATCAGGCCGGCGGCGTGGGCGTCCTGCACCAGCGAGGTGGGGGTGCCCAGGCGGCCGCCCACCAGCGGGATCATCAGGCTGGTGTTGGCGCCGATGCCGCTGGCGTAGCGGGCGATCTCCTTGAGGCCCTCGGGCTTGGCCAGGTCGGCGTAGCTGCGGGCGTCGCCCTTGATGACGAAGTCGTAGGGCTTGCCGGCGGCGCTGAGCAGCTGAACCAGGGGCACGCGGGTCATCTTGGCCAGGTCCTGCAGGTTGCTGACCTCGAAGGACTGGATGAACACCGGCGAGGTTTTGAAACGGTAACCGTGTTTGTGCAGCGTGCGCACCAGCGGCTCTTCCAGCGACAGGCCGATGCCATCGAAATAGGTGGGGTGCTTGGTCTCGGGGTAGACGCCGATGGGCTTGACCTTCAGTGCGGCCTTCCAGCCGCCCTTGGCCAGCGCCTGCTGATGGCGGCGCTCGTTGGCCTGCGCGACCAGTTGCAGCACCTCTTCGAAGGTGGGCACTTCGAGCATGTTGTCGAAGCGGGTGTTGGCGGTGCGCAGCTGGGGCAGGCGCTCGCGGGCGCGCAGGGTCTTGAGCTCGGCCAGGGTGAAGTCTTCGGTGAACCAGCCGGTGATGCTCACGCCGTCGATCAGCTTGGTGGTTTTACGATCGGCGAATTCGGGGCGGTCGGCCACGTCGGTGGTGGCTTCCTTGATGGCGCCCGAGGCGTCGACGATGGCGATGGCGTTTTCGTGGCGTGCGATCAGCACACTGTCCTTGGTGCTCACCAGGTCGGGCTCGACGTAGTCGGCGCCTTGCTCGATGGCCAGCCAGTAGGCGGCCAGGGTGTGCTCGGGCACGTAGCCGGAGGCGCCGCGGTGGGCAATCAGCAGCGGCTTGGTGGCAGCAATCTGGTGGGCAAGGTGGTGAGCCGACTCGGTGGCGGTGGCGGCAGTGTGGGCGCTCAGGGCCACGATGGCCAGCGCGAAGGCGCTCAGGGTGCGGACGAACATCTCTGGGGACTCCTTGGGGTGTTGGGCAGACCGGGCGCGCGGCCTCGGTCTGCTCAGCAGGCTAGGTGGGCCGTGTGTCCCTCGCATGAAGGGGGCATGGTCGGGGTGGCTGTCACAAAGCTGTCAGGGATGGGCCAATAGGATCACGCCTGTCGCGTTGACCGGGCCCTCTTCAGGCCACGGGCCAGCGCAGGAAGGATTGCCCCGATGATCACGCGTCAAGCGCCCCGCTGTGGGGTGCAGGCTGAACTCGTCCCTGTTGTTTCGGTTGCCGTTCGGTCGGTGACGGGTTCGGTTGCACGCGTGGCCCATGCGGGACATCGCCTTCATCGCGCAGGTCGCATCCACGCGGGCTTCACGCTGCTCGAGCTGCTGGTGGTGCTGGTCATCATCGGCCTGCTGGCGGGTTACGTGGGGCCGCAGTTTTTCAAGCAGATCGGCAAGTCCGAGAGCAAGACGGCCACGGCGCAGGTCGATGCCCTGAGCAAGGCCTTGGATCAGTACCGCCTGGACACGGGCCGCTACCCGAGCACCGAACAAGGCCTGGGTGCGCTGTGGGTGCAGCCCGCTGGCGAGACCCGCTGGTGGGGTCCCTATTTGCGCAAGGCCCCGCCGAAGGACCCATGGGGCCGCGACTACGGCTACCGCGCGCCGGGCGAGCATGGCGAGTACGACCTGTTCTCGCTGGGCAAGGACGGCCGCGAAGGCGGTGGCGGCGAAGACCAGGACATCACCAGTTGGTGAGTGCAGGCCTTTTGATGAACCGCCCACTTCCCACGACGCACGCTCAGCGTGGCGCGCCGAAGCAGCCCTGGTGGCAGCAACCATTGGCCCGGCGCCAGGCGGTCTTTCCCCGCCGCCTGTTCTGCCAGGAGCTGGCCGTGCTGTTGGATGCCGGCATCCCCTTGTTCGAAGCCATCGCCACGCTGCGCGAGAAGGAGTCGTCGTCCGATGTGGCGAGGGTGCTGTCGCGGCTGAACATGGCGCTGTCCGAAGGGCGCCCTTTGGCGCAGGCCATGCGCGAGCAGCCCGAGGCCTTCAGCACGCTGCTGATCGCGTCCATCGAAGCCAGCCAGCGCACCGGCCAGACGCCGCGGGCGCTGCGCCAGCACGCGGCTTACCTGGCCTGGGTGACGGGCCTGCGCGACAAGCTGGTGGGCGCGGCCATCTACCCGCTCATCCTGATCTCGGCCAGCCTGTTGGTGATGGCCTTCCTGACCGTGTTCGTGGTGCCGCGCTTTGCCGAAATCTACGAAGGCATGGGTGGCGAGTTGCCGGTGCTCTCGGGCTTGTTGCTCAAGCTGGGCACGGCGGTGGGGGCGCACCCGTGGTGGTTCGTCATGGGGCTGGTGGGCCTGGTGCTGGTGGCGCTGGCGGCCTGGCGTTCGCCCTCGGTGCGCGCCAAAGCGGCCGATCAGCTCTGGCGCACGCCGGTCATCGGGCCGCGCCTGCGTTTGATCGAGCTGGCCTCGTTGTACCGCACGCTGGGTTTGCTGCTGCAGGCCGGCGTGGCCGTGTTGCCGGCGCTGGAGGCCACGCTGGAGCTGGTGGGGCCGTCGCTGCGACCCTCGTTGGTGAGCGCGCGGCGCAAGGTGCAGGAGGGCGCGCGCTTGTCGGATGCGCTGCAGGCCAACGGCCTGTGCACGCCGGTGTCGCTGCGCATGATCCGCGTGGGCGAGCAGACCGGCGAGCTGGGCCCGATGCTCGAGCGCGCCGCCACGTTTTACGACGAAGAGCTGGCGCGTTTCACCGAGTGGGTGGGCAAGGTCATCAGCCCGGCGCTGATGTTGATCATGGGCGTGCTGATCGGCGGCATCGTGGTGCTGATGTACCTGCCGATCTTCCAGGTGGCGGAGCAGATCCAGTGAACGCCCGGCTGTCGCCTGAGCCAGGCGTTTCGACAGATTCGCCAGCGACCGTTCATGTGGCGCAACAACCGTCCGCCCACGTGACCGCCGAGGTCGCCGCCGAAGCCATGCTGGCCTGGCAACCCGACTGGCGCAGCTGGCCGCTCAACCGAGCCTTGCGCCTGAAGGCCGTGGTGGTGCGAGACGAGGCGGGTGCGCCGTGGGCCCTGGTGCGCGACGCCTCGAACGCGCTGTTGCGCGAAGCGGTCAGCCGCGCCGTGGCCGCACCGCTGCGCTGGCGCGAGGTCGACGAAGACACGCTCGGCCTGTGGCTGGCGCGTGGAGAGCAAGCCTTCGAGGCCCGGGGCACCTTGCTGCCCATCGCTTCCGCAACGGACGCCGCGTCAGGTCAGGCGGGGCAGGCCCTGTCGGTCGACACCATTTCGCGCGAGAGCAGCCCCGTGGTGCGCCTGCTGGACGCCACCTTGTTCGACGCGCTCAAGGCCCAGGCCAGTGACCTGCACCTCGAATCCACCGCGCAGGGCATGGTGATCCGCCATCGCCTGGACGGCGTGATGGTGCACGTGGGCGACATCGGCTCGCGCGAGGTGGCCGAGCAACTGGTCTCGCGCCTGAAGGTGATGGCCGAGCTCGACATCGGCGAGCGCCGCCTGCCGCAGGACGGCCGCTTCAAGCTGCGTGTGCAACAGTCGGCCAACGCGGGTGCCGACGGCGTGCGCGAGGTGGACTTTCGCGTCTCCATCATGCCCAGCAGCTTTGGCGAAGACGCGGTGCTGCGCATCCTCGATCGCTCGCGCCTGGCGGCCGAGCAGCAGGCGCTCAGCCTAGAAGGCCTGGGCTTTGAAGCCGATGACGCGGCCGTGGTGCGGCGCCTGGCGCGCAAGCCTTACGGCCTGTTGTTGGTGACCGGCCCCACGGGCAGCGGCAAGACGACCACGTTGTACGCCGTGGTGCAGGAGATCA
Organism: uncultured Aquabacterium sp.; assembly: GCA_964373965.1. GTDB lineage: Bacteria > Pseudomonadota > Gammaproteobacteria > Burkholderiales > Burkholderiaceae_C > Aquabacterium. Next base: position 4,198 of record CAYJXE010000049.1, on the reverse strand, counting down.
ACGACGGCGCGGACAAGATCATCACCATCGAAGACCCGGTGGAGTACCAGCTTGGTGGCGTGGTGCAGATCCCGGTCAACGAGAAAAAGGGCCTGACCTTCGCGCGCGGCCTGCGCAGCATCCTGCGCCACGACCCCGACCGCGTGATGGTGGGCGAGATCCGTGACGCAGAAACCGCGCAGATTGCTTCGCAGGCCGCGCTCACTGGTCACCTGGTGCTGTCCACGATCCACGCCAACAACGTGTTCGACGTGGTGGGGCGCTTCATGCACATGGGGGTCGACCTGTACAACATGGTCTCGGCGCTCAACGGCGTGGTGGCGCAGCGCCTGATGCGCAAGCTGTGCACGCACTGCGCCCAGCCGTGGCAGCCCTCGGCGAGCGATCTGCGTGCCGCGCAATTGCCGCTGGACGCCAACGGCCGCTTCATGCGCGCGGTGGGCTGCACGCACTGCCGGGGCACGGGCTACCGAGGCCGCCAGGCCATCGCCGAGATCTTGCTGATGGACGACACCTTGCGCGACCTCATCGTGGCGCGTGCACCGCTCACGCAGGTCAAGGCGCACGCGCGCGCAAGCGGCACGCGGCTGCTGCGCGAAGCGGCGCTGGCGGCCGTGCTGCGTGGCGAGTCCACCATCGACGAACTCAACCGCGTGACGCTGGTCGAATGAACGCGCCCACCCACATCCCTGCAACGGCCGAGGTGGACACCTTCTCGTCGGCGCGTTCGGGCGTATCCAGGTTGCTGCGGCGCTGGCGCCATCGCTTGGCCAGCTGGCGCCGTCCGCTGGCCTTGATGTTGCCGGCCGACGCGCAATCAAGCGGTGGGGCCCATGCGGTCAACGAGCTCACCCAGGTCTTCGATGCCTGGGCTGCGGTCCATGCGGGCGCGGCCGTTGAGCTGTCGCTGTCGTCGCACGTGCTGTTGATGTTGGCCGATGGGGACCTGACCGATGCGCAGGCCTTGCGCGAGCGGGCCATCGAGCGTTGGGCGCATTACCTGGATTTGCCAGCTGGGAGCTTTGACACCGACTGGCTGGTGCAGACTTCCTTGGACGAGGTTGCGGCACCCGTGGCCGTGGCATGCGCTGTGCCGAACGCGCTTGTCGACGGCTTGCAAGCGGTGGCGCGTCGACATGGCCTGGCCTTGCGCGCCCTGCAGCCCTGGTGGGCCGGGTCCTTGGCCAGCGCCTGGCGGGATCTGCCGCCACCCACCGATGGGCAGGCAACGCGCCTTTGGGTCTGGCGCGAAGGGGCCTGGCAGACCCAAGCCCGGGTGAGCGCCGAGTCGGGGCGATGGGTGTTGCGTTCCCTGGCCTTCATGGCGGCTGACCCGCTGGAGCGCACCGAGGCGGCAGACCTGGTGTTCGATGCAGCGGACGTCGCTCACGTGGGCGGTGCAACTGAAGCGGCCGATGCGGTTCAAGTGCCCAACCAGCAGCCGCCTGCGGCGCGGGCCGGCTGGCTCCATTGGGCTGATCGGGTGGACTGGGCCGAGTCGTTGAACTTTGGTGGCCCGCGTGTGCGCACGTCCTTCTGGTCCTGGGCTTTGCTGGCCCTGGGGGGCATCGCGGTGGTGCACGCCATGGACTTGTCCTCGCAGCTGGTGGACAGCGAGCAGATCACCCAAGCCGAGCTGAGCAGGCTGCAGGCGCACGCCCGGGCCAAGCCAAGCGCTGCGGCTGCGTCGTCGGCTGTTCCGTCAGGTGCGGCGTCATCCCAGGCGCAGGCGCCGGTGCTGCAGCCCGATGGCTGGCGTTCGGCGGCGCAACTCGCGGCCTGGTTGGGGCACCCATGGGCTGCTGCGCTGGATCACGCCGACGCCACGGCTCACCAGCGCGGCATCTCGCTGACGGGTTTTCAAGTGGATTTGAGCGCATGGGGTGCCCGCGCAGGGCAGCCGCTGGCCTGGCGCCTGCAGGCGGCCGTGCCCGATGACGCTGCGGCGCTGCAATGGGTTCAAGAGCTGGGCCCGCAAGCCGAGTTGCAAAGGCGCGATGCGCTGCCTCAGCCGGTGCTCAGCGAACGCGGCACCCTGTCTTGGCGCATTGACGTGAACTCGGGCGGAGGGCAGCCATGAGCGCTTCCACAAACGTGTCGCCGATGTCGCCAACGTCAACAGATGCTGCGGTGGCTCGGTCTCGGTCGGTGCAAGCGCCCCGCTGGTTGCGCCAGTTGGGCTGGCCTGGCGTGATCGGCGCGGCGCTGCTGTTTGCCTGCGCCTGGTTCACGCAACTGGAGCTGCCCCGACGCCACGAGGCGCTGGCGCAGGCCGAGTCCGATGTGCGGCGCCTGCGGCACGGGCTCATCGCTCGGGCCACGCCAGGCAGCGCGGTCGCCTCAGAGGCCGATCGGCTCAATGAGCCGTCGAAGGCCTGGGCCAGCCTGTGGTCGAGCCTGTCCGATGAAGGCCAGCGCATGGCTCGGCAGGCGCGCGTGCTGGACTCTGCCGCGCAAGTGGGGGTGCCCTTGCAGTCAGTGCAGTGGCAAGGCGAAGCCGTGAAGTGGCTGGCACCAGCTGGCGCTGACTCCACGACCAGCGGTTTGTGGCGCCAGCGCATGACCATGCCGGTGCAGGCGCCTTATCCCGCCTTGCGCACCTGGCTCGATCGCCTGCAGCGCGAGCCGGGTCTGACCGTGGATGCCATCGACATCCAGCGCAGCGACGTGCAGTCCGACCAGGTGCGGGCGCAGGTGAGCCTGTCACTGTGGTGGCGGCAGTCGGCGTTGCCGCTGAAGGGAGAGGCGCCATGAGGCCCCCTTTGCTGATCGCCCTGGCGGTGGCGCTGGGTGCGACCCTGTGGTTGCAGCAAGGCGAAGAAGACACCGGTGACATCCAGGTGGCCGAGCGGCCGGCCTCGGCCCGGCCGCAAGCGGCGAATCGGCCTGAGGCCAAGCCTGATACCGCACCCGTCGCCACGCAAGCCTGGCTCGTCGATCGCGTGCAGGCCCTTCAGGCGCAGCGCGTGCAGGTCGATGCTTTGCCGCCGCCGAGAGCCATGAGCGCGACCACCCCATCGGCCTGGGCTGCGGCCGTGCCGCCTGCGCCGCCGGCACCCAGGCAGGCGCGAGCCGTGGACGCCGCCCCCGTGGCACCGCCCTTTCCGCACCAGTGGGTGGGCCGCTTCGATGACGACGCCATGGATGGCAAGAAGGCCCTGCGCCGTGCCGTCATCAGTGGCCCGGTTTCCACCTGGGTGGCCCGCGAGGGCGATGTCATCGAAGGGCAGTGGCGCGTTGACCAGATCCAGGAGCGGCTCATGCGGCTGACTTACCTGCCGCTTCAGCAGAGCCAGACGGTGGCCATGAAATGAACATGCGTGACTCCATTTTTCCGATCCTGTTGGCGGTGACGCTGCTGGCAGGTTGTGCCGGTCCTCAGGCCTTGAGCGAGGCCGATGAACTGGCCCGGTTCGGGCAACACGAAGCCGCGGTGCAGCGCCTCGAGCAAGCCAGCTTGCAGGACCCAGCCGACGCCCTCCTGCGCCTGGCCTTGATCCAGGCCCTCGAGAGGGCGGTGAACCATCTTCTGGCCCAGGCCCCCCAAGGTCGCAGCGACGAGAGCCAGTCGGCTTTACGCGGCTTGCTGGATCGCCTGCAGGCCGTGGCTCCGCAGCACCCGCGCACGCTCGCCTTGCAGGCCGAGGTGCAGCGCAGGCAGCGTCACACGCTGCGACTGGGCGAGGCCCGCCAAGCCATCGAAGCGGGGCGGCTCGATCGCTCCGAAGCCACCTTGCGCGAGCTGCTGGCCGAAGACGCAGGCCACCCCGCAGCGCGTGACCTGCTGGGCGACATCGAGTCACGTCGCCAGGAGCAGGTGCGCCAGCAGGCCACGCTGACGCTGGGCACGGGTGTCAAGCCCGTGACGCTGGAATTCCGTGAAACCCCGCTCAAGACGGTGTTCGAGGCCCTGGCCCGCGCGGCCAACCTCAACTTCGTTTTCGACAAGGATGTGCGGGGTGACGCCAAGACCACGGTATTTCTGCGCAACATCTCGGTGGAAGAGGCCTTGCGGGTCATCCTGAGCACGCAGCAACTTGGCCACCGCCTGCTCAACGAGAACACGGTGCAGGTCTTCCCGGCCACGCAGCAGAAGAACCGCGACGTGCTCGAGACCGTCACGCGCACCTTCTACCTGGTCAACACCGACCCCAGGCGGGCCCGGGCCCTGGTGCGCACCGTGGCCAAAACGCGCGAG
>CAYJXE010000048.1:0-20438 GCA_964373965.1 uncultured Aquabacterium sp. | reverse complement strand
CCCCATAGGACACCTGTTCTACGAGTTCGGGCCAGATGTCCACCTGGTGGCCGATTCCGTGCGTGCAACCCAATTGCACGACGAGTACACCGACACGCCCGAGTACATGGCCTTGCTTCGAGGCGCCCTGCATCTCATGAAGCAAAGTCGCATCGACCTCCTGGTGGTGGGCCTGCCTGTGGCTCTGCTGCACCTCAAGAAGGCGGCGCTGGAGAAGGCGATGACGGGAACGCATGACGTTGGGGGTGGCAAGACGGTGACTGTCGTCAAGGCACTCGCTGTGGCGCAGCCTCAGGGGGCGCTGGCGCATTACGCATCGGTGCACAAAAAGATGGCCACCATCGGCAATGAGCAGAGCTTGATCATCGACCCTGGCTCACGAACCTTCGACTGGTTGGTGGCCAGGGGCATGAGGCAGGTTCAAAAGCAAAGCCATTCGTTCAACCGTGGCATGTCGGATGTGCTGCGCCTGATCGCCGCCGAGATCACCAAGGACATCGGCAGCCCCTATCGCGACCTCGACGCCATCGACCTGGCCTTGCGAACGGGCAAGCAGCCAGTGATTTTCCAGAAGTCCTACGACATCACCAGATTCATGCCCATGGCTGAGGCGGTAGCGCAGCAGGCCGTGTCGGCGATGAAGCAGTACATCGAATCGCCACATAGCTTGCAGAACATCATCCTGGTCGGCGGCGGTGCCTTCCTGTTCAAGAAGGCGGTGAAGGCGGCGTTTCCGAATCACAAGATCCATGAGGTCAAGGAACCCATGTTTGCCAATGTGCGGGGCTTCCAACTGGCAGGGCAGAACTATGCGCGAACGGTGATGGCCGCGCCACGGGCCGATCAAGGTGCGACGCCATCTGGGAGCAAACCATGAATGCCAACGCCAAGGCCAGTGGGGAACCGATCCGGCTGGTGTTTGAATTGGCGCGTGCCGATCACCCCAGGCTGTACGACGATCTGATCCAGTTTCCAAAGGGCACCAAGAGGATCAATCGACTGCGGGTGCTTGCCTATGATGGGCTGATTTCTCAGGTTGCTCAGGCGCTGTTTGCCGGGCAAGTTGCTGCCGGAGGCACGCCGCAGACATCTGGCGAGGATGCCACCCCGCTGACGAATGACCTATTTGGCCCTTCTCTGAAGGAGTGACACTGCCCTATACCCGTGGGGTTAGGTTCATCTATCGGGGGGATCCGATTGCAGGATCTCTTCTCGGCTTTCGAACCTGAATCTCATCGGTTCTTGATCCCCCTTTACAGGGGCTGTGCCGCTCATGTCGATGACCTTGCGAACGGTGGGCCCGAACGTCTCTTCATGATTGGCGATACCCGCGACGGTTGGAAACCAGCCGAGCTCAAAGTTCTTGCCATTCATGAACGATTTGTCCTGCTCATGCATGGGCAGGATGATCTGAAGCATCAAGTTTGAGAATTGCAGGGCAAACGATAGGTAAGGTGCAATGTCGCTGTTGGGATGCCTTCGCATAAGCCAATACGTCAGGCCGATGGTCGGAGTGGGGCCAGAAAACTGCTGGAAATAGACATTCAGTGGACCATACGGATAGCTCTCAAAGGAGTGCACTGGATCAAGGATCCAGTGCTTGAGGTGATCGCAATGAACAGCCTCTTGCGGAGGCATCACTGCCAGCGCCATTTTGACAAGTGACTTGAATACCCCCATGGGCACGTAGGGTTGGCGATCAAGCGTCAAGCGAAGAAAGTTCGCCTCCTCGTCCAACTGGCGCCGCGAATCGCCAGATGGGAACCACATGAGTAGGTTGCTTGCGTCGGGAGCCTCGATCCTCGATTGATCATCGAAGGACTTCCAGGAGGGCACGCCTCTTCGGCCTTCAATCCTGCCCATGGTCCGGAAAGGGTGGGTCCACTTCGCGAAGTGATCCTCGATGACGCTGCCGAAGTGAGCATTGCAGGCGTCGCACTCCAATGCATCGATGAGTGTGCGATTGCCAATAAGAAGCGGGAGGGCGTGTGCCTCCTTGCTAAAAGTTGTCGCTGGGTGTTGCCTGCCGCAATATCGACAAATCTGCAGTTGCCTTGCTCCAAGGACGTGCCTGTTGCCAGGCTGCAGGTGAGCATGGGCAATGACTTCGTAGTGCTTTTCATACCAATGCACACGCTCGCGATGTTCCGGGGTCATGGTTGGTTGCTGGCTGTCATCGACGCCCTTCAACTTGCGTATTCCAGTGATTAACTCCACTCAGTCCAGCAACGCATCCATCCAGACCAGTGAACACGAGCACTAGCGCGTCTTCAAGATCTTCAGCGTCCGAAATCCCTGATTTAGAAAGCGCAAGTCAAGCTCGTCGAAACGCCCTGGTCGCACAAAGACAGTCAACTTTCGTGCGGAACTGGTGGGCAAGTTCTGAACATCAAGCATCAGCGTGTGCCTAAAGTGTGTTGCAAGCTGAGTGAGGAATCGCGGAATCAACTGCCAAGCCGGATGGAGTTGGTTTGAGTACTTATGTCCCGACATATGCATGCCGGAGGGCCGTCAGCCAGTTAGGCCCCCTACCTTGCGCAATGACGGATCAGCTTACTTGGGACTCTTTGACCCGGCCTCGACAGGAACCTGCAACAAATCACTGATGTCTAGGTCGAGCGCCTTGGCCAGCGCCTCCATGTTGTCAACTGCGATGTTTCGCTCGCCCCGCTCGACAGAGCCGACGTAGGTTCTGTGAAGCCCGGCCAGTTCCGCCAATGCTTCTTGACTGATGCATCTGGCCAAGCGCTCACTTCTGAGCAGTCTGGCAAAGCGCAACCGCGCTGTTTCGGTAGACCTACGGGCTTGTGACATGGCCCGCGAGGTTGCTTCTTAGATGACTATGGGTCTACAGACTATAAGTAGCATTGGGATAAGATACGAGCTTGTGGCCAGCATCCGTTGTAGATGCTGGAAAGTGCCGGGATGTATCGGGTTATCAAATGACGGAGCCAGCAACTAGGCGCGGCAACATTCGCGAGCGGATCAGGGCGATTGCCTTCGACCTGCTTGAGCAGAACGCGCCTGGACTACGTTTCTCGGAATTGCAGCGGCAGATTCAGTTGGTCGATCCCAAGCTAAAGCCCGGCACGATCAACACCTCCATCTGGAACCTGGATGCTGTGTTTCCAGAGCGCGTCCACAAGCCAAGCAAAGGGCTCTTCCGGCTGGCTCAATTCCGACAATCCGACCTAGAGCCTCCACAGGCAGCGACATCACCCAAGCCCAAGCCACGGATCCGGGAAGAGGCGTTCTACCCACTGTTCGCCAGTTGGTTGAAGAACGAACTTGAGGACGTGACACACGCGATCGCACTGGGTCGAAACGTTTTCAAAGATCGGTGGGGCACACCGGATGTTTTGGGTAAGGCAGAGAGCAAGCGGAGCGACGTGATAAAAGGTGCGACCTCCATCGTTGCCGCCGAAATCAAGACGGACATTGCTGGGATCGTGACGGGCTTCGGCCAAGCATGTGCCTACCGACTCTTCTGCCACAAGAGCTACCTCGTGATTCCGGCGCAGACACCCCAAGATGAGTTGGCTCGCGTCGATTCCCTGTGCGAGATGTTCGGCCTGGGGTTGGTGACGTTCAACCCCAACAGCCTGGATGCTCCCAACTTCACGCTGGTTGTGCGTCCGTTGAAGCAAGAGCCCGACCTCTTCTACACAAATCGGTACATCAAGCATGTGGAAAAGGAGCTCTTCTCCTGATGTTGCCAAGCCTGCTGGTTGCCCTATTTGACTTCTGATCGGTTGCCCATGTTTAGCGGGTCCAGATACGCCTGGGCATCCGAAAAGGCAGAAAGGCTGTTGGCTGCACGAACCAGGTGCCTGTAGCCTTCATCAGGTTCCCCCGCCTTCAGCGCGTTCATGCCAGCAATGATGTTGTCACGAACCGTGTTGGCCCATATGGCATACCGTGCAGCCATCGCGTCCCCAGCTTCCACCTGATTGATCAAACCGCCCTCCAGCCGGCCACGCAAGTAGTTCGTTCCACCATCTGCGTAGGCGGTTGATACCAAGAGGCGATCCGTGTCGTATCTTTGGGTGATCGCTCTGAGTATTTCGGGTGTCAGCCGATTTTGGCTATTGCTCATTTCCGTGTGCTCCCCCTGTCGCATCAGCGACTATGCCCTCACCACAGGCACTTCGCTCCACCTTGTCGTGTAGCAAGGCGTTCGCCTTACTTGTCGCATCCCCCAGGTGTCGGCTCCTTGGGTGAAGCTTGAGCTGCCCAGCAATATCGTCCTCTTGCCAAAGCGGTCATTCACCTGATCCATCGCATGCATCAGTTTGACCCGGTCGCGCTGATCGTTCGAAGGTGCCTGACCTGCCCCCTCCCAGCCGTACCAGTTGAATGGAAGTGAGGTCCGTCAACCTGGAGAATGACGGACATGAGGAAGAGTCGATTCACGCAGCAGCAGATCATTGGTTTCTTGAAGCAGGCAGAGACCGGCCTGCCAATCAAGGACGTCTGCCGCCAAGGCGGGTTCAGCGAGCCCACGTTCTACAAGTGGCGAGCCAAGTACGGTGGCATGGAGGCCGATGAGGCCCGCCGCCTGAAGGACCTGGAAGTCGAGAACGCCCGCCTCAAGAAACTGCTGGCCGAAGCGCACCTCGATCTGGAGGCGCTCAAGGTCGGCTTCGGCGTAAAGCGCTAGCCCCGCAAGACAAACGCAAGGCCATCGCCAAGATGCTGGAACACACCCAGATATCCGAGCGCAGGGCCTGCCGTCTTGTGGGGCTGTCCCGCGACGCCTGGCGTCATCCACCCCAACCCGATGCACACACGGTGCGCTTGGGCGAGCGGATCCATGCCGTTGCCATGGAGCGCAGGCGCTTTGGGTATCGTCGCGTGCACGACATGCTGCGCACCGAGTTTCCGGGCACCAACCACAAGAAGGTGTTCCGCCTCTACCGTGCACAAGGCTTGGCTGTTCGCAAGCGCAACAAAGGCAAGAAGTACCGCGGTGAACGCACGCCACTGGTGGCGGCCACCCGCGTCAATCAAACTTGGAGCCTGGACTTTGTGAGCGATTCGCTGGCCAATGGCCGACGTATCAAGTGCCTGACCATCGCTGATGACTTCACCCATGAATGCATCGACATCGCTGTGGACCTGTCCATGCCTGGCGCATACGTCACCCGCATCCTGGATCAAGCCGCACGGTTCAGGGGCTACCCAGAGGCCATCAGAACGGACAACGGTCCAGAGTTCACATGCAGAGCCTTCATGGCATGGATGCAAGCACGAGGCATTCAGCACATCCTGATTCAGCCTGGCAAGCCCACCCAGAACGCCTACATCGAGAGCTTCAATGGCAAGTTCAGGGACGAGTGCCTCAACGAGAACTGGTTCGAATCCCTGGCCCAGGCTCGCGAGGTCATCGCCATCTGGCGTCTGGACTACAACGAGGTGCGACCGCATGGAACGATTGGACGGATACCTCCGGCTGAGTTCGCCGCCAGGCACCGCAACGCCAACCCATCAACCACCATCGCAGGATCAGTTAACCTGCAAGCCCCTGGACCTCTCTCCAACTGATTGGTATGGCTGGAGGGGGCAGGTCAGTCAGCCACGCCCACCACCTCAGTCAAGAGCACGTCCACCACCAAGAAGCCAGGCTTCGGCTTTGCCGGGTCCGACCAATTGACCAGCGGCCCCAGGAACGAGGGCGCAGACAAATCCCAGATGAACTGCCCGACCGCCGGGGCATCGCCGGTCGCCGATGCCCGCAGCTTGAAGGAGTGGAAGCTGCCGAAGCCGAGCTTGGCCGCCCATTCTTGGATAGACTGCAGCAGCACCTTCTCGGCAATGAGTCGCGCACGCACCTCGGGAAAGCGGTCATCAAGGTAGGGCTCGCCGCGGGCAAACGCGACGCACGGCCCGAGCCCGGGCATCTCCACGAGCTGCAGCAACTCGGCATCCACGAGCCGCTTGACCACCTCGTCAGCAGGAATCTGGCGCTGGCCACTGGATGCCCCTGCAGCGGCTGCGAAGTGGCTGGCAGGAATGATCCCGCCTCGGGCAGTCAGCGCCCTGATGGCGCGGGCGTATGCCCCGTTTCCTTCCATCAGGGCCTCGGCCAGGCGATCCCAGAACTTCGGGCTGCCGTATTGACTCTCGAGGTACAAGAACTGGGCGCCACGAGGCAGAACCAGCTTCACCGCGCGCACCGGAAGCGCGCGTCGCTCGATCCGCTTGCGCGCGGCCGCTGGGGTAATGCTCAGGTTGGCTGCCAATGCCGCAGCAAGGGCGCCGCTGGTCATTGGGCCGTCCGCCGCCAATAGAGCTGCAATCTCGACGCTCATGTGTCCGCCGCCCAGGATGTCACGCAGCGCTATTTATAACGGATTCTGATATATCCGTTTAGGTCTTTTTTTCACAGAGTCTGACTTAACATCCAATAAAATCAATAACTTACCTGCGTCTCTCGGCCATATATCCCGAGCGGCAATGTCACGCTCGTTCAACGCTGGGACCCGTTCTGCCCTCTTCCAGGGCGAGCCACTTGGCGAAAACTGCTTCCAGCAGCTCCTCGCAGGCCGCCGCGAAGGTCACGATCAGCGCCGGCTTCACCACCAATCCACTGCCATCGCTGTACTCGATGTCGTCCGGGTACTGGTCCAGCAGGCGCTGGACCAACTGAGGTGGCGCGGATGGGAATTCACCGGCGTTGTGCACGATGGCGTTTCGGACAAGCCGATACGCCTCGACCCCATCCCAAAGTTTCTGTTCAATGTCTAGGCCGGCGATCTTGGTGATGACCATGCGAGCCTTCCTGAACGGGGAGTCTCCCGCCAAGTCCTTCAGCTCAAGTCCGGGTTGCGCGTCCCTCAGGATGGATCGCGCGATGGCAATGAGCCGGGTCTCAACGACTGTATACGTCAAAACCACCAAGCTTTGCTGCTGCTGATTCGGGAAGCGGCGCAGCATGAGTTCATGGGTGTCGTAGTTGTTATCGAAGTAGGCCTCTTGTTCAGCCGGTGACATCCGCTCAACGACGCTGCGCACGTGCGCGGTGTGCTTCTCCGACTCCGCGGCCATGAGTGTCGTCGCCAGCCGAGCATAGGCACGCATGTCCTCGAGTTCGTATCGACTCACGCGCTGGTGTCCAAGTACGGCGAAGCGCTTCGTGTCGGTGGATTTGGCCATGTGCCGAGCCTAGCCCCACAGGTTTTCGTAGTCTGCGGACCTTGAAGAAGGTGGCCGCTCGGGTCGATTGATGGCTACAGGCAGCGGCATCGGCGAGCTCACGCCTACCATCATGGCCTCGCCCTGGCCAAGAGTCGGCAGGAACGCCGCGGCAGACGCATCCAGGTCGCCACAGGCCTTCTCCACGACGTTCCGATCCCGTTCATTGATGAGCCTGTGGACGATGAACATGCCCATTTGGCTCAGCACATCCTCTGGGATGTCCCGGGGCCGCTGGGTGGCCAAAACGCAGGTCAGCGAATACTTTCGGCCTTCCTTGGCAATCAACCCGAAGGCATCCAAATCCGTCCTTGAGAACTCGTCGCCGACCGACTTATCCAGGAATTGGTGTGCTTCATCGAGGAGCGTCACGACTGGATTGGCTATGAAGCGTCCCTGGCGCGCCAAGCCTAGAAGATAACGTCCGACTGCATTGGCGACCACTTCTCGAGCGTTGTGCTCGAAGGAGAGGAACTCCAGGCTGATACGCAGCACTCGCTGCGCCGGGTTTGCCAGGAAGGCTTCGACGACGCCTGGTAGAGGCTCCAAGCCCGCAGGTGCGAACAGGCACTCCAGGTTAGGCGAGGCAAGCTCACTCTCGACCCGCGACATGAGGGTCGCACAGGCAGATTGCTCGTTCGCGTTGGCACCACCCCAGTTTCCGGCTTGTGCGGCGTTGAAACCCGACGGCCAGACGCACTCTTCCCAAATCTGATTCGAGAGCTGCTCGATGTCGAAGTAGGTACCCGGACGCCTTAGCGCGAGCCCATGCTGCACGCAAGCTGCCTCGAACGGATTTCGAGGAGTTCCCGTCTTGCGAATCAACCCGTTCACCGCCAGGCCAGGAACCAACTGCGCGATCTTTAGGCTCCGCAAAGCTTCCTTCAACTTCGGTGCCTGCACTCCAGGGCTCGGTCGCAGCAAGACGAACAGGTCGGACTCTGTCAATTCCCAGTATGGGAAGCTCAGGAAGCGCCGCGGGTCGTTCTGATCTACCTTGCGGCCACCAAGATGCACATGGGTAATCCGAGGGTCGACTTGCGTCTGAAACTCGCCGGTCGCATCGAACAGGATCGCCTTGCCGCCGAGCCGAACGATTTCCTCGACGAGGAGGGCGAGAGTCCAGCTCTTACCGCCGCCAGTGGCGCCAAGCACTGCACAGTGCCGGCCCAACAGCTGACTCGGCGATAGCGACACCAGGGTGTCCCGGGCATGCGGAAACCTGGCAAGGTTGATTCGCTGAGCTTCCGGCGTAGTGCCCGCCTCGACGACCTGTTTCACGACCAATGGATGGGCGGAGAAAACGTGTTGGCCAATGCGCGGCGAGATGGGGACGCCCCGCAACGGGATGCCGGTCTCAAGGTCAACAGCCGTCAGGAGCTGGACCACGCCCACGGGGTTCGGCTGTGCGTCTCGCTCATGCGTCGGTTCGACGGTCAAGCGGTCACGCTCCGGCAACCTGGTCTCGACCAAGCGGCCGAGCACTGCGTGCTCTTCACCCTCGATGACAACGAACTCCCCGACCTGACCTCGCTGCAATGGGTAACCGGCCACGTGGGTGCTGCCTGGACGCGGAGCGAACGGCAAGTTGACCTCGACCGTCGTCGGCCGAACCGTACAAACGGAGCCGACGTAGCGCTGCCTATCGAATGGCGAGACGACGAGCCCGCTCATGCCGCACCAACGTTGCGCAGTCGAGCAACGTGGCGCTCGAGGTCGGTTTCGGCTGCGAGGTCAGGCACGAAGGGCACCATTTGCTCGAAGCCGCAGTTGAGCAGCGTGATCCGTGCGTCGCCGGCGGCGGCGAGGCTCTTCAACTGGCCCAAATACTTGTTGTTCTCGCACTCGCCAGGCCCATTGGCCGCGCCGTTGTTCCAAGGTGCCAGGCCAGGACTCACCACCACAATCTTCATGGACAGGTTGGAGCGGATGGCGGACATAACGGGCTCTGCCAGATGGTTGTCGTTGAAGCCAAAGCCCACGACGAGCAGCCCGGTATCCGGCTCGCGCACTGCCGTCTGGAACGCCCCAATCATTTCGAGATAGGGCTGCTCGAACGCCAACTCATACTTCGAGTTCCGGGGGTAAATCAATACCGGCTTGCCGCCCGCCATCCACTTCGTGATTTCCCCTGAGGGCTCCTGCCGCTGCCAGTCCACGGACCCGTGGAGCTTGTACAGATGGAAGCTGTTCGGAATCGGTTCAAAAGACTCGGTGTCGCCAAGGCGGCGGACCGTCTCGTAGCTGAAGTGAATTGCGTCGAAAGTCGGCGGGAACGTGTGCGAGAAGCCGTCCACCACGACGTAGCGGCCCTGACGGCCGGCCTCTTCATAGCAACGGTCGTAGTTGGTGGTGAACACCTTCATCCGGGACTTGCGCTGCGGGCGACGTGCCGCACGCCTAAGGAATTCGGTGTGGACTGGCAACGGGTGGTTGTGCGCCAGGAAGTTGGTGGCGGCCATGATGTGCGCCTCAGCAAGAGCGACAAACCTCGTTACCTGATCCTTCTGGGCGCCGGCCAAGAATGACTCGGCGAGGCGGCAGCGCGACATCAGTGCCTCGATGTCAGTCTTATCGGCAGGATGCCCTACCAAAGCAAGGAGCTGCTGGAAATTCGGGTCGGCCGGATTTGCCGCGACAGCCGCCGCGTCTTGTCGCACGCCAATCTGCTGCCAGAGGTCCCACATGGTTGGCGCCTTCGGGCCGTTGGCGACGGCCGGCTGCACGCAAAGCGATGTGCCCAAGCCTGCCAGAACGACGAGGTTGCTGCAGCGCATGACGTCAGATAGCGCGCGCTTGGCTTCCGCCTTCGCAGGGTCTTCAGGGATGGGGGCAGCCGGTTGAACTGCACCGGGGACGGGCGGAAGCGGCGGAGCGAAAGTCAGCCACTGACCGTTGGTCTTGGAACTCAGAACTTGCACGACAGGGCCTCCCAGCAAGCTGCCGGATGGCTAGCTTCGCGTTGTTTGTGTCTTATTTTGCATGAGTCAAAGCGGGTGCCTGAAGGCTCACTTTGCCACTAATGTCCGGCCATCAGGGCAGAGGAATGTGCGTAGTGACTCCGTGGCACAGCAATACGCTTGGAAGGTGTTGGGCGACGGCTTTCCTGCCCAGTGCGGACGTTTGCTACTGCTAGTTGTTGGACTGCACCCGCTGCAGAACTGCCTTTCACCAGGCAAGGACGGCTCCAGGCTGTTCTGAGTCATTCATGCTCGCTGCCTGGACGGCGGTTACCGCCAACAGCGGTCATTGAGAGCCGCCGGCTTCAACCGACAGCTTTACCCCGGATACCAGTCTCTCGACTCCGCCCTAACCAGCAAGCCGGTTTGAACGACTGCTCCCGCGCAATGCGAATGGCTCAAAGCGACCCAAAGCCGAAGTAGCGGAGCCCAACTTCAGCACCTCGAAGCAGACGTTCGAACTGTCGAACATTGCGGATCCTTGCGCTTCGACCGACAAGAAGGCCGCGCTCCGGACAAGGCAGAAGAGTGCAGAGGCAGCGTCTGAATAGTTGACCAAGCTGACGATGCTGTCCTTGAGGTCCGAACAACTCGAGATGAAGTTCTCCGATCGACCGATCAGCAGTGTCTCGCCACCGTCTGCGTCGTTGGCGGCTCGAGCAGCCTTCACTCGAACGAGACGCGAAACCCGCTCCGTGAGCGCGCATTGCCTTCGTCGATAAATGTGCCAGAATGGGGCCGAGCCTACACGCAGGCTTGCCCGCCCACGAGGCGAAGTCGGATTCGGCAGCGTGTAGCAATACGAGTCTTGGCTTGGCCTTTCGTAGGTCGCCATTGGCTTGATGTGTGGGCGCATCGGGGCCTAGGTGACCGCGGAGACCACTGCCATGCATACCTCACTGTCCGCTGCACAGATCGAGCAGCTCCGGCGCGACGCCAAGCGGCTCGGCCGCACCCTTTCCATCCCCCACAGCGAGGCACTCGACCGGATCGCCGCCCAGCACGGCTTCAGAAAATGGTCGTTGCTGTCCAAGCACCGCACGCCTGGCGCGGCGCCCTGCGGGGCATTGCCGCCCGCACTGCCTCTCACGCCAGCACCTTGTCCCGAACCACCTGACTCGCGTCGACGCTACTACCTGCACGGCGACCAGTTCGAGGACGACACGTCGCGCTACTACTGCGCCCATTGCGATGTCTTCTTCGACGCCGCGCATTTCGCATCCCACGGCCTGCACACCGGCGAGCGCTTTCTCCAGCAACTGGAGCGCTGGAACAAGCGCGACTGGCGTTCCAGGATGGACTGGCGCCGGCCGGAAGAGGCGGTCAATCTGCTTCAAGAGTCCGCCCTTGCGACTCGAGTCCAGTACCAAGCGCTGCGCCCTGCATTCAGCGACTGGTTGCGGGCTCAAGGCCGCCGCATACGGACTGGTGAGCGGCGAGACAACATCGCGTTGATGGCGCATGGCCTCGTGGCCAGCCGCGGATTACCTACCCGGCCGAAGTCTCTTCCAGAGCTGAAGGAGCACTACCAGAGCTGGGGCAAACAGCATTTCGAGTTGGAAGCGCTCGAGGCAGCTTGGTCGGAGTTCTTGGCCCAGTGTGTGGGCAGCCACTAGTCACTAGCGCCAGCCGGCTCGCCCCCTGACGGCCCATAGCTTCGAGAGTGCCGTGCCTGCTTAGACTTGTCGGATGACCATGACGCTCGCCCCATTTGAATGGCTTCTCGAAACGACGGAGCACACGATTCGGTGCCCCTCGATGTACCTTGACGGGTGGCATGACCACGATCCGCCGGTCTTCGAAGGTTCTGGTCGACTGGTCCTCAGCGGGTCGAGTGCAATCCGCTTTGAAATGGATGCGAGGACCAGCGACTTGGGCAGGGGTATGGCTGCGCTTCGCCGCTGCGCGCACCAGACGGATGACCAAACCTCAGTCATGCGCCTTCGCGTCATCGACTATCAGGGGCGCGAGTGGAATGCCGGGTGGGTGAGGCCCCGGCTGGGCGAAATCCAGGGTGACCATCACCAGTTATTTGGTGAGAGCCTTTCGATTGTCACCGACTCCCGGCACGACGAGGGGGTGGGGGGTGTCGAGCTGGCCTACTCGCCGTCGCCGGAAGTGCCATTCACTGAGGTAATCACCAACACGGCTCGCGTGGGTGCAACCGAACTCGGCCGGCGAACCCAGGGTGGCAGGCATCGGACGGAAGTGCTCGGTGCTGAAATCACGGCAACGACGCAGCCTTGGCGGGACGAACTGTGGATCTGCGCTCGTGCCAGCGACGAGCTGAACCATCCCTACCTGGAGAACTGGCTGTCGGAGCCCTTGCGCGCGCTGCAGGGGCAACTGATCTACCCGCGCCTAGTCGCCCGGAAGTTCAGCGATGGCCGGGCGATGGTTTGGGTACGGACAGCGCCACCCCTCGCGCGCTCGCTGGGCGGGTGCGCGAGCCAGCTAAAGGGTCGCACGGCTGCCGAGTTCTGGGCGTTCTATGTCGCGTACCTCACCTACGTGGCCAAGCATCGAGGTGCCGATGGACATCCAGGCTTCGAGGCAAACGACCTCACGCGCCTGCACGACGAGGTAATTCAGGCCAGGATGTCGGGCTCACATTGGGTGATCGCACTGTGCGTAGCGAGTGCAATCGAGGGCCTGATCAAGCTGGACCCGGCGTTCGCTTCTGTGCCCGCCGACTTCATGGACGCCCATGTCGACCCTTTGAAGTCGTTCGCCTCGACCGTCTCTCCAGAACCTCTCGCTACCCGGTTCAAAGGCTGGATCAAGACCCTGCATCAGCCTTCGCCGGGGCGCTACCTGTCTCGGCTCGAGAAGGAAGGTCGCATCTCCCGCGCGCAGCTGGAGGCGTGGCGGAAGGTTCGCAACGTGGTTGCACACGGCAACCTGTTCGAACCCTGGGGTACGCCCGAGGAGCACACGCAGTTAGTGACGCTTGTCGAGCTCTTCTATCGGCTGACGGCGCTACGCATTGGCTACGAAGGCTAGACGCTGTCTGTTTCTGCTGCAAGGTTCAGATACCGAGTCTCGACAGCAACTCGGATGGCTCACATGATGCAACTGGCGCCAGGTCCCTGTGGGCTTGGGCTGCTCTCTTGAAGCTCTGCCACGAGGGCGTTGAGCCGGTCCACGGCCGCCACCCTGTCGCCGTCAACCCGATACGCATCGACGGCCAGTCTGCGTCGCAGGTACGCAGTACCCCCCAGCGTCGATGAGGCGATGGCTGCGTCAACTTCTCGAAGTACTGCGCTGTACTCATCCTCGCCACACTTTGCGCTAAGCCTCAGCAGCGCTTGCGCGAGCACGGGGACCGCTTTGAAGGCTTGCTGAATGCGATATGACTCGCTGCCGCCTTGTGATGGCAGACGTAGGACGTACCCAAGGGCAACGCGGGCTTCGTCCTGGATACTGCCAGCCGGCACGGTTGCGTTGCCGACCGCGACGCGACCTAGTAGCACGCCTATCGTCGAGGCGTGCTGCTGGAACGGGTGAAGGAAGCTGTGCTTCGACGGTGTCGCGCTCGGCAGCCGCTTATTGAGCAGGGTGCAAAGCCTCGCGTGATGCATCACCGCGCCGACCAGATCACCCAGCCCAGCCAAGTCCGTCTCGTCGTCGCACATGGAGATCATCGGTGCGAGCAACTTGGCGAACAGGGCCTCGGCTAGGTCATGACGACCAGCTTCGAATGCAATCAGTGCCATCCGGCGGCGGTAGCCGTTGGGCTTGTCGATGGTCCAACGGTATTGGCTACGACGAAGAGTGGATCCAACGGAGTCACTTCCCACAGGCGCAGCCATCTAGGCCTGTTTGACTGACAGCATGGCTGCTAACGATAGGCTTGGCATGAATGATCCACTCGGGCCCTGTCGCCAAGTTCGTGAATCTTTAGGCCAGGCCTCTTCTCACCTCTTTTGCCAAGTCGAAAATCGTTGCTATCAGCGGAGCGTTCTGTCGTTCGCGACGACAGATGAAGTCGACGTGGGTGGCCATTGCTGTATCCAGAATCTTCAGCTTCACAAGACGCGGATCTGGAACATAGGCTGTCTCGGCAACGACGCCTAGTCCTATTCCTTGTGCGACTGCCTCGCGGACAGCCTCCCGGCTTCCCATCTCCAGCGCAACCTGGATGTTGATATTGCGGGCAATTAGCTCGCTCTCGAAGACTCTTCTTGTCGTTGAACCTTCCTCACGTATGACGAAGCGCTGGCTCTGAAGGTCCTTGAGCACTATCTCACCGCACCGGGCTAGGGCGTGCTCTCGGTTCGCAAAGACCACCAGGCGCTGTGACCTGTATGGCATGCAATGGAGTTCGGGGTGCTCGGCGTGATTGAGGACCACGCCGACATCACCCTGGTAGTCGAGGAGCTTTTCCGTGATTGAGCGGGAGTCGCCTACACGGACAGAGACCTCGACCTGGGGATAGCGGCTCTCGAAGGCCTTCAGAACAGGGACTACGTTGTACGGGCCGATCGCGTGAATCACAAGACGCCCGACGAATCGGTTTTTGGCTGCTGCCAAAAGGGCGTGCGCATCTTCCTCGCCGCTGAATGCCCGCCGCGTGTAGTCCAGCAGAGTCCTGCCAAAGGTAGTCAGCTCAAGCCGGCGGCCTTGACGAAGAAAAAGCTCCACGCCGTACTCATTCTCCAGGCGCTGAATATGCGCTGAGATGGTGGGCTGCTGTAGATCAAGCAGCTTCGCAGCAGCAGTCATGCTTCCGGCCCTTGCCGTCGCATCAAAGGCTTTCAAAGCCGCAAGTAGCGTGAGTCCAGACATAGGTGTTATCTATAGATACCCCTATTTTTCGGGGTGCAAGTTTCATATTGATGACACGTTCCACGAACAAACTGCACGCATGCCTAGCCGTATCGAACTTCTTTCTGCGGCAAATGTGCGTCATAAGCGCTCTCGCGCTGCTCGCAGGCAGAAACTTGCAAAGGTAACAACATGAAGTTGGAGAAGGACCGAGACGTTCTGAGTCTCAAGGGAGTTTCCGTCCGCTACGGTGACTCGACCGTGGCCTTGCACCCGACGAGTCTGGATGTGAAGCAGGGAGAGTTTTTGGTGCTTCTGGGCGCCTCGGGCGCAGGGAAGTCCACCTTGTTACGAAGCATCAATGGACTGGTGCTGCCCACAAAAGGCGAGGTATCGATACCTGGCCTGGCAGGTGGGGTAGTCAACGCAAAGACGCTGAGAGAGCACCGCAAGCGCTGTGGTATGGTTTTCCAGCAGCATCATCTGATTGGACGTCAGTCGGTCCTCAGGAATGTTCTGATGGGAAAGCTCGGTGACAGGGGTGCATTCGCTTCGCTATGGCCGTGGAGCAAGAAGGACAAGCTGGAGGCGCTCACAGTGATTGAGCGTGTCGGGCTGCTCGAAAAGGCGCTCTCCCGGGCTGATGCCTTGTCTGGGGGGCAGCAGCAGCGCGTAGGCATAGCTAGGGCGCTAATACAGAAGCCACGAATCCTGCTGGCCGATGAGCCTGTTGCCAGCCTGGACCCGGCAACCGCACATAGCGTGCTCACCTTGTTGCATGAGATCTGCAAAAAGGACCACCTCACCGCAATCGTGAGTCTTCACCAGGTGGAGCTCGCGCGCTCGTTTGCAGACCGAATCATTGGGCTCCGCCAGGGAGCTGTTGTATTCGAGGGTAGGGCAGAGCAGCTGAGTCCCGATGTTGCGCGGAACCTCTATGCAAAGCAGTCCAACGCTTCCAACACGAGTGCGTCCACTGATAGCCCCCGAACTCTTCAATCCAGTCAAACCAAGGAGCTCTTGCCATGCTGAATCGCCGTAACTTCTCTCTTGTTGTCAGCGCAGCTTCTTTTGCTGCACTCCTTCCTCTGTGGGCTCATGCGCAGGGAAAGGATCCATCAAAGCTTCGTGTCGCCCTTCTTCCAGATGAGAACGCTGCCAGCATCATCCAGAACGCGCAGCCTCTTAAGCGCTATCTTGAACAGCAGCTCAAGAAGGATGTTGAGATTGTGGTGACTACCGATTACTCCTCGATGATCGAGGCAATGCGGTTCGGTCGGATTGAGGTAGCGTACTTTGGACCGTTTTCGTACGTTTTGGCCAAATCTAAGGCGTCCGGGATTGAGCCCTTTGCGGTGGGCGTTGAACGTGGGTCGCCCACATACCAGTCGGTCCTCATCGCAACGGCCGGAGGGCCGGTGAAAACGCTTGAAGACGTGCGCGGCAAGCCCTTCGGATTTGGCGACCAGGCGTCCACATCAAGCCACCTTGCACCACGTGCACACCTGCTCAAGAAGTACAAGCTTGATGGTGAGAAGGACTATCGGCCAGTTCACCTTGGGGCACATGACGCGGTCGCACGTGCGGTGCAGTCGGGTCAGATTCCAGCCGGGGCTCTGTCCAAGCCGATTCTGGACAACCTCATCGCTCGAGGAAGCATTGATGCCACGAAGATTGTTCAGCTTGACCTTTCTGCTCCCATTCCAAACTATCCGATCGTCATGCAGGGGGACCTCAAGCCTGAGCTCAAAGCTGCCATCCGCTCTGCCTTTCTGGACATGAAGGATGCTGAGGTGCGCAAGGCGTTTCGTGTCCAGGCGTTTGCCGCCACTGATGACGCTGCATATGACGTCCTTAGGGATACCGCAACCATCCTGAAGCTTGATTTGGGCCGTATGCAATGACCTCGGCTGCATTCGAGAACATCATCAGTCGCGACAAGCGGGAGCAGTTCATTGGACTGCGCAATACAGCGTTCGTCCTTCTGGTTTGCCTTGTAGCCCTGTACGTCACGGGGTTCTTCGATGCACAGCGGTTCATCGAAGGCGCCCCGGCTGTCAAGCAGCTCTCATCTGAGATGGTCCCTCCCAACTTCGACCGCTGGGAGCACTGGGTCATCCCGCTGAGGGACACCTTGGCGATGTCGATTGCCGGCACAGCACTGACTATCGTGCTTTCACTTCCGCTGGCGCTCCTGGCGGCTCCAAACACCACCCCCAATCCTTTGGTGGGAAGAGTGGCCAGAGTCATCCTGGCGGCATTCCGGTCCGTGCCAGAAATCATTCTTGGCATTCTGTTCGTGGCAGCCGTAGGGTTTGGTGCTCTACCTGGGGTGCTCGCACTGGCGTTGCATTCCACGGGAATGGTCGCAAAGTTTTACGCGGAAGCCATTGAGCACGTGGATCCGAAGCCACTTGAAGCAGCTGCTGCGGTAGGCGCAAGCCGCTTTCAGGTCATCTCGCATGCCGTTATCCCCCAAGTCCTTCCACAGTTGGCAGACATAACCATCTATCGCTGGGAGTACCACTTCAGGGCCTCCGCAGTACTTGGCATTGTCGGTGCAGGTGGCATCGGCTTCGAGCTGATGGCAGCACTTCGCCTTGTCAAGTATGACGAGGTCTCAGCCATCCTTCTGTCGATTCTTGCCTGTGTCCTCGTGGTTGACAGCATTGGATCGATGCTGCGAAAGCGTCTCAAGTAAATCGAAAAATGAATCATCGGAAAATCGTCGTAACGCAGCCAGTTCATGAAGAGGTTCTAAGGAAGCTCCAGGCTGAGGGTGAGGTCATCATGAATCCAGGGCCTGAACCCTGGAGCCCCAGCCAGCTCAGGGAGTACCTCGTGGATGCTGATGCCATGATGGCCTTCATGACAGACAGTGTGACCAAAGAGTCGCTGCTGAACGCTCCCAGGCTCAAGACCATCTCCTGTGCACTCAAGGGGTACGACAACTTCGACCTGAGGGCTTGCGCACAAGCCGGGGTGAGCGTCACCTTTGTTCCTGACCTCCTCACAGAGCCCACAGCCGAGCTGGCCATCGGATTGGCTATTGCTGCTGGCAGGAACGTGCTTCAGGGTGACGCCGCTACAAGAGCAGGCTACTCTGGGTGGAGGCCAGCTCTATACGGAACCGGGCTTCATGGGTCGGTGGCCAGCGTGATCGGTCTCGGAAAAGTTGGGCAGGCCATATTGGCGCGACTCGCGGGCTTTGGCTGCGCGCGGCTGCTTGGTGTAGACCCAAGTGTGCGTCTAGATCAGGTCGAACTGGTCACGCTTGATGAGGCTGTCAGCACATCGGACTATGTGTTCCTGGCAGTGCCTCTTGTTAGCGATACGCGCCACCTGGTTGACTCCAGGATGCTTCAACTATCGAAAAAGGGCCAGATCCTTGTAAACGTGGGTAGGGGGTCTGTGGTCGACGAAAGGGCGGTTGTCGATGCCTTGGCGAATGAGCAACTTGGCGCGTACGCCGCTGACGTCTATGAGATGGAAGATTGGCTACTTCCAGACAGACCTCGCGAAATTCATCCGGGATTGACCAACAACGCCAGAACAGTACTCACTCCCCACATCGGCTCGGCTGTGAGACGCGTACGGTTCGAAATTGAAATGCGGGCTGCTGAGAACCTAGTCCGCTCACTCAGGGGCGAGAGTTTGAGTGATGTTGCTGTCGAGGCCAGCGCGGCAGCATAGGTATGGTTGCTCGGCGGTTTGCACGCCAGCTGAAATGGGCGCGGCTTCAAAGCCTATGTCCTATGGCTGGGTGCAACCTGCCCGTGTGATGCCATCCTGCTCGCCAAGGGGAAATGACTTGAGTCATCATCGAAGTGGTTTAGCGATGATGTTCTCTGCACGGCGCAGCTCATGGGGTAAGCCCAAATGGGCGCATGGCAAACACCAGATACTTCGAGGGGTCGACTTCGTCAACGAGCCTGAGGACGTTCTGACGGCCTTCCAGACCTATTACGAAACGGCAGAGCTCTCGGGCGTTACCGACCCGGAGCTGATCTTCGACTTGCGTGCCAAGCTGGACAGCTCTGGTCACTACGATGACTTTGAAGTGGACCGGGTGGCGCTCATTGAGCTGAACCCCAAGGCTACGCAAAGCCAACTGGTTGCGGCCATCGAGCCGGTGGCTGACCGCCTGCTCAAGCGATTCAAGGCGGCCAAGGAAGCCTACGACGCGGCGGTGGCCAAGCACCCTGATGGCCCCGAAGCTCAGGCGGCCAAGGACGAGCTGGATGCGCTGGTCCTGTTCAAGCGGGATCTGGGCACCTTCGTGAGGGTGTATGCCTTTCTGTCGCAGATGTTCGACTACGGCAACACAGCCATCGAGAAGCGGTCCATCTTCTTCAAGCGTCTGCTGCCATTGTTGGACTTCGGTCGAGAGCGTGAAGGTGTGGACCTGTCCAAGGTCACGCTGACGCACCACAAGCTCAAGAGGCAAGGCAACTCACCGCTCACGCTGGGTGAGGCTGACGGTGAGTACAAGCTCGATCCGATGACAGAGCCCGGCACGGGTCAGGTGCAGGACAAGGACAAGATCAAGCTGTCGGAGATCGTGCAGAAGGTGAACGACCTGTTCGAGGGCGAGCTCACCGAGGACGACAAGCTGGTCTACGTGAACAACGTGCTGATGGGCAAATTACTGGAGTCCGACCTGTTGATGCAACAGGCGGCCAACAACTCCAAGGAGCAGTTTGCCAACTCACCTGACCTGTCGTCTGAACTGATGAACGCGATCATGGATGCGTTCGAGGCGCACAGCACGATGAGCAAGCAGGCCATTGATTCGGACAAGGTGCGCCAGGGCTTGAAGCACATCCTGCTGGGGCCGGCTGAGTTGTATGAGGCGCTGAGATCCAAGTGGACGTCACGCTCGACAAGCATCTGAGAGTGATCAAAGGCCTCGCGAGTCTCAGCTGTCCGGAGTCTGAATACCGTGCTCTTTGAGATCTAAATGCTGAGAAGAACTTGAAACTCAGTCTCTGCCACCTAGAAGTCTTCTCAGGCTCTGGGCTCAGAAAGAACTGGGTACAGGGTAACTCCCAAATTTGTCCAACGCGACGTAGCCCTGGCTGATCAGATGAGATCAGTGACGTGGGGTGACTCGTACCACGAAGATCGTGATCAAACGCCGAAGCACCATTGAGTTGACCACCGGGCAGGTGAAGAGTGCCGGACAACTTGATTGCAATCAAAAAAGGTGGGCGGATTTGAAGCGAAACGGATGGCAGAGTTGGTCCATTATCCGTTTGCGAAACAGCAAAATTTGCGGTTGATCAGCATCCGAATTAAATGGGATATCACAGCTTCTGAGGCTCCTCCTCCCATCCAGACCCCCACCCGTGGGCTCGATACAGGGGTCTGAGTCGTTCGGCGATGTACTGCCTTCGGTCCGCCGCCCATGGGTGTGCGTGCCAGAAGAAATGCATGTTTATTCGCCTGCCTGGAGAAAGCACGGTAATCCCCCCGCAAAACCAGTGCAGTGAGAAGTAGAAGTTTTCGAAGGAAAAT
>CAYJXE010000047.1:0-21341 GCA_964373965.1 uncultured Aquabacterium sp. | reverse complement strand
CGCGTCAGGACGGGTGTTCTTGAGCATCGCCAGATAGTGCATCGGGATGTCAGGGCGGCTCCAGGCGTCCGGAGCGGGCGACAGGTCGTCGGTGTTGGTCTCGCCAGGCACCTTGAACACGGTCACGGTGATCTTCTTGGCGACGGGCGGGCGGCTGGTGAACCACTCGGCGTCGGCCCACGACTGCATCACGGCCTTGGCGTTGGCGTTGCCGGCCTTGCACAGCTCGGACACGTCATGGAACGCGTCGAGCATCAGCAGGGTCTTCTTGAGGGCGTCAGCGGCCACACCGCCGACTTCGGCGTCGGACAGCAGGTCGATCAGGGGCTTGACGTTGTAGCCGCCCACCATGGTGCCCAGCAGCTCGGTGGCCTTGGCCTTGGAGATCAGCTTGACGGCGACATCACCGTGAGCCACGGCCGACAGGAAGGAAGCCTTGACCTTGGCAGCGTCGTCCACGCCGGGAGGAACGCGGTGGGTCAGCAGGTCCAGCAGGAAGGCGTCTTCGCCAGCGGGCGGGTTCTTGATCAGCTCGATCAGCTCGGCCACTTGGGTGGCCGACAGGGCCAGAGGGGGGATGCCAAGGGCGGCGCGTTCGGCAACGTGTTGGCGATAGGCTTGCAACATGGTGTTCACCTGGTTTGAGGGGGCAAAAAACGTGTCAGACACGTGGGTGGCGCACAAAAAATCACCGCGGTGGGGCGAATCAAGCGTTCCAACCACATGGAAATGCAATTTCCGTGCAGCCTGCTATTTTCGCCTACACCGCGGTGAATGTCACCACGACCGCATGAAATCAATGGACTTCATGCGACGAATGAGGGGGATTTTTCAGCGTGGGGCATCGAAGATGGACGCGCGGGCCGGCTGAGCCGCCAGATCGGCCTCGGCCTTGCGCTGCACCTCGTGCACGCAGGCGTCCACCAGGCGCTTGCCGGTCCGGGTGTCGAGCACCATGGATTTGGTCAGAATTTGCACCAGCAGGGCCTGGCCGCGCACGTCTTCGAGGCGGGTGGCGCCGGTGGCCGACAGCACCGGCTTCATCAGCCATTTCTGCTTGCCCAGGGTCAGGTCGACGTAGCCAGGGTTGGCTTCGTTGTGGCGCACGACGATGTGCTGGCCGAACTCGCAGTTGTACGAGCCGGTCAGCACGCGCTCCTGTGCGGTCATTTGTTCCGGCGTTGCCGCGGCCAGTTGGAGGGGCTGCTCAACGGGTTGGGCAGCGCCTTTGATGACCGATTTGGAGGCCTTGACGGCGCTGGAGGCGTGAACCAGTTGGGGGGCAATGGCCGCAGCGGCCATGCCGATCACCAGGCCGGCCGAGAGGGCCAGGGTGCGGATGCGCTGGGTGCGGCGAGCGAGCGTGGATGCGTTCATGCTGTGAAATTCCGGGAGGCGCCAGGGGCGCCGGATCCTTCATCTTGCCACCGATCCACGGGGGTGTGGGGAAGAAAACACCCCTTGGATGTGTCAGTTCGTAGTGAAGATTTCGGCCCCTGCGCATGCCGTGACGCGTTGCCCGCCTCGCCTTCGGTGTTCACCTCAGAACGCGTCACCGGGCACGCGCACCCAGCCTTCCATCAGGATGCGGGCGCTGCGGCTCATGATGGCTTTGGTGACGGTCCACTGGCCGTTCACCTGCTTGGCCTGGGCACCCACGCGCAGGGTGCCCGAGGGGTGGCCAAAGCGCACCGCTTCACGCTCGCCGCCGCCGGCCGCCTGGTTGACCAGGGTGCCGGGGATGGCCGCCGCCGTGCCGATGGCCACCGCGCAGGTGCCCATCATGGCGTGGTGCAGCTTGCCCATCGAGAGGGCGCGCACCAGCAGGTCCACGTCGGCCGCCGCGATGGTTCTGCCGCTCGATGCCGTGTAGGGCGTGGGCGGTGCCACGAAGGCGATCTTGGGTGTGTGCTGGCGGGTGGCCGCTTCTTCGGGCGTCTTGATCAGTCCCATGCGCAGGGCGCCGGCCACACGGATGGCCTCGAAGCGCTTGAGTGCGTCGGGGTCGGTGTTGATTTGCTCGCGCAGTTCGGTGCCTGTGTAGCCGATGTCCTTCGCGTTGACGAACACGGTGGGGATGCCCGCCGTGATCATGGTGGCCTTGAAGGTGCCCACGCCCGGCACTTCCAGGTCGTCGACCAGGTTGCCGGTGGGGAACATCGAGCCGCCTTCGTCGCCATCGTCGGACGGGTCCATGAACTCGAGCACGATCTCGGCAGCGGGGAATGTCACGCCGTCGAGCTCGAAATCACCGGTTTCTTGCACCTCGCCGTTGGTCACGGGCACGTGGGCGATGATGGTTTTCTGGATGTTGGCCTGCCAGATGCGGACCACGGCGACCCCATTGGCAGGGATGCGGGCCGCATCGACCAACCCCGCGTGGATGGCGAAGGCACCTGCGGCGGTGGAGAGGTTGCCACAGTTGCCCGACCAGTCCACGAAGGCCTTGTCGATGGAGACCTGCCCGTAGAGGTAGTCCACGTCGTGATCCGGCACGCTGGACTTGGACAGGATCACGCACTTGCTGGTGCTGGAGGTGGCGCCACCCATGCCGTCGATGTGCGCGGCGTAGGGGTCGGGGCTGCCGATGACCCGCATGAACAGTTTGTCGCGTGCCTCGCCGGGTTGCTGGCAGGACGCCGGCAGGTCTTGCAGGCGAAAGAACACGCCTTTGCTGGTGCCGCCACGGATGTAGGTGGCGGGGATCTTCACTTGTGCGGGGTAGGCCATGGTCACGGATGAGGTTCGAGAGGAGGGGGCGGCGCTTTCACGCCGGATTTTCGCTGGTTTGTCGATCGGTGTGTCGGTGGCTTGTGGCTCACAGGGGCTCCAGCTTCGGGCCCCTCAGGCTGACCAGCAAGGCCCTTCCACCTGGCTCGACGCGGAACTCGCCAAAGCGGGCGGCGGACCAGCGCTGGGCTTCGCCTTCCTTGAAGTGGAAGGCATCGGTCACGAGCAGCCAGCTGCCGCGGTGACGGCGCATGCGCATGATCAATTCGTCAGGCTGAAGGGCCTCGCCTCGGTGCTGGCGCAAAGCGGTGGCGACGCCGCGCGGGTCGACCCTGAACACCAGGTACACGGGAGAGTGATCGGCCGACGCGGTGACGGGCACGCGGTCGGTGGCGAAGCGCAGGGCCATGTAATCGCCTTGCATCAGCGAGCGCGGGTCAACCGGGGCGAGCGCCACGAAGACCGGGCGCCCGTCGCGGATGAGGGCCTCGTTTTGCCAGATGGCGATGTTGGCCACCACCAGCATCGCCACAGAGCCCAGGGCCAGGGCCGCGCTGCGGTGACCACCCGCTGCGAGCGGGCGAGCAAGGGGGGCTGCATGGGCGGACGTGTTCGCGTGCTCCGACGTTGTCTCGCGGCCGGCGGCGCGCTGGCCCCAGGCCGCGATCAAGCCCAGCAGCACGCCCGCGCCGCACAGCACCAAGGCCTTGGTGGCGAGGGGCCAGGCGAGCTGGTGATAGAAGGCACCGAGTGTCCAGAGCGCCACGATGCCGGCCCAGGTCGCCATGCGCGGACGCCGGGTGGTGAGGCAGGCCGCGGCCACCAGCAGCACGCCGCCCAGCGCTGGCATGAATGCGGCCAGCCCGCACGCCACCGCCGCCAGGCCGGCGCACCAGGCCTGACGCCAAGCTGGCCGGTGCGAGGCCAGCCACACCATGGCAGCCAGGGCGGCGGCGACCGACCCCACGTCGAGGCCCCGCCAGGTCCACGAGGCCTGGAGGCTGAGCGACGCTGGAGCGCCATCGAGTTTGAGTGGCTCGTTCAGCATGAAAGTGGAGCCTGACCACCAGGCCAGGGCCAGCAGCGCGGAGGCGATCCAGCCGTTGCCAAGGTCGGTCACGGCCTCGGCCATCGCTGGGTGTGCGCTGGCACGCTGGCGCAACCACCCCACAGAGCCCAGCCAGGCGCCGACCGCCAAGTGCGAGGTCAGCCATGGGCTCCACCAACCCCGGTCACCTCGCCACCAGGCCTCTTGCGTGCAGGCCACCAGCATCAATGGGCAGGCCAGCGCGCCCAGCAGGTTGCGCACCCAGGTCTGGGGCACCGCAGGCCCCAGGCTCAAGGCAATCAGACCGAGGGTGGCGCTGGCGGGTTGCCAGCCCAGTGGTTCGGCCAGGCCCCAGCCCAGCAGGGTGAGGCCGGCGAGCAGGGTGGGCACGCCCAGGTTTTCGACGAACAGCGACCGTGCGGGGGCGCGCAGCAGCGCCAGGGCACCTGCCAGCATGAGCAACCCGGCGAGCAAGGCGCCTTCCTGCTCGCGCAGCAGGGGTTCCATCAACAAGACGGCCACCGCGAAGAAGGGGATCGCTGCCAGCCATGCACCGAGGGCGCTCAGCAGCACGACTGGCCAAGGGCGAGGTGGTGTGCTCATGCGGGCTCCCCGTGTTCGCGCGCGACGTGCATCACGCCCTTTACCGAGGCCCCCAGCAAGCCCGCTGCCAGCAGGCCCAGGAGCAACCAGGCGCCCAAGGCATCCCCTCGTGTGCCTTCCAGCAACCAGCGCCCCAGTCCGCTCACGACACACACATTGAGCCCCAGGGCCAAAACGCTCAAGCCGTACAGGTCGAACCATCTGGGACGCGACAAGAGTCCCGCGCCTGCACTCAGCGCCACCAAGCCCAGGCCGTAGACCCGAATGCCGCCGTCTGCCAGGAGGTTGGCGATGGCATGGCTCGACACGCCCATGGTGAACAGGGTCAAGGCCAGGCGTTGGCTCCAGGCGCCGCTGCCCACCCATGGGCGCACGGGGGGGCTCAGGCCGATCGCGATCGCGCCCGAGGCAATCCAGGCCAGCACGTGGGTGGCGACCTCCTGGTCGCGGGCCAGCCAGGCGCTTTCGGTGTTCGCCGTCAGCCAAAGCGACACGGCGGTCATGGCGACCACGGTCCAGGCCGACCAGGTGGCGTCGTGGCGTGTGCCCCAGGCCATGGGCATCCCCAGGAGGGCCCACAGCGCGAAGAGCTGCCAGGGGTCTGCACCGGTCTGGTAGGTCTGGCCGATGTGAGCGAGCAACCCACCCGAGAGCAGAAAGAGCAGCAAGGCGGATGCAGGGCGCCAAGCGGGACGCCACATGGCGGCGACACCGCTGGCCAGCAACAAGGCCTGCAACAGCCCGAACTGCGTGATGCGTGCCAGCGCGGCCCAGTTGGCGGCCAGCCAGAAAATGGCGCCCAGGCCGCACAGCGTTGCCGCGAGGACGACGGTTGCTCGCCGAAGCCATGCAACCGATTCAACGCCGTCTGCGTGTGGGGTCTCGCTCATGGGTGCGTCGGTCTGGCCGTGTCGGCCGGGCCGGTCTCTCTGATGGGTTGGGATGTTCGGAAGATCTTATCGCCGCGGGCCCGGGCCAAAACAAAGGGGCACCAGGTTGCCCTGATGCCCCTCGCGGAACGGACCGATCGTGATCAGGCCACCTTGTTGGCCGCCAGGAAGTCCTGAGCGAAACGTTGCAGCACGCCGCCCGCTTCGTACACCGAAACCTCTTCGGCGGTGTCCAGGCGGCTGGTCACGGCCACGCGTTCGGTGTTGCCGCTCTTGCGGTGAATCACCAGGGTCAGGTCAGCGCGGGGCTTGAGGTCGCCTTCGACGTCAAACGTTTCGGTGCCGTCCAGGCCCAGGGTCAGGCGGGTGGTGCCAGGCTTGAACTCCAGGGGCAGCACGCCCATGCCGATCAGGTTGGTGCGGTGGATGCGCTCGAAGCCTTCGGCGACCACGGTTTCCACACCAGCCAGGCGCACGCCCTTGGCGGCCCAGTCACGCGAGGAGCCCTGGCCGTAGTCGGCGCCGGCAATGATGATCAAAGGTTGGCGGCGGTTCAGGTAGGTCTCCATGGCCTCCCACATGCGCATGACCTGGCCTTCGGGCTCCACGCGGGCCCACGAGCCCACCTTGATCGAGCCGTCTTCCTTGCGCACCATCTCGTTTTTCAACGTGGGGTTGGCAAAGGTGGCGCGCATGGCGGTGAGGTGGTCGCCGCGGTGGGTGGCGTAGGAGTTGAAGTCCTCCTCAGGCAAGCCCATCTTGTGCAGGTACTCACCGGCGGCCGAGTTCATCAGGATCGCGTTGGACGGCGAGAGGTGGTCGGTGGTGATGTTGTCCGGCAGGATGGCCAGCGGGCGCATCGCCTTGAGCGTGCGCGGGTTGGCGGCCAGGGCGCCGACGCCTTCGGTGTCCCAGTAGGGCGGGCGGCGGATGTAGGTCGACATGGCGCGCCAGTCGTACTGCGGCGACACCTTCTCGCCCTTGTCGGCTTGGATGGCGAACATGGGCTCGTACACGGCGCGGTACTGCTCCGGCTTCACGGCGGCCTTCACAACGGCGTCGATCTCTTCGTCCGAAGGCCAGATGTCCTTGAGGCGGATTTCCTTGCCGTCCACGACCGTCAGCACGTCGTTCTCGATGTCGAATCGCACGGTGCCGGCGATGGCGTAAGCGACCACCAGCGGGGGCGAAGCCAGGAAGGCCTGCTTGGCATACGGGTGGATGCGACCGTCGAAGTTGCGGTTGCCCGAGAGCACGGCGGTGGCGTAGAGGTCGCGGTCGACGATTTCTTTCTGGATGACCGGGTCGAGCGCGCCGGACATGCCATTGCAGGTGGTGCAGGCGAAGGCCACGATACCGAAGCCGAGCTTCTCCAGGTCGCCCAGCAGGTTGGCTTCCTTGAGGTACAGCTCGACCGCCTTGGAGCCAGGGGCCAACGAGGACTTCACCCAGGGCTTGCGGGTCAGGCCCAGCTTGTTGGCGTTGCGGGCCAGCAGGGCGGCCGCGATCACGTTGCGCGGGTTCGACGTGTTGGTGCAGCTGGTGATGGCGGCGATGATCACCGCGCCATCGGGCATGGTGCCTTCTTCGGCCTTGGGCATGGCCCATTGGCCGGCGATGCCCTTGGCAGCCAGGTCGGTCGTGGCCACGCGAGCGTGCGGGTTCGACGGGCCGGCCATGTTGCGCACCACGCTCGACAGGTCGAACTCGAGGTTGCGCTCGTACACGGCGTTCTTGAGGCTGTCCGACCACAGGCCGGCTTGCTTGGCATAGGTCTCGACCAGCTTGATCTGCTCGGCCGTGCGGCCGGTCAGGGTCAGGTATTCGAGCGTTTGGTCGTCGATGCTGAACATCGCGGCCGTGGCGCCGTATTCGGGTGCCATGTTCGAGATGGTGGCGCGGTCACCGATGGTGAGCTTCGATGCACCTTCGCCGTAAAACTCGAGGTACGCACCCACGACCTTGTTCTTGCGCAGGAACTCGGTCAGCGCCAGCACCACGTCGGTGGCGGTGATGCCCGGTTGGCGTTGGCCGGTGAGCTTGACGCCCACGATTTCAGGCAGGCGCATCCACGAGGCGCGGCCCAGCATCACGTTCTCGGCTTCGAGGCCGCCCACGCCGATGGCGATCACGCCCAAAGCGTCCACGTGCGGGGTGTGCGAGTCGGTGCCCACGCAGGTGTCGGGGTAGGCCACGCCCTTGTCAGCATGGATCACCGGCGACATCTTCTCCAGGTTGATCTGGTGCATGATGCCGTTGCCCGCGGGGATCACGTCCACGTTGGCGAAGGCCTTCTTGGTCCACTCGATGAAGTGGAAGCGGTCTTCGTTGCGGCGCTCTTCGATGTCGCGGTTCTTCTGGAACGCATCGGGGTCAAAGCCACCGCACTCCACGGCCAGCGAGTGGTCCACGATCAGCTGCACGGGCACCACCGGGTTCACCTTGGCCGGGTCTCCGCCTTCCTTGGCGATGGCGTCACGCAGGCCGGCCAGGTCGACCAGCGCGGTCTGGCCCAGGATGTCGTGGCAGGCCACGCGGGCCGGGAACCAGGGGAAATCGAGGTCGCGCTTGCGCTCGACGATCTGCTTGAGGCAATCGGTGACGATGGCCGGGTCGGCTTTGCGCACGATGTTCTCGGCGTGCACGCGGGCGGTGTAGGGCAGGGTGGCCCAGGCGCCCGGCTGGATGGCTTCAACCGCGGCTTGCGTGTCGAAGTAATCGAGGGAGGTGCCGGGCAGCGGCTTGCGGAATTGGGTGTTGATGTGGCTCATGACCGTGTGGGGCGGAGATCGAGGCAGGTGGCGAAGCAGGCGGCGAGGCGGGTGGCTCAGCCTACCGGGCGGCAGCGCTGGAAGTTGAAAGGGCGCCAGTGGCGCCCTCCATGCTGAATTACTTGCGGTCCTTCAGCGGCACGAAGGCCTGGTCTTCGGGGCCGGTGTAGTTGGCGCTCGGGCGGATGATCTTGCCGTCGATGCGCTGCTCGATCACGTGGGCCGACCAGCCGCTGGTGCGGGCGATCACGAACAGCGGCGTGAACATGTCGGTGGGCACGCCCATCATGTGGTAGCTCACGGCCGAGAACCAGTCGAGGTTGGGGAACATCTTCTTGATTTCCCACATCACCGACTCGAGGCGTTCGGCGATGTTGTACATCTTCATGTTGTTCTGTTCCTTGGACAGATCTTCCGCCACCTTCTTGATCACCACGTTGCGCGGGTCGCTCACGGTGTAGACAGGGTGACCGAAGCCGATCACGACTTCCTTCTTCTCGACGCGGGCGCGGATGTCGGCCTCGGCCTCATCCGGGTTGTCGTAGCGCTTCTGGATTTCGAAGGCCACTTCGTTGGCGCCACCGTGCTTGGGGCCGCGCAGGGCACCGATGCCGCCGCACAGCGCCGAGTACATGTCCGAGCCCGTGCCGGCCACCACGCGCGAGGTGAAGGTCGAGGCGTTGAACTCGTGCTCGGCGTACAGGATCAGCGAGGTGTGCATGGCGCGCACCCAGCTGTCACGCGGCTTCTCGCCGTGCAGCAGGTGCAGGAAGTGACCGCCGATGGAGTCGTCATCGGTTTCGACGTCGATGCGCTTGCCGTTGTAGGCGAAGTGGTACCAGTACAGCAGCATCGAGCCCAGGCAGGCCATCAGCTTGTCGGCGATGTCGCGGGCGCCGGGGTGGTTGTGGTCTTCCTTCTCGGGCTTGACGCAACCGAGCACCGACACGCCGGTGCGCATCACGTCCATCGGGTGGCTCGAGGGGGGCAGCTGTTCCAGGGCGACCTTGACGGCGTTGGGCAGGCCACGCAGGGACTTCAGCTTGGCCTTGTAGCCGGCGAGTTCGGCCACGTTGGGCAGCTTGCCGTGCACCAGCAGGTGGGCGATTTCTTCGAACTCGCAGGTGGTGGCGACGTCGAGGATGTCGTAGCCGCGGTAAGCCAGGTCATTGCCAGTGCGGCCCACGGTGCACAGGGCGGTGTTGCCGGCGGCGGTGCCAGACAGGGCAACCGACTTCTTGGGCTTGAAACCGGGGGTGGTGGTCTCGGGGGTGGCGCTCATGTTGCGTCTCTCCAATTGAAAGCAGTGGCGGATGAAAGGATCACTTCTTGGCGGCGAACAGCGCGTCGAGCTTGCCCTCGAACGCGTGGTAGCCGATGCGGTCGTACAGCTCTTCGCGGGTCTGCATGATGTCGACCACGTTGCGCTGGTGGCCGTCGCGTCGGATGGCAGTGTAGACAGCTTCGGCGGCCTTGTTCATGGCGCGGAAGGCGCTGAGCGGGTAGAGCACCATGCCCACCCCGGTGGGGCGCAGGTCGTCCACGCTGAACAGCGGGGTCTTGCCGAACTCGGTGATGTTGGCCAGCACGGGCACCTTCACGGCGTCGACGAACTTCTTGTAGGTCTCCAGGTCGTAGGCGGCTTCGGCGAAGATGCCGTCGGCACCGGCCTCGACGCACTTGATGGCGCGCTCGATGGCGGCGTCTACGCCGTGCACCTGGATGGCGTCGGTGCGGGCGATCAGGAAGAAGTCCGGATCAAGCTTGGCGTCGGCGGCGGCCTTGACGCGGTCGACCATCTCTTCGGTGGTGACGATTTCCTTGCCTGGGCGGTGGCCGCAGCGCTTGGCGCCGACCTGGTCTTCGATGTGGCAGGCGGCGGCGCCGGCCTTGATCAGGCTCTTGACGGTGCGCTCGATGTTGAAGGCGCTGGGGCCGAAGCCGGTGTCGATGTCGACCAGCAGAGGCGTGTCACAGACGTCGGTGATGCGGCGCACGTCGATGAGCACGTCTTCCAGGCCGCTGATGCCCAGGTCGGGCAGGCCCAGCGAACCGGCGGCCACGCCGCCACCCGAGAGGTAGATGGCCTTGAAGCCCGCACGTTGGGCCAGCAGCGCGTGGTTCGCGTTGATGGTGCCCATGACTTGCAGGGGCGCTTCTTCTTTGAGGGCCTGGCGGAAACGTGCGCCGGCTGAGAGTTGAGCCATGTGGTTCTCCGTGGAGTGAAGGGCGGTTCACACGGACAGCGCAACGCGTGTGCCAGGGCGATCATGGCGGGGAGTGTGCAACGTGCACTTGGGGTAAGTCCTTGATTTGATTGGTCGCGAGGGGAAGTGGTGCGCATGGGTGTCGGGTCAGTTCAGCGGTGCGCGTTTCATTTGTGAAACATTTTGCTTGAAACGTGGAACAATATTGAAACGAGGCGCCGCCCCTCTGCCCGCAACAAGCTGCCCAGCCCCTCCCCATGCCAGTTTCCTCAACTCCCGCTGAAGGCCTGTCGGCCGTCGCGCCCATCAGGCGAGTCGCTCAGGCCAGCGCCCCGCCGCGCATCGTTGCCGTGGGCTACCGTCGCATCAACAAGATGCTGCAAGAGCTGGCGGCCGATGTGGCCGACCGGGCCGGCGTCGATGTCCTGGACGTGGGCTTCGAGCAGGCCGTGGCGCGCGTCAAGGACCTGCAGGCGCTGCAGCCCGTGGACGTGGTGGTGGCCGCCGGCTCGAACGGCGGTTACCTGCGCCAGCACCTGGATGTGCCGGTGGTGCTGGTCAAAGTGGGTGGCTTCGACCTGATGCAGGCCCTGTCGCAGGCCAGGCGCCTGGCCGACCGCATCGGCCTGGTCACTTACGAGGGCATGGCGCCCGACCTCAGCCGCTTCGATCGCCTGTTCGATTTCGACGTGGCCCAGCGCAGCTACCGCACCGAAGACGAGGCCCGAGCCTGCGTGCGCGAGTTGCAGCAGGCCGGTGTGGGCGTGGTGGTGGGCAGCGGGGTGGCCGTGGACGTGGCGGAGCAGCTGGGCTTGCCCGGGCTTTTTCTGTATTCGATGGATGCGGTGCGTGCGGCGCTGGAAGACGCGGTCGAAGTGGCGAGAGCGGCGCGCATCGAGCAGGCCAAGCGTGAGCGGCTCAACACCATCCTGGCCCAGGTCAGCGACGGCGTGATCGCCGTGGACCGTGACGAGCGCATCCTGACGCTCAACCCGCGCATGGCCCAGTGGCTGGGCGTGGCGCCAACCGATTGGATCGGGCAGGTGCTCGGGCGCGTCTGCCCGGAGCTGAGCCTGCAAAACACCTTGCGCCTGGGGCAGCCGGAGCTCGAGTCGATCGAGCGCGTCAAGGGCAAGGCGCTGATCGTCAGCCGCCAGCCCATCCTCGAGCAAGGGGTGCTGACCGGCGCGGTGCTCACGGCGCAGGACCCGATCTCCATCCAGCGGGTCGACCGGCACATCCGCGCACGCATCCAGCCGCACCAGGCGGCCCGATCGCGCTACGAGCTGTCGGGCTTCGTCGGCCGCAGCGCCGCAGCCCAGCGCGTGCAGGCCCTGGCCGAGCGTTGCGCGCAAAGCCCGGCCACCGTGCTGCTGCTGGGCGAGAGCGGCACCGGCAAGGAGCTGGTGGCGCAAGGCATCCACCGCGCCAGCGATCGGCGCGACATGCCCTTCGTCGCCGTCAACTGCGCGGCCATGAGCGAGGCGCTGCTCGAAAGCGAGCTGTTCGGGTACGAAGAAGGTGCTTTCACGGGCGCACGCCGGGGGGGCAAGGTCGGGCTGTTCGAGGCGGCGCACCGGGGCACCATCTTCCTCGACGAGATCGGCGAGATGCCGCTGCCCCTGCAGACCCGCTTGCTGCGCGTTTTGCAGGAGCGAGAGGTGCTGCGCGTGGGGGCCACCGAGCCCGTGCCCGTTCAGCTGCGGGTGATCGCCGCCACGCACCGCGACCTGGCCGAGCGCGTGGCGCAGGGCGCGTTCCGACTCGACCTGTACTACCGGCTCAACATCCTGCGCATCGAGGTGCCCGCCTTGCGCGAGCGCCTCGAAGACCTGCCCGAGATCGTGCAGGCCCTGCTGCAGCGCCAACTCGTTCGCCTGAGTGCCGCGGGAGCGCCCGCTCAGCGCTCGGTGTGGCTGCAGCGCGGGCAGGCAATGTCGCCCCTGCTGGCAGCCCTGTTGCAGCAGGCCCCGAGTCACCCGTGGCCGGGCAATGTGCGCGAGCTCGACAACGTGGTCGAGCGCTTGCTGGCTTGCGTAGCCGACGAGGATTTGCGTGGGCTGCAGACGCCGCAGCAGGCTCGGGACATGTTGCGCAGCTTCGCTCCCGAGCTGTTTGCCTCAGGGGGGGCGCATCAGCCAATCGGCGCCATGGGCATGAGCATGGGCGCGGGCTCGATGCCGGGCGAGAGGTCTCGCATCGAAGCCGTGCTGGCTGCCTGCGCCGGCGACCGCGCGCAAGCCGCGCGTCAGCTGGGCATCAGCCGCACGACTTTGTGGCGCAAACTCAAAGGGCCCTGAAGAGGGCCCTGGGTGCGAAGGTGCGAGAAGAGGGCGCTCAGGCCTGGCGGCGACGCATCGCACCCACGGCCGCCACGCCCATGGCCAGCAGCAGCCAGCTCGAGGGCTCGGGCACCGCCGGGGTCACGCCACCTGTCGTCACCGAGATGCCGTCGATGCCCAGGTAGGCCTTGTCTGCTTGGGCCAGGCGGAAAGACAGCAGCTGAGATGCCGAAGTGGCCACGAAGGTCAGCGACTGGGTGGCCCAGTTCGAAGACAGGCTCAGCGTGGCACCTTGACCGATGCTGGCGCCGTCGAGCATCACGCCGATCGCATTGCTGCCCAGGTAGGAGTCGACCGAGTTGTTGACCCCGAAGTTGGCGGCCTGCCAGCTCACGGTGTAGGTCTGTCCGATGCTCAGACCGCTGAGGGTCTGGCCGAAACTCTCGAAGTAACTGCCGTTGGCGCCCAGGCCCACCCAGGTCCCGCCATCGGGCGAATCGGTGGGCGCCACGCCAAAGGAAAGCCAGCCCGACACACCGACGTTGCTCGTCGGGTCCATTGTGTCGGGCGTGCCTGCCAGCACCGTCCAGCCGGTTGGCACATCCATGTTGGCGATGCTGCCGTTGAGTGAGCCGTTGACGACCAGCGATTCAGCGCGGGCGGTGAAGGCTGCGAGCAGCAGGACAGACAGGGTGGCGATTCGGATGGGTTTCATGGTGCGCTTGTTACAACATGTACAACGGTTTGGATCCTAGGCGTTCGGGTCGCTGAGCGGGGCACCGTCACCCCCCGCCAACAGGGGGCGAATGCCGTCATTTCCGCCATGCACGTGATGGATTCACGGCGCGGGCCACACACCCTCACGAAGCGCCGCCTGAACCCTGGCTGGCACAATCTCGCCACCCCAGCCCCCAACCTCGCCTGCATGCCGCAAGAGTCGCCTCGCGTGCTGTCGCTCATCCCGCCGATGACGCAGCTCAACACGCCTTACCCGTCCACCGCCTACCTCACCGGGTTCCTGCGGTCGCAAGGCGTGCAGGCGCAGCAGGAAGACCTCGCGCTGGCGCTGGTGCTGCGTCTGCTCTCTCGCGAGGGCCTGTCTCGGGTCAGGGCCGTGGCCGATGCCATGCCGGCGAAAGCCCGCAGCGCTGCCGTGGTCTCGTTCATGGATCAGGCCGACGCCTACCTCGCCACCATCGACCGCGTCATCGCCTTCCTGCAAGGCACGGACGCCACGCTGGCCCACCGCATCGCCGGCCGAGGCTACCTGCCTGAAGGAGCGCGCTTCGCATCGCTGGAGGCTTACGCTGGCGCGCTGGCCGACGACGACGGCGGCGACCCACTGGCCTGGGCCTTTGGCGCCTTGGGTCTGCAAGACCGCGCACGGCACATCGCCACGCTCTACCTCAACGACCTGGCCGACGTGCTGCGCGATGCCATCGACGCGCGCTTCGAGTTCGTGCGCTACGCCGAGCAGATCGCCATGAGCCAGCCCAGCTTCGATCCGCTGGCGGCCGCCCTGGCCGCGCCGCCCAACCTGATCGACACCACGCTGACCGAGCTGACGCTCGACGCCATCGCCCGCCACCAGCCCACGGTGGTGCTGCTGTCTGCGCCATTCCCCGGCAACGTGTACGCGGCATTTCGCATCGCCCAGGCCATCAAGGTCCACCACCCCGACGTGGTCACCGTGCTGGGCGGCGGCTTCGTCAACACCGAGCTGCGTGAGTTGGCCGAACCCCGAGTCTTCGATTTCTTCGACTTCGTCACGCTCGATGCCGGCGAGCGCCCCTTGCTGGCGCTGCTCGAGCACGTGCAGGGCCGACGCAGCCGCGAGCGCCTGGTGCGCACCTTTGTGCGCGACGACGCAGGGGCCGTCAAGCTCATGCAATGGCAAGAGCCCGATGTGCCCTTCAACGACGTCGGCACGCCCACCTGGGATGGCCTGCCACTGCACCGCTACCTCTCGCTGCTGGACATGCTCAACCCCATGAACCGGCTGTGGTCGGATGGGCGCTGGAACAAACTCACCGTGGCCCACGGCTGCTACTGGAAGAAGTGCAGCTTCTGCGACGTCAGCCTGGACTACATCTCGCGCTACGAGGCCGCGTCCGCCACCGTGCTGGTCGACCGCATCGAGGCCATCGTCGCCGAGACGGGGCAGACAGGCTTTCACTTCGTCGACGAGGCCGCGCCCCCGAAGGTGCTGCGCGCGCTGGCCGAAGAGCTGCTGCGGCGCGGCGTGCAGATCAGCTGGTGGGGCAACGTGCGCTTTGAAAAAACCTTCACGCCCGAGCTGTGCCAGCTGCTGGCCGACAGCGGCTGCATCGCCATATCGGGTGGCCTGGAGGTGGCCTCTGATCGCCTGCTGCAGCTGATGAAAAAGGGCGTGTCGGTCGAGCAGGTCGCGCGCGTGACGCGGGCGTTCGCCGACGCCGGCATCATGGTTCACGCCTACCTGATGTATGGCTTTCCCACCCAGACGGTGCAGGACACGGTCGACGCCCTGGAGTACGTGCGCCAGCTCTTCGAGCAGGGGTGCATCCATTCGGGCTTCTTTCACCGCTTTGCCTGCACGGTGCACTCCCCCGTGGGGCTGAACCCGGCCGAATACGGCATCGAGCTCATGCCCTTGCCCAAGGGCAGTTTTGCCCGCAACGACGTCGGCTTCACCGACCCCACAGGTGTGGACCACGACCGCCTTGGCCAGGCCCTCAAGAAGGCCATCTACAACTTCATGCACGGCTTCCTGCTGGAGCAGGACGTTCGCGCCTGGTTCGACGTGCGCGTGCCCCGCCCGACGGTGCCCAGGCACTTCATCGAGCGAGCGCTGGCGCGGCACTGAACGAGGGCTGACCCTCGGGTCAGCGCACTCGCTCGATCAAAGTCCGCCGAAGAAGCGTTCCTCCACCTCCGCTGGCAGCGGCTGCCCGGTCACCCAGGCGCGCTCCAGCACGTACCAGTGGTGACGGTAACTCGCGCGGTCGTGCAGCACCCCGTGGTGAGAGATGGGCGCCCAGTGCTCGGCCTGGGCTGCCAGCAAGATTTCCACCGCGTCATCGACCTCGGCCACCACGGGCGTGAACGCATCCAGGATCACCGGGATCTGGGCTGGGTGGATGCTCCACATGCGCGTGTAGGCCAACTCGCGTGCGGCCTTGGTGGCCGCCTTGAGCAGCGCCCGCGTGTCCTTGAACTCCGTGACCACGCCATGCGAAGGCGTGATGCGCGCCGCGTGACACGCGGCCGAGATCTCGACCTTGGCGCGCAGCACCAGCGGGTGGGCGAACTGGCCTTCGGCACCCATGGCCGATGCCGGGATCGCGCCGCGGTGCTCCGAAACGAAGTCCATCAGCCCGAAGGACAGCGACTCGAAGCCTGGCAGCCGCGCGATGCTCGCGACCTCTTGCACCCCACGGTGCGTCTCGATCAGCCCGTGGACTGGCAGCGCCCGTGTGACACCGTGACGCTCGCGCGCCGACTGGATGGCGTGCAGCACGCGGCCAGCGTCCACCTCACCGTCGACCTTGGGCACCATGATGTAGGCCAATCGCTCGCCGGCCCGGCGCACCAGGGTGTCCACGTCCTCCTCAAAATGCCGGTGATGCAGGTCGTGCACCCGCACGCCCACCCGTCCATGCACGTTCAAGGGGCTGTTGATCAGGCCGCAGACCAGGTCGAGCTGCTCGGCTTCACCGCCCACCGGCGCGCCGTCCTCCAGGTCCAGCGTCACGTCGAAGACCGCCCGCCCTGAGTCCTGTGCCATGTCGGCCTGCAGCCTCAGGCTTTTGAGCATGCGCTCCTCGACGCCCGCGTAGTGATCGCAGACGGGCAGGGCGGCCTGGTGTGGCTCGGTGCCGAAGAGGGCTTGGCGAGGGTGGATGGACGTCAGTGTGGGCATGTGGTGTTGGCGCGGGTGAGGTCTGGCGGGTGTTCCCAGGGTGCTTTGGTGGGTTTGCCCGTGATGAAAGTCACGCCAGGCGCCATCTTGGTGCGTGCTTGCCATCATGTGAAGCCGCCTGACTGCCGAAAGTTTACGCAGTTGCGTGTGGTCTTGGTTGATCGGATGCAACCCCGATCCGGATCAGGTTCTCCCTTGCCGGGCGGTGACACACGCTACTGGATGAACCGATGAGACTCAACGACTTGAAACTGGGCGCCCGCCTCGGCCTGGGTTTTGGCCTGGTGCTGCTGCTGGCGGCCTTGATTTCCCTGGTGGGCTGGCTGCGGCTGGCCAGCACGCTGGACGGCATCGAGCGCACCCACGATGCGACCGAGCGCGCCAACAGCGCGCAGCGTTGGGAAGCCCTGACCCTTTTGAACATCAACCGCACCCTGGCGATCGCCAAATCGGGCGGCCACGCCGACGTCAAAGCCCACTATGCGCCGCTCATCAAGGCCACTTCGGCCGAGATCAGTGAATTGCAAAAAGGTCTGGAGGCCGCCATCAGCGACGACGCCGAGCGCGCCCAGTTCCAGGAAATCGCCGATCACCGCAAGGCCTACATCGCCTCTCGCGACAACATCTTCGGCTTGCTCGATCTTGACGATCCGGGCGCCAAGGAGGCCCTCAATGGGCAATTGATGCCCGCAGCCGAGCGCTACCTGGCAGCCATCCACGCGTTTCAGGTTCACCAGCGCGAGGTCGCCGAAGCCACGAATCAGGCCATCACCGCCGCAGCGCAACAGGCCCGCCTGATCCTGATGGTGCTGGGCGCGGCCTGCCTGCTCACCGGTGCGATCTTCGCCTGGCGCATCACCCGCTCCGTGACCCACCCCCTGTCGGCGGCTGCGCAAGCCACCCGCATCATCGCCTCGGGAGACCTGACGCAGAAGGTCGAGGCCCATGGCCACGACGAGGTGTCCAACATGGTGGGCAGCCTGCACGAGATGCAGGAGTCGCTGCGCCGCATCGTCCATGAAATCCACGTTTGCACCGACGGCATTGCCACGGCCAGCAACGAAGTCGCCGCCGGCAGCATGGACCTGTCGGGCCGCACCGAGCAGGCCGCCTCCAGCCTGGAAGAAACCGCCTCTTCCATGGAGCAGATTTCCGGCACCATCCGCCAGACCGCCGACTCGGCCCGAATGGCCACGCAGTTGGCCCAAAGCGCCGTGAACGCCGCCACGCAAGGTGGCCAGGTTGTCTCGCAAGTGATGACGACGATGCAGGCCATCACCGACAGCTCCAAGCGCATCGCGGACATCATCGCTGTCATCGATGGCATCGCCTTCCAGACCAACATCCTGGCCTTGAATGCCGCCGTGGAAGCCGCTCGCGCAGGCGAACAGGGTCGGGGTTTCGCGGTGGTGGCCGCAGAGGTGCGGGCGCTGGCCCAGCGCGTGGCCGAAGCAGCCAGAGAGGTGCGCACGCTCATCAGCACCTCGGTCGAGCAGGTCTCGTCCGGCTCCGCCCTGGTCCAGGATGCGGGCACCTCGATGAGCGCCATCGTGGAATCGGTTCAGCGCGTCAACGACATCATCGACGAGATCTCGACCGCC
Organism: uncultured Aquabacterium sp.; assembly: GCA_964373965.1. Taxonomy (GTDB): domain Bacteria; phylum Pseudomonadota; class Gammaproteobacteria; order Burkholderiales; family Burkholderiaceae_C; genus Aquabacterium. The sequence continues at coordinate 3,308 of CAYJXE010000047.1, read as the reverse complement.
GCATCCGAGCAGTCCGATGGCATCTCGCAAGTCAACATCGCCGTGACCAACATGGACCAGATGACTCAGCAGAACGCAGCGTTGGTCGAACAATCGGCCGCTGCGGCGGAGAGCCTCAAGGACCAGTCCAGCCGGCTGGCGCAGGTCATCTCCGTTTTGCGCATCGCAGGCTGAGCGGGCAAGGCAGGGGCGCGAAGGCCCTGGCTTGTGCCCATTAAAAAAGCCGACCGGCCAGGTGCCCGTCGGCTTTTTGTTTTTGCCGGGGTGAAAGGGCCGAGCCCCTTCACCGATCAGCGCATCACAGCAGGTGCTTGACGCCGTCTTGCTCGCCTTGCAGCTCAGCCAGGGTCTTGTTGATGCACTCTTGCGAGAAAGCATCGATTTCCAGGCCTTCGACGATCTTGTACTCGCCGTTGTTGGTGATCACGGGGAAGCCGAACACGATGCCGGCGGGGATGCCGTACTCGCCGTTCGAAGGCACGCCCATGGTGACCCATTCGCCGTTGGAGCCCAGGGCCCAGTCACGGATGTGGTCGATGGCGGCGTTGGCAGCCGAAGCAGCCGACGACAGGCCGCGAGCGGCGATGATGGCGGCGCCACGCTTGCCCACGGTCGGCAGGAAGGTGTCGGCGTTCCAGACCTGGTCGTTGATCAGGTCCTTGATCGACTTGCCGTTGGTGGTGGCGAAGCGGTAGTCGGCGTACATGGTGGGCGAGTGGTTGCCCCACACGGTCAGCTTCTTGATGTCGCCAACCTTGGTGCCGGTCTTGGCAGCCAGTTGCGAAGCAGCGCGGTTGTGGTCCAGGCGCAGCATGGCGGTGAAGTTCTTGGCCGGCAGGTCCGGGGCCGACTTCATGGCGATGTAGGCGTTGGTGTTGGCGGGGTTGCCGACGACCAGCACCTTGACGTTGCGCGAAGCCACGGCATTCAGTGCCTTGCCTTGGGCCGTGAAGATCTGGGCGTTGGCAGCCAGCAGGTCAGCGCGCTCCATGCCGGGGCCACGGGGACGTGCACCCACCAGCAGGGCGTAGTCGGTGTCCTTGAAGGCTTGCAGCGGGTCGCTGTGGGCTTCGATGCCGGCCAGCAGCGGGAAGGCGCAGTCTTCCAGTTCCATGATCACGCCCTTCAGCGCGTTCTGGGCCTTCTCGTCGGGGATTTCCAGCAGTTGCAGGATGACGGGCTGATCCTTGCCCAGCATTTCGCCCGAGGCGATGCGGAACAGGAGGGCGTAACCGATTTGGCCAGCGGCGCCGGTGACGGCGACGCGAACGGGGGCTTTGCTCATGGCAACTCCGATGTGAGAGAAGGGGGTAAAAGGAAGACCGCAAGTGTAGCGTCGCGCGGCAGTCTAGGGACAAGCGCGCATGCCGTCAATGATCTTCTGTCTTATATAAGACATCTTTCATTCGATCATGGACTTTGCCCGGCGAATGTGGTGCAATGGCGCCCGTTCGAGCGAGCCTGACCCGGGCACGGCTCGGCCAAGCTTGAGCTTGATCCACCCGATCACTCTGACAAAACAACACACGCTGTGGTGACCCCCCCGCCCATGACCGCTGCCTCGCAGACGCCGCCCGTCGGCTCGGGCGCACCCGTCTCGGCGACCCCCGCAGCCGCGAGCCCTGCGCTGAACGCCCCTTCGTTCAGTCCGCTCTACCAGCAGATCAAAACCCTGATCCTGCGCAGCCTGCAAGGTGGCGAGTGGCGCCCCGGCGAGGCCATCCCCTCCGAAATCGACCTGGCCGCCCGCTTCAAGGTCAGCCAGGGCACCGTGCGCAAGGCCGTTGACGAACTCGCGGCCGAAAACCTGTTGGTGCGCCGCCAGGGCAAGGGCACGTTCGTGGCCACCCACGCCGAAGAGCAGGTCCAATACCGCTTCCTGCGCCTGGCCTCCGAGCCTGCCACCGCAGCCCAAGGCTCCACCCACCGCGAATTCCTCGATTGCCGCCGCATGCCTGCGCCCGCAGACGTGGCCGCCGTGCTGCAGCTGCGCCCCGAAGATTCGGTGGTCGAGGTGCGACGCGTGCTGCACTTCTCGGGTCAGCCCGTGGTGCTGGATGACATCTGGCTGCCCGCGCCCCTGTTCAAGGGCCTGACGGCCGAACGCCTGAGCGAGTACCGCGGCCCGATGTACGGCCTCTTCGAATCCGAATTCGGCGTGCGCATGATCCGCGCCGAAGAAAAAATCCGCGCCGTCTCGGCAGACGAAACCGTGGCTGCCTTGCTGAAGGTGGCTCCTGGCACCCCGTTGCTGAGCGTGGAGCGACTGGCTTTCACCTACGGTGACCAGCCCGTCGAGTTGCGCCGCGGCCTGTACCGAACCGACCGCCACTACTACCGCAATGAATTGAGTTAGTGGCCCATTACCCAGTTTTCGCTCCCTGCCTCGGCTTGTCTCAAAGTTGTCGATGGCAGGGGCGGGACCCCGGGCTCGGTGATTGCCCTAAAATCACGCGATTATTTCGACAGTTTTTTGACGCTCGGCAGGAGCCCACACAACATGGCAGACAACGCGAAAACCCCACGCCCCGTCTATCGGAACATCCACGTCACGGACATCGTCTCGTACCGCCTGCCCCCGGCCGGCATCGTCTCGATCCTGCACCGCATCAGCGGCGCCGTCATGTTCCTGCTGATGCCCTTCATCATCTGGATGTTCGACAACAGCGTCACCTCGGAAATCTCGTACGACGAGTTCACCTCGGTGTTCGCCGGCGACTTCGGCTGGTTCTTCAAGCTGATCGCCCTGGGGCTGATCTGGGCCTACCTGCACCACTTCGTCTCCGGTGTTCGCCACCTGATCATGGACGCCACCCACCGCGTCACCAAGGAGCAGGGCAAGTCGTCGGCCATCGTGACCCTGGTGCTGGGTTTCGGCCTGACCGCCGTGCTGGGCCTCAAGCTCTTCGGCTTGTTCTGACCGCTGACAGCTGCCCCACCGCCTGATCCCCGCCCTTCCTCAGGAAAACAACCATGTCCCAAAACTACGGTACCAAGCGCATCGTCACGGGTGCGCACTACGGCCTGCGTGACTGGCTTGCCCAGCGCGTCACCGCCGTGCTGATGGCCCTGTTCACCATCGCTTTGCTCGTCCAGGTCATCTTCTGCGTGGACACCCTCGACTACTACAGCTGGTCCGGCATCTTCGCCCAGCAGTGGATGAAGACCCTGACCTTCGTGGTCATTGTCTCGATGCTGTACCACACCTGGGTCGGCATCCGTGACAACTGGATGGACAACATCAAGCCCTTTGGCGAGCGCCTGTCCCAGCAGGTGATCACCATCGTCTGGCTGGTCGGCTGCGCCTG
>CAYJXE010000046.1:0-21398 GCA_964373965.1 uncultured Aquabacterium sp. | reverse complement strand
GCAGGTCGCGGATGTTGCTGATCTTCTTGTCGAACAGCAGCACGAAGGGGTTGTCCAGGATCGCGGCTTGCTTTTCCGGGTTGTTGATGAAGTAGGGCGACAGGTAGCCGCGGTCGAACTGCATGCCTTCGACGACGTCGAGTTCGTTTTGCAGCGACTTGCCGTCTTCAACGGTGATGACGCCTTCCTTGCCGACCTTGTCCATGGCTTCAGCGATGATGCCGCCGACGTCGGAGTCGCTGTTGGCCGAGATGGTGCCGACTTGAGCGATTTCCTTGGAGGTGGTGGTGGCCTTCGAAGCCTTCTTGAGCTCGACGACCAGAGCGGCCACAGCACGGTCGATGCCGCGCTTGAGGTCCATCGGGTTCATGCCGGCGGCCACGTACTTCATGCCTTCGCGCACGATGGCCTGGGCCAGCACGGTGGCGGTGGTGGTGCCGTCGCCAGCGTTGTCAGAGGTCTTGGAAGCGACTTCCTTGACCATCTGGGCGCCCATGTTCATGAGCTTGTCTTTGAGCTCGATTTCCTTGGCCACGGACACACCGTCCTTGGTCACGGTGGGGGCGCCGAAGGAGCGCTCGAGCACCACGTTGCGACCCTTGGGGCCCAGGGTGGTTTTGACCGCGTTGGCCAGGATGTTCACGCCTTCGACCATGCGGGCGCGGGCGTCAGAACCGAAGACGACGTCTTTAGCTGCCATGTTTGTTCTCCGAAGAATTCAGTGTGAGGGGGTGGCTTACTTGGCGATGACGGCGAAGAGGTCTTCTTCGCGCATGACCAGCAGCTCGTCGCCATCGACCTTGACGGTCTGGCCGGAGTACTTGCCGAACAGGACGCGGTCGCCGACGGCGACGTTCAGGGCCACGAAGTCGCCCTTGTCGTTGCGCTTGCCGGGGCCGACGGCCAGGACTTCACCTTGGTCGGGCTTCTCGGTGGCGGCGTCGGGGATGAAGATGCCGGAGGCCGTCTTGGTTTCGCTTTCGAGGCGCTTGACGATCACGCGATCGTGCAGAGGACGCAGTTTCATGGGTTCTCCTGTCTGAAAGACAACTTGTGGGTTGGCAAGCGCTTTCGTGTGAGCGAACACTCACATCGAAGCTGATTTGGGGTCTCGCCCACCTCGGGAGCCGGCTGCTGGAGCGGATCACCGGGGTGGTTCGGCAGGCATGTTAGCACTCACCGATGTCGAGTGCTAATGATTATATGGACATGCCTTGCGGTTTCAAGAGGGCGTCGATGCAAAGGGGGAGCCCACCGGCCCGGGAAGCTGCTGGGGCGCGTCATGCCAAGCCCGGCAGCTATCGCGGTGATTGAAAACCTTGGTTTGCCGCCTGGGGTGCGGCTGCCTAGACTCAGCTCCTGAATCCCGGCCCCTCACAGGAGAAGAACATGACCCAAGAAGCCAAGTGCCCTTTCTCTGGCGCCCACAAGCCCGCCACCCAGGCCGTTCGCGGCAACCGCGACTGGTGGCCCAACCAGCTCAACCTGGCCATCCTGCACCAGCAGGGCCCTCAATCCAACCCACTGGGCACAGACTTCGATTACTCCGAGGCGTTCAAAAAGCTCGACCTCGATGCCGTCGTCACCGACCTCAAGGCCCTGATGACCGACTCCCAGGACTGGTGGCCCGCCGACTGGGGGCACTACGGCGGCCTGTTCATCCGCATGGCCTGGCACGCCGCAGGCACCTACCGCATCCAGGACGGTCGCGGCGGTGCAGGCACCGGCAACCAGCGTTTTGCGCCCCTCAACAGCTGGCCTGACAACGGCAACCTCGACAAGGCCCGCCGCCTGCTGTGGCCCATCAAGCAGAAGTACGGCCGCAACCTGTCCTGGGCCGACCTGTTCATCCTGACTGGCAACGTGGCGCTCGAGTCCATGGGCTTCAAGACCTTCGGCTTCGCCGGTGGCCGCCCCGACATCTGGGAGCCCGAGATCGACATCGATTGGGGTCCCGAATCCAAGTGGCTGGCCTCCAGCAAGGAAGCCAACAGCCGCTACGCCGGTGATCGCGAGCTGGCCAACCCGCTGGCCGCCGTGCAGATGGGCCTGATCTACGTGAACCCTGAAGGCCCGGACGGCAACCCCGACCCGGTGGCATCGGGCCGCGACGTGCGCGAAACCTTCGCCCGCATGGCCATGAACGACGAAGAAACCGTGGCCCTGGTGGCCGGTGGCCACACCTTCGGCAAGGCGCACGGCGCCGGCGACCCGAGCCTGGTGGGGCCGGAACCCGAGGCCGCCCCGGTGGAAGCCATGGGCCTGGGCTGGATCAACCAGCTGGGCTCGGGCAAAGGCGTGCACACCACCACCAGCGGCATCGAAGGCGCCTGGAAGCCCAACCCCACGACCTGGGACAACGGCTACTTCGACATGCTCTTCGGCTACGAATGGGAGCTCACCAAGAGCCCGGCTGGCGCTCACCAGTGGGTGGCCAAGAACGTCAAGCCCGAGCACATGATCCCCGACGCGCACGACGCCTCGAAAAAGCACGCGCCGATGATGACCACGGCCGACCTGTCGCTGCGCTTTGACCCGGCCTACGAAAAGATCTCGCGCCGCTTTCACCAGAACCCGGCCGAGTTCGCCGACGCTTTTGCCCGCGCCTGGTTCAAGCTCACCCACCGTGACATGGGCCCGCGTGCACGCTACCTGGGCAAGCTGGTGCCAAAAGAAGAACTCATCTGGCAAGACCCGATCCCGGCCGTCGACCACAAGCTGGTGGACGCCGCCGACGTGACCCGCCTCAAGGCCGAGGTGCTGGCTTCGGGTCTGAGCACGGCCGAGCTGGTGGGCACCGCCTGGGCCTCGGCCTCGACCTTCCGCGGCAGCGACAAACGCGGCGGCGCCAACGGTGCGCGCATCCGACTGGCGCCGCAGAAAGACTGGGAGGCCAACGAGCCGGCCCAGCTCGCCAAGGTGCTGGCCAAGCTCGAAGCCATCCAGCAGGCCTTCAACGCCCAGGCCACCGATGGCAAGCGTGTGTCGCTGGCCGACCTGATCGTGCTGGCCGGCAACGCCGCCGTGGAAGCCGCCGCCAAACAGGCGGGCCACGCCGTGCACGTGCCCTTCACGCCGGGGCGCATGGACGCCTCGCAGGCGCAGACCGACGTCGAGTCCTTCGCCGTGCTGGAGCCCCGCGCCGATGGCTTCCGCAACTTCACCAGGAAGGGCTGGGAAGCCGCTGCCGCCGAGCTGTTGATCGACAAAGCCCAGCTGCTGATGCTGAGCGCGCCCGAGATGACGGTGCTCGTCGGTGGTCTGCGCGCCCTGGGCGCCAACACCGCAGGCACGAGGCTCGGCGTGTTCACCCAGCGCCCAGGCACGCTGAGCAACGACTTCTTTGTCAACGTGCTGGACATGGGCACCACCTGGCAGCGTTCAAGCACCGATGCCAGCGTGCTCGAAGGGCGCGATCGCAAGACGGGGGCGGTGAAGTGGACGGCCACGGTGGTCGACCTCGTCTTCGGCTCGAACTCACAACTGCGCGCGCTCGCCGAGGTCTACGCCAGCAGCGACGCCCAGGTCAAGTTCATCGATGACTTCGTGGCCGCCTGGGTCAAGGTGATGAACCTCGATCGCTTCGACGCGGCCTGACATCAGGCCAGGCACGGCGCCCCCCGGAGCGCGGGAGGGCTGCCGTGCGTCCTGATACACAGGGGTGGATTTTTGGTGCAGTATCGGCAGCCTCTTGCCAGCCTGCACCCATGTCCCAGCCTCAGACACCCAACATCTTCAGCCGCCCCCTGACGCCTCCGCCCGTCAACCTGGAGCTGGAGCAAAAGCTCATCCTGTCCTTGTTCCAGCAGGGTCGCATGCCTGAGGCAGAGCGCGCTGCGCGGTCGCTTTCCGAGCGTGCGCCCAAGCACGGCTTCGCCTGGAAAGCCCTGGGCCTGATCCTCAGTCGGCAAGGCCGCAAGGAGGAGGCGCTGCAGCCGATGCAGCAGGCCTGCAAGCTGATGCCCCAGGACGCCGAGGCCTTCAACAACCTGGGCGCCCTATTTGAAGAATTCCACCGCCTGGACCTGGCGCAGTCCTGCTACCAGCATGCCAGCGAGGTCAACGCAAGTTTCGAAGCAGCGCTGGACAACCTGATCCGCCTGGTCGAAAAACAGGACCGTCCGCAGGATTTGCTGCCCTTGCTCAAGCGCAAGCTCAAGGCCGCGCCCAACGACGACTATGTGCGACACCAGGTCGACATGCTCGAGAGCAACCAGACGGATGCGGCGCCCAGCGCCTACGTCGTGCGCCTGTTCGACCACTACGCCGAGCAGTTCGACCACCACCTCCAGCACGAGCTGGGCTACCGCGCGCCCGCAGACATCGTCGGGCTGCTGGAACAACACGCCCCCGAGCAGCACGCCTGGCGCGTGGTCGACCTGGGTTGCGGCACAGGCCTGGTGGCCGAGGCCCTGGCCGGCCGGGCGCAGTCGCTGGTGGGTGTCGACCTGTCCGAGAAGATGTTGCGCCAGGCTCACGCTCGCGGGGACTACACCCAGCTGGTTTGCGCAGACGTGCTGCAACACCTGCAACAAGCCGAAAGCGGCAGCGCCGACACCGTCATCGCGACGGACGTGTTCATCTACGTGGGCAAAATCGACGAGGTGGTGGCCCAGGCCCATCGCCTGCTCAGCCCCGGCGGCTTGTTCGCCTTCACCGTGGAGGACATGGCGGCATCGCGCCTGGCACCCACACCAGCCGACCTCGAGCGCGGTCATCGCCTGGAACGATCAGGCCGGTATTCGCACGCCGAGGCCCACCTGCGCAAACTGGCTCAACAGCACGGATTCCAGGTGCTCACCCACGAGCCCACGGTCATCCGACGCGACAAAGACCAGCCCCTGCACGGGCACCTGGTGCTCTGGCAGCGCTGAGCAGCACCACGCAGTAGCCTGCGACCTCGCCGGCCGCATGGCTGCCAGGCACCTGGCGCTGGCTCAAGGATGTGGGGCGATGGCCTCGTCCCAGAAGTTCAGGACCTGAACCAGGGCAGGCCGCCTGAGGCGATCGACTTCCACCAGCAGCCCATGGCGGGCCTCAGGCAGGCGCAACCCCGTGCAGCGCCCCGGGTCTGCTTCCGTTTTGCCGGCGTTGACGTTGTCGCAAAACTCCTGCTGGGCTGAGGGCTCTACCACCACGTCTTCGCCGCCTTGCAGCACCAGCACGGGCACGGCGATGCGCGAAGCCCCAGCCCCCCGTGCTTGCGCCGCACCGGCGCATGCCTCGTCCACCCAGCCCAGCGTGGCCCCGGCCACCCGGGCGTCGTCGTGGCCACAGTGCTCGCCTTCACAACGCGAAGCCCGGTTGAGCCAGCGCACGTCGTGGCGCACCACGCTGTGGGTCTGCGGGTGGCTGGCGCGATCGAGCATCTCGCGGTAGCGGCGCCACTCCTGCTCGAAGGTGCCGCCCTGCACACGCGTGCTCGACAGCACGGGCCAGTCAAAAAAGAAAGGCATGGAGCCAGCATGGCACCAGCGCCGCAGGGCTTGGTCGCCCCAACGGCTGGAATTGTTGGGCGCCACGGTGGGCTCCATCATGGGGGTGACCAGCGCCGCCGCCCGAAACGGCGTCTGGCCTGCCTGGCGAGCCAGGTGCAGGGCCGACACCGCCCCACCCATCGAATGCGCCAGCAGCACCCAGGGCTTGTGTGCCCGCTGCGGGTCGGCGCGCAGGCGTTGAACCTCGGCGACGAAGCGCTCCAGGTCAGCGACCAGGTTGTCGAAGCGATCGACATGGCCTTTGTCTCGGCCATCTTCGCCCTCGATGAGCCGCGTTGAAAACCCCTGGTTGCGGTGGTCGTGAACGTAGACCGACCAACCGTTGTTGAGCAAATCGTGGATGACCTCCTGGTAGATGACCAGGCCCTCGGTGAAGCCCGGCACGATGACCACGGCGCCCCGCTCCTTGTCTGTCGGCAACACGTACGCACGGTGGTGGATGCGCACCGGCCGGCCCAACCAACCCGTGGGCACACCCTCGAAGTGGTCCACCTGCACCGATGCCAGGGCCGAGTTGGCCTGCTCGATGTCCGCCCAACCCTGGCCGGCGAAGCGGGCCTCGTCCACCACGGGGTGACGCGCCAGCGCCTGCGCCGAAGCCTGCAAGACAGGCCAGGGCTCGGCAGCGCCCGCCAGGCCGGCCAGCAGGCCCAGCACCGAGACCACCCAACCACGTCGAATCCACGCTCTCACATCCACCCTCCTGATGAGCTGCCCCTGACCCACATGGCGAGACAAGGGGCCCACAACACAACAACAAAACCGACAAACCCCACACGGCTGACACCACCCAATCGGTGCTGTGCGCCGGTTGATTGAGCGCTCTTCCCAGGGGAAACCCACTTCGGTCACACGCGATGCGGACGTGGCACCGCGTTTGCAATGAAGGGCAAGACCACCGGCCCCGCCCCACCCTCAGGAAGGCTTGCCCATGAACTTCCCTCCGCCCCCGCACCCCCGTCCGGTTTACCTGGACTACGCTGCCACCACGCCTGTGGACCCGCGTGTGGCAAACAAGATGATGCCCTACCTCACCGAGCGCTTTGGCAACCCGGCCAGCCGCTCTCATGCCTATGGGTGGGCAGCGGAAGAAGCCGTCGAGATCGCCCGCGAACAAGTGGCCTACCTGATTGGAGCCGATCCACGCGAAATCGTCTGGACATCCGGCGCAACAGAGAGCAACAACCTGGCCATCAAGGGTGCTGCCACGTTCTACCAACAAAAGGGCCGCCACCTGGTGACGCTGGCCACCGAGCACAAGGCCGTGCTCGACACCATGCGCGAGATGGAGCGACTGGGCTGGGAGGTCACGGTGGTGCCGGTCGAGGCCGATGGCCTGGTCGACATCGACCGATTCTCTGATGCGATCCGGCCCGACACCGTGCTGGCCTCGGTCATGTTCGTCAACAACGAGACCGGTGTGATCCAGGACATCGCGCGGCTGGGCGTCCTGTGCCGCAGCAAAGGGGTGCTCTTGCACGTGGATGCCGCCCAGGCCACCGGCAAGGTCGCCATCGACCTCGACCGCATGCCCATCGACCTGATGTCGATGTCGGCCCACAAGACCTATGGCCCCAAGGGCATCGGTGCGCTGTACGTGCGGCGCAAACCCCGCGTGCGCATCGAGGCGCAGATGCATGGCGGGGGCCACGAGCGTGGCATGCGCTCGGGCACGCTGCCCACGCACCAGATCGTCGGCATGGGCGAGGCCTTCTACATCGCCGCCCGCGAAATGAAAACCGAAATCGAGCGGCTCGTCAGCCTGCGGGAACGCCTGTGGCGCGGCCTGCAAGGCATCGATGCGGTGGCGCTCAACGGCCACACCGAACGCCGTGCACCGGGCCACCTCAACGTCAGCTTCAACTACGTCGAGGGCGAGTCGCTGTTGATGGGCATGAAGGACATCGCCGTGTCGTCCGGCTCGGCCTGCACCTCGGCCAGCCTGGAGCCCAGCTACGTGCTGCGCGCGATGGGCCGCAGCGACGAACTCGCCCACAGCTCGGTGCGCTTTTCCATCGGCCGCTTCACCACCGCCGAGGAGATCGACTTCACCACCGGCCGCGTGCGCGAGGTCGTGAACAAGCTGCGCGACATGAGCCCGCTGTGGGACATGGTGCGTGCCGGCATCGACCTTGACGCCATCCAGTGGGCCGCGCACTGACAGCGCTGCACCACCCCACGAACATCGAACCACCGGAGCCCCAACATGGCCTACAGCGACAAAGTCATCGACCACTATGAGAACCCCCGCAACGTCGGCTCCTTCTCGGCCGACGAAGAAGGCGTGGCCACCGGCATGGTGGGCGCCCCCGCATGCGGCGACGTCATGAAGCTGCAGATCAAGGTCAACCCCGCCACGGGCGTGATCGAAGACGCGCGCTTCAAGACCTACGGCTGCGGCTCGGCGATTGCCTCGAGCTCGCTGGTGACCGAGTGGGTGCGCGGCAAAACGCTCAACGAAGCGCTGGCCATCCAGAACACGCAGATCGCGGAAGAGCTGGCCCTGCCGCCCGTGAAGATCCACTGCTCGATCCTGGCCGAAGACGCGATCAAGGCCGCCGTGGCCGACTACCGATCGCGCCTGTCCGACCCCGCCCCGATCGGCGTCGCCAGCGTGACGCTGCCCGAGCAAACCGCCTGCCAACCCTCCTGAGCACCGACCTCTCCCACCGTCCCACCGATCTTCCACGAAGGAGCCGCCATGGACACCACCACCCTCACCCCCACCACGGCTACACCGCCACCAGCCACGCCCATCCAGTTCAGCAGCGCCGCGGCTGCGAAGGTGGCCGAGCTCATCGCCGACGAAGGCAACCCTCAACTCAAACTGCGTCTGTACGTGACGGGTGGCGGTTGCTCGGGCTTCTCATACGGCTTCGCCTTCGACGACCAGGTCAACGAAGACGACACCCGCATCGACAAGGATGGCGTGAGCATGGTGGTCGACATGATGAGCATGCAGTACCTGCTGGGTGCCGACATCGACTACGAAGATGGCCTGGAGGGCTCGCGCTTTGTCATCCACAACCCGAATGCGCAGACCACCTGTGGCTGCGGCAGCTCGTTCTCGATGTGAGGAGGACCTCATGGCCGTCACCCTGACCGACAACGCCGCCCGCCACATCGAGCGATCGCTGAGCAAACGCGGCAAGGGCGTGGGCCTGCGCCTGGCCGTCAAGACCAGCGGCTGCTCGGGCCTGGCCTACGCGATCGAGTTCGCCGACGAGGCCCTGCCCGAGGACCAGGTTTTCGACAGCCATGGCCTGAAGCTGCTGGTGGACGCGCGCAGCCTGCCCTTCCTCGATGGCACCGAGCTCGACTTCGTTCGCGAAGGTCTCAACGAGGGGTTCAAGTTCCACAACCCGAACGCCAAGGCCAACTGCGGCTGCGGCGAAAGCTTCGCTGTCTGAACTCAAACAAGGGGCACGCCATGGCGCTGCTGCAAATCGCCGAACCCGGCCAGAGCGCCGCCCCGCACCAGCACCGGCTTGCCGCCGGCATCGACCTGGGCACCACCCACTCGCTCGTGGCCAGCGTGAGCAGCGCCTTGCCCCGAGCCCTGCCCGACGAGCAAGGACGGGTGCTGCTGCCTTCGGTGGTGCATTACCGCGCGCCAGACGAGCCACCCATCGTCGGGGCCGACGCCGTGGCCCGCCAGGCGCAAGATCCCCTCAACACCATTGCGTCCATCAAGCGCCTGATGGGCCGCAGCCACGCCGACGTGGTCCGCGCCGGCAGGCCGCCTTACGCCATCGTCGAACAACCCGGCATGGTGGGTGTGCAGACGGCGGCTGGCCTGCGCTCGCCGGTGGAGGTGTCGGCCGACATCTTGCGCAGCCTGCGGGCCAGGGCGGAAGGCTCGCTCGGCGGTGAACTCACCGGCGTGGTCATCACCGTGCCGGCCTACTTCGACGACGCGCAGCGCCAAGCCACGAAAGACGCGGCCAGGCTCGCAGGCCTGCAGGTGCTGCGCCTGCTCAACGAGCCCACGGCAGCCGCCATCGCCTACGGATTGGACAAAGGCGCCCAAGGCACCTTCCTGGTCTACGACCTGGGCGGTGGCACCTTCGACGTGTCGGTGCTGCGCTTGAGCCAGGGGGTCTTCGAGGTCTGCTCGACGGGCGGGGACTCGGCCCTGGGCGGCGATGACTTCGACCGCAGCGTGGCGCTTTGGCTGGCCGACCAGCAGGGCCTGGACTGGCCCGCGCTGGACGCCATCACGCAGCAGCACCTGCTCATCAGTGCCCGCGCAGCCAAGGAGGCGCTCTCGTCCTTCGACGCCGTGGACGTTTGCGGCCAGACCCTGACGGGCGAGGCCTTCGGCGAGCTGGTCAAGCCGCTGGTGCAGCGCACGCTCAGCGCCACCAAGCGGGCGATCAAGGACGCGCAAATCACGCTCGACGACATCGACGGCATCGTGCTGGTGGGCGGCTCGACCCGCATGCCGGTGGTGCGCCAGGCGGTGACCGATCTCTTCGGTCGCGAGCCGCTGACCGATCTCAACCCCGACGAGGTCGTGGCCCTGGGCGCCGCCATGCAGGCCAACGCCCTGGTGGGCAACGGTGCCGATGGCGAATGGCTGCTGCTCGATGTGTGCCCGCTGTCGCTGGGCCTGGAGACCATGGGTGGCCTGGTCGAGAAGGTCATCCCGCGCAACACCACCCTGCCCGCCGCGCGTGCACAGGACTTCACCACCTTCAAAGACGGCCAGACCGCGATGAGCCTGCACGTACTGCAGGGCGAGCGCGAGTCGGTCAAGGACTGCCGCTCGCTGGCGCGCTTCGAGTTGCGAGGCATCCCGCCCATGGTGGCCGGTGCGGCGCGCATCCGCGTGAGCTTTCAGATCGATGCAGATGGCCTGTTGTCGGTCACCGCGCGCGAGCAGAGCACGGGCGTGCAAGCGCAAGTCGAGGTCAAACCTGCTTATGGCCTCAACGACGATCAAATCACCCGCATGCTGGCAGACAGCGTGGGCCGCGCCAGCGAAGACATGGCGCTGCGCATGTTGCGCGAGGCCCAGGTGGACGCACGCCGCCTGCTGGACGCGACCGAAGCCGCGCTCAAGGAAGACGGCGACGCCCTGCTCTCGCCTCCGGAGCGCCAGCACATCGTTGACGCCATGAGCCACCTGGCCGACCAGCTCGAGACCAACGCCAGCACCGACGCGGTCAAAGGGGCTTGCCAACTGCTCAACCACGTCACCACCGCTTTCGCTGCGCGCCGCATGGACGCCTCTGTCAGGCAGGCGCTGTCCGGTCGGGCGCTGGACACCATCACCTGAACCACGGAGCCCGCCCATGCCACAGCTCACCATCCTCCCCCACCACGAGCTGTGCCCCCAGGGCCTGAGCTTCGAGGTTCGTCCAGGCCGCTCGCTGTGCGAGAGCCTGCTGCAGCACGGTGTGGCCATCGAACACGCCTGCGACATGGTCGCCGCCTGCGCCACCTGCCACGTGCTGATCCGCCAAGGTGGCGACAGCCTGGCCGAGCCCGACGAGGAAGAAGAAGACCAGCTCGACAAAGCCTGGGGCGTGGAGCCATGTTCCCGCTTGGCCTGTGCGGTGCGCATGGGCGCATCCGACCTGACCATCGAGTTGCCTCGCCACACGCGCAACCACGCTCGTGAAAGAGCGTGAAGACAGCTCGCAAGCGTGGCATGCACGCTGTGTTGAATGCGACCACAAACACGACAAGGTCGACGCACCGCAAGGCCGATCCCAACAGCGAATCAGCCGCCTCCCCTGGTGAACACCGCGCTGACCCGAATGGCACAGCGATTGCAGAAAGAGCCTCGTCCCCCGACCAACCAACGGACTGACATGCTCCACCCCGTCATCAACGACACCACCCTGCGCGACGGCGAACAAACCGCTGGCGTGGCCTTCACGCTCGACGAGAAGGTGGCCATTGCCCGCGCACTGTCCGATGCCGGTGTGCCCGAGATGGAGGTGGGCATCCCGGTGATGGGCGAGACCGAAGTGCAAGCGATCAACACCATCGCGGCCTTGGGCCTGAGCAGCCGTTTGATGGTGTGGGGCCGCATGCGCAACGAAGATGTGCTGGCCGCGCTCGAATGCGATGTCGACGTCATCCACCTGTCGATCCCCGTGTCGGACATCCACCTTCGCCACAAGCTGCAACGAGACCGCATCTGGGCGATGGAACAGGTCGAGCGCTTCGTCAGCACGCTGCATGCGGCGGGCCGCGAAGTCTCTGTGGGCGCGGAGGACGCCTCCCGCGCCAACCCCGTCTTCCTGGGCGAGCTGGCCCGGCTGGCGCAGCGCTGCGGTGCTTCGCGCATCCGCTATGCCGACACCCTGGGAGTGCTCGACCCGTTCGCCACCTTCGACGCCATCAGCCTGCTGCGCCACGCGGTGGACATCGACATCGAGATCCACGCCCACAACGACCTTGGCCTGGCCACGGCCAACACCCTGGCGGCCCTGCGCGCAGGCGCCACCCACGCCAACACCACCGTCAACGGCCTGGGTGAACGCGCGGGCAACGCCGCGATGGAAGAAGTGGTGATGGGTCTCAAGCACATCCACGGCGTGAACTGCGGCATCCACACAAGCGAGCTGGTGCGCATCTCCAAACTGGTGGAGCAGGCATCGGGTCGCCCGGTTGCTGCCAACAAGAGCATCGTGGGCGACGCCATCTTCACGCACGAGTCGGGCATCCATGTCGACGGTCTGGCCAAGCACCCGACCACTTACGAAGGCTTTGATCCGGCGGAGCTGGGTCGCGCCCGCCAGACCGTGCTGGGCAAGCACTCCGGCACGCGTGCGGTGAGGCTGGCCTACCAGGCCCTGGGGCTCTCACTGGACGAGCCCCAGGTGCCACAACTGCTCGAACGCGTTCGCGGTCACGCGGTGCGCAACAAGCGCTCGCCCACGACCGCCGAGCTGCGTCAGTTCTACCTGGAGTCATCGGCCCTGGAAGGACAGCCCTCATGAGCCCGACCGAAACCGCCCCACTGGACGAAGGCCCCACGACCGTGGCCGAGAGCCAACCCTTGCCACCCAGCTGGTGGAGCCTGGTCTGCGAAGACGTGGCCTGCGTGACCCAACGCGACCCAGCCGCCCGCTCTCGCTTCGAGGTCTGGACGCTCTACCCGGGCGTGCACGCCGTGGCCCTGCATCGGCTGGCACACGCGCTGTGGATCGGTGGCTGGCGCTACCTGCCGCGCTGGATGTCCTACCTTGCGCGTTGGTGGACCCACATCGACATCCACCCGGGTGCGCGCATCGGACGGCGGTTTTTCATCGACCACGGCACGGGCGTCGTCATCGGCGAGACCGCAGAAGTCGGCGACGACTGCACGCTCTACCACGGGGTCACGCTGGGCGGCACCACCTGGCAGGCTGGCAAGCGCCATCCGACGCTGGGCAACGGCGTGGTGGTGGGCGCAGGCGCCAAGGTGCTCGGCCCCATCGTGGTCGGACACGGCGTGCGCGTGGCGGCCAACTCGGTGGTCATCGACCCGGTGCCCGAAGGCGCCACCGTGGTCGGCATCCCAGGCCGCGTGGTGGTGCGCGAAGCATCGCGCCCACGCCGCACAGCCGATGGCTTCATGCCGGTGGACCTCAACCACCACCTCATCCCCGACCCGGTCGGTCGCGCCATGACCTGCATGCTCGCTCGCATCCAGGAACTGGAAGACCGCCTTGATCCGCCCCCAGACCAAGGAGCGCAGCCATGATGGACAACCTCACCCTGGAGCTCAAGCAGCTGTCGTCGGCCGAAGACTTCCTGAACTTCTTCGGTGTGCCCCACGAGCAAAGCGTCGTGCACGTCAGCCGACTGCACATCCTCAAACGCTTCTACCAGTACATCCGCCAGGCGCCTGAATTGCCCGGCGACAACGAGCAGGCGCTCTACGCCGTCTACCGCGACCTGCTGGTGCGCGCCTACTCCGACTTCGTGCGCTCCACGCCCGCACAGGAGAAGGTCTTCAAGGTCTTTCAGGAAGCCAACGGCGAGCAGCACGTCTCGCTGCAGAGCCTCAAGGCATCGCTGCCGAACCGGGTGCCGCCGCCAGCCTCCACCGCGACCGACCCCGCCGCCACCGCCTCCCTCTGAACAGCCCAACAGGAAAGCGCCATGCACATCGTCGTCTGCATCAAGCAGGTGCCCGACTCGGCCCAGATCCGCGTCCACCCGGTCACCAACACCATCATGCGCCAGGGCGTGCCCGCCATCGTCAACCCGTATGACCTGTTCTCGCTGGAAGAGGCGCTGCGCCTGAAGGACAAGTTCGGCGGTCGCGTGACCGTGCTGTGCATGGGCCCACCTCAGGCCGAAGAGGCGCTGCGCAAATGCGTGTCCTTCGGTGCGGACGACGCCGTTCTCGTCACCGACCGGGCGTTCGCTGGCGCCGACACCCTGGCCACCTCCTACGCGCTGGCTGCGGCCATCCGCAAGCTGGGCAGCGAGCAGCAGGTCGACATGGTGTTCGCGGGCAAGCAGACCATCGACGGCGACACCGCCCAGGTCGGGCCCGGCGTGGCCAAGCGGCTGGGCCTGCAGTTGCTGACCTACGTTTCGCGCATCGTTGAAACCGACCTGGAGGCCGGCACCATCACCGTCGAGCGTCGCGGCGAAGGCGGCGTGCAGGTGCTGCAAACCAAGCTGCCCTGCCTGATCACGATGCTGGAGAACACCAACGAGATGCGCTTCGCCTCCTTGCCCGCCATGATCCACGCCGCCGCCTACCCGGTGCGCAAGTGGAACAAGGACGACGCAGGCATCGAGGACCCCACCAAGATCGGGCTCAAAGGCTCACCCACCGTGGTCAGCCGAGTCTTCGGGCCCACACCTCGCTCCGAGAAGGCCGAGATGCAAAGCGTGGAGACATCCTCGCTGCGCGACGTCTCGCTCAACCTCATCCAGTCCATCTTCACGCGCCACACGACGCTGGAGCAGGACCTGGTTGAAAAGCTCAGCGCCTGATCGATTCGCACCCCCACCGACGCTGTCATCACCCCGAACGGGAGCCCTGCCATGAGCGACGCCAAACCCGCACTCAAACCCGCCGGCCGCGGCCGCAACCTCGAACTCTCCGACGAACTCAAGGCCTACAAGGGCGTTTGGGTCTTCATTGAACACGAACGCGGCCACGCGCACAGCGTCTCGTGGGAGCTGCTGGGCGAAGGCCGAAAGCTCGCCGACCAGTTGGGCTCACCCCTGTGCGGCGTGCTGCTCGGCGGCCCCGATGAAGACCTCGACCGCTTCGCGAAAGAAGCCTTCACCTTCGGCGCCGATCACGTCTACTTCATGCGCGATGCGGTCCTCAAGGGCTACCGCAACGAGCCCTTCACCAAGGGCCTGACCGACCTGGTCAACAAGTACAAGCCGGAGATCGTGCTGCTGGGCGCCACGAGCCAAGGCCGCGACCTGGCCGGCTCGGTGGCCACCACCTTGCTCACCGGCCTGACCGCCGACTGCACCGAGCTGGCCATCGACCCCAACACCCGCGCCCTGGCCGCCACCCGCCCAACCTTCGGCGGCTCGCTGCTGTGCACGATCATGACGCTGGCGTACCGACCGCAGATGGCCACCATCCGCCCCCGCGTGATGGCCATGCCGCGCGCCGATGCCGAACGCACCGGCACCACCTCCGAAGACACGCTCGGCCTGATCGAGACGAACATCGTCACCAAGCTGCTGGACTTCATCGCCGATGCAAGCTCCAACCAGATCAACCTGCCGTATGCCGACGTGATCGTCAGCGGTGGCAAGGGCCTGAAGACCCCCGAGAACTTCAAGCTGGTGTTCGACCTCGCCCGCGTGCTGGGCGGCGAGGTGGGTGCCACACGCCCCTGCGTGCAGGCGGGTTGGGTCGAAGCCGATCGGCAAGTTGGCCAGACCGGCAAAACCGTTCGCCCCAAGCTCTACATCGCCGCCGGCATCAGTGGCGCCATCCAGCACCGCGTGGGCATGGAGTCGTCAGACGTCATCGTCGCCATCAACACCGATCCGAACGCACCGATCTTCGACTTCGCCCACCACGGCATCGTCGGCAACGCCATGCAGGTGTTGCCCGCGCTGACGCAGGCCTTTCAGGCCCACCTCGACCAGCGCATCCGCAAGGTCGCCTGACCTCGCCGCCACAGCAGGAGCAAGACCATGAAAGCCAATCAGAAGTTCGACGCCATCGTCGTGGGCGCTGGCCCCTCGGGCAACGCCGCCGCCTACACCATGGCCAAGGCCGGCCTGAAGGTGCTGCAGATCGAGCGTGGCGAGTACCCCGGCAGCAAGAACGTGCAGGGCGCCATCCTGTATGCCGACGCGCTCGAGCGCATCATTCCCGACTTCCGCGACGACGCCCCGCTCGAGCGCCACATCATCGAGCAACGCATGTGGGTGCTCGACGACGCCAGCTTCGTGGGCAGCCACTTCCGCAGCGAGGATTACAACAAGCCGCCCTACAACCGCTACACCATCATCCGCGCGCAGTTCGACAAGTGGTTCAGCTCGAAGGTGCGCGAAGCCGGCGCCCTGCTGATCTGCGAGACCACGGTGCAGAACCTGATCATGGACGGCGACAAGGTGGTGGGCGTGCGCTGCGACCGCGAAGCGGGCGACGTGTTCGCCGACGTGGTGGTGCTCGCCGATGGCGTCAACAGCACGCTGGCGCGCAAGGCGGGCTTTCACCCCGAGATCAAGTCCAGCAATGTCGCGCTGGCCGTCAAGGAAATCCTCTTCATGCCCGAAGAGCTGATCCAGCAGCGCTTCAACATCAAGGAAGAAGAAGGCGTTGTCATCGAAATGGTGGGCAAGATCACCGACGGCATGATGGGCACGGGCTTCCTCTACACCAACAAGGACTCGCTCACCATCGGCATCGGCTGCATGCTCTCGGACTTCAAGAAGAACGAAAACAAGACCTCGCCCTACCAGCTGCTGGAGAACCTCAAGCGCCACCCCAGCGTCGCGCCGCTGATCGAAAGCGGCGAGATGAAGGAGTACTGCGCCCACCTGATCCCCGAAGGCGGCTTCTTTGCCGTCCCCAAGGTGCATGGCAACGGCTGGATGATCGTCGGTGACTCGGGTGGCTTCGTCAACGCCGTGCACCGCGAGGGCTCCAACCTGGCCATGACCACCGGCCGCCTGGCTGCGGAGACCGTGATCAACGCCAAGGCCGCCGGCAAGACGCTCAACGAAGCCACGCTCAAGGCCTACCAGAAGGCACTCGACGAATCCTTCGTGATGAAGGACCTCAAGAAGTACCGCGACATGCCCAAGGTCTTCCACGAGAACCCGCAGTTCTTCACCACCTACCCCGAGCTGCTCAACAAGGCGGCGCGCACCATGGTCACGGTCGACAACGTCGACAAGAAGACCAAGGAGCGCGAGGTGTTCTCAAGCTTCCGGACGGCGCGCAGCTTCACCGGCCTGGTGGGCGACGCCTTCAAGCTCTGGCGTGCTTTCCGCTGATCCGTGCTGATCCGCGCTGATCAGCGCTGCCCCCAACCTGACGACGACACGACAGGAGCCCTCGACATGACCCCCATCTCCGTCAACGTGGAAGACAAGCTCTTTCAGAACCGCTACAAGGTCGACGCCGGCCGCCCCCACATCCAGATCAAGGATGCCGAGGTCTGCCGCAGCACGTGCCAGGACCGCAGCTGCACCTTCGTGTGCCCGGCCAGTTGCTACAAGGCCGAAGGCAATGGTTCTGTGACCCTCATCACCGATGGCTGCCTGGAATGTGGCAGCTGCCGGATCATCTGTTCAGAGCATGCCAACGTCGCCTGGGAGTACCCGCGCGGCGGCCACGGCATCCTTTTCAAGTTCGGCTGAAAGCCGCTGGAGCCCCCATGTCCCGACCTGAACGCAGCGTCTTCGTCTGCTCACAACAGCGCCCGCCTGGGCACCCGCGCGGTTGTTGCGCCGCGCAAGGCAGCCAGGCCGTGCTGCAGGCCTTCTGGCAGCAACTCCAGGCCAGGCAAGCCTATGACCAGGTGGGCGTGACCTACTCGGGCTGCCTGGGGCCATGCGATGGCGGCGTCAACGTCGTCGTCTTCCCCGACAGCGTGCTCTACAGCCGCGTCAAACCGGAAGACGTGCCCGAGATCTTCGAGAAACACCTGCTGGGCGGCGAGGTCGTGACCCGGCTGGCCGCCTCGGCCGGCGCCTGGTGATCGGGTGGGCCAAGTGAACCTGTTCACCGGCGAATCGTCCAACGAGCTCTTCGGCGGTGAGGTGCCTCCACAGGTGCGCCACCTGGTCGACGAAGCACGCCAGGAGCCCAACCCCCAGCGCGCACTGGCCCTGCTGTGGACGGCCCAGGTCTGCGCACCGGACTGCCCTGCGCTGTACTACCTGCTCTACAAGTTCCACGCTCGGCACGGTGACACAGCCCAGGCCGAGTTCGCGGCGCTCAAAGGCCTGGACGTGGCGGCCATGCAAGCGGGGCTGCCAGGCTCCTGGCAACAAGTGGACGCGGGCATGGCTGATTTCCAGTCGCCCGGACCAGCGCGCTTCTGGCTTTTCACGCTCAAGGCACTGGCCTTCATCCGCCTTCGGCGGCGCGACGCGCTGGGCGCCCGGGCCTACCTGCGCAAGGTTCAGGAGCTCGATCCCACCGGAGGCACCGGCGCTGGCGTGATCGACGCCTTGCTCAAGGGAGCGGCCTGAGCGTCGCCTCGCGGCGCAATGGCCACTGCCGCCACAGCATCGCGCCCACCAGGAGCAGCAAGGGCAAAGCGTAAACCGGCGCAGCCCCCACCCGCTTGAGGCAAGACAGCACGAACACCAGCCAGATGACGTGGCCACACACTCGGTGCAAGGCCTGCCAGCGCGCGCGTCCCAACTTGTGCACCGCTGCGTCAAAGGATGTCAACGCCATCAGCGCCACGGCCACGTAACCTGCACCACCGATCCACCGGCTGAGTTGCGGCGTGAGCTCCGCCCACAAAGCAGGATCAGCCCACATCGCCAGGCACGCAATGCCCACAGCGTGACACGCGTGCGACGTGGCGAACAACAAGCCCACCTGCCGACGGTGCCGCATCAGCGCAGCACTCATGGCACCAGGCCAACGGCGCCACCACGCCGAGGCGACAAAAGCCAGCAGGAACAGCACCAGCGACAGCCGAGCCGTCAGCCGGATGAGCCTGCGCGCGCCCTCGGCATCGGGCTGCGCCAGCAACATGGACACGGTCAGCAGCGCGAGCAACATCGTCCCCCAGGCCCACAGGCGCCAGGGCGAAGCAGCTGAGTCCCGTGACCGCTGACGGGAGTCGGGTGGCGATGAATCCGGCATGGATGTTCAGGTGTGGGTTGCGATGGCTGACATGCTGACCGCACCTGGAACCAACGAGAAGCCAGAATGCACACTGCTTACATTGACATCCATCCACCCGTCTTGCCATGCCAGACACCCGCCCGAAGCGATACCACCACGGCAACCTGCGCCAAGCCGTCATCGACACCGCCTTGCTGCTGGCAGAAGAGTCCGGCGACGAACGCATCAGCTTGCGAGAAGTGGCAAGGCGCATCGGCGTGTCCTCGGGGGCGCCATTTCGGCACTTCGCCGATCACACCGCCTTGATGACCGCCATCGCCGAAGAAGCCACCGTGCGCCTGAGGTTGATGGTCGATCGCGACCTGCATCGCGCGCCACCCTCTGCCATCGAGCGGCTGCGCACCATGGGGCACAGCTTCCTGGCCTGGGCGTTGCAACACCCGACTTCGTTCAGGCTGGTGTCCGCGCGGCGCTTGTATGACTTCAACGCCTCGCCATCGCTGCAAGCGCACTTCCAGGCGGTGCGGGACCGCACCGTGGCACTCGTCAAGCAAGCGCAACTCGAAGGCGACCTTCAAGACAATGTGGCAGCCGAGCGCCTGGCGCTGATGCTGCGCAGCGCCGTCTACGGCATGGCACGCATGCACGTGGACGGGCAACTGGCGCAATGGGGCGTGGGCCCACGCGCAGCACGGCGGCAGCTGCAGGCCACGCTCGACGCCCTGGTCGACGGCTTTCGGCACCAAGGCCCTCGCAAGACCGGCCCCGCAACCCACCCACCGGAATGAAAAAGGCCAGCACGTCTGCACGCGCTGGCCTTGTCACCTGGTGTGCGGCCTCAGCCGCTGCTCACGCTCAGGGCTTGTAGACGAGGGGCGTCAGCGGATTGCCCACAGCGATGCTGGAGCAGTTCTGGGGCGCGGCCTTGCCAGCGAATCGGTCGTCGATCCAGGAGGTGGCCCAGGGCAGCCAGTTCAGCATGGTGGTGAAGTGGCTGGTGCCCCATTCCTTGTGCTGAACGGGCACACCTTGAGCGCAGTACTGGCGAGCCAGCGTGCGGACGTCACCCGCCAGCATCACGCCATCACCGGCACCCCAAACCGGAGAGGGCTTGGTGCCTTCCCAGATGCCGCCGGTGCCTTGACCGATCTGCAGCGGGATCTCGGGCGTGCCGCCGGTGCCCATGATGACCTTGTTGACCGCTTCCACGTATTCCTTGATCTTGGTGCGATCCTGGAACTCGGGCTTGACCAGGTCTTTCCAGGTCACCCGGCTGTACTGACCCAGCACATAGGCGATCGATGCCTTTTGCATCTTGTTGTAGACCTCCAGGCCGCGCGTGGTCAGGTACTTCTGGATGTCGATGTCATAGGAACGCGAGACACCGATGACCGCCATCGGCAGCACACCGCCCCAGATGGGCGTGCCTTCGACGTAGGTCAGGTTGTGCTCGGGGCTCACCAGCGTGCCGCCGAAGGCCGCACCGATCAGGTTGGGCTTGAGGTCGGGGGCGTAGCTGGGTGCCAACTCGGCGGCCCACTCGGTGGCAATGGCGCCGCCCGAGTAGCCCATCATCACGACCTTGGCATCGCGGCCCAGGCCGATCTGGGGAGCGTTGAAGGTCGCGCGGATCGAGTCCAGCGTGTTGTAGCCGTATTCCGGGCCCGCGGCGAAGTTCGCACCCTGGCCTTGCGTGTCGGAGATGACAACGGTGTAGCCGTTCTTAACGTAGGTGCCGAACAGCACGGTCTCGACGGCAGGCAAGAGGTCAGGCAGGCGCTTGCCGCCAGCGTAGGCACGCGAAGGACCGTCTTCGGGGTTCAGCGAGTCGTAGAACGACTGGTACGAGATGACCTTGTTCTTGTTCGCGCAACTGACCTTGGCGCAGTCGGGCGCGAAGATGGTGGTCACGTTGGAGGTCGGGCGCAGCTTGGCGTCGGTCGAGCGGTACACGAGCTGGGTGGCTTGCATCGAGGTCTTGATGCCGGCGATGTAGACCGAGATCGTGCGGCTCTTGAGGACGGTGCCCGGCGCGATGTCGGCCAAAGGGGTGCTGCCGGTGTACTGGTAGAAGGGGTCGGGCGTGGCCGCGCTCGCCATGCTGGGCAGCATGAGTGCGGTGACGGCGGCTTGCGCTGCGGTCAGCAGCAGGCTTTGTTTGCTCAGGCGGAATCGCATCTTGGTCTCCGGGTTTATGACTGGCAGTGGTCTGTCGTGAAAACAGTTTCCGCCGCCGACCTCTTGAATGCATTTGCTTGAACGGCCACCAATTGGCCCGAGCGACCAGAACCAGGGTTAGACCGAATCCGCCGGCACCAACATGAACGGCGGACAAACCCGCAATGATCGTGAAATGCTCCTCAGCCTGTCAGCCTCTCAACCCCGCAGCAAGGCAGCCCCCTTGATCTGCGCATGCACGGCCAGACCGGGCCTCAAGCTCAGGGCGACCACCGATCGCCGCGTCAGACGAGCCAGCAAAGCGCTGCCATCGCTCAGCGTCAGCCGCAGCATCACGCTGGCGACATCTTCGTCATGCAGCGCATCCACCGTGGCGGGCAGGATGTTGAGGATGCTGCTGTCCACCGGTTGGCTGAGTGCCACGCTGACGTCGCGCGCCAGCACCCTCACCCGCACCCTCTCGCCGATGG
>CAYJXE010000045.1:0-21875 GCA_964373965.1 uncultured Aquabacterium sp. | reverse complement strand
AAGCCGGACGCGTTGACCACAGCCACGACGAACGCTGGCTATCCGTCTGCCTTGCAGAAGTGACGCCACGATGAGCGCCGTCATCCTTGAATCCGTGCTGACCTGTCCACAGTGCGGCCACGCACAACAGGAAACCATGCCCACCGACGCCTGCCAGTTCTACTACGAGTGCACGGCCTGCCATACGCTGCTGCACCCAAAGCCGGGGGATTGCTGTGTGTTCTGTTCATTCGGATCGGTGCCATGCCCGCCTATTCAACAACAACGTGGTTGTTGCGCAGGCAGATAAGAGCCGCGCTGCATGCCTGTTTCACAGGCTGAACATACTTCACCGTCAGCTTGCGGTTCTCGCTGATTGCATAGAACACCACCTTGTCACCGTGCCGCACTAGATCTAGACGGGACCTCGCCGTAGGTTTTTAGGCTTGACGTCGCATGAAGTCGCGAGAGCATGAACCATCGCATGTTCATGAAGGAGCGCCACCATGGTCAAAACCACTGTCACCGTCCAGGGCGGTTCGGCGGCCCTGCCGACCCTGCTCGGGCAAGGCCCCGCCCGCATCCCCACAGGCGGCAAGATCCGCGCAGGCATCAAGGTGCTCACCCGCAAGGCGGCGGAGCAACCCCAGGCTCAACGCCTCTACGACGAGGGCGTTGAAGCCGGCCAGTCCTTCGATCAGATCGAACGCGCCATCGTGGGTGCGATGCCGCAACTCAAGTCACCGCTGATCCCGCGCAACGTGCCCTGGTTCACCGTGCGGGCACAAGACTTCCCCAATCCCGAGACACCGAAGCAGATCCTGCAAGCCTATGGCGAGGACCGTGGTGAAGGCCTTCACCTCTATCGCTTCCCCATCGTCTTTCCGGCTGACCAGTGGCAGACCGTGATGCCGCATGAACTCGCGGCCTGGGGGGCGCAGGACAAGCGCTACTGGTCGCAGTATTCGGCTGATGGCCGTGTGCGGCACTGCATGTGCCACGCACCTGTGCCCATGGACAACACGGGCCGGCGCTCTATCCGCATCTTCGGTGGGCGCAAGACGGTTCTGCGCGAAGACAACGGCGGCATCTGCGAGCCAGAGGCCTGCGCCGACTACCAGCAGCGGCGCTGCAACCTGACCGGGCGGTTCCTGTTCTTCATCCCGGGTATCCGCTCCATCAGTGCGTTCGAGTTGCCCACCAACAGCTTCTACGCCATGAATGCGGCCATCCAGAAGTTCGAAACCATCGGCTTTCTGCGTGGCGGTCGTATCTCTGGCTTTCTGGATCGGCAACGCACCCCGTTCTACCTGACCAAGCGCTTGATGGAGGTCGCCCATATCGATGAGACGGGCCTGCCCACACGTGTGCCTCAATGGATCATTGAACTGGAAGCGCCCGTGGATGTGACCGCCTTGCTGCGTGACAGGGAGGACGAAGACACGGCCATTGTTCAAGCTCAAATGGCCACTCAGGTTTTGGATGGGGCGCCAACGTGGGAGGGTGCCGATGTGGATGCCGTTGTGGAAACGGTGATCGCTGATGCCCCCAAGGGCATCCCGGTCCATGATGGGGATCTCACCTTGGAACACCTCCTTGCGCGTGCCCAAGCCTATGGCATTGCTGCTGAGCAATACCAGGCTTATGCCGACCGCCGGTGGGGCCGAGGCTGGCGGCTCAACCCGCATGGCCGCCGCCGTGCCTGGGATGAACTGGACCGCTATCGCAACGACCCGCAGGGCTACCTCGACAAGATCGAGAGCGAACTGCACCGGCTGTCATGAAGGAGAGGCACCATGGTTCGCATCGCGCATTTTTCTGACCTTCATTACGGCCCCAAGAACCTGATCGAGGCCGACCGATGTTTCGGGGCGGCCATCGACATGGCCATGGCCTCAGGTGTGCTGGCTGCGGTGCTGTCGGGGGATTCGACCGATCACGCCCTGGACTTGCACTCGCCTGCAGCCGAACGTCTGGTGGCGCAGGTGCGTCGCCTGGCCGACCATTGCCCGGTGCTGATGCTGCAAGGGACGTTCTCTCATGAGCCACCTGGCACCCTGTCCATCTTCAAATCCTTGGGCGGGCGTTATCCGGTCCATGTGGTCGACCAGATCGGGCAGGTGGCGCTCATCCCGAACGGCAGCTGGCAGGTTTCTGCAAGCTGGCGTTTCGATGTGCTGCCAGATGGCCTCATGGCCCTGTTCAGCTGCGTGCCCACGGTCAACAAAGCTGCTGTGGCGGCCACGGTGGGGGCGGGGGCTGCTGCCGAGGCAGTGGGAGAGCACCTGGCCTTCCTGCTGGCCGGGTTTGCCGAGAGCCACCGACGAGCTCAGGCCTTGGCCGTGCCGTCCATCGGCGTGTCGCATGGCACCGTCTTTGGTTGCATGAGCGAGCACGGCGTGCCCATGGCCGGATTCGACCACGAGTTCACCACGGGCGCATTGTTCGCTGCTGAGGCCCAGGCTTTTATGCTGGGGCACATCCACCGACATCAGGCATGGGACTGTGAGGGGCGGCATGGGCAGCAGCGCATTGCCTATGCGGGCTCCATCGGGCGCTTCCACTATGGGGAGGACGGGGACAAGGGCTGGCTGCTGTGGGAGGTGGATGCCTCGTCAGCGGTCTGCACGCTGCAGCCGACACCTGCTCGGCGGACTGTGGATATTGTGTTTGACGGCAAGCCTGATCTCGACACCTTGCGGGATGCCGTGGCGCAGCAGGACGTTGCCGGGGCGTTCGTGCGTGTCCGATGGACGGTGGCAGACGAAGACCGGCATGAGGTCAATCGGGAGGCCATTCAGCAGGCGTTGGGAGCGGCTGCCGAGGTCAAACTGGAAGGGCGCATCGTGCCTGTGGTGCGCACCAGGGCTGCTGGCATATCTCAAATGAGCAGCCTGGAGCAAAAGGTTTCCGCCTGGGCCAAGGCCACCGACACGATGGCCAAGCCCTTGCTAGATTGCCTGTGCGAGTTGTCCGGCGCGCAGCCCAACACCATCGCCGAGCGGGTGTTGAATCCCAGGCAGGCAGAAGGTCCCAAGTCTTGGCGCGGCCACGATACCGTTTCAGAGCTTGATGCTGGATGATGTATTATCACGAATGGGTGTCCGGTTTTTACGCGCTGGCGTATCCCGGGCAGGTTCATGCGATGGTCGGGCCGCCTCGCGGAGCCTCTGCGACCACCCATGAACCAACCGACCCTGATGCAGGTGATCGGCGCCACGCTTTTCGCGCTGGCCGTCCTTCACACTTTTTCCACCAAGTTCTTCGAGCGGCTGTCGCACACAAACCCGCGCCACGCGGGCATCTGGCATTTGCTGGGTGAAGTCGAAGTCGTTTTCGGATTTTGGGCTCTGGTGCTGATGCTGTTCATGTTCGGCATCAGTGGCAAGGAGCAGGCCACGGCCTACCTCGACAGCCGCAATTTCACCGAGCCACTGTTCGTCTTCGCCATCATGGTGATCGCGGCGACCCGCCCCATCTTGCAGTTCGCCGGGACTCTGGTGCGTTTCATCGCCCGTTACGTGCCTCTGCCACAGGGCATGGCGCTGTACTTCCTGGTGTTGTCATTTGTGCCGATCCTCGGCTCATTCATCACCGAGCCTGCGGCCATGACGCTGGCCGCCTTGATGTTGCGTGACACGCTGTTCGCCAGGGATATTTCCAACAAGCTGAAGTACGTGACGCTGGGCGTGCTGTTCGTGAACATCTCGATTGGTGGCACCTTGACACCGTTTGCCGCCCCGCCAGTGCTGATGGTGGCCACCAAGTGGAACTGGGACACCTGGTTCATGATTTCCAACTTCGGCTGGAAAGCGACCGTGGCGGTGTTGATCAACGCGGGCTGCGCGATGCTGTTGTTCCGCAAGCAACTGGGGCACATGGCCGCTCGCCCTAAGTCCGATGCCACATCCGTGCCACTGCCTGTGGTGCTGGTGCATCTGGTTTTTCTGGCGCTGGTGGTGGTGTTCGCTCATCATCCAGCAGTTTTCATGGGGTTGTTCCTCTTCTTCCTGGGGTTCTCCACAGCCTACCAGCGTCACCAAAATCCCTTGGTCTTGCGTGAGGCCTTGCTGGTGGCCTTTTTCCTGGCCGGGCTGGTGGTGTTGGGTGGTCAGCAGCAATGGTGGTTGGAGCCAGTGCTCATGGGCATGGATGCCAACGCTGTCTTCTTCGGCGCAACGGCGCTGACCGCCATCACCGACAACGCCGCGCTGACTTACCTGGGTTCGCTGGTGCCTGGCTTGAGTGACGACTTCAAGGTGGCGCTGGTGGCTGGTGCGGTGACCGGGGGCGGCCTGACGCTGATTGCGAATGCACCCAACCCAGCGGGTGCCGCCATTTTGAAAGAAAAATTCTCCGACAAGGCCATCCAGCCCCTGGGGCTGCTGGTCGCAGCCTTGCCGCCAACGTTGGTGGCGGTGCTGGCGTTCCGCTTGCTCTGATTAACGTTCCCACACGTGCTTCACCAGGATTTGCCAAGCAGGAGTTGGCAAAGGCGACGTTAAGCCGGCCATGCAGCAAGTCGCCGCTGCGGGGCCGTCCATCCAAGGGACGGGATGGATGGCTCGGCCACCTTTTTTTGGAACCACAGGTAAGGTGCTCGCGACATGCTCGATTCCCGTAACCTGTCTGGCAAGACTGATCAGCCCGCGGCCAAGGCATGGCACGCGCTTTCTCCCCAATACGCGCTGAATGCGTTGTCTGTGTCTGATCAAGCGGGGCTTGATCAAGAGCAGGTCCGGCAACGCATCGCCCAACATGGGCTCAACAGCCTGCCAGCGGCCAAGCGTCGAGGCCCTTGGCTGCGCTTCCTGCTCCAGTTTCACAACCCGCTGATCTATGTGCTGTTGGTGGCTGGGGCGGTCACGGCCGCCCTGGGTGACCATCTGGACGCTGGCGTGATCCTGGGCGTGGTGTGGGTCAATGCCCTGGTCGGCTTTGTCCAGGAAGGCAAGGCAGAGCGGGCGCTGGATGCTGTCAGGGCGATGCTGCCTCGGCGGGCCACTGTTGTGCGCCAGGGGGGGCGGCAAGAGGTAGATGCTGCGCAGCTGGTTCCTGGTGACATCGTCTTGCTGGAGGCTGGGGCCCATGTGCCTGCTGACGTTCGACTGCTGCGTGTCAAAGGGCTGCGGGTTGACGAGTCGGCCTTGACGGGGGAGTCGCTGCCGGTCGACAAGGACAGCAACCCAGTTGAGGAGGGCGCGGCTCTTGGCGACCGTGCATCCATGGCTTACGCTGGCGCCACCGTCGTTTCGGGGCAGGGTGCCGGGGTGGTGGTGGCCACCGGCGTGAACACCGAAATGGGTCGCATTGGCGCGCTGGTGGGCGAGGTGCAGACGCTGGCCACGCCTCTGACGCGGCGGCTGGATCAGTTCGCACGCCAGATCACGCTGTTCATCGTGGTCATTGGTCTGTTCACCTTCCTGTTCGGTCACTTCGTGCACGACATGCCGCCGCTGGCGCTGTTCCTGGCCGTCGTTGGGCTGGCGGTGGCAGCCATCCCGGAGGGCCTGCCAGCGATCGTGACCATTGTGCTGGCCATCGGGACGCGAAACATGGCGCGAAACCGAGCGGTGGTGCGGCGGCTGCCTGCGGTCGAGACCCTGGGGTCGGTGACAGTGATCTGCACAGACAAGACCGGAACCTTGACGTGCAATGAAATGACCGCGGTGACGCTGATGCTGCCCGAGCGAACACTCGACGTCAGCGGCACGGGCCATGCTCCCGATGGGCGGTTTCACCACGAAGGGATCGAGGTGGACCGACTGGATGGGGCCATTCAGGAGCTGGCGCTGTGTGCCATGCTGTGCAACGATGCCCGCCTGGTGCGCGATCCGGCACATGGTTGGCAGATGCTGGGGGACCCGACCGAGGGGGCTCTGCTCACGCTGGCATGCAAGGCGGGCCTGGATCCTGAGCAGGTGGCCAAGTCTTGGCCACGGCTCGATGAGGTCCCTTTTGACTCAGACCATCGCTTCATGGCGACCTTGCATCCGGGGACTGGAGAGACCTTCCAGGTGATGCTCAAGGGGGGCCCTGAGCGGGTGTTGGACCTGTGCGTGCGCGAGGTCAACGGCCAGCCACTCGACCGTGAATCCTGGGAGCGGCGCATGCACGTGGCCGCCCAGGCTGGGCAGCGTGTTTTGGCGTTGGCGCGCTGTGATGAACCGGAGGACGGCCCCCTGTCCATCCAAAACATCCTGCCTCGTTTTACGTTGCTGGGCATGGTGGGGATGATCGATCCGCCCCGAGAAGAAGCCAGACGAGCCGTGGCCGAATGTCAACGTGCAGGGCTGCGGGTCAAGATGATCACGGGTGACCATGTCGTCACCGCCTCCGCCATTGGGCGCCAACTGGGGCTCAATGCCGATCAGGCCCTCACGGGCGACATCGTGGGATCTTTGAGCGACGAGCAACTGGGGGCGCGCATCCAACTCACCGATGTGATTGCGCGAGCCAGCCCCGAGCACAAGCTCCGCCTGGTGGCCGCCTTGCAAGCCCAAGGCGAACTGGTGGCCATGACGGGCGACGGGGTCAACGACGCACCAGCACTGAAGGCCGCCGACATCGGTGTGGCGATGGGCCTCAAAGGCACGGATGCGGCGCGTGAAGCGTCGGATCTGGTCCTGACCGACGACAACTTCGCAACGGTGGCCCATGCGGTCACCCAGGGTCGGGTGGTGTTCGACAACATCAAGAAGTCCTTGCTTTTCATGTTGCCGACCAACGGCGGGGAGGCCGGGGTGATTTTGCTGGCGGTGCTCGCGGGTCTGACCTTGCCGGTGACCGCAGCCCAGATCCTCTGGGTCAACATGGTCACCGCCGTCACGCTGGCTCTGGCTTTGGCCTTTGAGCCGGCGGAGGCTGGTGTGATGAGTCGGCCGCCACGTGACCCTGGTGAGCCATTGGTCACGCGGGTGCTGGCGCTGCGCATTGCTTATGTCAGCGCGTTGATGGTGTTGTCCACCTTCGCTGTGTTCGAGTGGGAGTTGGCGAGAGGCAGCAGCATCGACATGGCGCGCACCGCTGCGGTCAACATGCTGGTCATGGGTGAACTTGTGTACTTGTTCAATGTGCGTCGTTTCACAGCGCACGCCTTCACCCGAGACACGCTCAGTGGCAACCCGGTTGCGATTTGGATGTGCGCTTTGCTGGTGGTCCTTCAGTTGGCCTTCACCTACGTCACACCCATGCAGCAGGTATTTGCCACGGCCTCGCTGGATGCCGTGTCCTGGCTGGTCATTGTCCTGATCGGGCTGCTCAAGTTTCTTGCTATCGAAGCTGAAAAAACGTGGCTGCGGCACCGGCACATCACGAGCATGTGAGACAGGCGGCAAGTGGGCAGTACCTTCGCCTGCAAAAATTGACGCATCGCAAGTTCAAGAAATTTTGTCGCGATACAACCAGCAATCAATTCCTTTAACGGCAGACAAGGGACATGAAGATGACACCAAGCAAAGACTCGATCCGGTTGCTGTTGGCTTCAGACATGAGCGCACGCAGTGATCGTGCGCTGGACCGTGCTGAGCAATTGACCAAACAATGGGGGGGTGAATTGTTCGTCGTGCATGCAGTTGATCCATCGGAATCCGCAAAAGCCAGTCGATTAGCACGTGCATTGCCCTCTTGGCGCCAGCCTGAGCAGTGGGCCACGACCGTCACCCGACGCCTTCAATCTGATCTTCAGGATGAGGGCATTGCGGCGAACGTTCAGGTGGTGGAAGCCGCACCTGCCATCGCCGTGCTCAGTGCCGCAAAGCAGCATGGCGTTGCCCTGATCATTGGTGGCATTGCCAAAGATGACCCGATTGGACGCATCCAGTTGGGCAGCACAGTTGACAAATTGGTGCGAGAAGCTGAAGTGCCGGTTTTGACAGTGCGGCGGCGGGTTCACGGCCCATACCGGCATGTGGTGGTGGCAACGGATTTTTCGTCAGCTTCGCGTGAAGCACTGGAAACTGCAGTTCGCTGGTTTGGGGGCAGCAAGCTGTCTCTTTTTCACGCTTACCCGCCGACAGGGGCCAGCCTGGAAGGTCATCACCCCGTTTCGGATTCGTGGCGTGCATTGGCCATGAGCCAATGCGAGGCGTTCCTGAGTGAATCCAAATTGAGCACAGATGCGGCAAGCGGTATCTCGCTGATACTTGAGCAAGGGTATCCCGAGAACTTGTTGCCAGACTATGTCCGCTACGCAGATGTTGACCTGGTGATTCTGGGCACGAATGGCCGCAGTGGCTTGCTCAAAGCCCTGCTGGGTAGCACGGCAGAGAGCTTGCTGCACATGCTCGAATGCGACACTATGGTTGTGCGGTCCAGGTGATCACATCTCAGACGTGGTCATCCCATCGTTCTGACAAACGAACGGCACCATTGATGATGCCGACCATGGAGTAAGTTTGGGGGAAATTCCCCCATAACTCTCCGGTCGTCGGATTGATGTCCTCAGACAACAACCCCACATGGTTGCGGCATGCAAGAAGTGCTTCAAAGCACTCCCTGGCTCGATCTGTCTGACCAATACGAGCCAAGGCGTCGACTCTCCAGAATGAACAAACGTTGAAAGACGTTTGCGGTCGTCCGAAATCATCCTCGGCTTCATAGCGGCGCATGTAGGGGCCATCACACAGGGCGTTCTCCAAGGCGATGACCGTGCTTTTGAATCGAGCATCGTGCGGTGGCAAGAAGCCCACCTCGGCCATCAGCAGCACGCTGGCATCAAGGTCTTGCCCGCCAAAGCTTTCCACGAAAGATTGCCTCTTCGCCGACCATGACTGCTCAACGATCTTGGCGTGGATGGTCTCGGCCCGCGTTCGCCAGACTGAGGCCCTGGCAACCAAACCGAGTGTTCTGGCAATCTTGTAAAGCCTATCGCAGGCAGCCCAGCACATGAGGGCGGATGACGTGTGGACACGCGCCCTCGTACGCAACTCCCACATGCCGGCGTCAGGTTGGTCGTGCAGCAGCCAAGCTTGTTCTCCGACAGCTTCAAGCGCAACGAAGTCACCCGCATCGGCGCGCCGAAACAGGCGGTGATCATGAAACGCTTGGGCAGAACCCAGCACGATGTTGCCGTAAACATCATGCTGAAAGTGTTCGTGTGCCTGGTTGCCCACGCGAACCGGACCCATGCCACGGTAGCCAGCAAGGCCAGGCACGAATGCTTCAGGCAAAGACTTTTCCAGTCCGACACCATAGAGCGGTTGTACGTGTCCCCCTTTGGATCCTCTCACCACGTCATACAACCACCGCAAATAATCCTCCATGGTTCCCACTTCAGACAGGCTATTCAAGGCTCGGACCACAAAGAAAGCGTCTCTCAACCAACAAAATCGGTAGTCCCAGTTTCGACCGCTGTCTGGTGCTTCAGGAATGCTGGTGGTCATGGCCGCAACGATCGCCCCGGTCTCTTCGAACTGGCACAACTTCAACGTGATGGCGGCACGTATCACGGCATCTTGCCATTCGATGGGCAAAGCAAGGCGACGCGTCCAGTGACGCCAGTACAAGGCGGTTCGCTCCTCAAATGCACGTGCGGTTTCTTCAATGCCGCCCGACAAGGTTTCATCAGCACCAAACAGCAGGCTGATCGGCTCGTGGAGTGAGAACCATGTGCTGTCGACAACATACGTCGGCGGTGCGTTCGTGTTGAGCCGAAATGTCCCGCTGGACAGGACGTAACGCAGGTGATTGCTTCCCCGCGTGATCTCCGGTGCCGATGCTCCCCAATCCCCGGTGGGGCGGACAACGATCCGAACACGGGGATGTCCACACAAGGGTCTGACCCGCCGCACGAACTGAGCAGGACGAAAAACGCGGTCTCGGTGCAAGAAGCGTGGGGCGAAGTCCATGATTTCAATGCCCTGACCATCTGCATCAAACAGGCGTGTGCACAGGATGGCTGTGCCTGGCACGTATGACTGCTCAACGCGGGCCTGCCCTTCTAGCTCCACAGCCATCGTGCCATCATGAGCAATGCCTTCAGAAGAATCCAGCAAGGCATGGAACACAGGTGGGCTGTCAAAGCGTGGCATGCAACACCAGACGATGACCCCGAGATGGTTGACAAGCGCGCTGATGGCACAGTTGCCGATCAAGGCCAGATCAAGTGAAGCGGCATCCTGTGTCGCCAATCCACTCTTCTGCGTAGCCGCGTTTGCATGTCCCATGGTGGTGCTCCTTCCAGGTAAAGGTAACTCAATTATCCGCACACATTGATCCAAATGTACGCCGATACAATCGTTGATCGTCACTGATCTGCGAGTGCCTGTCCCCCACAGATTGACCCATTTGATCGACTGCGTTTGATTGCCCCATGATGAGGCAGTGTCACGTCAAACAACCGGGCACCCACCCATGAAAATATTGAATCTTCAACTTAGGTTTTTGATTCCACTTGTGCTGACTCTGGTGGCTGCAGCCTACTTGGCCTTGCCCTTGATGGATCAACTGACCTTGCATTGGTTTTCTCGTGACTTGAACATTCGAGGCGCGTTGGTTGCAACCACCCTGTCTGATGCGATTGGCGAGGCCTCCGGTGCCCCCAACGAGGCGCGGCTGCAACCGCTGTTTGACCGAGCGGTGCAAGACGAGCGATTGGTGGCACTGGGCCTTTGCAGCTTGGATGGGACCTTGCTCACACACACCGCCAGCTTCCCGAAGGATTTGCGTTGCAGCGAAGCGCAGGTCGCTGCAGACATGCCCGATCCCCGCCGTGTGCTGGCCGGCGGCGCCGTTCACGTCGGAGTGCACGTCGTCAGCAACGGCAGTGGCCCCATCGCCAAACTGGTGCTGCTGCATGATTTGAGCTTCATCGAACGGCGCAGTCAGGACACACGGCAGTACCTAATTGTTTTCATTGCGGCGCTCGGTTTGGCGATTGCCTTGATCACGGTGGTGGTTGCGCAATTGAGCTGGCGAGGATGGGTGGCGGGCGTTCGCGGCATCCTGCGAGGGGAGGGGCTGATCCTGCCGCTGTTATCTACGCCGGAAATGACCCCGTTTGCCGCCGACCTGAGGGCTCGGTTGCGCGATCTGGAAGATGAATACAGGCGTGCGCTCGGCCCTCAAACTGACTGGAATCCAGAGCGGCTGCGTGCCCTGCTCAAGGCGCAATTGAGTGGCGATCAGGTCATCGTTGTCTCGAACCGAGAGCCGTACATTCACGAGACCACAGATGATGGGATCGTGGTGAAACGACCGGCCAGTGGGTTGGTTACAGCCGTTGAGCCCGTCATGAGGGCTTGCTCAGGGACATGGATTGCGCATGGCAGCGGCAGCGCAGATCGCAAGGTGGTGGACCGCAAAGACCGCGTTGGTGTCCCACCGGAGAAAAACGAATACGTGCTCCGGCGCATTTGGCTCACTCCAGAAGAGGAGCGTGGCTACTACTACGGGTTTGCCAATGAAGGCATGTGGCCTTTGTGCCATGTCGCTCACGTACGGCCAGTGTTCCGCGAGTCTGACTGGGAGCAGTACCGCATCGTGAACCAGCGCTTTGCTGACGCAGTGGTTGCCGAAGCGAGAGGTGATGACCCTGTTGTGCTGGTTCAGGATTACCACTTTGCACTGTTGCCTGCCATGATCCGGGCCAAATTGCCACGTGCCACGATCATCACCTTTTGGCACATTCCTTGGCCCAACCCGGAATCCTTCAGCATTTGCCCATGGCGCCATGAAATACTGGAGGGGCTTCTGGGAAGCACCATCTTGGGTTTTCACACGCGATTCCACTGCAAAAATTTCATCGAGACCGTCGATCGTGTTCTGGAGGCGCGCATTGAGCATGAGCACTCAACGATCTCGTTCAAAAACGAGGAAACATTGATTGAGAGCTACCCGATCTCGATTGAGTGGCCGACTGAGGAGACCCGAGCCACATGGCCCTCCATTGCCGCATGCCGCAGCCAGGTTTTTGAACGATTGAACTTGCCCGAGAACGCCTGCCTTGCGGTTGGGGTGGATCGTTTTGATTACACGAAAGGCATTTTGGAGCGCCTTCACGCCGTTGAGCGTTTGCTCGAAAAGCGGGCTGAATGGATCGGCCAGTTCGTGTTTGTTCAGGTTGCAGCGCCTACGAGAACCTCACTGGAGGAGTACCGCTCATTTCAAGAGCGCATTGAACGCGTGGCGCAACGCATCAATGACCGCTTTGGCAGTCCTGGCTACCAGCCTGTGCATTTGCTGGCGACACACCATGAGCCTGACGCGGTGACCGAGTTGTTCCGAGCCGCAAACATGTGCGTGGTGACGAGTCTTCACGATGGCATGAATTTGGTGTGCAAAGAGTTTGTCGCTGCCCGCGACGATGAGCAGGGCGTGCTGATCCTCAGCCGCTTTGCAGGTGCCGCCCGGGAGATGCCTGAAGCATTGATCGTCAATCCTTATCATGTTGAAGAAACAGCCGATGCATTGCACCGCGCGGCAACCATGACAACGGCCGAACAGCGAGAACGCATGGCCAGCTTGAGAATGACCGTGCGGGAGTTCAATGTGTTCCGATGGGCCGGTCACATGCTGTCCGATGCCGGTCGCTGGCGCCTGAGGGCGCGCATCGAAGCCCGAGTCCTCAAACATCAGCCTCAATGAACATGCGACATTTGCTCTCGCCAGAAGGCCGTGCCGCGCTGGCAACCACGCTGCTCAATGCGCCCCTTCTGGCGTTCGACTTTGATGGCACATTGGCGCCCATCGTGGCACGCCCCGACGATGCTTGCATTCCCTTGGCGGTCGCTCAGCGTCTGAGCCGACTCTCAACTTTGTTGCCGCTGGCGATCATCACGGGACGCACGATTGATGACGTTCAGGGGCGCCTCTCGTTCAAGCCGCAATACATCATTGGCAACCACGGCGCGGAAGACCCTCTGCTGCCAAATGTGGCGTCATCTGACGTGTTTGACGAAATCCGCGCTCGACTGCAAGTTCATGCAGTTGAGCTGGCGACGGTCGGGGTCACGGTTGAAGACAAGCAGCACTCCATTGCCTTGCACTATCGCCTGGCTCGCGACCGCGACCAGGCATTGGCATCGATCGCCAAGCTGATACAAGGGCTTGGTCCAGCTGTGAACGTTTATGGAGGCAAATTGGTCTTCAATGTGGTGTCAACGGCAGAGTCCGACAAGGCGCAGGCCCTTGAGCGCCTCGTGAAGCGATGTGGCGCTCGCAGTGCAGTGTTCGTTGGTGATGATGTCAATGACGAACCCGTGTTCGCACGGCAAGAGCCTACATGGCTCACCGTCAGAATCGGCCGCGACTACCCTGGCTCTCAGGCGATGTTCTGTTTGGAGTCTCCTAGTGAGGTGGCATACATGCTGGATCAAATGCTGAAGATTCTGGAAGGGGGCTTCCCCAGCAAGGAATCCGACGCAGCAATGTAGTTGGCAAGTAAAGCGGAGCGCTGTTCATGAACTCACAACAACCAACGGGGAAGGGCGCGCCGATGCTCCTGGTAGGAGATGTTGGCGGCACGTCAACACGGCTTGCCCTGGTTTCGATGAACGATTCACCACGTGAGTTGCTGTTTGAGCAGACATTCCCAAGTGGCGACTACCCAAGCTTGCGAATCATTGTCGAAACATATCTGGCCGGAACAGAACTTCAACCGGCCTGCGCATGCTTTTGTGTTGCTGGGCCAGTGATGGCGCGTCGCGCCCGGCTGACCAACTTGCCATGGGAATTGGACGAAGTGACCTTGTGTCACGACTTGGGCATGCAGGAAGTCAGCCTGCTCAACGACCTTCAAGCGACTGCGTTGGCAGTGCCGCATTTGCTTCCCCATGAGTTGGCGTGCATCAATTCGGGAAAGTCCATTGATCAGGCGCCCATTGCTGTGCTGGCCCCTGGTACGGGCCTCGGCGAAGCATTCCTGATCTGGGGGGGCGATGAGTACATTGCCTGTGCCTCGGAAGGGGGACATGCCGATTTCGGGCCCAACGGCTCGACGCAGGCTGGCTTGCATGCTCATCTGACCGAACACTTTGGTCACGTCTCGTATGAGCGCGTTTGCTCGGGTTCAGGCGTTCCACATGTCTACGACTACCTGCGTTCGATGGACCCTGGCGCTGAAAGCGACGCCTTTGCGGCCAAACTGCGCAGCGCGGCGGATCTCACGCCACTGATCATTGATGCCGGACAGCGTGATGCAGCCAACAATCCATTGGCTGCATTGACGCTACAGACCATCATCGACATCTGGGGGCATGAAGCGGGCAATTTTGCGCTCAAGGTCATGGCGCTCGGTGGCGTCTACTTGGCTGGGGGCATGCCTGCTCGTC
This sequence comes from uncultured Aquabacterium sp., assembly GCA_964373965.1. Lineage (GTDB taxonomy): Bacteria > Pseudomonadota > Gammaproteobacteria > Burkholderiales > Burkholderiaceae_C > Aquabacterium. The sequence continues at coordinate 7,626 of CAYJXE010000045.1, read as the reverse complement.
TGATTCCTCGGTTGCAGGACGGCGCCTTCATGCGAGCGTTCACGGCCAAGGGGCGTTTCGACGAACTGCTCAGCGCGGTGCCTGTCCACGTCGTCATCGTGAATGCGGCGCTGCTCGGCGCAACCATCCATGGGCAGAAGCAAGCGATGAGGCAACGGGGTGTCTCAATTTGATGAGTGACTGGGTGTTTGATTGCGATCTGCGATACGGCGCCTTGTTGAGCTCTTGCTGGTATCGGCTGTGAAGACGTTTCAGCCGTCACATTGATAAAAATGGCGTCGGCTTACAATCACGATCATGTTGTTGCCTTGCCAATCTGCCTTGCTGACACTGGAGTGCTCTCCGGTGAGCCGGTTGGCGCTCGGGCACTTTCGCGCGGTTGCACCGCCGTGAGGCATTCGGATATCACCCCTGTGTGACGCTGCTCTGACCTGAGCAGCGGGTTTCGCCCGTCCCTGGCGCCAAGCGCCAAGCCACTCTTCGACCGCCACTGGGCTGATTCATGCCCTTGGCCTGTCTTTGCTTTCCTCTCACCATGACAACATCTGTTCGCCAGCAATGGCTGGGCAACATCCGTGGCGACCTGCTTTCAGGTCTCGTGGTGGCCCTGGCCCTCATCCCTGAAGCCATCGCTTTTTCGATCATCGCGGGCGTTGACCCCAAAGTCGGCCTCTATGCTTCGTTCAGCATGGCCGTCATCATCGCCATCGCGGGTGGGCGCCCTGGCATGATCTCAGCCGCGACGGGCGCCATGGCGCTGGTCATGGTCACTTTGGTCAAGGACCATGGCCTTCAGTATCTGCTGGCAGCCACTTTGCTCACTGGCGTGTTCCAGATCATTGCCGGGGTATTTAAGCTCGGCGCCCTGATGCGTTTTGTGTCTCGCTCGGTGGTCACGGGCTTCGTCAATGCGCTGGCCATCCTGATCTTCATGGCACAACTGCCCGAGTTGACCGATGTGAGCTGGCATGTCTACGCCATGACGGCGGCAGGCCTGGGGATCATCTACGGCTTTCCCCACTTGCCCTTGGTGGGCAAGGCGGTGCCCTCGCCATTGGTGTGCATCGTGGTCTTGACTGGGGTGGCGATGTTCATGGGGCTGGACATCCGCACGGTGGGCAACATGGGCGATTTGCCAGACAGTCTGCCGATCTTCTTGCTGCCGGATGTGCCATTGACCCTGGAGACACTCCAGATCATTGCACCGTATTCATTGACGCTGGCGGTGGTGGGCTTGCTGGAGTCCATGATGACCGCCTCCATCGTGGACGAGTTGACCGACACCCCTAGCGACAAGAGCCGCGAATGCGTGGGCCAGGGCCTGGCCAACATTGGCACGGGGTTCATTGGTGGCATGGCGGGCTGCGCCATGATCGGGCAGTCTGTCATCAACGTGAAGTCTGGCGGGCGAGGGCGCCTGTCCACCTTCGTGGCGGGTGTCTTTCTGCTCATTCTGGTGGTGTTCTTGGGGCCGTGGGTCAGCCAGATCCCCATGGCCGCGCTGGTGGCGGTGATGATCATGGTGAGCATCGGCACCTTCAGTTGGGATTCCCTGCGCAAGCTGCGCACCCATCCTCCAAGTTCTTCCTTGGTCATGTTGGCAACGGTGGCTGTGACGGTGGGCACGCACGACCTGGCAAAAGGTGTGTTCGTGGGGGTGCTGCTGTCGGGCGTCTTCTTTGCGAACAAAGTGGGGCGAGTGCTGCGCGTGGCATCTCAGTCTGAAGATGGTGGTGACCTTCGTGTCTACACGGTTTCAGGGCAGGTGTTCTTCGCCTCGTCTGACGCATTCATCGAGCGCTTTGACTTCAAGGAAGTCGTCAAGCGTGTTCGGATTGACGTGAGCCAGGCGCACTTCTGGGACATCACGGCCGTGAGCGCGCTCGACACGGTGGTGCTGAAGTTCCGCCGTGAAGGCGCAGATGTCGAGGTTCTGGGCCTGAATGAAGCCAGTGCGACGATGATCGATCGCTTCGGGCAGCACGACAAGCCGGGCGCGACACTGCCCACAGGCCATTGAGCACGGGAGTTGACGATGCATAGCAAAGTGATCGCATGCGTGGACCCACGCAGCCCGCTGATGTCCCTGTGTGATGGTGCTGCTTGGGCCGCGAACAAGCTCTCGGCGCCACTCCTGTTGCTGCAGGTTCTGGAGCGACACCCTGAGGCAGCCCAGCATCTGGATGCAACGGGGCAGATCGGACTGGGGGCGCAGGAATCCCTGCTGCAAGAGCTGGCGCAATTGGATCAACGCCGCAGTGCCTTGGCGCAAGAGCAAGGTCGACAGATTCTGGTTGGCATGCGTGACCGGGCGCTGGCAGCGGGCGTGGTCGATGTAGAGCGACTGCAACGCCATGGCGAGTTGTCAGAGACTGTCTCGGAGTTGGAGGGGGCGGGGTTGATGTTGGTGATGGGACGGCAGGACCACCGCCTGCTGGCTGGGCGCGCGCTGGACCACCACATCGAGCGAGTGCTGCGCGCCACGCACAAACCCGTGCTGGTGATGGTCGGCCCTGAGTTCGTCGCGCCGACGTCGTTTGTGCTGGCCTACGATGGCAGTGACACCGCTGCCAAGCTCCTGGGGCACGTTGCGTCCAACAGATTGCTTCAGGGTTTGCGTTGCCACCTGGTGCAGGCAGACAAGCGCTCTGTGGCCAATGAGGCGAGTTTGAGCCGTGCAGGTGAGCGCTTGCGCCAAGCGGGCTTTGAGTTCACCGTTTCTCTGGAGGAGGGTGATGTGGGCACGGTGATCGCCCGAGCGATCGCGCGCCATGGCGCCGGACTGCTGGTCATGGGGGCCAATGGGCACTCTCGCTTGCGGCAGTTGGTACTGGGCAGCACCATAGCGCAACTGCTGCGGGGGAGTTCAGTGCCCGTCCTCGTGGCGACTTGATGTTTGGCATGATGCAGTTCGGCGCAGGTGGTTGACACAGAGGGCGCGTGATTGACACTGGTTCCAGCACACTGCTGGAGCCAGCCATGCAACCTCTCAAACTCACCCTCAAAGGCTTGCGGGGCATCCGTGATGGCCTGGGGCAAGACGTGTTGACGCTGGACTTCGAGCGCCTGGCCGATGGCGCCGAACTGGTCGCCATTGCCGGTGCCAACGGGCGGGGCAAGACCACGCTGATGGACAACATGCACCCCTATCTGACGATGCCGTCACGCGCGGCCTTGAGCGGCCCCGGCGGCTTTTCCTACTACGACCACGTTTGCCTGCCGGAAAACGAGAAGGACTTGACCTGGTCACATGAAGGCCGGTGCTATCGATCCCAAGTGGTGATCAGGCTCAACGGGCGCCGCAAGACCGAGGCCTATTTGCATGTGCTCAGTGATGAGGGCCGATGGCGCCCCGTCTGCCTCGACGATGGCTTGGTGTCCGATGGCAAGGTCGAGACCTACACCCGCTGTGTGGAGGCCATTTGTGGCGGCGCAGATACCTTCTTCACCTCCGCGTTCTCGGCGCAGGGCAAGCGCCAGCTCAGCACCTACCGCAATGCCGAGATCAAGAGCTTGCTGTCCGACTTGCTCGGCCAGGAAGAAATCCGAGCTTTGGGGCAAAAGGCCAATGACACCGCCAAACTGATCAAGGCAGGGCTGTCGGCCATCAGGCAGGAGTCGGCCGGGCTGGATGCGGAGCAGGCTCGCCTGGATGCGGGGATGCATCGCTTGCAAGGCGCATCCGACCGAGTTGCGCAGACCTTGATTGAGCGACAACAAGCGCAGCAGGCACTGGATGGGTGTCGGGTTGGCCATGCCCGCTTGCAGGCCCAACGGGATCAGTCACAGAGCACCGAGGCGCGTCGTGCGCAGTTGCTTGAGGAGCGCAAGGGGCTGATCGCTGTCGGCACGCGAGCCATCGAGGGGCTCAAGGCTCAAGAGCAGGATGCCTTGCAGTGCCTGGAGCGCTTGGCGCAACGCATCAACAGCCGGCGCTCGCAAGCGCAGTCTCGGCAAAGCGCGCTCATGCAATCACGTCGCCAGTGCCTGAACGTGCTGGAAGAAGCTGGCGCGGTCCAGCGTGCGGCGCATCGCCTGCCTCTGGCCGAAGCGGTGCTGAGTGCCAGGCAGCAGGGGATCGTTGTGTGCCGACAGCAGGTGGAGGCGATGAGGGATGCACAGGCCACGGAACGATTGCTGGTGCAGAAGCTAGCCAGCATCGAACTGGCGGCAGGCAGGGCGGCTTTGAAGGCCCAGGAGTTGGCGCACCGCTTTGGCCTGGTCGGTGAGGTGCCTTGTGCGGGCACCGATCTGCAAGGGCAATGCAAGCTGCTGGGGGATGCGCATGAAGCCCAGACCCTGATGCCCAGCGCACAAGGCCAGATCAGCCGCCTGGCACAGGACAAGGCCCAGGCAGAACAGGAACTGTCCCTGATCCGCCATCGGTACGAAGAGCTGGCCCAGGCGCCCCAAGCGCTGGCCCGGGCCGAACGCTTGGGTGATATGGCTCGAACACGGGTGTCTCGCTTGTCGCTGCTGGCGACCAGGGCGGGACAGATCACCCAAGCCCGCGCAGCCTTGCAGACCATTGAGCTTGAACTGTCCTCATTGATGGCAGAGCTTGGCCGGACCCAAGGCAACGAGACGACCGAAGAGCAGGCCGAGCGCGAGCAGATCGAGGCAACACGCCTGCGGATCGCGCAGGCCCTGGTGCAACAGGCACAGCATTTCCGGGAGGCGCTCAATCGCCTGGACGCGGTGCTTCATGGTTTGCCAACGCCCTTTGACCATCAGTTGCTGGCCGCTGCCGCCCAGGCTGAGGCCCACGCGCGCCTGGCCTTGTCCACCGCAGAGCAAGCCCACTTGGCCGCCGAGCGCGATGCCCAATCCAGGATTGAATTGACGGCTCAGGCGCGGGCCCTGGCTGATCGACGTGTGCAGGTGCAGTCCCGCGTGGCCCGAGCGGAGGACAGCTTGGGAAGTTGGAACCTGTTTGCCCGATGCATGAGCAACGATGGCCTGATCGCCCTGGCCATTGACGATGCAGGTCCGGCTTTGTCTGGCTTGGCCAATGACTTGCTGCTGGCCTGTTATGGCCCACGCTTCACCGTGTCCATCCTCACGCTGGTGGAGACAGGCAAGGGCGAGCAACGCGAGGGCTTTGACATCGTCGTGCATGACGGCGAGTCGGGCGACAGCAAAAGCCTGGGCCTGATGAGCGGAGGGGAGCGCGTATGGGTCAACGAATGCCTGACGCGGGCGGTGGCGCTGTACCTGGCGCAGCATGCAGGTCGGCGCTACGACGCCTTGTTTTCTGACGAAGCCGATGGGGCGCTTGACCCCGAGCGCAAACGCATGTTCATGGCCATGAAGCGCGAGGTGTTGCGCGTGGGCGGCTACCGGCGGGAGTTTTTTGTGTCGCAAACGCCGGAGTTGACCGCCATGGCCGACGCCGTGATCGACCTGGATGCGATGCGCGATCACGGGGTGGCCGAGGATGGCGCAAAAAAATGGGCGTCGGCTTGATGGCGCGACGCCCGGGTTGGGGATCAAAGGGGATCGGTGTCTTCGAATATGGGCAGGCCGTCCACGATGGCTGCATCGCTGTCGAATTTGAGCCAGACGATGCCAGCCAATCTGGCTGCTTCGAAGATCATGGCCATGTCGGTCTCAGCGGGCACCGTGTAGGGCGGGGCGCCCACATAGACGAAACCACCATAGTCGTTCGGGTACACGTTGACCGACAGGTCGTCATTGGCCAGCTTCTGGCGTGTGGTGGCCGTCAGGTGGCAGATCGACAGTGCGGCCAGAGGCTCGACCAGTTCCAACAACCTGGTCACGATGATGTTATCCAAGGCGTACTCCTTCTTGGCAGGAATGAGGCTATGCCATGCTGGCCAGGGTGGCTGGCAGTTTCACAGCAAACCCTGTTCCGCAAAAGACAGGACGCGGTCGCCTCCCACGATGAAGTGATCGAGCACGCGCACGTCCACCATCATCAAAGAAGATTTCAGCGTCTGGGTCAAGAGTTCGTCGGCCCTGCTGGGCGACAACTGGCCGCTCGGGTGGTTGTGGGCCAACAAAACGGATGCTGCGTTGTGGGCAAGCGCGCTTTTAACGACCTCACGAGGGTAAACAGACGTTTGGGTCAGTGTTCCCCGGAACATCTCTTCGGCCTCGATCAGGACTTGCTGCGAGTCGAGGTAGAGCACCAGGAACACCTCGTGCTCCAACCCGGCGCAGTACATGCACAACCAGTCCTTGACCACTTTGGGCGAGGCCATGACTGGGCCTTCCAGCATCTTGGCGCGCATGTCGCGCAGCAGCAGTTCGCGTGCAACGCTGAGTTTGTGAGCCAGCTCGGGGGGCGCTTGCTCAGCGGCCTGGTATGTCGCTGCTGCATCGCAGGCGCAGGGCAAAGGGAGGGGGGCTTGGCGAACAGGTACGGCGAGTAACTCGCTGACCAGTTCGGCACTGGACAAGTGGGTGACATTCACGGATTTCTCCTTCACAAAAAGGAAAAGCGGGAACGTCCTGTCCCGAGGGGATGGATGTTCCCGCTCGGGATGTGCTGACGCGAGGCCAGCACGGTCAATGAGGCAGGTGACGACTGCGACGCCGACGCAAGGTCGGGAGCGCATTCCGCGATGGAATGCAGGTAGCAGTGGGCAGTGTGTCGTGATGGTCGGAAGCGCTCAAGCCTTGACCTCCGCATGCCATGGACAAGGACCCACAGAATCGGGGAGTTGTGGAATGCACGCCCGGGTGACAGCTGAATATCACTTGAAGTTCAGTACAGAAATCTTGTTTCAGTGGGTGGCCAAAGCCGTGACACGGGCCTGAAATTTCGCCAAGATGGCGACTCGAACCCATGCAACGAGCACGACCATGATCCGTTTTGGCCCCCACATCCGGCTCACTCGGCGAGAGACTGAGCGCTTCAAGCTGATCACCGATCTGGAGCCAGTCGGCATCCGCACGCTGGCTGACCTGGATGCCTACATCGCGCAATGCAAGGCGCACTATTGGGGCGTCTCCAGGGACACCCAGTTTCTGCATTGGCTGATCGACCGCGAGTACCGGCAATGCCGTTCGGCGGCGTAGCAATGCGCACGCCGCCTGGCGGTTCATCAAGCAAAGACACGTGGCTCGATGGTGGCGCCGCGCATGAAGGCCAGGTAGGCAGCGGCCTTGCCGATGTCCGCGAAACAAGCGATGGCATCACTGCCTCGCTTCACGGCCCATGGTAGGTCCGGGCATTCATTGGGCGACAGGCTCAAGTTGGCCTCGCGATAGACAGGATGTCGATACGGTGTGTTGCCGGTCTGCCAGTCCACCAGGCACAGGATGCAGTCGGTCAAGATGGCGCCGCCACCTGACTCGCCAGGCTCGACCAGCAGGGGGATTTTGAGCATGCCGCCAGATCGGCCAATGCGGCCGACCACGCCATGCTCATCAAGCCACGGTTCACCCGTGGCGAGGTCGCCAAGTATCAGGCGGATCTTCTCGCCAGTTCGGCGATAGGACTCCAGCACCTTGGCCGCTTTGGGATCGGTCCCGGGCGCAAAGTAGGTGCGTTGGTTCAGTGGGGCTCGGCCCCATGCGGCTGTGGCCGTCAGGTATTTCTGATAGCCCGCCAGCGTGGCGTAGTCGCTCGCCAGGTTCGTCCTGAGGTCCGCGCTCTGC
>CAYJXE010000044.1:0-23724 GCA_964373965.1 uncultured Aquabacterium sp. | reverse complement strand
AACTTGACGTCGTTGTCCTTCACCATCTTCATCACGTCGGCGACGGTCTTGTTGGCCATCAGGAGCTCCTAGCAACAGGCTTAATGAAAGCAGGAAGAGAAATTTTTCTGTCTCTGGTCCAGAAACAGCGCGCAGTGTAATAGCAGAAAGCGTGCCTTCAGGCTGAGCGCGGACAAGCCGCACTCGGATTCGCTCCATGGCAGAGGGGCCGCAACCCCGGGATGCGCCATCTCTGGGCGCACCGCGAAGGGCCATGGCGCACATCGTGAAAACGGAGCGGACCAGGCCTTTTCGGTATTTGCACCATGCTTGTGCAAAACGGGGTTCCAAATCAGCTTCGCACCGATTCAGGGCCCATTTCCGCACCATATTGGGACAATCCGTCACGCAAGGCCACAAACGCCGCTTCGACCTCGCTCGCCAAGCCCTTCACACCAAGCTCGATGTGGCGCCCATGCACCGGGTGGTCAACGCTCGGCAGAGAGAACACCTTGATGGGAGCGAAACGCGCCTCGATCTCGACCATCAGGGGCGTCAGGCGAGACTCGATGGCGCCGTAAACCACCACCGAGCGCTCCACCAGGCGCCCTTGCCCGTGCAAGTCGGCATGCAAGGTGTCGAGCACCCAGGCCACCATGGGCCAGGCCATGACCGGAAAGCCTGGCACGAAGTGCACACGGCCCACCAAAGAAAAGCCAGGGATGCGGTTGTAGGGGTTGGGGATGATGCTGGCACCCTGAGGGAAACGCCCCATCTCCAGGCGCCGGAGGGTGTCGGCCGATTCCGGCTCGAAGGGCGCGCCCTCTTGCTCGGCCATTTCGCGACAACGCATCAGGATCAACTCGCGGGCCTCTGGGTGCAGCACCAAGGGCTGACCGACGGCTTCGGCCGCACAGGCGCGGGTGTGGTCATCAGGTGTGGCCCCGATGCCGCCAAAGGAGAAAACGACGTCGCCGCTGTCCAACGCGTGACGCAGGTCGGCGGTGATGCTCGCGGGGTCGTCGCCCACGTAGCGCACCCAGGAGACCGCCATGCCCCGTTCGGTCAGCAGCTCGATGGCCTTGACCAGGTGCTTGTCCTGCCGGCGACCACTGAGGATTTCGTCGCCGATGATGATGAGGCCGATGCGCGGGTTCTGGGTGTCAGGCATGTTCTGAATGAGGAGGGTTGGCCAACGAACTGGGCAGGGGCTCGGCTCGCAGCGCCGCCAGCGCTGCCAGCAGGAAGTGAGCAAACCAAAGGCTCGAAAAAACGAACACCAGGGTGTAGAGCCACAGCGAGACGACCAGGATGAATGGCGCCAGGACGATGGCCAGCACGCCCAGGGCCCAAACGGCAGCAGGCGCGGCACCCAGGTAGCCACAGACCACCCCCATGAGCAGCAAGGTCGTGCGGTGGCGCTGGACCAGAACGTCTTGCTCCTGCGGCGTGGCGAAGTCGGCGAGGGTGTCGTGGGCCATGACTCGGTAGGTCAGCCAACCCCAGATCAAGGGTGGCACCACCAGCGCGAACAAAGGGATCAGCCACAGCGGCAAGGTCAGCACGAGCGCGGCCAGCGCGACGACCGTGGATGCCAGGGACAAGGCGACCGACCGCCAAAGCGACGTCTGGTGGCGCGAGGCCAACTCCGGGAATCGCCGCGCGCGCACCAGTTTGACCGCAGATGGCGTGATCATCCAGGCCACCAGCAGCAGGCTCAGGACCACCACCAAGGGCACCACCAGGATCAACATCAACACGGGCACCAACGCGGCGCGCAAACCTTGCAGCCCCATGCTGTCGAGCCAGGACAGGAGTGATTGGCTGAGCGACCAGTTGTCCAAGACCTGCCGGAGAGCCTCGTTGGCATCGGACCAGCCCCACCAGGCCAAGCCCAGCAACAACGTGGCCGACAACAGGATGGGCAGCAAGGTCAGCCAGATGACCCTCGGGTGCAGGCAGTAGGCAACGGCGCGCCAGGCGGCATCGGCGGCCAGGCTGGCGGATGGCAAGGGGCGTTGCGGCAAGGCAGAAGAGGGAGCCAAAGGTGGCGTGGAAGCGTCCATGGCGAACAGCATACCGAAGTGGCCCAAGGCCCGAAGCGACCGGCACCAAAACCCCTTGGGCCCCACTCGCAACACCCTCACGATCAGGTGGTCCGCGCGTCAGCCCCTGCCCAGCAAGCGCCGCAGGCCCAGCCACTGCTGCGCCCAAAAACCCACGCCGTAGTCACGCGCGCCGTTTTCAGGCAACTGGTCGCGGATGCCGGTCGGCTCGTAGCGACCGTCAAACCGCGCCGTGCCGAACAACACATCCCACAGGGGAAACAGCACCGCGAAATTGCAGCCCCCCAAGGAACCCGGGCCATGGCTTTCGTGGCCGACGCCGATGGCGTGGTGCTGTCGGTGAAAGCGCGGGCTCACCAGCAGGCGCTCGCCCAGCCAGCCAAAGCTCACCCGGGCGTTGGCATGCGAAAGGCTTTCAAGCAATTGCGTGACCGCCACGACGGCCACAAACTGCCCCGGCGCCACGCCGATGGCTCGGGCGGTGAACGCCAGCAGCACGTCGCGGATCAGGTCATCGAGCAAGTGGTTGCGGTTGTCGCTCCACAGGGTCATCTGCCGCTGGCTGTGGTGCACGGCGTGCAAGGCCCACCAGCGGTCGAAATGGTGTTGGCCTCGGTGGATCCAGTAGTCGAGCAGGTCAAAGACCAGCAGATAGAGCAGGAAGCTGGCCCAGGCCGTGTCGAGCACACCTGGCCACAGGGGTGCCACCAGGGCGTCGAGCTGGATGCCTTGCACCCCCTGCACCGCCGCCTCGCCGAACAAGGTGTCCAGCAGCGGATCGACCGAGAAAAACATGGCCAGGCGGAACAGGCCCAGGCGGTGCAACAGGGTGTAGAAGATGTCGACGCGCACGGCTGGTCCGCCTCTGAACTGCTGCTCTGCGGGACGCCAGCGTTGCAGGGGCGCGAGCAGCAACAGCATCAGCACCAACTGGATCAAACCCACCAGCAGCCAACCGGTGGCGGCGTAGCCGTCTTCCAGCAAGTTGCCCTGGCCGGTGTGAAACAACAAGGGCTGGACCACCGACTCGAACAAGGCCTGCTGCAGTCGCCCGAAGGCATCGGTCAGGGGCTGGATGATCAGTTCGTCGAGCATGGGCTGCAGCGGTGTTGCATCGGGTCAGCGGGGTTCAGCGATCGCTTCGCGCGGAGCTGGGCCTGCTGCGCGATAGGTGGGGTGCTGCCTGAGGGTCTCGAAGCAGAAGCCGCGCTCTTTCAAGCCCTCGATGAGCGGCTCGAGCACGGCGGGGGCCCACGCGTCCTGACGACTCCAGATGCCCAGGTGCATCAGCAAAATCTCACCCGATCGCACGCGCTGCAAGGCCTGGCCCAGCAAAGCCGCATTGGGGTAGCGCTTGCTGTCGAGCTCGTCCCCCAGGAAGCCATTGGGGGTCCAGGGCACGTGCTGCCATCCGCAGGCGTGGGACACGGCCAGCAACCGTGGTGAGGTCCGCCCACCCGGTGCGCGGAAGATGGCGCGCATGCGCTGCCCGGTCATTTGTTCAAAGCGCGTGGCCGGGCGTTGCAGTTGTTCGCAGTACGCGGCGGCGGAAAGCACCTGTCGCTCACCGTTGCGCGGCCCAGCCGTCGGCTTGACCCGAAGGCCCTCTGCGGTGTCGGCCTGCCAGACCACGTGGTCCCAGGTGTGGCTGCCAAAGTCATGCCCTTGCGCAGCCAGCTGCTTCCACCAGGCGGCCCAGTGCTCGTCCAGGCTGCTGCCTTCTGGCCGGGCGCCCACCGCCTGCGTGCGTTCGTTGGCCAGAAAGAAAGTGGCTTTGACCTGATGGCGCGTCAGCACATCGGCCACCAGCGGGGCCACGCCCATGTGGCCGGTGTCGATGGTCAGGTAGACCGGTTTGTCGCAGCGTGCTGCGGCCAGGGCCTGAGCGGACAGGCTGAACGCCAGGGTCGGCACCAGCGCCCAGACAGCTCGATCAATTGCGCGGTGCATGTTGCAACGTCCAGACACCATGCGGCGAGCGGCCCACAGGCACTTGCTTGATCACCTCGCCCTTGACCGTGTCGATGACCGTCAACTGGCGCGCCCAGCGCGAGGTCACCAGGATGGTCCGCCCATCGGCCAGCAGGTCCATGCAGTCAGGGCCACCCGGCGCGGGATAGGTTGCCACCACCTTCCAGGTTTGCAGGTCGATGCGGCTGATGGTGTTGCCAGCCCGATTGCTGACCAGCACGTGCCGCTTGTCGCCCCAAGCTCGGAAGGCGTGGGCGCCATTGCCGGTCTCAATGCGTTTGACGCGCTCGGGCTTCGCACCGGACACGTTGTAGACCTCGACGTAGCGGTCACCCGTCAGGCCGATCAGCACGTGGCGGTCGTCGGGCGTGACGTACACATCGGCGGGCATCTTGCCGACGCGGATGCGCCAGCGAGGGGCCTGCGTTGCCAGCTCGATGGCCACCATCTCGTCGCTGTCCTGCATGGTGACGTAGGCCACGGTGCTGCGCGAATCGATGGCGATGTGGCTGGGCGTCTTGGCCGTGGGCACGCGCTTGATCAGCTTGAGGTCGACGCCGCCTTTGGGCGAAGGCGTGGACTGGTAGATGTCGACGTGGTTGAGGCGGTTGGCCGCCGTCAGGAACCACTTCATGTCAGGCGAAAAGCGCAACTGGTACGGATCAACAATGCCTTCGATCACCCGCTGCACCGCACCCGTCTTGGGATCAAACAGGGTCAGCGAGTCGGACAGCGCATTGGCCACCATCAGCGACTTCTCGTCGGGCGAGAGGTAGAGGTGATGGGGCTCCTTGCCCGTGGGCACCCGGCGGATTTCGGTGTAGGTCACCGGGTCGATGATGCTGAGGTTCGCGTCGAGCGAATTGAGCACGAAGATGGGTGGGCGCGCAGGCGCAGGCGCCGCCGCCGGCGGGCGAGGTTTGGGGCGATCACCCAAGGCCAACACCGGAGAAGCGATGCCCGCGAGCCCACACGAAATCAGGCCTTGTGCGGCCAGCCCCAGGCCGCCGAGGGCCACGGCACGCCGCGACACCTCGACAGGCGCGCCCAGCGCCTCAGGCAACGCAGGCACCCCGCGCAGCAACATGTCCCCACTCATCCCCAGCGAACCTTTTGTCAGTCAAGCTCTCCAGTTTAAGCGCGGCAGACCCGGGCTGCGATGACATGGGTCAGTGCGCGACAGCGCCGACCTAAAGGGCCGGCGCGCCGGGCTCACTCATCCCCACTCAACACCGAACCCAGCAGCCCACCCACGCCACCCGCAGCCACGCCGCTGAGCAAACCACCTTCCTCGCGACCACCACCGCCAGGCGTCTGCGGCGCCGCGGCAAAGATGCGCGACGCCAGGCGAGAGAACGGCAGGCTCTGCAGCCAGATCTCGCCAGGGCCGCTCAGCTTGGCCAGGAACAGGCCCTCGCCACCGAACAAGGCTGTCTTGATCTTGCCCACGTACTGGATGTCGAAGTCCACCCCGGCTGTGAACGCCACCACACAACCGGTGTCCACCATCAGGCTCTCGCCCGCCTTCAGCTCGCGCCGCACCACGGTGCCACCCGCGTGCACAAAGGCCATGCCGTCGCCCTCTAGCTTTTGCAGGATGAAGCCCTCACCGCCAAAAAACCCGGCGCCCAGGCGCTTCTGAAAACCAATGCCCAAAGACACGCCGCGGGCCGCGCACAGGAAGGAGTCCTTCTGGCACATCAGCGTGCCACCCAGCTGCTTGAGGTCCATCGGCAGGATCTTGCCGGGGTACGGCGCCGCGAACGCCACGCGCCGCTTGCCCTGCCCCTGGTTCGTGTAGACGGTGGTGAACAGGCTCTCGCCCGTGATCAGCCGCTTGCCTGCGCCCAACAGCTTGCCGAAGATGCCGCCCTGCTGCTTCGAGCCGTCGCCGAACACGGTGTCCATCTCGATGCCCATGTCCATGAACATCATGCTGCCCGCTTCGCCGATGGCCGCCTCTCCGGGGTCGAGCTCGACCTCGACGAATTGCATTTCGGATCCGCGAATTTCGTGATCCACCACGTCCATGGCCATGTTGATTTGCTCCGTTGTAAAAAAATAGAGGGGCCGCCTCACCCTCGTCATGAGGGGTGGCACGCGTGATGCCCAGCTCAATCGGGCGATACTCTGCCGCGAGATTGTGTCCGAAACCCATGCTGCCTCTTTTTGACCTGCACCTGCCAACCCTCACGCTCGTGGTGTGCGTGGTGCTGTTCACTGCCGCCTCCACCATGACGCTGGTGGGCCGAACCCAGCGCACCTACCTGGGCTACGGCTGGTGGACGACCGCACAATGGCTCAACACCGCCGGCGCGATCTGCCTGGTCCTCAAAGACCACCACCCATGGTTGTTGCCCGTCAGTGTCCTGCTGACGCTGCAATGGCCGCTGACCATGCTGGGGGGGCTGCGCCAGTTCTACATCCGCAGCGATTTCCGCACCGCTGCCTGGGTTGACCTCGTGGTGCTGGCAGCTGGGGCCGGGGCCTACATGGCAATGTGGATGCACTCGCCCAACGACCTCGGCGCGCGGGTGGCCACCTTCAGCCTGGCCAGCGTGACGGGTTACCTCTACGCCGCCTGGCTGGTGCATGGTGTTCGCCACCAGGGCCCCGGGCGCTCCGGCCCTTACCTCAAGGCCGTGGGCCTGTTCATGCTGGCGGCGGCCGTCATCCAGCTGCCAAGACTCGTTTCGGCCATCGGCGTGTGGGGCACTCCGGTCCTCAACCCCACCCAGATCCAGCAGCCCGTGGTGCTGGTGGGATTGGTCGCTGGCGTCATGTTCTCGGTCTACATGTGCCTGCTGCTGACCTACGAGCGCACCGAGCAAGACCTGCGCGAGTCACACCACCAGCTGCGCCTGATGGCCGACTTCGACCTGTTGACCCTCGTGCCCCACCGCCGCCATTTCCAGGAGCTGGCCACCCAGGCCCTGAGTCTGAGCACGCCCGGCAGCGCCACCCTCATGCGCTTTGACATCGACCACTTCCGACTCTTCACCGTTGACCACGGCCATGCCGCCGGCGACGAAGCGTTGAAGTTCGTGGCCTCTTCCGCCCGCTCGTTGCTGCGCAGCCGCGACCTGATGGGGCGCCTGGGTGGCGAGGCCTTCGTGGCCCTGCTGCCCGACACCGGCGTCGCCGATGCCCTGCACGTGGCCGATCGCATGGTGCGCCATGTCGACAAGGTGCGCAGCGGCCAGCAGCGGCCAGCGTTGAGCCTGAGTTTCGGCGTGGTGCAGATCCAGCCAGGTGAGTCGATCGACGAGGCCATCCACCGCGCCGACGAGGCCCTGGCCGAAGCGCGCCGCCAAGGCCGCAACCAGCTGGTGCGGGCCGATGACCTGGAAGGCCGGCCGGTTTTTTCCGCCAGCCGCCCCCTTGGCCTCGACTGAGCCAGACAGCCCCTTTTCTGGCGCCCACCAGAAACCACAGCAACAACCGCCACAGCCGCGACAATCGCCGCATGTCTGCATTCGACGTTGTCATCATCGGCGCCGGCGCCGCTGGCCTCTTCTGCGCTGGCGTGGCCGGCCAGCGAGGCTTGAAGGTCCTGCTGCTGGACCACGCCCCCAAGGTCGCCGAAAAAATCCGCATCTCCGGCGGAGGGCGCTGCAACTTCACCAACCGCGAAGTCGGCGTGGCCAACTTCCTGGGCGAGAACCCCGCCTTCTGCCGATCGGCCCTGAGCGGCTACACGCCACAGGACTTCATCGGGCTGATCGAGCGCCACGGCGTTCGCTGGCACGAGAAGCACCGAGGCCAGCTCTTTTGCGACCACCGCGCTGACGACATCATCCAGCTGCTGCTGCGCGAATGCGAAGCCGGTGGCGTGCAGCGCTGGCAACCCTGCAGGGTCGATGGCATCCGCCCGCTGGGCCTTCAGGCCGAGGACGGCAGCCGCTTCGAGCTCGACACCGACCGAGGCCTTCTGCGCACCCACCAGGTTGTCGTTGCCACAGGCGGTCCCTCGATCCCCAAGATCGGCGCCACCGACACAGGCCAGCGCTGGGCGCGCGAGCTCGGTCATCGGGTGGTGCCCCTGCGCCCTGCCCTCGTTCCCCTGACCTTCGACGCCGCCACCTGGGCGCCCTTCGCCGAGCTGGCCGGGCTCTCGCTCGAGGTCGTCATCGAAACGCCCACCACCGTGCCGCCGGTGCAGCGCGGTGGCAAGGCCAAGGGGCCGCACCTCGCGCGCTTCACCGAAGACCTGCTCTTCACCCACCGCGGCCTGAGCGGACCGGGCGTGCTGCAGATTTCCAGCCACTGGCAACCGGGCCAGGCACTCACCATCAACCTCAGCCCCGCACATGACCTGGCAGGCGAGCTCAAGGCCGCCAAGGCTGGCTCGCGCAAGCAGCTGTCCACCGCCTGGGGCCTGGCCCTGGGCGAAGCCGTGCCGCAGCGCCTGGCCCAGACGTGGCTTGCACAGATGGCGCAAGCCCTGCCCGCCCTGCAGCCCCAGGCGGCCCTGGCCGAACTCAAGGACAAGGACCTGGAAGCGCTCGGGCAGGCCGCCAACGCCTGGTCCATCGCCCCCTCAGGCACCGAGGGCTACGCCAAAGCCGAGGTCACCATCGGTGGCGTGGACACCCGCGAGCTGCAGCAGCAAAGCATGGAAAGCCGCTTGGTGCCAGGCCTGCACTTCATTGGCGAGGTCGTGGACATCACCGGCTGGCTGGGCGGCTACAACTTCCAGTGGGCCTGGTCCAGCGCCATGGCATGCGCCCAAGCGCTTCAGCCCGCCCCCATGAACGTTTAAGATGCGCCCCCATGAGCTCCACGCATTTCGGTTTCCAGCAAGTTGACGAGTCCCAGAAGGCCCAGCGCGTGCGCGGCGTCTTCGACTCGGTGGCCAACAAATACGACGTCATGAACGACCTGATGTCGATGGGCCTGCATCGCCTCTGGAAGGCTTACGCCATCGCCGCCAGCGGCGTGCGCGAAGGCCACAAGGTGCTCGACATCGCCGGCGGCACGGGTGACCTGGCCGAAGCCTTTGCCGCCCGCGTCGGCCCCACCGGCACGGTCGTGCACACCGACATCAACGAAGCCATGCTGAGCACCGGCCGCGACCGCCTGCTCAACAAGGGCCTGGCGCTGCCCACCACACTGTGCGACGCCGAGAAGCTGCCCTTCCCCGCCGAGACCTTCGACATCGTCACCGTGGCCTTCGGCCTGCGCAACATGACGCACAAGGACGCCGCCCTGGCGGAGATGTGCCGCGTGCTCAAGCCGGGCGGACGCCTGCTGGTGCTGGAGTTCTCGAAGGTGGCCAAGCCGCTCGAGAAAGCCTACGACTGGTACTCGTTCAAGGTCTTGCCGCGCCTGGGCCAACTGGTGGCCGGCGACGCCGCCAGTTACCAGTACCTGGCCGAGTCCATCCGCATGCACCCCGATCAGGCCACGCTCAAGGCCATGATGAAGACCGCCGGCTTCGGCCACGTCGATGTGCACAACATGACCGGCGGCGTCGTGGCCCTGCACCTGGGCATCAAGTGCTGATTTCGGCGCGGGCATCCGCCTGACGTTTGACGGCGCGCGGTCACTGGGCTCGCTATCATTGGCGAGCCTGTCCCATTGGCCCATCAGCATGTCCGAAAAAAAGATGCGCGCAACTCGGCCCCGCCGGCAAGCGCCCTCCCCTGCGGTCGACGAATTCACCGTTGAAACGCTGTCCGAGCGCACCGGTGTGAGTGTGCGCAACGTGCGCGCCTACCAGACTGCCGGTCTGATGCCCCCGCCGCGCCTGCAAGGCCGCACGGCAATCTACAGCGCCGAGCACCTGGGCAAGCTCGAGCTCATCCGGGAATTGCGCAAGCAGGGCTTCAAACTGGACACCATCAAGGACATGCTAACCGGCACGCCCGATGGCGCCTGGAGCGAGTACTCGCTGGTCAGCCACCTTTTCTCCACCACGTTTTTCACCGTCGAGAAGCCTTTGCGCAAGGCGCTCTCCGAAATGGCGTCGCACTGGGCCCAGCCGGCAACCCAGCAACAAAAGGACAGGCTCAGCGAGAATGGCCTGTACCGACGCGTCGGTCCGGACGAGGTGGAAATGCTCTCGCCCGCACTAGAGCGCATCGGCATCCAACTGGCCGAGCTCGACGTGCCCCTGAACACCGTGCTCGACCTGCAGGACGAGCTCATTCGGCACAGCCGCTCGATTGCGCGGGCCTACGTGGAACAGTTGTTCATCGCGATGGTGCGCACGGTCACTGAAAACCATGCCATGCGTGGCTCGCCACCCGCGACCAGTGAAACCGCTGCCGTCGGCGTTGACCTGCGACTGGCGGAGGCGATCAAGGGCTTGTTCGAGCGCCTGCGCCCTTTGGCCATTGGTTCGGTGAGCGCTGCATTCCCGGTGGTGCTCCAGCAGGAGTTCGATCGCGCCATCCAGATGCAACTCGATCAGGCTCGCAACCCGAACGCACCAAGCAACTGAAGGACTGGCCAACTCGGCCGCCGTCGCCGCCGATCAAACGACCGAAGAATCCGCTCAGGCCAAGCCCCCCTCAGACACAGATCCGGGCGACGCACGGAAAACATCGCGCAAAAACACGAAAGGGCCAGAAGTTTCCTTCTGGCCCTCGTGATTTCTTGGTCGGGGCGGCGGGATTCGAACTCGCGACCCCTTGCACCCCATGCAAGTGCGCTACCAGGCTGCGCTACGCCCCGACAAGAATTAGACTATAGCATGTTTTTTGTCGTCATTTCAAGCTGAACGCCTGCATTCACGACAGCAGGTCGCGAATCGACAACAAGGAAACACGAAGGCTGGCGGCGGCCTCGGGGGACAGCTTGGACAGGTCTGGCAGCTCTGGCGCGAGGAAGGCCGACTCGGCCATGACGGATGGCGACGCCTGCAAAGCACGCGACGCCATCAACACAGCGCCACCGGCCAGCCGCTCGGACGCGATCAAGGCGGAGGAAGGAGGCAGCGCGTCGGGCAAGGCCAAATCGTCGTCCTCGACCTCGGTGCGCGCCGCATGACCCAACTCGGTCAGGCGGTTGCGGGCCCCGCTGATCGTGAAGCCCTGCTCGTACAGCAACTCGCGGATGCGGCGAATCAACAGCACCTCGTGGTGCTGGTAGTAACGGCGGTTGCCGCGCCGTTTCATGGGTTTGAGCTGCACGAACTCCTGCTCCCAGTAACGGAGCACATACGGCTTCACACGGCACAACTCGCTGACCTCACCGATGGTGAAGTAGCGCTTGGCCGGGATCGGCGGTAGGTCGTGGCTGGTTCGGTCCATGTTCCCTGCTGCTGAAGGACGCAAAAGCAAAAAAGCCTGTCGGATCAATCAGATTCCGACAGGGCCTCAAACTTTACTCCAAGTCGTCACCAACGGGAATGTCACCTTGCACCATGCCTTTGAGCTTGGCACTGGCGTGAAAGGTCACCACCTGGCGGGCCTTGATGGGGATGGCCTCACCAGTGCGCGGGTTGCGCCCTGGGCGAGGCGCCTTCTGACGGATCTGAAAGTTACCGAATCCGGACAGCTTCACGTCCGTGCCCTGCACCAGCGTGTCGTTGATCAGCTCGAAGAAGGCTTCGACCATGTCCTTGGACTCGCGCTTGTTCAGCCCGAGCCGCTCGAACAGCAGCTCGGACAGCTCGGCCTTGGTCAGCGTCGGCGTCTCGATGGTCGGCAACAGCACCGTCAGGTCGCTGATCTTGTCGTTCATGCGTGGTCTCTCCCCTTCTCACGCCTCAGGCACGCACGCGCGCGCCCACCTTGTCGAACAGATTCTGCAACACAGATTGCACGGCGGCCTCGATGCGCTCGTCGTTGAGGGTTTGCTCGTCGTCGCGAAGCTCGATGCGCACCGCCAGGCTGCGCTCGTCTTCGGCGATGCCGGCCACCGCCTGCTTGGGCTTGTAGATGTCGAACAAACGGGCACCGCGCACCAGGCCATCGGTCTGTGCCGACAGGACAGCACCGATCAGGTCGTCGTGTGCGGTGCGATCGTTGACCACCAGGGCCAAGTCGCGGAAGACCGACTGCATGCGGGGCACGCTGGTGAAGCTGGGCACCGAGCGCTGCACCAGCGCGTCGGCATCGAGTTCAAACAGCACAGGGGCCTGAGGCAGGTCATAGGCCTGACGCCACTTGGGGTGCAGCTCGCCCACGAAACCCACGGCGCGGCCAGCGACCATCACCTGCGCGCAACGACCGGGGTGGAAAGCCGGATGCTCGGCAGCGACGAAGCTGGCCTGCAGCGGCGCCAGCAGCGACTCGACATCGCCCTTGACGTCGAAGAAATCGACCTGGCGGGCAACTTGGCCCCATTGCAGCGCATCGGCCGGGCCATAGGCCAAACCAGCCACGCGCACGGGCTGATCGAAACCGGCCACCGTCTGCATGCCATCGGCCACCGAAGCATCGCGGCGGAACACGCGCCCCACCTCGAACAGGCGCACGCGGTCGGCCTTGCGGGCCAGGTTCGTGCGCAGCACCTCGACCAAGCTGCCGATCAGCGACGCGCGCATCACCGACAACTGGCTGGCGATGGGGTTGAGCAACTGGATGGGGTTGGCGTTGCCGGCGAAATCGGCCTCCCAGCGGGCTTCGACAAAGCTGAATGTGATGGCTTCCTGGTAGCCACGCGCGGCCACGGCGCGGCGCACGGCGTAGAGACCACGGCGGGCCTCGGGGCGCACCTCGGAGACCACCGGGGCCTTGGGCGCGCGGCGCGGCAGCTTGTCAAAACCAATGACGCGAACCACCTCTTCGATCAGGTCTTCTTCGATCTGGATGTCGAAGCGCCAGCTCGGCGGGGTCACGATGAGGTGAGTGTCGTCGCCCTGGGCCTGCGTGCCGTAAGGCAGATCCAGGCGCTGGAACACGGCCTGCACCTCGGCCAGGCTCACCGGCATGCCGATCACGCGCTGGGCGCGCGACAGGCGCAGGGTCACGGGTTTGCGCTCGGGAAGGTGCACCTTCTGGTCGTCCAGCGGGCCGGCTTGCCCACCACAGATGTCGAGGATCAGCTGGGTGATGCGCTCGAGGTGCTGCGCGGTGGGCGCCGGGTCCACGCCACGCTCGTAGCGGTGCGAGGCGTCGGTCGAGAAGTTGTAGCGGCGGGCACGCCCGGCGATGGCCTTGGGCCACCAGAAGGCGGCCTCGAGGTAAACGTTGCGTGTGTCGTCGCCCACGGCGGTGGCGTCGCCGCCCATGATGCCGGCCAGCGACTCGACCTGGCTGCCATCGGCGATCACGCCCACCTGTTCGTCGAGCGTGATGGTGTTGCCGTTGAGCAGCTTGAGCTGTTCGCCCACGCGCGCCCAGCGCACACTCAGCTCACCCCGGATCTTGTCCAGGTCGAACACATGCGAAGGCTGACCCAGCTCGAACATCACGTAGTTGGAGATGTCGACCAGGGCCGACACCGGACGCTGGCCGCAGCGGGCCAGGCGCTCAAGCATCCATTCAGGCGTCTTGGCTTGAGGGTTGACGCCACGGATCACTCGACCACCGAAGCGGCCGCACAAATCTGCGGCTTCGACGTTGACCTTCAGACGGTCGTCGATGGCTGGCTTGACCGGCTCGCTGGCAGGCAGGTGCAGGGGCGAGCCCGTCAGGGCCGACACCTCGCGTGCCACGCCGGCCACGCTCAAGCAATGTGCCAGGTTGGGCGTGAGCTTGAGCGTGAACAGCGTGTCATCGAGCCGAAGGTGCTCGCGGATGCTGACGCCCACCGGTGCGTCATCGGCCAGGATGTGCAGGCCGTTGGACTCATCGGAGACACCCAGCTCCTTGGCCGAGCACAGCATGCCCATGCTTTCCACGCCACGCAGCTTGCCCTTCTTGATGACGAAAGGCTTGCCATCTGCACCCGGAGGCAGCTCGGCACCCACCGTCGCGCAGGGAACCTTGATGCCCGGGCGCACGTTTGGCGCGCCACAGACGATCTGCAGCACCTCGCCGGTGCCCGCGTCCACCTTGCACACGTTCAGGCGATCGGCATCCGGGTGCTTGGCGACTTCCAGGACCTGGGCCACGACCACGCCCGTGAAGTGCGGCGCCACCGGCTGCAGCTCTTCGACTTCCAGGCCGGCCATGGTCAGCAGGTCGGCCAGTTGCTGCGTGCTCAGATCGGGGTTGCAGAAGGTGCGCAACCAGGACTCGGGGAATTGCATGGAAAGGGGTCCTTGGGGATTCAGTTCTGATCGGCGTCCAGGACCACGCGGTAGCGGGCCTTTCCGGCGCGCAGGTGGTCGAGGGCCTCATTGATTCGGCTCATCGGGAAATGTTCGGTCTGCGGCTCGATGCCATGGCGCGCCGCAAAGGCCAGCATGGTGTCGATGTCCTGGCGCGAGCCGGTGGGCGAGCCCGACACGCTGCGCTGCCCACCGATCAGCGGGAAGGCCTCGACCTCCATGGGCTGCGGCAGGATGCCCACCAGGTGCAAGCGACCATTGGGCGCCAGCGTGGACATCAGCGCCTTCCAGTTCAGCATGACGTTGACGGTGACCAGCACCATGTCGAGTTGGCCGGCGATGGCCTTCATCGACTTGGGATCGGTGCTCGAGACCACGCGGTGCGCGCCAAGTTGCAGCGCTTCGTCGCGCTTGGATTCGCTTGACGTGAAAGCCGTGACCTCGCAGCCCCAGGCCCGCGCGAACTTCAGCGCCAGGTGGCCCAGGCCACCGATGCCGACCACGCCCACACGGTGCACGGGTTTGATGTCGAAATTCAGGAAGGGCGAGAACACCGTGATGCCGCCGCACAGCAGCGGGCCAGCTTTGGCCGGATCCAGGCCTTCGGGGATCGGGCTGACCCACAGCCAATGCGCGCGCACCTTTTCGGCGAAACCACCATGGTGGCCCACGATGGTGGCGACGCCAGCGCGGCACAGCTGCGGCTGGCCGCTCAGGCAGCTCGGACAGGTCTGGCAGCTCACCGACATCCAACCCAGGCCCACCTTCTGACCCAGCTTGAGTCCCTTGGCACGCTCGCCCAGGCCCACCACCGTGCCCACCACCTCGTGGCCACCGACGATCGGGTAGCTTGAGAAGCCCCACTCGTTGTCGATCAGCGAGAGGTCGGAGTGGCACAGGCCACAGTGCTCGACGCGGATCTCGACCTCTTCGGCGCCCAGAGGACCCGGGTCGTACGAAAACGGCACGACGGGTTTGGCTGCTTCTTGAGCAGCCCAGGCCTGGATCGTGGTGGGGCTCGTGGCGGTGGTGGTCATGCGGGCATCCTCATCAGACTGGGTTGAGACATTGACACGCAGTTCGCAGCGATCACAACGAGGACAGGCGCCCTGTCCTCGCTCGAGCGATCACTGAAACTGCTGCAGGAAACGCAGGTCGCCTTCGTAGAACAGGCGCAGGTCGTTCACACCATAGCGCAGCATGGTGAGGCGGTCCGGGCCGAGACCGAAAGCAAAACCAATGTACTGCTCCGGGTCCAGTCCGAAATTTCGAACCACGTTCGGGTGCACCTGGCCTGCGCCCCCGACTTCCAGCCAACGCCCCTTGAGCGGGCCGGAGGCAAAAGCGATGTCCACCTCGGCCGAGGGCTCTGTGAACGGGAAGAAGGACGGGCGGAAGCGGATGTCGAGCTCGTCGGTCTCGAAGAAGGTGCTGAAGAAGTCGCCCAGCACGGCCTTGAGGTCGGTGAAGCTGACCGACTCGCCGATCCACAGGCCTTCGCACTGGTGAAACATCGGCGAGTGGGTGGCGTCGCTGTCGACGCGATAGGTGCGACCCGGCGCGATCACGCGGATCTCGGGGATGCGCTCGCCGCGAGCGAGTTGCTCGGCATGGTCCTGCACGTGCTGCATGGCGTAGCGCACCTGCATCGGGCTGGTGTGCGTGCGCAGCAGGTGACCGCCTTCGACATAGAAGGTGTCGTGCATGGAGCGCGCAGGGTGGTCTTCGGGCGTGTTCAGCGCGGTGAAGTTGTGCCAGTCGCCTTCGATTTCGGGGCCATCGGCCACGGCGAAACCCATCGAGCCGAAGATGCCTTCGATGCGCTCGATGCTCAGCGACACGGGGTGCAACCCGCCTTCGCCGCGGCGACGCCCCGGCAGGCTCACGTCCAGCGATTCGGCGCGCAACTGCTGCGCCAATTCGGCATCGGCCAAGGCCTGGCGGCGCGCATTGAGCAGCGCCTCGACCTGTTGCTTGGCCTGGTTGATGGCCGCGCCACGGGTCTTCTTGTCTTCGGGGCTCAGGGCCGCCATGCCCTTGAGCAGATCGGTGAGCGAGCCCGACTTGCCCAGGAACCGGGCTTTGGCGTTTTCGAGGTCAGCAGGCGTGGCGGCGGCGTCGAACGCGGACTGTGCCGATTGCACCAGGGTCTGCAGGTCGCTGGACGAGTCGTTCATCGGATGCATTCGAAAAAAAAGGCCAACACGGGGTTGGCCTTGGGTTCAGTCGAGGCCACCGGCACGCCGGCGGCCATCAGTCTGACATGGGTGCTGCGGAATCAGGCAGCCAGTTGGGCCTTGGCCTTTTCAACGATGCTGGCGAAAGCAGCGGGATCGTTGACAGCCATGTCAGCCAGGACCTTGCGATCGATTTCGATCGAGGCCTTTTTGATGCCAGCAATGAACTTGCTGTAGGTCAGGCCCAATGCGCGGCTGCCGGCGTTGATGCGGGCGATCCACAGGCGGCGGAATTCGCGCTTCTTGGCGCGACGGTCACGGTAGGCGTACTGACCGGCCTTCATCACCGCCTGCTTGGCGATGCGATAGACGTTCTTACGGCGACCGCGGAAACCCTTGGCAAGGGCGAGGACTTTCTTGTGACGGGCACGGGCGGTAACGCCACGTTTGACGCGAGGCATGTGTAGCTCCTTCTGCGTTGACTAGAGGACTGGACGAGACGGCTGCTTGCGGGTCTTACAGACCGGCGAAAGGCAGCATCTGAGCCATGTGGCCCATGTTGGTCTCGTGCACGTTGACGGCGCCGCGGAGCTGGCGCTTGTTCTTCGTGGTCTTCTTGGTCAGGATGTGGCGCTTGAAGGCTTGGCCGCGCTTGACGGTGCCACCGGGACGAACGCGAAAACGCTTCTTCGCGCTGCTCTTGGTCTTCATCTTGGGCATGTTGATGCTCCTTATGACTTGTTCCTGTCAGGCGCCACGGCAACCCACGTCCGTGTCTTGATGGCCTGCAGGCACTTTGATTGCCTCAGCGGCGCTTCAGAAAGCACCGCTTCGGCTTGGAGGCCGCCAGAAGCAACAAGGCGGCTCAACCTGGGTTGCCCCTGGGTGATCCGCCTCGCAGACTGCTGTCGGCTTCGGCCGGCGGGCGCCCCACAAACAAGGCAAACCCACCAAAGCCTTAGATGATAACAGATTATTTCTTCTTCTTGGGGCCCAGCACCATGATCATCTGGCGCCCTTCGAGTTTCGGCATGTTTTCGACCAGCGAGCAGTCTTGCAGGTCGTCACGCACGCGTTCCAGCAGGCGCATGCCCAGGTCCTGATGGGTGATTTCACGACCGCGGAAACGCAGCGTGACCTTGCCCTTGTCGCCGTCTTCCAGGAAGCGGCGCAGGTTGCGCAGCTTGATCTGGTAGTCGCCTTCGTCGGTGCCGGGGCGGAACTTGACTTCCTTGACCTCGATGACCTTCTGCTTGAGCTTGGCGTCGTGGGCCTTTTTCTGCTCCTGGTACTTGAACTTGCCGTAGTCCATCAGGCGGCAGACAGGTGGATCTGCCGTGGCGGAGATCTCGACCAGGTCCACATCGTGCTCGGCCGACAGTCGCAGGGCTTCCTGGATGCTGACGACGCCGAGGGGCTCGTTTTCCGGTCCGTTCAGGCGGACTTCGGGTGCAGTGATTTCACGGTTCAGCCGGTGCTTGCGCTCGTCGTTGCGCGTGCGGCGGTCAAAGAAGTTAGCGATGTCTGTTTCCTTCGGGCCCGGCGTTGAAATCGCTCGAACCAATGGTCGGTGAACACGCGCCCGGCGGGTTGGCGACCGGCTGTCCAGACTGCATGAACAGACGCGGCACGCGTCAGACCTGACCGGCGATGTCTGGGTCGAGCTTCAAGGCAGCGAGGCAGAAGTCTTCATCGACATCGCGCCAAGGCTCTTTGTTGCCCCGGGCGCGCACAGAGCCAGAGCCTGCGCACACGGCGCACTCAACTGACCTTAGCGCGCGAAAGTTTACACGCTCCAGGCACGTTGCGCAAACCCAACGATCGCACCAAGGCCTCACAGAGGACCCGAATGAACGCCCATGGCAGACTTCGCCAATGGCCCCCGCGATGTTTCGACACCTCCAACGCCCCCATCGCCCATGCCCCTGCCCCATTGCTGGCGACGGCTCCTGCTGAGCCTGACAGCGACCTGCCTGCTGCTCTGCAGCGGCTTTCCTGCCGCCCAGGAATCACCTGCCCCGGCCACGGGCCTGAAGGTGCTGCACGTCGTCAGCGACGAAAATTTCCCGCCCTACACCTACCGCAACAGCGATGGCGGGCCAGAGGGGCTGCTCATCGACCGTTGGCGCCTGTGGTCTCGCAAGACAGGCGTGCCAGTCGAATTCAGCCTTCGACCTTGGGCTCAAGCACTGCAGGCACTGCAATCTGGCGAGGCCGATGTCATTGACCTGATCTACCGCACCCCTTCACGGGAAGCTCAATACGACTTCTCCCGTCCGTACGCGAACATGCCCGTCGGCATCTACAGCCACAGCGACATCCTGGGCATCCACGACACCGCCACGCTCAAGGGCTTCCTCATTGGGGCACAGGACGGTGACGCCTGCGTTGAACAACTGCAAGCAGCGGGCGTGCGCACCATTGCGACTTATGCCAACTACGAGCAGCTCATTCGGGCTGCTCAACGACAAGAGGTCAAGGTCTTCTGCATCGACGAAGGGCCCGCGCGCTTCTACCTTTACAAACTCGGAGTCGACACCGAGTTCACACAGTCGTTCGTGCTCTACACCGGCCAGGCGCACCGAGCCGTCAAGGAAGGTCGCACCGAGTTGCTGGATTTCGTCGAGAAGGGCATGCAAGCCATTTCCGAGGCAGAGGAGCAGGCTCTGCAAAAAAAATGGCTGGGCGCAGGAAGTCGCGCACCTCACGTGCCTGCCCAAGCCTGGTGGGCCGCCGCCGCGGTGCTGCTGGGCGCTGGCCTGCTGCTGCTTTGGAACATGCAGTTGCGCCGCCGCGTGAGCGCTCGCACCTCGGCCCTTCATGGCGCACTTCAGGCCCTGCAACAGGCACACCAGGACACCGAAGTGGCGCGTGCCGACTTGGCCGCCACACTGGAGGCGATCCCCGATTGGCTGATCGAGTTCGATGCCAACGGTCGGGTCGTCAACGCTTTCGCGGGCCGCGAGGGCAGCGCCATCGAAGCAGATGCCAGCAGGCTGATCGGGCAACCCCCCGAAGCCTTCCTGCCCGAGGCTGCCGCCCAACTGATGCAGGCATCGGTTGACACAGCGCGCAAAGAAGGAAGGGACCTCGGCCGAAGCATCTGCCTGAATGCGCCCTCCGGTCCGCGCTGGCTTGAGCTCTCGAGCACACGCAAGTTGCACGGCCAGCAGCTGCACGTGCTCACCCTCGCTCGGGACATCACACAAAGGCGCCAGGCCCAGGCCGACACAGAGCAGGCCAGGCTGGCTCAAGCCGCTGCCGAGCGCGACAAGCTATTCAAAGTGCTCTATGAAATGGCCCCGGTGGCGATGGCCTTCCAGCGCGGCAACGAGGTCGTGTCAGTCAACCAACGCTACATGAGCCAACTTGGCTTGACGGCAGAGGACATTCGCCACCCTGAGCAGTGGTTCCAACGGGCCTACCCCGACCCGGATTACCGCGAGTGGGTGATCCTGCGCTGGCAGCAGGACATCGACCTGGCTCGCAACGGGGATGGCACCGTGCCACCACGTGAGTACCAAGTCAAGACGGGACACGGCCACACGCTCGACGTGCTGATTGGCGGACAACTGCTCGACGATGGCTTGCTCATCACGCTGCAAGACATCTCCCCGCTGAAACGAGCCAAGGAAGCAGCCGAAGCCGCCAACGAGGCCAAAAGCGCCTTCCTGGCCACCATGAGCCATGAAATCCGCACGCCGCTGAACGCCATCATCGGGCTGACGGCCTTGCTGCTTCGCGACGACCTGTTGGAGCCCACACGCGTTCGAGACCACCTGCGCAAAGTGGAAGGAGCCAGTCAACTGCTGCTGGGCACCATCAACGACATCCTGGACTTTTCAAAGATCGAGGCGGGCAAACTTGAGATCGAGCGCCAACCCTTCGAGCCCAGGACGCTGCTGCGCCAACTGGCCTGGACACTCGAAGACCAAGCTCGCTCGAAAGGCCTGACGCTGTCGACACACGCCGACGCCGAGGTGCCACAGAGCATGCATGGCGACCCACTCAGGCTGGGCCAGGTGCTGCTCAACCTCGGGGGCAACGCGGTGAAGTTCACCGAGGAGGGGCACATCGACATCCACCTGATCCTGACCCAGGACACGCAACAGCGCAGCATGCTGCGAGCAGAGGTCAAGGACTCGGGCATCGGCATCGATGTGGACGCTCAAGCTCGATTGTTCAAGCCATTCCAGCAGGCCGACAACTCAACCACCCGACGCTTTGGCGGCACCGGTCTCGGGCTGGCCATCAGCCGACGAATCGTGGAGCTCATGGGGGGACGCATCGGTGTGAACAGCAGCCCTGGTGAAGGCTCCACGTTCTGGCTGGAGATCCCCATGACGCAACCCGACCCGACAGAAGCCTTGGACACTTCGACCACCCCAGCCGAATCCGACCTGCCGATGATGGCCAAGCTGCCTGCGGGCCTGAACGTGCTGCTGGCGGAGGACAACGAACTCAACAGAGAACTGGCTTGCGAGTTGCTGCAACTGCATGGCCTGACAGTGCACACAGCCACCAACGGTCGCGAGGCGGTGGCTCTGGCAGCAAACCCGAATCAAACGCTCGACTTGATCCTCATGGACATGCAAATGCCCGAGATGGACGGTCTGGAGGCGACTCGCCTGGTGCGAGCCATGCCGCACCGTCAGCAGGTCCCCGTGATCGCCATGACGGCCAACGCGTCACTGGACGACAGGCAGCGCTGCATCGATGCAGGCATGAACGACCACCTCCCCAAGCCCTTCGAGCTCACGCGGCTGACGCTGACATTGCAGCGCTGGCTGGCACCGCCCCCTGGTTGAGGGGGCGGCCCGTCAATCCGATCAACTGCGCTCGTTCGTCGCCTGGTTGATCAGCGCGGTCAGCGCCGACAGGTCCATCACACCCAGGTCCTGGTTGCCACGAGCACGCACGGCCACCTTGCCAGCCTCCTTTTCCTTGTCGCCCAGCACGATGAAGTAAGGCACCTTCTGAAGCGCGTGTTCGCGGATCTTGTAGGTGATCTTCTCGTTGCGGGTGTCGAGCTTGGTGCGGATGCCGGCCTTGGTCAGAGCCGCAGCCACGTCACGTGCGTAATCGGCCTGCGCGTCGGTGATGTTGAGCACCACGGCCTGCACTGGCGAGAGCCACACCGGCAAAGCGCCCGCGTGCTGCTCGATGAGGATGCCGATGAAGCGCTCGAGCGAGCCCAGGATGGCGCGGTGCAACATCACCGGGTGCTTGCGGTCGCTGGCCTCGGTCACGTACTCGGCGCCCAGGCGCTCGGGCATGGAAAAGTCGACCTGGATGGTGCCGCACTGCCAGTGGCGCCCCAGCGCGTCTTTCAGCGTGTACTCGATCTTCGGGCCGTAGAAGGCGCCATCACCCGGGGCGATGGTGAACTCGCTGTTGGTGGCCTTGAGGCTTTCCATCAGCGCGTTCTCGGCCTTGTCCCAGACCTCGTCGGAGCCGATGCGCTTTTCAGGGCGCGTGGCCACCTTGTAGATGATGTCGGTGAAGCCGAAGTCGGCGTACACCTTCTGCAGCAGCGCGGTGAAATCCACGCACTCCTGCAGGATCTGGTCTTCGGTGCAGAACACGTGTCCGTCGTCCTGCGTGAAACCGCGCACGCGCATGATGCCGTGCAAGCCGCCCGTGGGCTCGTTGCGGTGGCACTGGCCGAACTCGCCGTAGCGCACAGGCAGGTCGCGGTAGCTCTTGATGCCCTGGTTGAAAATCAGGATGTGACCAGGGCAGTTCATCGGCTTGAGCGCGTAGTCGCGCTTTTCCGACTCGGTGGTGAACATGTTCTCGCGGTACTTGTCCCAGTGGCCAGTCTTCTCCCACAGCGTCTTGTCGATGATCTGCGGGCCCTTGACCTCCTGGTAGCCGTTGTCACGGTAGACCTGGCGCATGTACTGCTCCACGGCCTGCCACACCGTCCAGCCCTTGGGGTGCCAGAACACCACGCCAGGCGCGTGCTCGTCAATGTGGAACAGGTCCAGTTCCTTGCCGAGCTTGCGGTGGTCGCGCTTTTCGGCTTCTTCCAGGCGGGTCAGGTAGAGCTGCAGGTCTTCCTTGCTCGTCCAGGCCGTGCCGTAGACGCGCTGCAATTGCTCGTTGCGGTGGTCACCGCGCCAGTAGGCGCCGGCCACCTTCATCAGCTTGAAGTGCTTGAGCTTGCCGGTGCTCGGCACGTGAGGGCCGCGGCACAGGTCGGTGAACGCGCCTTCGCTGTAGAGCGACACATCCTGATCAGCGGGGATGCTCTCGATGATCTCGGCCTTGTAGTGCTCGCCCAGGCTCTTGAAGTAGGCCACGGCCTCGTCACGCGGCAGCACGCGGCGCTCGACCCTCTCGTCCTTCTTGGCCAACTCGGCCATCTTCTTTTCGATGGCGGTCAGGTCCTCGGGCGTGAAGGGACGCTTGTAGGCGAAGTCGTAGTAGAAGCCGTCCTCGATGGTCGGGCCGATGGTGACCTGCGCCTCGGGGAAGAGCTCCTTGACGGCGTAGGCCAGCAAGTGGGCGGTCGAGTGGCGGATCACGTCCAGGCCTTCGGCGTCCTTCTCGGTGACGATGGCCAGTTGCGTGTCGTTGTCGATGCGGTAGCTGGTGTCGACGAGGCGTGCAGCGTCGCCCTGTCCCACACGACCGGCCAGCGCGGCTTTGGCCAGACCCGTGCCGATGGAGGCGGCAACTTCAGCCACGGTCACCGGCTGCGGGAACTCACGCTTGGAGCCGTCGGGCAATTGAATCGAAATCATGTTGGTTTCCTCAGTGGTGCCACCTGCCTGTGCGCGGCTTCGAATGCAGGCGCTCAGGAACGTTCAGGCAACAAAAAAGCGCGGTGGCTGCCGCGCTTTCAGGTTCGTGATTGCAAACAGGTTTGCGAAAGCAGCGGCCAGCCGACTAGACCTCGGTCGAGGTGACAGTGGGGGTCGAAGTTCGCGGTGTCATAACCGTGTGTGCCTTTCTACGTTCCTTACGATGTGCCAGATCAAGTTGTGCCCGCACGCGAGCAACCAGTTCTCAATTGTAGCGGCCCGAAATGAAAAACGGCACCCGAAGGTGCCGCTCTGAGTTCAAGCCGATCAGGCAACGGGCCTTGCGGCCCGCGCAGATCAGTGGAACTGTTCTTCTTCGGTCGAGCCGGTCAGGGCCTTGACGGAAGACGAGCCACCTTGGATCACGGTGGTCACGTCGTCGAAGTAGCCAGCGCCGACTTCCTGTTGGTGCGACACGAAGGTGTAGCCCTTTTCGCGAGCTGCGAATTCGGGCTCTTGCACCAGTTCGGTGTAGTGCTTCTTGTCTTCGCCGCGGGCGTAAGCGTGGGCGAACTGGAAGGTGTACTGTGCCCAGAACGGCCCGTTCACGTCGAGCT
>CAYJXE010000043.1:0-24033 GCA_964373965.1 uncultured Aquabacterium sp. | reverse complement strand
TGCAAACCCTTGGACCTCTCTCCAACTGATTGGTATGGCTGGAGGGGGCAGGTCAGAATCACGAGCCCATACAGGTTCTCGGGATCATTGTTTTCAACGAGGGGCAGTTTCCCACCCGAGCCGCCGAGGCTCGAGAGCGTGAACTGCACAACAAATACGCTCATTTGGCCCGTTTCAAATCTGGAACCAAAGGCTCCGAGTGGTTCAACTGCTCCGAGGAACTTCTGGATGAAATTCGATCCATTTGCTCCAAGCCCGCTGATCTGGCGGTGCGGAGTGTGTACGCCTCTTTGAGTTCTGTGCGCACCGAACCTTGAATGGCCAAGATTCAATACTTGACCAAGAATGAAGAATATCGCCCTTTGTGCCCTGTCAACCCTGGCAACTCGGAGGCCCAGCTTCACGATTTCGCCTGCCGCCCGCGGCCTGGCAAGGCCATCAGTTGAACCCAGCATCTACCCCGAAAAGAGCCTCTCGCGCTAACCGAGCCATCTCGCGATCATCTTGGCAAATCGCTTCGATCATCATCGCGTCCTGCGCCACCCAATCACTTCGTCATGGTCATGAACGTCAAATCCCTGATCGCCATCTCGGCCGCGCTGCTCGCCGGCTGCGCCTCTCGCACCCTGCCCGAGCAGTACACCCTCGACCCGAAAGGCGACAAGGGCCTGGTCGTCGTCTCGCTGTCCTATGCGGGCACCATGGGCCTGTACAACCTGCACGTCAGAAGCGTCGACGGTTCCGTCCGCGAGCGCTTCGTGGTCGGCCAGCCCTCGTATGTGCCCATCTCGCAGAAGTTCGACTTCCTCGAGGGCGCGTTCCGGGGCGATGTCTACTCGACCGAGCTCCCGGTGGGTGCGTACACGGTCGAGCGCTGGAACGTGGACACCTACTCGTCTCACGTCGGCGCCAACACGCAGATCCCCTTCACGGTCGAGCCGGGCAAGGTCACCTACCTGGGGCGCTTCGAGTTCGTGGCGACCGAAACCAACGGCGTGGTCATTTACGGGGCGAGGGCTTCGGTCAAGGACCGCAGCGAGCAGGACCTGGCCATCGTCGCCAGCCGAACCCCGTCGATCAAGAACGAACCCATCGCGCTCAACGTATCGAACTCCGAGGCGGCTCAGGGCCTGAGCGCCAAGCAGCCCAAGAGCGAATACGTTCCGCCCTTCATCTTCATCCCGCCTGCCAGGTGAGCGCGGCCATTGAGCGTGGGCTGAGGTGAGCCGTTTTCCGATGCGGGCATGGTGTGGGGGATGGGCTGCGAACTGGTGCTCGCCACGGCAGCTTTGACCTTTTTGCGCGCGCGAGGGTTCGACATCGCGTCACTGGTGCCCCAACCCACGTTGAGGGGCTCCGTCGCCGGCCTGGGGCTGTTCTTCGGGGCTTGGCTGCTGGGCGCGCTGGTGACGTCGATGTTCGATGGCACACCGGGCGCTCAGCCCATCGACCGGATGGTCTCCGAGTCCCGGCTGTCCATGCCCGTGATCATCGTTTTCGCGCTCGTCAACGCCACCTTCGAAGAGGTGTTTTTCATGGGCGTTCTGGTGCGGGGCCTGAGGTCGCACGGGCTCGCCATCGCCATCGGCTTGCCACTGCTGATGCGCGTCATGGGGCACCTCTACCAAGGCCCGATGGGGGTGGTGTGGATCCTGGCTTTCGGCCTGTTCTTCTCCGTCTGTTACGTCAGGCGGCCTGTGCTTTGGCCGCTGGTTCTGGCGCACATCCTGTGGGACATCGTTCCGTTCACCACCCTGTCTCAATGAACGCGCTCCCTGGGGACGCGTTCGGCGCGGTTTTTGCTCCGTTGCCTGATCACCAATGGAGCAAACGATGAACAGCCAACGTGTCTACAAGTCCAGCGAACACATGCAGCCGTCCAGCGGTGAGCCGGTGCGCTCGGTGGTGCTGGAGACCGAACACTCGGTCATCGTGGCGTGGCACGTGGCGCCGGGTCAACGCATCGCCGCGCACACCCACCCGCAGGGCCAGGACACCTGGACCATCCTGTCTGGCCACGGGCAGTACCAAACGGACGAGCAGGGCGGTTTCGTCAACGTGGTGCCGGGCGATGTCGTCGTCGCCAGACAAGGCGAGGTGCACGGCGTTTTGTGCACCAGCCCCGAGCCCCTGATGTTCATTTCCGTGGTCGCGCCGCTCGAAGCGGGGTATGTGCCGTTGGCGTGAGGCGCGCTGGCGGGCGCCTGAGCCGTCATCGCTGCCTGGTCGCGCGACATCGAGGTCGGTCAGCGCGGTGGCGCCCCTTGGATCGCGCACAATCGGCGAGCTCCAAAACAGACGAATCGGTTCAAGCAGTCGGCTCAGATCACCTTCCGCTTCGACACATGAAGATGTTTGCTCAGACGAGAAGAATCAAACTCGCATCAGCGTTGATTGCCTGGGGCGAGCTTCAAGGTTGCGGCACCATCAGCAACAAAACAGGCGTTGACAGGGGCACCGCCGAATCGCTGGCGGATGCAAGCAAAGGCACGGTCGTCCTGTCCGCTGGGGCGCCAACGCACTGCACATCCACATCCACCTTTTTGTCCCTCAGCGACGCCACCACATGCAAGGCCCAAGAGTCCAGCGCTGGCGAACGCCACCTTCGTCAAACGCCTTTTGACGCCCGGCCCCACATTTGATCCCACAGCTCAGCCTGGTCCAAAGTCGGACTCGGTGCAGCCATCAAAATGACATCGACACCCATGATTGAAAGAGCCTCCTTGGCTGCATGCCTCGCAGCCTGCGCGCTTGCCACAGGCTGCGCCACCAAGTACACCCCGCCGTCGGGCGCTGACACCGCGCAGTTGCGCATCTCAGCAGACCAGTTCTTCGGTTTGATGGGCGGGGGTGTGCGAGCCGTGTACTACCGAGACGGCAGTTGCGACAAGCCCGAGGTGCTGGCGGTCATCTCCAAGATCCACACCTCGAAGTCCGATGTGACCCCGCTGCTGCCAGCGATGACGGCCGCCGAAGCAGACACCACCGTCGACCGGGTCATTGAAAGCAACGCCCCCGTCAACATCACGGTGTTTTCTGCCAGGCCGGGTTACGTCTGCTCACTGCCGTTGACCTTCAAGGCCGAGGCCAACCAGGCCTATCGGCTGCGGTTCTACTGGGACTTTGACGAGAAGAATTGTCGAGCTGACGCGGCTGTGCTCGACAAAAACAACCCGACTCAGGCGGTGAACGTTCCGGTTACCAGGCAGGCAAACGGATGCAGAACGGGCTTGGATCTGCCCTCACTCTGACCGTGCCACGGCGCCGTTCGCGGGTATCCGTCACAGCCTGACGAGAATGGCACCCAAGACAAGGGCTCCTGGTCCAATGAGCGCATTCGCTTCACCCACGCTGCTGGTAGTCAAGGTCCGCTCGAGCGCGCCAGCCGCTGTGCTCAACAGCACCGCGGGCTGAAGGCCTTGTTGCACACTCTGGGGCAACCCACCAACTCCCCCGCGCAAAGCCGAGGCCCTCATGCACATCCTCCCCTTTTACGCCGCCCTGCTGGGCATCCTCTTCTTCTACCTGAGCATCCGAACCATCGGCCTGCGCCGCAGGCTCAAGATCGGCGTTGGCGCCAAGGACAACGAAGAGATGCTCAGGGCCATGCGCGTGCATTCGAATTTCGCCGAGTACGCGCCCATCACGCTCTTGCTGATTGGCTTCGTCGAGTTCCAGGGCGCGCATCCCTGGCTCATCCATGGGCTTGGCGCCTTGCTCCTGGTCGGGCGCTGCGTGCACGCGCATGGCATGAGCCAGATGAACGAAAAGTTCGTCTTCCGGGTCTCCGGCATGGTCATGACGTTCACGGCCTTGCTTGCCGCCTCAGGGGTGCTGATCTTCAACTTCCTGGCCCGGTGACCTGAGCACATTGGCAAGCCTGGGCATGGCTGCTTACCTGACACTCCTGTTGGCCTTCGCGGTGGGCGCGGTCCTGTGCACCATCACCCGCCACGAAGCCCGCTCGTGGCTGGCATCGTGCGCTGTGGTGCCAGCGTTCGTTCTGATCGCGGAGTTCGTGCTGCCCTATTCGGGTGGCGGGGCGTCGATGTGGCCCATCGCGCTGGTCTTTGGCGGGTTCATGGGCGCCTTGGCGGGTGGTGCGGGCGTGTTGCTGGCATCGTGGCTTCACAACAAGCGGGCCTGACGCAGGCCCCCTCATCCCATGAGCGAAACGGCTGACAACCTCACCAAGGTCTGCATCGACCTGCCCAACCATTGGTGGCTCAAGGGCGAGTCCTTCTGGGCCAAACCCCTGGGCGGTGACCTCTACGAACTGCAGAACGTGCCGTTCTGTGCCTATGGCCTGAACTTCGGTGACACCGTGCGGGCCGTGTCGGCTTCGCCCGAGCTCAAGCCTGAGATCACCGAGGTGGTCGAGCGCAGTGGCAACCAGACGCTGCGCGTGAGCTTTTGCATCGAACGCGAACAGCAGGCGCCTTTCATCGAGCACCTGCAAGCCCTGGGCGCCGAGGTCGAGCGCGCGAACGCCTCCGTCGTGGCGCTCAACGTGCCACCCAGTGTTGACATCGACGCCTTGCTCGACCACCTCGATGAGCAAGAGGAGCTGGGCGTGCTGCATTTCGAGACCTGCGAAGAGCGGGTGCCGGGCTCGTTTGATGACCGTCCAGACGAGGCACAAGGGTGATGGCGCACGTGATGTGCCCGTCACCCAAGCGGGGCTGAACGACCCAGCCCCGCGTGGTGAGACCTTACTTGCGCTTGCGGGCGACGGTGGCGCCCACTGCCGCCAGACCGACCAGGGTCAGCGCCAGCGACGTGGGTTCAGGCACGCTCGACGTCACGAGGTTGTCGATCGAGAAGTTGAACGAGCTGCTGCCCGAGTTCGAGAACATCCGCAGCGAGGTGATGCCGTTGAGCGACAGGGTGGCCAGGCCGGAGCGCACATCACCAATGATGGTGCCGCCCGTGAGGTTGATCGAGCCCAGCAAACCTGCCTGCCCGTATGCCTGCAGGGTGAAGTCGGCCGACAGCGACGTGCCAAAGAGCACATCGACGCGGTCGAAGGACGAGGTGAAGTCGATGTCCAGGTACTGGCCCGTGGTGCTGCCGCCACCTTGGTCGACCCACAGCACGTTGGGGGCGCTGGCGCCGGCGATGAGGCCGGTCAGCGTGTTGTTGGCGCGGGCGCCGCCGCTGTGCGAGTCTTCGAAGGTCACGCCAAGCGACTGGTATTGAGTGGTGACTTGTTCGCCAGACCAGATCGGGCCGCCGGCCAGCGTGTCGAAGTCAATGGTGACGGCGCCAGCCGAAGCGTGGATGGCGAGGGCGGCGAGCGGAGCGCTCAGGGCAAAAAATTTGGACATGGTTTCCCTATTTGGGTTGGGGGCGACCACCTTGGGGGTGATCAGGTGTTGATTCTTGGGCTGGCCAAGCATGGAAAGCTGGGCCGTTGCCACACGCTGATTCAACACGGTCTCGCGTGCCTCGATAGGATAGGGGCTGGCCATGGAACAAATCAGCCTGAACGCATCCCTAGGTTGAGGGAGATCAGGCAGGGCTCAGGGTGCCTCGCTCTTCGAGCGAGTTGTCATCCCGCAAGATCACAACAAATCACCTCGGAGGAAGTCATGAAGCTCGCACTCGCGGCCATGGTCGCCAGCTTGTTTGTCGCATCTCAGTCGTGGGCCTACGAGCCCCGAACGGGCGACATCGTCTTTCACACCTCGACGTCGGCCCAAAGCGCAGCCATCCAGGCCGCCACCCATTCCGCATACAGCCATGTGGGCGTCGTGGTCCACGACCAGGGCAGCCCCAAGGTGCTCGAAGCGGTGGAGCCCGTGAAGCTCACTCCGCTTCAAACCTGGCTGAAACGGGGCAAAGGACAGCATTACGTGATCAAGCGCCTCAAGCAACCCCTTGCGGCTTCGGCTGCGGCGCAAATGGAGCTGGATGCCAAGCGGTTCATTGGCAAGCCCTACGACCTGACCTTCGAATGGTCTGACGACCGCATCTATTGCTCCGAGCTGGTTTGGAAGCTCTACAAGGGCAGCGCGGGCATCGAGCTGGCGCCGCTGTCACAACTCAAGAGCTTCGACCTCACATCGCCCGCCGTGCGCTCCAAGCTCAAGGAGCGCTACGGCAGCCAGGTCCCCCTGGATGAACCTGTTGTGCCGCCATCGGCCTTGTTTGAATCGCCCTTGCTGGAGACGGTCGCCGAGCGTTGAAAGCTGATCAGCCTCTTGGCGAGTTCGGCGTCTGCGGCAACAATGGCGACGCTGCATCGGCACTTGCCGGTCTGCCATCCATAAACCGAGGGCAAAGCCCTCTTCAGGCGGGAGCCAACATGACTTTCAAAAACATCTCAGGGATCGTCGCAGCCGTTTTGTCGGTGTGCGTTTCAAGCGCCGCGGCCGGCAACATCGCCAACTCGGCCGTGGTTTACCTGGTTTCGGACCCGGGCAGTTATGTGGGGGGCGGCATCGGCGCCCCCAGCGTCACGTGGGTACATGGGCTGGACGGCGTTTTCTACGGCGGCCCGAGCTATGGCAGCTTTGATCGCGGTGTCCAGGTCAGCTACAACGATGGCAACTACTGGAACTTCGAGTTCGCCGCACCCACGTATGACCCCGCGACCAACACCAATGACGGTCAACCCTTGAAGGTTGGCATGTACACCGGCGCACAGCGATTCCCGTTCAACTCCCCGACCAAGCCGGGCATCAGCATCAGCGGAAACGGGCGAGGCAACAACACGCAAACGGGTTGGTTCAATGTGCTGGAGATTGCCTACGACGATGCCGGCACCTTGAACAAGTTCGCCGTTGACTTCAAGCAGTTTGACGAGTCCAACGAAACCATTGGGCTTTATGGATCGCTGCGCTTCAATTCGTCCATCGCCATCACCGCGGTGCCAGAGCCTGGCTCGTCCACCCTGGCTTTGCTGGGTTTGGCCGCTTGCGGCTTGGTCCTGCGCAACAAGCAAGGCACCAAAGCAGTCGCCCAGGCGGCTTGAGGGGCGGCATCCCCCCAGTTTGCAGTCCGCACGGCGCCGCCAGGTCGTTGACATTGGCCATCGCCTCATCAGAATGGGATCCCTCATCAACCGGGGGATCCACATGAAGCATCGGGCTTATTCTGCCGCCTTGGTCACCGCTTTGGGTGTGGCGAGTGCACTGCCAGCTCAGGCTCAGTCCGTCTACCTGAACCAGGGCAACATCGCGGTGTCCGTGGGGGCAGGCACGTCTGCTGGCACGTTCAACAACACGTTCTCGGGCGGCGCCACGATCACCAAGGTGATTGACGCGCCCACGGCAGACGCCGCTGAATTCCACAACCAACAGACCCACATCTGGTTCACCGCCAGCAGCGTGGGTGGTGGGCTGGAGTTGCTGTTCGATTTCGGCCAGGCCTACGACATCCAGACGCTGCACTTCTGGAACTACGACGGCGAAGCCTATGACGTCGACAACGTCAGCTTCAAGTTCTTCGACGCGGGCAACCAGCAGGTGGGGGCCCTGGACATCCAGCCGGCACTGGGCAGCTCGCCTGCCATCTACGCGCAGGACATCGACCTGGCCGCTCCGCTGAATGTGCGTTACGTCAGCGCCTTCCTGACCGGCTCGAATGCCCAGGTGGACTTCCAGAACATCGGTTTCACGGCCGTGGCCTCGGTGCCCGAGCCCGGCGTGCTCACGCTGATGGGACTGGGTGGGCTGGTGCTCGTGCCCACCTGGCTGCGGCGCAGGCAAAGGGCTTCGATCTAGGGGGCAGGGGGCTGGGCGGCAGGGCCTTTCCACGTCAAAATGGACGTGAAAGCGCAGACCCAACGCAGGTCATGCGCGTGGCACAAAACAAGACCCGTGTTTCAGGAGGTGGCCCATGGCCGAATCGTTCCCACCCGCCCGCCCGGTGGCGCCCAATGCAGAGCCCTTTGGCGCGCGACGCGTGCCAGTCTGGGCGGTGGCCTTGCTCACCCTGGGCTCGGCCGGTGTCGCCGCTTGGGCCACCCAGGCCTGGCTGCTCCATGGCGCGGCCTCCGCTCAGGCGGTGCACGCCACCTTGTCAGGTGATCAGGGGCCGATCGAGCTGTTGCCCACTGCGGCCGGTCCATCGGCCACGCGTTTGTCAGAGCACGCGCCCACCATGCTCTACGGCATGCTGCCCCTTCACACCGGTCACGGCTTGCGCGACGAACAATGCCGTCAACTCGCTGCCGACGCCTTGAAAGAGGCCGGCGTCACCGAGATCGACCAGACGGGGGATGCCGCCCTGTTCGCTCGCCAGGGCGACTACGCCTTGTTCGTTGGCTGCCACCTGGATCAGAAGCTGGTCCTGGTGGGGGCTGCCGGCCCCGTGCCCGAGCAGGCCGAGTCCCTCCAGGAACAGCTGCTGCGCTCGTTGCAGACTCGGTTTTGAGCACGGCGTGAGCGTGGGCTGAGCCAAGCCCGCCCTGGGCGGCGGCACAATCTCGCCCATGTGGACCCAGATCACCCTGGCCGACCTCGGCCACCCCGAACACGCCGACGCCATCGTCAACTTGCTGGATGCCTACGCCCGCGACGAGATGGGTGGTGGGCGTCCCTTGAGCGAGCACGTGCGACGCAACCTCGTGCCCGAGTTGCGCAAGCGCCAGGGTGTGCACGTGGTGCTGGCCTTTGCGGGTGACGAAGCAGCTGGCATGGCCATCTGCATGGAGGGGTTCTCAACTTTTGCGTGCGAGCCTTTGCTCAACGTGCACGACATGGTGGTGCTGCCGGCGCACCGGGGGCAGGGCCTGGCCGGGCAACTGCTGGCCGAGGTCGAGCGCTTGGCGCGCGAGCGGGGTTGCTGCAAGGTCACCCTGGAGGTGCTCGAGGGCAATGTGTCGGCGCAGGCGGCTTACCGACGAGCTGGGTTCGCTGGTTACCAGCTTGACCCCCGCATGGGGCGCGCCCTGTTCTGGCAGAAGCTGTTGGCCTGAGTTTTTCGGCCACAGTGCCCGCACCTGACCTGCGTCGGGCCCGCGTTTCACCGGGTGCTGCCGTGCCGAGAACCTCGGCATCATCTGCCCACACCTTTTGCTGGAGTTTGACCATGGATGCGCCCCGAGCCTCCTTCACCCGCATGGAAGACAGCACCCAGGCCGACTGGGCTGTGATCCTGCCCGAGGCCATGAAGATGGCCTGCTCCCTGCCCGATCGGGTGATGGATCACCTGCGCTTGCTTGACGGCGACTTTGGCGGTTTTCCGGTGGACCGGCTCAGCCATTGCCTGCAGGCGGCCACGCTGGCCGAGGCCGACGGGCGAGACGAGGAGTACATCGTGTGCGCGCTGTTGCACGACATCGGTGACACGCTGGGCAGCTACAACCACCCCGACATCGCCGCCGCCATCCTCAAACCCTTCGTGAGCGAGGCGAACCTGTGGATGGTGCAGCACCACGGGATCTTCCAAGGGCACAACTTCTTTCACCACATCGGGCTGGACCGCGACATGCGCGATCAGTTCGCTGGACACCCTCACGCAGAACGGACGTCGGAGTTCGTTGAGCGTTACGACAACCCGGCATTCGACCCAGCCGCGCCCACCCGGCCGCTGAGTCATTTCGAGCCCATGCTGCGGCGCGTGATGGCCAGCCCCAAACAATCGGTTTACAAAGCGGCCATGCGCGAGGCGTGAGGGCGCTCGGGGGGGGGCGCACCCGGGATTGCCCTGCCCCGTGAATCCGGGAGACGAGGGCAGTTTTGCGACAGTTGAGGTGTGCCTCAAACGCCCCGGTCGATCAGGGGATTGGAATCGCACCGCAACAGTGCTTTACTAGCTGTCTTGAGAAATATGACTCACCCGAACGGGTGAAGGGATGCCCATGAAGACCCTGTCGTCGCTGCTGCCGCTTGGATGGATCCTGTCTGCGGCCGCTCTCCTGCCTGGGCAGGCGATGGCGCTGGCCTATTTCGACTCCGCCGAGGTCACGGCGGCTTCGACGGTCAGCAATTCCTCGTTCAGCTTCCTCGATGGCGTGGGTTACGTGCTGACGGCGAACCAATCTGCCGGCAACTACGTGGCGTGCACGGGTGCGGCCTTGTCGTCGCGCCTCATCCTGACGTCCTCGCATTGTTTCGATTTCAACTACGACAACAAGACGGACAACAGCCGCTCCATGTTCTACGCATGGGAAGGCGAGGGCGCGGGCCGCGGGCTGACCCTTCACAACGGTGATGTGGTCGTGTCCCCGAAGCACGAAATCATCCTGGCTGGGGGTTACAAGGCCTACAGCGACGTGGCCTTGATCGTGCTGGACACGCCCCTGGCGGCCACCACGCAGACCTACTCGGTTTACTCCGGTGAGCTGTCCGACAGCGCCCTGTCCAAACTCGAGGATGGAGCCATGGTCGTGGGCTATGGTCAGCACCACGAAGAGGGGCGCTTCATCGAGGGCGGCAGTGTTTACAACCGCTGGATGGGCTACACCCAGATCACCGGCTACGACGACGAGAAGGGCGGCACCTTGTCCGCCGTCCTGGTTCCTGGTGGTGCGGCCTTGGCAGGTGGGGACTCCGGTGGGCCGCTGATGTCCTGGACGTCGTCTGGCCAGGGCGTGATCTTCGGTACCGCCGCCTATGCCCGCGACAACCAGAACAACGGCCGCTACACCGACCTGGGCGATGAGTCGTTCTGGAGCTTCATCGGCGAGCAAGCGGACTTCATCCGCGATGTGGCCCTGAAGTACGGTGAGACGGTCAGCTTCTACAACGATGCCGACCTCGCGGCCTGCCGCCAGGGCAGCACCTGCCCCTTGAGCGGCCCAGGCAGCGTGAGCCACGCGCCAGAGCCCAGTGAATGGGCCTTGCTGCTGGCGGGCCTGGCGACGATGTGGGGTGTCTCGCGCTGGAAGAAGCGATCCGCCTGAGGCGATTCGCCGCTGAATGAACAAGGCCCGCGCGATGCGGGCCTTTTCGTTTCCGGCCGCGTTTGCGGACGCCTTGCGGGCCGGGTGGCGTCAGTGGCTGATCATCCAGGGGCGCTTGCTCGGAAACGCCTTGGCGCCGTTGGGCGCCGTGACCGTGGCGCTGCGGATGCCCTTGCTGCCCGTCGAGCAACAGCCGCAGCCCGAGGGGTGCTTGAGCCGGGCGTAGGCGCCTTCCTGGTAGCCCTTGGACGTCATGGGTGCATGGCGGGCGCTTTCGTTGCGGTCCATGGCCGTGCGTGTGTCGCTGCTCAGGCAGGCCAGGCGTGGCGCGCTGACGAACACGCGCGGCGAGTGGGTGCCGCAGTCGGGACAGGAGGCCGGCTCGTTGCGCTCGGCCAGGCTGCGGAAGGCGTCGAAGCCCCCGCAGCTGGGGCAGTCGTAGTCGTAGGTAGGCATGCGGGGTGCTCCTTGCTTCAGCGCGCCTGGGTCACTTGACGATGTCGTAAGAGATCGGCATGTCGATGCTGCCGTCGAGCACCTTCACGGGGCCGGCGGCCGTCGGGTTGATGTCGAACTCGAAGATCTCGGTGGGCAGCCACAGCGTGGCGCAGGCGTTGGGGATGTCGACCACGCCGCTGATGTGGCCCTGCACCGGCGCCGTGCCCAGGATCGAGTAGGCCTGGGCCTTGGTGTAGCCGAACTTGGTCAGGTACTCGATGGCGTTCAGGCAGGCCTGGCGGTAGGCCACGTGCACGTCGAGGTAGTGCTGCTTGCCGTATTCGTCGACCGAGATGCCTTCGAAGATCAGGTAGTCCTTGTAGTTGGGCGTGACGGGGCTGGGCTTGAAGATCGGGTTCTTGATGCCGTACTTGGCCATGCCACCCTTGATCAGGCTCACGCGCATGTGCACCCAGCCGGCCATCTCGATGGCGCCGCAGAAGGTGATTTCGCCGTCGCCCTGGCTGAAGTGCAGGTCGCCCACGCTGAGGCCAGCGCCATCCACGTACACGGGGAAGAAGACCTTGGAGCCGCGCGAGAGGTCCTTGATGTCGCAGTTGCCGCCGTGTTCGCGCGGGGGCACGGTGCGCGCGCCTTCGGCGGCGATCTTGTCCTTGACCTCGCCCGTGGCCTTGCCGGCGTGCGTGGTCTTGGCAAACGGTGGGTTGGCCAGCGGGGGCACGCGGTCGGGCTGGGTGGCGATGAAGTCCACTTCGCGCTCGTTCCACATGTCGAGCATCTTCTTGTCGGGCAGGCAGCCGATCAGGCCGGGGTGGATCAGGCCCGCGAACTCGACGCCAGGGATGTGGCGGCTCTTGGTGAACATGCCGTTGAAGTCCCAGATGGACTTCTGCGCATGGGGGAAGTGCTCGGTCAGGAAGCCGCCTCCGTTGTTTTTGCTGAAGAAACCGTTGAAGCCCCAAAGGCTGTCTTGCTTGGCACCGATGTCGAGCAGGTCCACGACCAGCAGGTCGCCGGGCTCGGCGCCCTTGACGCCCACCGGGCCGGACAGGAAGTGCACCGTGGTCAGGTCCACGTCGCGCACGTCGTCGGCGCTGTCGTTGTTCTGGATGTAGCCGCCGGTCCAGTCGAAGGTTTCGAGGATGAAGTCGTCACCCGGGTTGACCCAGCAGGCCATCGGGATGTCCG
The DNA here is from genome assembly GCA_964373965.1 of uncultured Aquabacterium sp. Taxonomy (GTDB): domain Bacteria; phylum Pseudomonadota; class Gammaproteobacteria; order Burkholderiales; family Burkholderiaceae_C; genus Aquabacterium. The sequence goes on along the minus strand of CAYJXE010000043.1, from coordinate 11,534 downwards.
GGTGCCAGCGGTTGTGCACCATCGGGTTGTTGTAGGGGGAGTCTTTGAGGTCGACCTTGATCAGGGTTTCGGGCATGGCTTGCTCCTTGGTACGAACGAATGGATCAAACAGAGAGGTAGGCTTTGATGCGCTCGGCATCGGTGTCGGCGCGGGTGGTCTCGTGCACCAGGCGGCCGCCTTCGATCACGAAGAGGCGGTCGGCCACGTCCATGGCAAAGCTCAGCACCTGCTCGCTGACCACGATGGTGATTTCGCGCAGCTTGCGGATCTCGTTGAGCGCCTTGGCGATGTCCTTGATGATCGAAGGCTGGATGCCTTCGGTGGGCTCGTCGAGCAGCAGCACCTTGGGGTTGGTGACCAGGGCGCGTGCGATGGCGAGCTGCTGTTGCTGGCCGCCCGAGAGGTTGCCGCCCTTGCGGTGCTTCATCTCGAAGAGCACGGGGAACAGGCTGTAGATCTCTTCGGGGATGCGCTTGTGCTTGGCGTTTTCCAGACCGGTCTGGATGTTCTCTTCGACCGTGAGGGTGGGGAAGATCATGCGGCCCTGTGGCACGTAGGCGATGCCTTTCTTCACGCGCTGGAAGCTCTCGTCTTTGGTGACGTTGCTTCCGGCCACGGTGATCTCGCCGGACTTGGTGGGCAGCACGCCCATCAGGCTCTTGAACAGCGTGGTCTTGCCCATGCCGTTGCGGCCCATGATGGCGATGGTCTCGTTCTTGTTGCCCTCGAACGAGATGCCGTGCAGCGCCTCGCTCTGGCCGTAGGCGACGTGGAGGTCTTTGACTTGCAACATCGAGGTACTCCTATCCTTGCGTTGGTGTTGACCCAGCGACCACCATGGATCCGGCTTTGCCGGGCCATCGGTGGTGCCCCCTTGAGGGGGCGGCCGCAGGCCGTAGGGGGTGGGTCAATGACCGAGGTAGACGTCGATGACCTTGGGGTCGCTCTGGACCTGGTCCATGGTCCCTTCGGCCAGGATCTTTCCTTGGTGCATGACGGTGACCTTGGAGGCGATCTGCTTGACGAAGTCCATGTCGTGCTCGATGACGATCATCGAGCGGCCTTTGCAGATGCGCTTGAGCAGCTCAGCGGTGAGCTCGCGCTCTTTGGCGCTCATGCCCGCGATGGGCTCGTCGAGCATCAAGAGCTCGGGCTCCTGCATCAGCAGCATGCCGATCTCCAGCCATTGCTTCTGGCCGTGGCTGAGCAGGCCGGCTTCCATGTCCAGCTTGTCGGCCAGGCCGATTTCTTCGGCCACCACCTGCACGCGGGCCTTGACCTCGTCGGTGCACTTGAAGGCCAGCGCGCCCAGCACCGAGCGGCCCTGCGGGAAGGACACCTCCAGGTTCTGGAAGACGCTGAGGTTCTCGTAGATGGAGGGCGTCTGGAACTTGCGGCCCACGCCCGAGCGCACGATGGCGTGCTCGGACTTCTTGGTCAGCTCCTGGTCCTTGAACTGGATGCTGCCGGTCGAGGCCTTGGTTTTGCCGCAGATGAGGTCGAGCAGGGTGGTCTTGCCGGCGCCGTTGGGGCCGATGATCACGCGCAGCTCGTTCTTGTCGACGTAGAGGTTGAGGCTGTCGATGGCCTTGAAGCCGTCGAAGGACACGGTCAGGCCTTCGATGTAGAGCACGAACTCTTTGGGTGCCATGGTGTGGACTCCGGTTGTCGATGCGATGGGTTCGGTGGAGGGCCGCAGTGGGCTTTGGCTGGGCTCAGGCTTGCTGCCCGCTCATGCCGGGTGGCATGCCGCCACCGCCTGCCGGAGGTTTGCCGTTGGGCGGCACCTCGGGGTACATGGCATGCGCCGTCTTGATGCGCTCGGCTTGCAGCTTGCGATCGGCCTGGCGCTTGACCCACCAGGGTTTGATCTTTTGCTCCCACAGGCCGGCCAGGCCATCGGGGAAGGCCATGGTCACGCCGATGAACAATGCGGCCATCAGGAACAGCCACAGGTCAGGGGCCGACTCGGAGAAGTAGGTCTTGCCGAAGTTGACGATCAGCGCACCGTAGATGGCGCCCACCAGGCTCATGCGACCGCCCACTGCCGCGAAGATCACCATCTCGATGGATGGCACGATGCCGACGAAGGACGGCGACATGAAGCCCACCTGCAGGGTGAACATCGCGCCACCGATGGCCGACAGACCGGCCGCCAGGCAGAAGGCAAAGACCTTGAACATGGAGACGTCGTAGCCGGAGAAGCGCACACGGTCTTCTTTGTCGCGCATGGCCAGCAGCAGCGTGCCCAGCTTGGAGGACTGCACCCAGCGGCACAGCAGTACCGAAGCCAGCAGCAGCACGGCACACACGTAGTACAGGATCAGCTTGGCCTCGTCGGTGCGGATGTCCCAGCCCAGCATCGTCTTGAGGTCGGTGATGCCGTTGACGCCGCCGGTGTAGCCCTGCTGCCCGATGATCAGCACCGTCAGCACCAGGGCCACGGCCTGCGTGATGATGGCGAAGTACACGCCACCCACGCGCCGCTTGAACATGGCGAAGCTGATGATGAAGGCCAGCAGCATGGGCACGATCACCACGGCCGCCAGGGCAAAGCCCAGGTTGTCGAAGGGCTGCCACCACCAGGGCAACTCGGTGAGCTGGTTCCAGTCCATGAAGTCGGGGATGCCCGGCGTGGACTGGATCTTGGTGCTCTCGGGGTCGGAGGCCTCCAGCTTGAGGAACATGGCCATCATGTAGCCACCCAGGCCGAAGAAGCAGCCCTGGCCCAGGCTGAGGATGCCGGCGTGGCCCCACAGCATGACCAGGCCGATGGCCACGAAGGCGTAGGTCAGGTACTTGCCCACCAGGTTGAGGCGGAAGGGCTCCAGGGCCAGCGGGAAGGCCACCAGCAACACCAGGGCCAGAAGCAGGAAGCTGCCGAGCTTTTGTTTGGCCAGCCAGTCTTGCATAACGTTCATGTGAGTGCTCCTTTGGATCTCGTTTTCAACTTCAACGGCGGACCTTGGAGGCGAACAGGCCTTGCGGGCGCAGCATCAAGATGGTGATGACGGCCATCAGCGTGAGCACCTTGGCGTTCGAGCCGCTCATGAAGAACTCGGAGATCGACTGCGTCTGCGCGATGCCGAAGGCCGATGCCACGGTGCCCAGCAGGCTGCCCGCGCCACCGAAGGTGACCACCAGGAAGCTGTCGACGATGTAGAGCGAGCCGCTGGTCGGGCCCGTGGAGCCGATGGTGGTGAAGGCCGCACCCGCGACGCCCGCGATGCCGCAGCCGATGGCGAACGTCAGGCGGTCGGTCTTTTTGGTGTTGATGCCGATGGCGTTGGCCATCACGCGGTTGCTGACCGTGGCGCGCACGCGCAGGCCCCAGCGGGCCTTGTACAGCGCCAGCAGCAACAGGGCCGTGACCAGCGCGGTCAGGCCCATGACGAACAAGCCGTTGATGGGGATGTCCAACCCTTCGGCCGGTGCCCACGAGCCCATCAGCCACTCAGGCAGGGTGGGGCTGACTTCCTTGGGGCCGAAGGTCGAGCGAAAGACCTGCTGCAGGCCCAGGCTCAGGCCCCAGGTGGCCAGCAGCGTGTCCAGGGGACGTTTGTAGAGGTGTCGGATGAGGGCCCATTCGGTCACCCAACCCGCTGCAAAGGCGAACAGGAAGGCCGCGACGATGGCCACGGGGAAGTACATCTGCACCAGGCCGGGCGCGAAGGTTTCGGTCAGCGTCGAGCCCAGGTAGACGGTGTAGGCGCCGATGGTCATGAACTCACCGTGGGCCATGTTGATGACCCCCATCTGGCCGAAGATCACCGCCAGGCCGAGGCCCATGAGCAGCAGCACGGAAAACAGGCTCAGCCCGGCAAAGCCTTGCATGAGCCCGATGTTGAGCATGTCGTTGAGTGTCATGTCCATCTTGTTCACCCTCGCATCCGGAAAAAACCTGCGCGGCCCGGCCACCGTGGCGCGGGCCGTCGCAGGAAGCAGGTGGTTTCAAACCGCACCACCCGCGCGCTCACTCGGTCACTGGTAGCCCTTGGGGAAGGGGTTGGGTTCGATCAGCTCGGGCGACTCCGCCACCACCTTGAACGTCCCGTCGGGCATGCCCTGGGCGATGCGCGACTTGCTCCACAGGTGGTGGTTCTGGTGAACCTTGACGTAGCCTTCAGGCGCGCTCTTGAGCTCGATGCCAGGCGATGCAGCCACGACCTTGTCGACGTCGAAGCTGCCGGCTTTCTCGACGGCGGCCTTCCACAACCAGGGGCCCAGGTAGGCGGCCTGCGTCACGTCGCCGATCACCGACTTGGGACCGTAGGCCTTCTTGAAGGCCTCGACGAACTTCTTGTTGTTGTCGTTGGTCAGCGACTGGAAGTACTTCATCGAGCTGTAGAAGCCAGCGAAGTTCTCGCCACCCACGCCGAGCATTTCGTCTTCGGTCACCGACAGGGTCAGCAGGAACTGCTTGGCGCCCGTGATGCCGGCGGCCTTGAGCTGCTTGTAGAAGGCCACGTTGGAGCCACCCACCACGGCCGCGAAGATGCAGTCCGGCTTGGCGACCTTGATCTTGTTGATCAGGGAGTTGAAGTTGGTGTGGCCCAGCGGGTAGTACTCTTCACCCACGACCTTGCCCAGCTTGCCCACCGACTCGATGTGCTTGCGCGCGATCTTCATGGAGGTGCGCGGCCAGATGTAGTCGGAGCCGACGAGGAAGAAGGTTTTGGCCTTCTTCTCTTTGGCGCCCCAGTCCAGGCCGTAGATGATCTGCTGCGTGGCTTCCTGACCGGTGTAGATCACGTTCTTGGACTGCTCCAGGCCTTCGTAGAAGGTGGGGTAGTACAGCAGGCCGTTTTCCTTCTCGAAGATGGGCAGCACGGCCTTGCGCGAGGCAGACGTCCAGCAGCCGAAGACGCAGGCCACCTTGTCGTTGACCAGCAGCTTCTTGGACTTCTCGGCGAACGTGGGCCAGTCGGAGGCGCCGTCTTCCTTGATGACCTTGATCTTGCGGCCCAGGATGCCGCCCATGGCGTTGATCTGGTCGATGGCGAGCTGTTCGGCCTGGATGGAGCCGGTCTCGGAGATGGCCATGGTGCCGGTGGCCGAGTGCAGCTGACCGACGATGACCTCCGTGTCGGTCACGGCCAGCTTGGTGGTGTTGACCTTGGCGGTCGGGAAGGACTGGGCGTTGGCCGGGGTGGCCAGCATGCCCAGCCCACCCGCACCGGCCATGCCGGCCAGGGGCAGGGCGCCCATGCCCTGCAGCAGGCGGCGGCGGTTTTGGGACAGGTCATCTTCGCGGTTCGACATGGAAAGGCTCCTTGCACAAAAATGGGTTGCCAACGGGGACTCGGATGCCGCATCCCGGTGCATGCCATTTCAAACAGCGAGCCCGGCGCGGCCTTGGGTCACACCTTAGGCAGGGCCAGGGTTTCCATGAATACGTCAATTAACGTAGTCGTTGCGCAGGGCAACGGTTGGACTGCTTCTTGCACACCCAGGGTGCTGGTGTTTCAGCTGGAGCCTGTTCGTGTCCGTTGCCCGGCAGAAGATTTTTCGCATTCGCCGTGACTACAACTCCTGGGTCGCCAACGAGACCCTGGAGGACTACGCCCTGCGCTACACCCCCCGCACCTTCCGCAAGTGGAGCGAGATGCGGGTGGCCAACACCGCTTTCGGCGCGGTGTCCTTCCTGGCGCTCGAAGCCATCGGCGGGGCGATCGCGCTGAACCACGGCTTCAGCACCGCGCTGTGGGCCATCCTGGTGGTGGGCATCATCACCTTCCTCACGGGCCTGCCGATCAGCTACTACGCCGCCAAGTACGGCGTGGACATGGACCTGCTCACCCGCGGTGCCGGCTTCGGCTACCTGGGCTCGACGCTGACCTCGCTGATCTACGCGAGCTTCACCTTCATCTTCTTTGCGCTCGAAGCGGCCATCATGGCGCTGGCGTTGGAGATGCTGTTTGGCTGGTCGCTGCCGGTTTGTTATGTGATCTCGTCGCTGGTCATCATCCCGCTGGTCACGCACGGCATCACGCTGATCTCGCGCCTGCAGACCTGGACGCAGCCGCTGTGGCTGGGGCTGTGGGTGCTGCCCTTCATCGCGGTGGCCTGGAACAAGCCCGAGGCCTACGTCGAGTTCACTCAGCTGGCTGGCCGCGCCACGGGTGACAGCGACTTTCACTGGCTGGCTTTCGGCATGGCGGCCACGGTCGCGTTCTCGCTGATCGTGCAGGTGGGCGAGCAGGTGGACTTCCTGCGCTTCCTGCCGGAGAAGACGAAAGAGAACCGCGTGCGATGGTGGACGGCGGTGCTGGTGGCCGGGCCGGGCTGGATCGTGCCCGGCATGCTCAAGATGTTGGCTGGCGCCTTCCTGGCCTACCTGGCCTTGCAGCGCGAGGTGCCGGTGGAGCACGCCATCGAGCCCACGCAGATGTACCTGGCCGGCTTCAGCGAGGTGTTCGGATCGCCCTCGGTGGCCTTGTGGGTGACGGTGCTCTTTGTCATCGTCTCGCAGGTCAAGATCAACGTGACCAATGCCTACGCGGGCTCGCTGGCCTGGTCGAACTTCTTCGCGCGGCTGACGCACAGCCACCCGGGGCGCGTGGTCTGGCTGGTCTTCAACGTCATGATCGCCGTGCTGCTGATGACGCTGGGCGTGTTCGGGGCGCTCGAGCGCGTGCTGGGCCTCTACAGCAACGTGGCGATCGCCTGGGTGGGGGCGCTGGTGGCCGACCTGGTGATCAACAAGCCACTGGGCTGGTCGCCCAAAGGTGTCGAGTTCAAGCGGGCCTACCTGCATGACCTCAACCCTGTGGGGCTGGGGGCCACGCTGCTGGGTGCGGGTGTGGCGGTGCCTGCGCACGCGGGGTTGCTGGGGGCGAGCCTGGTGCCCTGGGCGCCCTTCATCGCGCTGGCATTGGCCCTGGTGGCCGCCCCCTCCATCGCCTGGTGGACCAAGGGTCGTTACTACCTGGCCAGACAGCCGCAGACGCCCTGGCGACCTGGCCAGTTGGTGCACTGCAGCGTTTGCGAGAACGCCTTCGAGTCCGAAGACATGGCCACCTGCCCGGCCTATGACGCGCCCATCTGCTCGCTGTGTTGCACGCTGGAGTCGCGTTGCCACGATCGGTGCAAGACGCGTTCGCGCGCGGCCGAGCAGGTCTCCGACGTGCTCAGCTCGGTGCTGCCGGCCTACATGTCTCGGCGCATCAACTTCCGCGTCGGGCATTACCTGGTGGTCTTCCTCTCGCTGGCGGCGTTGCTGGCCTTCGTGCTGGGCGTGGTCTATTACCAGGAGGGCGTGGTGCGGCCCGAGCTGCTGGCCGACCACACCTTGCCGCCTGGTGCACTCGAGAGCCCCTTCGTGAAGGTGTACGCCTTGCTGTTGCTGGCGGCGGCCGTGTGCGCCTGGTGGGTGGTGCTGGCCTCGGAGAGCCGTCGCATGGCGCAGGACGACTCCAACCGACAGAACCAGTTGCTGCAGCAGGAAATCGACGCCCACCGCCGCACCGACGCCGCGCTGCAGCAAGCCAAGGAACTGGCCGAGGCCGCCAACCAGGCCAAGACCCGCTACGTGGCTGGCATGACGCACGAGCTGCGCACGCCGCTCAACAGCATCATGGGCTACGTGCAGATCCTGCTCAAGGACGAGCCCCCCGTGGGTGCGCGCCGGGGCCCGCTGACCACCATCCAGCGCAGCGGTGAGCACCTCAGCGGCCTCATCGATGGCCTGCTCGACCTGGCGCGCATCGAAGCCGGCCGGCTGCGGCTCGACCCATCGCCAGTGCCCCTGATCGAGTTCCTGGAAGACGTGGTCGGCATGGTCAAGCCGCAAGCCGAAGCCAAGGGCCTGGGCTTCAAGCTGGAGACGCGCGGGCGCGTGCCTGCCTGGGTGCACGCCGACGCCCGGCGCTTGCGGCAGATCCTCATCAACCTGACCAGCAACGCCGTGCGCTTCACCGAACGCGGGCAGATCACGCTGAGGCTCGACGCCCGACGCGAGGTGCTGCGCTTCGAGGTCGAAGACACCGGCATTGGCATCGCGCCGCAGGACATGGAGCGCATCTTCCTGCCCTTCGAGCGGGGCAGCGGCGGGCGGCGCAGCAGCGAGCCCGGCACCGGCCTGGGCCTGACCATCACCCACCTGCTCACCGAGTTGATGGGCGGCGAGCTCAGCGTGCAAAGCACCATGGGGCAGGGCAGCACCTTCTCCGTTCGCCTGTACCTGCGGGAGATCTCCGAGCCGGTGCAGGCGCCCGAGGCGTTGTCGCCAACCCGAGGCGCCCTAGCCTGGCAGGTCAGCGGGCACGCCCACGACGCCAACGGCGCCCACCATGTTCACAGCGATCGCATCGCCCGCGACTACCGGCCCGTCATCGGCTACAGCGGCCCGCGCCGAACCCTGCTGGTGGTCGACGACCAGCCCATCCAGCGTCAGATGCTGGCCGGCATGCTGATGCCGTTGGGCTTTGTGGTGCGCGAGGCGGCCAGCGGCCACGAGTGCCTGGAGAGCGTGCGCGAGGCCCCGCCCGATGCCGTGCTGCTGGACATCAGCATGGACGACATGGACGGCTGGCAGACGGCGCGCGCCCTTCGCCAGGCCGGCTGCACCGACGTGCCCGTGATCATGGTCTCGGCGAACGTGTTCGAGAACCGACCCGAGAACCTCGCTGCCGCACAGGCCCAGGCCTTCGTGGCCAAGCCGGTGATGGAGTCCGAGCTGCTCGACACGCTGGGCGAGCAGCTGGGGCTGCATTGGCAGACCGAGTCATCGCCAGCGCGCACGACACCGACCGATGCGCTGGCTGAGGTGCCAGTCAACGCGCAAGGCCTTGCTTCGTCGGGCATGCCCAACGAGCCGTGCCCTGTGCCGATCGATGCCGCCACCCCTCCGCTCGCCACGCTGCCTCCTGATGCCGTGTGGGAGCTGCACCGCCTGGCCCGTCGTGGGCACGCCCAGGCCCTGGCCGAGTCCCTGGCTGGCTGGCGCACCGAATCGCCCGAACACGCTGCCCGCTGGCAGCAACTGCAATCCTGGCTGGAGGCCTTTGACCTCGATGCCATCCAGGCCGACCTGGCGCCCGAATTGATGGAGGAACAGGCCGATGAGCCCCGACGTTGAGGCCCCGCCCGCACAGGCAGTCACGCCCCCCGCGCGGGCCGGCACGGTGCTGGTGGTGGACGACGCCCCCGACACCTTGCGCATGCTGTGCGACGCGCTGGCCGGCGAGGGCTACACCGTGCTCGTGGCCCGCGATGGCCCGCAAGCGCTGGCGCGGCTTGATGTGGTCACGCCCGATGCCATCCTGCTCGACGGCGTCATGCCCGGCTGGAGTGGTTTCGAGACCTGTCAGCGCATCAAGGCCCACCCCGTTGGTCAGGCCATCCCGGTCATCTTCATGACGGGGCTGAGCGACACCACCGACGTGGTCACCGGCTTTGAAGTCGGTGGGGTCGATTACGTGGTCAAGCCGATCCGCATCGAAGAGGTGTTGGCGCGCCTGAATGCGCACGTGCGCAACGCCCGCGCCGCCCGCGAGGCCCTGGCCCAGGCGAGCATGCAGCAGCGCCCGCTGCCGCTCAACGCCTCGCCTGAAACCGACCGCCTGCTGCAGGCTTCGCTCACCCCGCGCGAAACCGAGGTGCTGACCTGGCTGGCGCGCGGCAAGACCAACCGCGACATCGCCGAGATCCTCGGCATGAGCCACCGAACCGTCAACAAGCACCTGGAACACATCTTCGAAAAGCTGGGTGTCGAGACGCGGGCGGCGGCTGCGGCCCTGGCCACGCGGGCGATCCCGGCTTGATGCTGGGGCGAGCGGCCTGGCGGCTTGGGGCGATCCCTTGCCGCATCTGTGCCTGGTTGACCGAAATTCACCGTGCCCGACGCGCCACAATGCAGGGGTTTCTCGCAAACCCCCATCGCATCGTGCCGACCACCGCTTCACCATGCGCTAGTCTCCTTGTCCTGATCCCGGTGAGATCAGGCGTGGCAGTCGAGGCCCAGGAGTAAGCAGTAACCATGGCATCACCGCCTTCCCGACCCGCCCCTGCGGCCTGGGTTCCTTATCAGCGTTTCAGTGACCTGCTGTTCGTTTCGGTGGCAGGGCACTTGGCTTTTGCCGTTTTTTTCGGGCTGTTCTGCGCGCAACCCTGGATCGGCCTGAGCCTGGGCCTGAGCAGCGCCATGGTGGGCGTGCTGTTCCCGCTGATGCGCTCCAGTGTGGCGGCCGCCAAGGTGCGCGTCATCGCTCATGCTGCGCTGTTTGCCAACATGCTGCTCGTCATGGTCAGCCTGATCTGGATGGGGCAAAAGCCCGAGGCCAGCGTGTGGTGGCTCGTCTGGTGGCCCATGTTCGTGGCCCACGTGCTGGGCTGGCGCGATGGCGTGGCCTGGGTGCCCGTGACGCTGCTGGCTGCCGCTGGCATGTGGTGGCATGAACTGAATCCTGTGTTGCAGCAACACATGGACGCGCGCGAGTTGCCCATGCCGCTGCTGCAAATCGGTTTCCTGCTGATTGGCTGTGGCGTGGGCCTGGTGGTGCGGCGCGCCTACGAGGGTTACCAGCGCGACATCGGCCGCCAGCAGGCCACCATCCGCGCCCAGCAGATGGAGCTCACCGAGCACACCGCCCACCTTGAGGACATGCTCCAGGCCCTGCAGCAGGCCAACCTCGAGCGCACCCGCCTGTTCGCGCAACTCAGTCACGAGGTCCGCACCCCGCTCAACGGCGTGCTGGGTTTTGCGCAACTGATGGGTCAGACCCCTTTGAGCGAAACGCAGTCGCGTCATCTCGCGCAGATCAACCAGTGCGGCGCCACCTTGCTGCAGATGGTCAACGAGGTGCTTGATTTCTCGCGCATGGAAGAGCGCACCACCCGCGTCGAGCAGGTGCCATTCGACCTGCTGCGGGTCACCCAGGAGGCCATGGACATGGTCTTGCCCGTGGCCTTGGCCAAGGGCGTGACCCTGCACCTCGAGCGGGACCTGAACGAAGGCTTCTGCGGAGACATGGTGGGCGATCCTTTGCGGATCAAGCAGGTGATGCTCAACCTGCTGGCCAATGCCGTGAAGTTCACGCCCGCCGGCGAGGTCACGCTGCGCTGCCGCATGGAGGCCCCGAGCTGGTTGCACATCGAGGTGCAGGACTGTGGCATCGGTGTGCCATCCAGCGCCTTGCCGCACCTCTTCGAGCCCTTCTGCGAGGCCAGCGACCGCACGATCGCCAGCCACGGTGGTTCCGGCCTGGGCCTGGCGATCTGCAAGCGCCTGGTCGACGCCATGGGCGGACGCATCGGCGCTTCCAGTCAGCCAGGTCTGGGCAGCCTGTTCTGGTTCGAGGTCCCTGTGGCGATGAGCGCGCCCGCGACCTGAGCGTCGGGCCCGAGGTCTCAGGCCTCGGGCGAGAGCTGCCCCAGCAACTGGGGCGCCTGCTGACGGTGCAGCACCCGCCCGTCGGGCGTGAGGTCGAGCGCGCCCTGAACAAACCAGCGCACCGCAGCCGGGTACATCCGGTGCTCCTGGGTCAGCACGCGCTGGGACAGTTGCTCGGCGGTGTCGCCCACCAGCACTGGC
>CAYJXE010000042.1:0-24473 GCA_964373965.1 uncultured Aquabacterium sp. | reverse complement strand
ACCGCTGACCTCTTGCATGCCATGCAAGCGCTCTCCCAGCTGAGCTATACCCCCGTCAGATGGCTTCTTGCGTTGCCTTCTTTCGGCTTTGCCCGGCTGCTTTGTTTCAAACAAAGCGTCGTATCAAGCGAGACCGCGAGTATATACCGATTTTTGAGTTCAGCACAAGTAGCGAGCACTTCAACGCAGTCGTTGCAGAACTGCGTCACGCTCGAACAACGCCAGCACGGCATCGACGGACGGCGTCTGCGAACGACCGCACACCAGCAGTCGCACGGGGATGGCCAGTTGCGGCATCTTCAGACCGAACTCGGCGAGCGTGTCCTTCATGGCTTGCGAGATGGCCGCGGGCTCCCAGGCGCAGGTTGACAGGCGAGCGGCCAGGCCAGCGACAGCGGGCTTGACGGCATCGGTCAGCTTCTCGGCGAGCTCCTGCTCGGGCGGGGTGACGTCGGCCACGTACATGCTCAGCCAGTCGGCGAGTTCAACCGTGGTGGCGCAACGGTCCTTGAACAGGGCGCACATGGCGGCCAGGCGACCGTCACCCTCTTGTCCGCCCTGCCCTGCGGCCAAGGCGGCCGGCAGGCTCACGCCACGGCGAGCGAATTGCTCACGCACCAGGCCAGCCAGCATCGCGTCGTCGGCCGTCTTCATGTGCTGCTGGGCCACCCAGCGCAGCTTGGCTTCGTCGAACTGGCTGGCGCTGCGGCCCAGGTGGTCGAGGTTGAACCACTCGATGAACTGGGCGCGCGAGAAGATCTCGTCGTCGCCGTGGCTCCAGCCCAGGCGGGCCAGGTAGTTGACGATGGCATCGGCCAGGTAGCCTTCATCGCGGTACTGCGTGACGGCCTTGGCACCATGGCGCTTGGACATCTTGGAGACGTGCTTCTCGCCGTGCTCGTCCACCGTTTCGGTCATCACGGTGGGCAGGTGGGCGTAGACGGGCGGCTCCTGGCCCAGGGCGCGCAGGATGTTGATCTGGCGCGGGGTGTTGTTGACGTGGTCGTCGCCGCGGATGACGTGGGTGATGCCCATGTCCATGTCGTCGACCACGACGCAGAAGTTGTACGTGGGCGTGCCGACGATGCTGTCGCTGCCCTCAGGCGCAGGGCGGGCGATCACCAGGTCATCGAGCTCGTCGTTGCTGATTTCGATGCGGCCCTTGACCTTGTCTTCCCACACGACGCTGCCGCCTTGCGGGTTCTTGAAGCGCAGCACGGGTTGGACGCCTGCGGGCACGGGCGGCAGGGTCTTGCCGGGCTCGGGCCGCCAGGTGCCGTCGTAGCGGGGCTTTTCCTTGTTGGCCATCTGCCTTTCGCGCAGGGCGTCGAGCTCGGCCGAGCTCATGTAGCACGGGTAGATCAGCCCCTTGTCCAGCATCTGCTGCACGACCTCTTTGTAGCGGTCCATGCGCTGCATTTGGTAGAACGGGCCTTCGTCGTGGTTCAGGCCCAGCCACTGCATGCCGTCAAGGATGACGTCGACGGCGGCTTGCGAGGAACGCTCCTCGTCGGTGTCTTCGATGCGCAGGATGAAGACGCCCTGGTTGGCGCGCGCGAAGGCCCAGGGGTAGAGGGCCGAGCGGATGTTGCCCAGGTGGATGAAGCCAGTGGGCGACGGGGCAAAGCGGGTGCGAACTTGGGACATGTGGGGATCAGGTGATCTTCAGGCGCCGTTCAGGCGTTCAGGGTGTCGAGACCACGGGCCAGATCGGCCGTGAGGTCGTCGATGTGCTCCAGGCCCACGGCCACGCGGATCATGCCCTGCGTGATGCCGGCGGCCAGGCGTTGGTCTTCGGTCAGGCGCCCGTGCGAGGTGCTCGACGGGTGCGTGACGAGGGTCTTGGTGTCACCCAGGTTGGAGGTGATGGAGCACAGCCGGGTGTGGTCGATCACGTGGAAGGCGGCTTGGCGCAGGCGCTTGGCGTCGTCGCTCAACACCGCCGGCGCGGGCACGGTGATGGCGCCTTGCGCAGGCTTGGTGGTGAAGGACACCACCGCGCCGCCACAGCCGTTTTGCTGCTTCATGGCGAGCGCGTGCTGCGGGTGGCTGGGCAGGCCGGGGTAGTAGACCTGGTCGACCTGCGGCTGCTGCTCCAGCCATTGCGCGAGCTTGAGCGCGTTGGCGCTTTGCGCGGCCATGCGGATGGACAGCGTCTCCAGGCCCTTGAGCACCACCCAGGCGTTGAAGGGTGCCAGCGTCATGCCGGCGCCGCGCAGCGTGCTCATCAGGGGACCGTTGATGATCGCGTCAGGGCCGCAGACCGCACCGGCGAGCACGCGGCCCTGCCCGTCCAGGTACTTGGTGCCGGAGTGGATGATGAGGTCGGCGCCCAGGTCGACGGGCTTTTGCAGCGCGGGCGTGCAAAAGCAGTTGTCCACGGCCAGCAAGGCGCCGGTGGCGTGCGCGATCTCGGCCAACGCCGCGATGTCGCAGACCTCGGTCAGCGGGTTGCTCGGGGTCTCGGCGAAGAGCAGCTTGGTGTTGGGCTTGACGGCCTCGCGCCAGGCACTCACATCGGTCTGCGACACGAAAGTCGTCTCGATGCCGAACTTGCCGAACTGGGTCTGCAGCAGCGTGATGGTCGAGCCGAACACGCTTTGCGAGCACACGATGTGGTCGCCCGATTTGAGCAGGCCCATGACCAGCAGCAAGATGGCGCTCATGCCACTGGCCGTGGCGATGCAGGCCTCGGTGCCTTCGAGCGCGGCCAGGCGGCGCTCGAACATCATCGTGGTGGGGTTGGTGAAGCGTGTGTAGACGAAGGCTTCTTCTTCGTTGGCAAAGCGCGCGGCGGCCGTGGCGGCGTCGGGGTGGTTGAAGCTGCTGGTCAAAAACAGCGCTTCGGAGTTCTCACCCCATTGCGTGGGCGGCAGGCCTTCGCGCACGGCCAGCGTCTCGATGCGGGCATCGGGCGGCAGGTCTTTGCGGGGCAGGCGCTTTTTGTCGTCAGTCTGGTTGTCGGACCTGGCCATGCGGCCTCCTCTGAACCCGGCCTGCACGCGCAGGCCTGGGTGCATTCAAGTTTCGCTCACTCGTCGCTGTGGCTTTGCAGGGCCAGGCGCGAGTTGGAGGCATCTTCTTCGCCTTTTTGCGTCAGACGCTGCGACTGGATGGCGGCGAAGTCTTCGGCGCTGACGTCTCCGGTGATGTAGACGCCATCGAAGCAAGAGGCTTCGAAGCCCTGGATCTTCGGGTTCAGGCGGCCAACCACCTTCTTCATCGCATCGACGTCCTGGTAGATCAGGGCGTCACAGCCGATGATCTGGCGCACCTCTTCGAGCGAGCGGCCATGGGCCACGAGTTCGCTCTTGGTGGGCATGTCGATGCCATAGACGTTGGGGAAGCGCACAGGCGGCGCGGCCGAGGCCAGGTAGACCTTGTTGGCGCCAGCCTCGCGAGCCATCTGCACGATTTCCTTGGAGGTGGTGCCGCGCACGATGGAGTCATCGACCAGGAGCACGTTGCGCCCCTTGAACTCCAGGCCGATGGCGTTGAGCTTTTGGCGCACGGACTTCTTGCGCGCGCCCTGCCCCGGCATGATGAAGGTGCGGCCGACGTAGCGGTTCTTGACGAAGCCTTCGCGGTAGGGCTTGCCAAGCTTTTGCGCCAGTTGCATGGCCGAGGGACGGCTCGATTCGGGGATGGGGATGACGACGTCGATCTCGGAGGGTGGCATGGTCGAGATGACGCGCTGAGCCAGGGTCTCGCCCATGTTCAGGCGCGCCTGGTAAACCGAGACGCCGTCGATGACGGAGTCGGGGCGAGCCAGGTAGACGTACTCGAACATGCAGGGGTTGAGCACGGTTTTTTCAGCGCATTGCTCGGCGTGCACCACGCCATCGAGGTCGACGAACAGGGCCTCGCCCGGTTGCACGTCGCGCACGAAGCGGTGACCGGTGCCCTCCAGGGCCACCGACTCGCTGGCGACCATGACCTCGCGGCCCTCGGGCAGGTCGGCTTCGCCGTAGCACATGGGGCGGATGCCAAACGGGTCGCGGAAAGCCACCAGGCCATGGCCAGCGATCAGGCAGATGACGGCATACGAGCCCTTGATGCGCTTGTGAACGGCGCGCACGGCCTTGAAGACCGCAGCGGGCGTCAGCGGCAATTCACGGCCAGCCAGCTCCAGTTCATGGGCGAACACATTGAGCAGCACCTCGGTGTCGCTGTCGGTGTTGAGGTGGCGGCGGTCGATGTCGAACAACTCTTTGCGCAGGTCGTGCGCATTGGTGAGGTTGCCGTTGTGCACCAGCACCAGCCCGAAAGGCGCGTTGACGTAGAAGGGCTGGGCCTCTTCCTCGTTGAAGGCGTTGCCGGCGGTCGGGTAGCGCACCTGGCCCAGGCCCACGGTACCGGGCAGCGCACGCATGTTGCGGGTGCGAAAGACGTCCTTGACCATGCCGCGGGCCTTGTGCATGAAGAACTTGCGACCGTGCGCGTCGGGGCCGGCGGTCACGATGCCGGCGGCGTCCTGGCCACGGTGCTGCAGCAGCAGCAGCGCGTCATAGATCAGCTGGTTGACGGGCGTCTTCGAAATCACACCCACGATGCCGCACATGGTTCACCTCACACCGGACACAAGGCCCGGAAAAACAAATGTCAAAAAAACTCAGTCCGCCGCCATCAAGGCATCGAGGGCGCCGGCAGGAATTGGACCACCTCGGGAGGCAGGATGGGGCGAAGCCCCTGCAGAACGGTGCCCAGCCAGGCCACGCCCCGTGAAGCGCGCCACGAATCGGCTTGCGCCACGGGCGTCATGCTCACGAGAACAAATATCGCCAGGGCCGCCAGCAGCCCCCGCATCAGGCCGAAGACAGCCCCCAGCAAACGATCGGACCCGCCCAGGCCCGAAGCCTGGACGAGTTGCGAAATGCCCCAGGACACCAGGGCCCAGGCCAGCCACGCCCCCACAAAGGCCAGCACCATGCCCGACAGCAAGTTGAGCTGATCGCCCGACTCCCCCAGCGGCACATAGCGGGCCGCGTCGGCGCCCAGAAATCGAGCCGCCAGCCAGGCCACGACCCAGCCCATGAGGGCCAGCAACTCGGTCACCAGTCCGCGCCAGGCGCCCAGCAAAACAGAGCCCAATAAACCGCCGAGCAGGACCATGTCCAGCCAGGTCCAGGCCTGTGCCGGTGACAAAGGGGAAATGGGGGTGAGGCCCTCCACGGTGCAGCTCGCCTTTCCCGCCTCAGAGCGTCAGGACGTTGCCGTTGAGCCCGCCCTTGCGCAGCGTGGCCAGGGCCTTGTCGGCCTCGGACTTGTCGGCGAACGGGCCCAGGCGCACGCGGATGCGCTTGCCTTGCGGCGTGTCCACCTGCTGGGCATAGGTCTTCAAGCCCATGCGCTCGGCCTTTTGGCGGGCCTCGCGCGCGGCATTGACGTCGGCAAAGGCCCCGAACTGAACGACGTAGCGGGTGTCCGCAGTCTTGGGCTCGGGCTTTTTGTCGGCGGCTTTTTCAGGTGGTTTGACGGCTGTTTTCGCGGGCTTGTCGGGTGTTTTGTCTGGCACCTTGGCAGCGGCCTTGTCGGCAGGCTTCGCAGGCGCCTTGTCCGGTTGACGGGCGACTTCAGCAGGCGAGGTCTTGGGCGCTGCCTTCGCAGCGTCATCGGCACGGCCCTCTTCACGCGAATCGGTCTGCGCCTGAGCCTTGCTGGGCGGCTGCGTGCTCGCATCGGGCGCATCGAGCGTGTCGGCGGGCGGCGCGATGTTGACCACACGAGCCTCTCGAGGCTGCGCCTGCGCAACTCGGCCACTGGTGGCTCGGGACGAGGCCTCGGCATCTGCTGAGGTCTGCGGCCCGGCTTGCACGATGCGGACATCGGGCGACATCGGTCGCGGTTGCGTCTCGAACAGCCATGGCAAGCCCAGCACGCCCGCGCCCACCAACACCACCATGCCGATCAGGCGACGGCGCGCCCGGGTGCGCAGGGCCTCGACGTCCGATGGCGAGGGTGCGCGAGCGGCCGGCGTGGTCCCGCTGGCGGCACGGCGAAATCGCTCGAGGAAGGAAGGCAAAGGCATGCGCTAGGACGAGGTGAAAACGACCAAAGGGACTCAGGCGCCAGGCATGTGGGGCGCATTCAAACGTGGCAGACCGGCGTCGATGACGCCCCCGACCGTGTAGAAAGAACCGAAAACCAGGATTCTATCCGTGGGGTCTGCTGCGGCCAGGGCGGCATGCAGCGCGGCCATGGGGTCGGCGTGACGGGTGATGCTCGCCTTGGGCGCCGTCACGGCGGGGCGAGCCGCGGCGTCGACCTCGATGGCCTGCACCAGCTGTTCGGCGCTGGCCGCACGGGCCGTGGGCAGGTCGCAGCAGTACCAGGCGTCCACCAGCGGGCGCAGCTTGTGCACCATGCCAGCGAGGTCCTTGTCGGCCATGGCACCCCAGACGGCGTGCGTGCGCGGAAAGAACCCCATCTGGTCCAGGTTGACCGCCAGTTGCGCCGCCGCGTGCGGGTTGTGCGCCACGTCCAGGATCAGCGTGGGCTGACCCGGGATGATCTGGAAGCGCCCCGGCAGCTCGACGGTGGCCAGGCCCGTGCGCACGGCCTGCGCCGACACCGGCAGCCGGTTGCGCGTGACCTCCAGGGCCGCCAGCACGCCCGACGCATTGAGCAACTGGTTGGCCCCCCGCAGCGAAGGGTAGGCCATGCCATTGAAGCGCTTGCTGCGCCCCGCCCAGGACCACTGCTGGCGGTCGCCTGCGTAGTTGTGGTCGCGACCGAACAGCCACAGGTCGGCACCCAGACCCTCGGCGTGTTGCACGACGCTGGCCGGCGCCTGCGGGTCGGACACCACGGCCGGGCGGCCCGCGCGCATGATGCCGGCCTTCTCGCGGCCGATCGATTCGCGGTCCGGGCCCAGGTAGTCCATGTGGTCCAGGTCGATGCTGGTGATGACGGCGCAATCGGTGTCGACCACGTTGACGGCATCGAGCCGCCCGCCCAGCCCCACCTCCAGGATGACGGCGTCCAACCCTGCCGTGGCCAGCAGGCGCAGGATGGCCAGGGTCGTGAACTCGAAGTACGTCAGCGGGGTGTCGCCGCGCGCGGCCTCGATGGCCTCGAAATGCGGCAGCAGCTGATCGGCCTTGACCAGTTGACCGTTGAGCCTGCAGCGCTCCTCGAAATGCACCAGGTGCGGCGAGCCGTACACCCCGACTCGAAAGCCCGACGACACGAGGATGCTCTCGAGCATCGCGCAGGTCGAACCCTTGCCATTGGTGCCCGCGACGGTGAAGACCACGGGCGCCCCATCCACCGGCTCTTGCCCCAGTGGCGTGCCCAGGGTGATGCCCGCGCGGCGCCAGACCTCGCCCACGCGCTCCAGGCCCATGTCGATGCCAACGGTGTGCAGGCGTTCGCAATGGGCCAGCCAGTCTTCGAGGGTGCGGGGCATGGGAGACATCGATGAGCTCAAGATGGGGCAAGACAAGAGGTGGGGACGCGCCTCGCGTCCTCAAGGTGGGCAACGGGCTATCGGGAACCACCCACCACCGCCGACAAAACGCAAAACGGGCTGCTCAGCGCAGCCCGCTCTCAACGCGCCGAACAGCGCGCGGAAGGCCTTCAGCCAGCGACGGCGTCGGCAGGCTGGCGCATCAGGATGGCCAGCTGACGCGCGATGTTGCGGCGCAGCTCGCGGCGGTCCATGATCATGTCGACCGCGCCCTTTTGCAGCAGGAACTCCGAACGCTGGAAGCCTTCGGGCAGCACTTCGCGCACGGTGTTCTCGATCACGCGCGGGCCGGCAAAGCCGATCAGGGCCTTGGGCTCGGCGATGACCACGTCGCCCATGAAGGCGAACGAAGCCGAGACGCCACCCATGGTCGGGTCGGTCAGCACGCTGATGTAGGGCAACTTGGCCTTGGCCAGGCGCGTGAGGGCAGCGTTGGTCTTGGCCATCTGCATCAGGCTGAGCAGGCCTTCCTGCATGCGCGCGCCGCCGGTGGCGGTGAACGAGATGAAGGCGGTCTTCTGATCGACGGCGGTTTCAACGCCACGCACGAAGCGCTCGCCCACCACCGAGCCCATCGAGCCGCCCATGAAGTCGAACTCGAAGCAGGCCGCGACCACCGGGATGCTGCACACCGAGCCGCCCAGCACGATCAGGGCATCGGTCTCGCCGGTGGCTTCCATGCCTTGCTTGAGGCGATCGGGGTACTTCTTGTTGTCCTTGAACTTCAAGGCGTCAACCGGCAGCACTTCCTGACCGATCTCGTAGCGCCCTTCGGCGTCGAGGAAGGCGTCCAGGCGGGCGCGCGCACCGATGCGATGGTGGTGACCACACTTCGGGCAGACGTTGACATTGGCCTCGAGGTCGTTCTTGTAAAGGACGGTCTCGCAGGAGGGGCACTTCACCCACAGGCCTTCCGGCACCGAGCGGCGCTCAGCCGGGTCGGTCGGTTGGATCTTGGGGGGCAGGAGTTTCTCGAGCCAGCTCATGGTCATCCTTTCAGGGAATCGAGTGCAGCGCGGATTTCGGCGATGAAGCCGCGGGCCGCTGCCGCCACGTTGTCGGGCGACTGCGTTTCCAGCAGCTGCACCAGGCGCGAACCGATCACGACGGCATCGGACACCGCGGCGACGGCCTTGGCCGTCTCGGCGTCGCGGATGCCGAAGCCCACGCCCACGGGCACGCTGACGTGCGCCTTGATGCGCGGGACCATGTCGGCCACGGCTGCTGTGTCAAGGTGGCCGGCCCCCGTCACGCCCTTGAGCGAGACGTAGTACACGTAGCCGGCAGCGATGCGACCGACGTCGGCCATGCGCTGCTCGGTGGAGGTGGGGGCCAGCAAGAAGATGGGGGCCAGGCCCACGGCCTTCAAGCGGTGAGCGAACTCCTCGCACTCTTCGGGTGGGTAGTCAACGACCAGCACGCCATCGACGCCCGCGGCTTTGGCGTCGCGCACAAAGCTGCCTGCACCATGGCGCAGGTCGTGGTTCTCGATGGGGTTGGCGTAGCCCATCAGCACGACGGGCGTGGTGGCGTTCTTCAGGCGGAAGGCGCGCACGTCATCGAGCACGTGGTTGAGCGAGATGCCGTGGGTCAGCGCGCGCTCGGCCGCCTTCTGGATGACGGGGCCGTCGGCCATCGGGTCGGAGAATGGCACGCCGAGCTCGATCACGTCGGCACCGGCTTCGGCCATGGCGAGCATGATCTCGACCGTCTTGGCCGGGTACGGATCACCACAGGTGATGTAGGGGATCAGCGCCTTGCGGCCCTGCTCCTTGAGCGTGGCGAAGGTCTGATCAAGCCGGGTGATGCTTTGGGTCACGGCGCTCATCATGCACCTCCCTTGACCGACTGGCCACGGCAGGACGGGCGGCAGTAGAACTCCGCGCCCGTCAGGTCGGCCACGGTGCCGATGTCCTTGTCGCCTCGGCCGGAGAGGTTGACCAGCACGTGCTGATCGGGACGCATGGTGGCGGCCAGCTTCATCGCGTGGGCAACCGCGTGGCTCGACTCCAGCGCCGGGATGATGCCTTCGGTGCGGCACAAGCGGTGGAAGGCTTCGAGCGCCTCCTTGTCGGTGATGCCGACATACTCGGCCCGGCCGATGTCCTTGAGGTAGGCGTGCTCGGGGCCCACGCCAGGGTAGTCCAGGCCGGCAGAGACCGAGTGCGTCTCGGTGATCTGCCCGTTCTCGTCTTGCAGCAAGTAGGTGCGGTTGCCGTGCAGCACGCCCGGCACGCCCTTTTGCAGCGACATCGAATGCTTGCCGCTTTCGTAGCCTTCACCAGCCGCTTCGACACCGATCAGGCGCACCTGCTCGTGCGGGATATAGGGGTAGAAGATGCCCATGGCGTTGGAGCCGCCGCCCACGCAGGCGACCACGGCATCCGGCTGGCGGCCGATCTGGTCGGGCATCTGCTTGAGGCACTCCTCGCCAATCACGCTCTGGAAGTCGCGAACCATGGCGGGGTACGGGTGCGGCCCGGCCACCGTACCAATGATGTAGAAGGTGTTCTCGACGTTGGTGACCCAGTCACGCATGGCTTCGTTCAGCGCATCCTTCAGGGTCTTGCTGCCGGATTCGACCGGCACGACCTTGGCGCCCAGCAGGTGCATGCGGTAGACGTTGGGCGACTGGCGCTTGACGTCTTCGGCGCCCATGTAGACCACGCACTCCATGCCGTAGCGCGCGCAGATGGTGGCCGTGGCGACGCCGTGCTGACCAGCGCCGGTTTCGGCGATGACACGGGGCTTGCCCATGCGCTTGGCCAGCAGGGCCTGGCCGATGGTGTTGTTGATCTTGTGCGCGCCGGTGTGGTTCAAGTCTTCGCGCTTGAAATGGATCTGCGCACCGCCGACCTCACGGCTGAGGCGGTCAGCGTGATAAATGGGGCTCGGGCGACCCACGAAATGCGCGAGTTCGCGGCGGAACTCGGCCTTGAAGGCCTCGTCATGGCGGTAATGCTCGTAGGCATCCTTGAGCTGATCGAGCGCGTGAATGAGCGTCTCGGAGACAAAAGTACCGCCGTAGGGGCCGAAGTGCCCGCGGGCGTCAGGCTGGTTGTAGGTCAACATGTCTGGTCAGGGTGTGAGGGCTGCACGTCATGCAGCCGTCGCAAAACGGGGAGCCGCCAAGCTTCGGTCGGCATCGCGAACCGCCTGGCAGAAATCGATCATCCTGGCGGCGTCTTTGATGCCTTTGGCCGCCTCAACGCCGGAACTCACGTCCACGGCCCAGGGGCGCACGCGCTGGATGCCTTCGGCCACGTTGCCGGCATGCAGCCCGCCGGAAAGGATCAGGTTGCGCGCCAGCGACGCGGGCAAGTCGGCCAGCAAGGACCAATCGAACACCTGCCCACCTCCGCCGTAGCCGTCCACATGGGCATCCACGAGCAAGGCCTGGGCGGCGTCAAATTGCCGGGCGAAGTTTAACAAATCGAAACCGGGGGCCATTCGGGCCGCCCGGATGAATGGGCGAGCAGGCTCGACGCATTGCGCGGGCGACTCATCACCGTGGAACTGCAGCAAAGCTTGTGGCACCGCCTGAATGGCCTGCGACACAACGGCGGCATCGGCGTTGACGAGCAACACCACAGGCGACACAAAGGGCGGCAAACGCCTCGCCAACTCGCCTGCGCGGGCGGCGCTGACATGCCGAGGGCTCTTGTCGTAGAGGACGAAGCCAATCGCGTCTGCACCGGCTTCGACAGCGGCATCGACGTCGGCCTCGCGGGTGAGGCCGCAAACCTTGATGCGCGTGCGATGGGAAATCTGAGGGGACATCCAGGAGCCGGAACGTCTGCGTCCCGTGGCGGTGTCGATGCCCGCATTGTCTCAAAAAACGCGCCTCGCAGCCGGGAAGCCCCTTGGCTCAACTTTCGCCAGGCGAAAATCCTGCATGGGACGCGGTTCTGAATCGGGTGGATCAGGAAGGCAGCCAATCCATGCCCGGAACCTGCTCAGGCAAATCAAAGGCCGTGGCATAACGCGGCCCCAGAAAATACAGGCCATCAGGCGAAAAAGTCGGCGCAGCCACCTTGCGGTCACGGGCCTCGCGCACGTCCCGCACCCAGTCCGGTCGCTGCACGCCCGTGCCAACCATGATCAGGCAACCCATGATGTTGCGGATCATGTGGTGCAGGAACGCCTGCCCCTCGAAATCGAAGCGCCAATAGGCCGTCGGCGCACCGGGCGGGCCACAGCGCCGGATGCGGATTTCCCGCAGCGTCTTGACCGGCGTGGGTGACTGGCACATGGACGAGCGGAAGGAGCTGAAGTCGTGCTCGCCCAGCAGATGGGCCGCAGCGCGCTCCATCGCGGCTTGATCCAGAGGACGGAACACCCACCCCACCCTGCCCGACTCCAGCGCCGGTCGCACAGCCGATTCCAGCAGCACGTAGACGTATCGCCGACCGATGGCGCTGTTGCGGGCGTGAAAGTGCGCGGGCACTTCAGCCGCCCATTGCACCGAAATGTCTGGCGGCAAGAAGGTGTTGGTGCCCCTGACCCAGGAAAAGGGTTCGCGGTGCAGGTCGGTGTCGAGGTGCACGACCTGGTTGATGCCATGCACCCCGGCGTCCGTTCGACCAGCGCAGAGCACCTTCAACGGCCGCACCGCAAAGGCCTTCAACGCGGACTCCAGGACGTCTTGCACCGTGCCACCACCCGGCTGGCTTTGCCAGCCTTTGTAGGCCGTGCCGACGTACGAAACGCCGAGGGCGATCCGTCGGATCGCCCTCTCGGGTTGGACGGCAAGGGTTGCCCCTTCACCGCCCTCATCCAGCGATGCCATGGTCAGGACATCACGACAGGCTGTCCAACATGGACTGGGCACGGGCCTTCAAGCCAGCGTCCTGAGCCTGTTCGACCACTTCCTGCAGCAACTCGCGGGCACCGTCGGCATCCCCGATCTGGCGGAATTCGTCGGCCAGCTCCAGCTTGCGAGCCATTGGATCGGCAGACATGTCAGCCATCGAATCCGGCTCGGCAGCCGGCTCAGCGGCGGCTGGCTCATCGAGATCCAGGCTGATGTCACCCAAATCGAAAGCAGGCGCAGGAGCCGCAACGGCAGGCACCTCGATGCCGAAATCAAGGCCTTCGGCATCGGCGGGCTGGGTCGGGACTGGCTCCAGGCTCGGCAGATCAACGCCGAACTCCAGCGGGGCATCGGCGGCGGCCGGTGCCGGCGCAGGGGTCGGGGCAACAGGCAGGTCCGCGCCAAACTCCGGCAACTCCAGAGGAGGCAGGTCGCCAGCGGCCGTGACCGGCGGAGCAACAGAGTCCTTCACCTCGTCCAACGGAGTCGGCGAGGAGATGTCGAGATCCAGGTCGACGCCATCGTCCACGGCCGCCAGGTTTTCCGGCACGGCGGGTGCAACGCTGTCAAGGATGCTGGGCGCAGGCATCACCGAGTGAGGGATGGTGCTGGCGCCCAGGCCGTCCGCAGGCTGCTCCACGCTCAAGGGCGCTTCTGCCGGCTGGCCGCCAGGCTGGTAAAGCGGGTTCTCTGGGTCGATGCCCAAACCGAGTTCCTGAACATGCGCCCAGTCTTCGCCCTCACCTTGCGTCAGGCTGTAGAGCTGCGCGGCGAGTTGCTCGAAGCCCTTGGTGTCACGGCGCTTGGCATAAACCTCGAGCAACTTGGTGCGAATGGCCAGGCGTTCCGGGGTGCTGCGCAGGGCTTCCTTGAGGATTTCCTCGGCCTGGAGGTCACGCCCGTAGGCCAAATACACATCGGCCTCGGCCACTGGGTCAACGTCCCCGATGGCGTCAAGCTGGCTGAGCGAGTAGCTCATGGACGAAGGACCGCCCGTGGCGTCTCGGGTGTCCACGCGCTGGCCACCGCTGGCGCCAAAGAAAGAGTCTGGCTGCAGGCGGCTTTCCAGGAAGGAGGTTTCACCGGTTTCAGCGCGACGGCGCGAACGCAGGAACATCAGGCCACCCGCCAGCAGCGCAACCGCTGCACCACCAGCGGCCACGGCCATCAGGTTGATGGACTCGAGGAAACCTGGCTCTTGCGGGGCTGGTGCAGGTGGCGGCGTGGGCACGCTCACGGGAGCGGGCACGGCCGGCACAACCGCCGAGGCGGCAGAAGCCACCTCGGATGCGGCGTCGGCCGCGATGGTGACAGAGCCATCGACCGCAGAAGCGGCGCTGGCCGGCAGCTCGATCGGGGCCGAAGCCACCTCGGCCTTCGAGGGCGCCGGGGCGGGGACGGCAGGAGGTGTGGGCGCAGAAGCCGGAGCGGGTGCGGGCACCACCTTGGCAGCAACGGGCGCCGGCGCAGGGGCAGGAGCCGGTGCGGTCTTGCCAGGGGCGGGAGCCGAAGCCTGAGCCGCCTTTTCGCGCAGCTTGCGCAGCTCGTCGAGGTTCTTCGACAACTCGGCCACGCGGGCGCTGGAGTCTTCCTTGGCGCGGGCCTTGGCGACACGGTCTTCGGCTGCGGTGCCACTGCTGACGCCACCCTTGCTGAGGGTCAGCTTGTCAGGCGCCGGAGCGGCCGACTGCTTGCGGTCCTTGACCTCTGCTTCGACCTTGCCGGTGGCTTGGCGTTCCGGTTGCTCGACCGGCGTGGCAGCCACCGTGCCGGCCAGGCGCTGGCGGTAAGCCGAGAAGTCGGCGCTTTGAGCCTGGATGATGCGACGCGCTTCGGGCTGCGGCACCTTCTGAGCCTCTTCGGCCGAAGGCACGTTGAGCACGACGCCCGCCTTCAGGCGGTTCATGTTGTTGCCCTGGAAGGCCTGCGGGTTGCTGCGATACAGGCCGACCAGCATCTGGTCCAGCGACACACCCTCGGTGGCGTTGCGCTGAGCGATGGCAGACAGCGAGTCGCCAGCGCGCACTCGAACCGTGCGGGTGTCGTCTGCGGTCGCGGGCTGGGAAGCCGTCGAAGCGGCCGGACGCACAGCGGGAGCCGGGGCGGGGGCTGGGGCGGGAGCGGGTGCCGCAGGCTCAGCCTGGCTGGCAGCAGCAGCAGGCTTGATGGCCTTGCGAGGCTTGCTCTCGACCGGCGCCGGCGCCGCAGCGGGAGCCGGTGCCGGCGAAGGCGCAACAGCGCGCGATGGCGCAGGCGCTGGCGTCGGAGCGGGTGCCTCCATGATGGGCGCCATCACCGGCGCGGGGGCCGACGCAGTGCGGGCAGCCGGCGGGTCAAACAGCAGGGTGTATTCGCGCACCAAACGGCCTGACGACCAGGCCAGGTCCAGGATCACGTCGACGAAGGGCTCCTGAACGGGGCGATCGCTGCTCAGGCGCAGGAATGGGCGGCCATCGGCGCGGCGCTGCAGGGTGATGGAGGTGTTCGACAGGACACCGTTGTAGTCGACACCGGCTGCGCGGTAGGTTTCGGGCGTGGCCACCTTGACTTGCAGGGTCGCGCCCTCGTCGGCCGTCAGGCTGGTGACATCGATTTCAGCGCGCAGGCCCTCGCCCAGCGCAGACTGGACATTCAGCTTGCCCAAGCCCAAAGCCCAACCAGCGGTCGGCAATGCGGACAGGACGGACACGGCAGCAGCAACAGCAACCCGATTCAGGACGAAACGCCCTGCGGACATGGAATGATCTTTCAAGGCGTCTCCCAATTCGTCATGCGTGGGTCGAAAGACCCGTGGCGGGCCCATGCGACCGCAGGCCCGAAAAGGGCCTGTTTCGCGAAAGGGGCATCACGCCAGCACCTGCAGACGGTACGCGGCACAAAACACAATAGCATCAAGCAGATAGGGTGACAAGCTCATGCTCTGGCTGACATCGGGCCAGCCCAGGATGAAAACCCGTCCTGTTGAAACGGACTTGCGAAATTGTCGCCGGCCGGCCACATGGCCATCCGCCCAGTTTGTTTCCAGACGTTGCAAGAGCGGCAGGAATTACCCGGCATTCGGCGCGCATTTGCCACGCAATGCACACCGAACGCTCGGGAAATCCATCACTTGTCCAGCAGGATGCGCAGCATGCGACGCAGCGGCTCGGCGGCGCCCCACAGCAGCTGGTCGCCGATGGTGAAGGCGCCGACGTACTCGGGGCCCATGGCCAGCTTGCGGATGCGTCCGACCGGGATGGTCAGCGTACCGGTGGTGGCCACGGGGGTGAGTTCGCGGATGGTGGCCTCGCGGGTGTTGGGCACCACCTTCACCCACTGGTTGTCAGCGGCGATCATGGCCTCGATGTCGGCCAGGGGCACGTCCTTCTTGAGCTTGAAGGTCAGGGCCTGGGAGTGGCAGCGCATGGCGCCGATGCGCACACAGAAGCCATCGACCGGCACCGCCGGCGAACCAAAGCCTTCGCCCTGCCCCAGGATCTTGTTGGTCTCGGCCATGCCCTTCCACTCTTCCTTGGACTGGCCGTTGCCCAGGTCCTTGTCGATCCAGGGGATGAGCGAGCCGCCCAGGGGCACACCGAAGTTGGCGGTTTCGGCCTCGGTCAGCGAGCGCTGCTTGGCGATGATCTTGCGGTCGATTTCCAGGATGGCGCTCTTGGGGTCGTCGAGCAGGGCCTTGACCTCGCTGTTGAGCGTGCCGAACTGGGTCAGCAGTTCGCGCATGTGCTGGGCGCCACCGCCCGAAGCAGCCTGGTAGGTCTGGGTGGACATCCACTCGACCAGGCCGGCCTTGTAGAGCGCGCCCACGCCGATCAGCATGCAGCTGACGGTGCAGTTGCCGCCGATCCACTCGTTGCCACCCTTGGTCAGCGAATTCTTGATGACAGGCATGTTGACCGGGTCGAGCACGATGACAGCGCTGTCCTTCATGCGCAGCGTCGAGGCCGCGTCGATCCAGTGGCCCTTCCAGCCGGCTTCGCGCAGCTTGCCGTAGACCTCGGTGGTGTAGTCACCGCCCTGGGCCGTGACGATGATGTCGCAGCGCTTGAGCTCGTCGATGTCGTAGGCGCTCTTGAGCGCCTTTTCGTTCTTGGCCATCGAAGGCGCGGCGCCGCCGGCGTTCGAGGTCGAGAAGAACAGGGGTTCGAAGTGATCGAAGTCGCCTTCGGCCTGCATGCGGTCCATCAGGACCGAGCCGACCATGCCGCGCCAACCCACCAGACCAACCAGAGTCGTAGCCATGTTGTGTGTCCTCAGTAAACGTGTTTGATGTGGGGCCCTTGGGTGCAGGTCACTGCGCCTTCAGGGCGGCCACGACGGCCTCACCCATCTCGACGGTGCCGACCTTCTTCGTGCCCTCGGAGTAGATGTCGGGCGTGCGCAGGCCCTGCTCCAGCACGGACTGCACGGCGCGCTCGATGCGGCTGGCGGCCTCTTCCTGGTTCAGGCTGAAACGCAGCATCATGGCGGCGCTCAGGATGGTGGCCAGCGGGTTGGCCACGCCCTTGCCGGCGATGTCAGGCGCGGAGCCGTGGCTGGGCTCGTACAGGCCCTGGCCCTTGGCGTTCAGCGAGGCCGAGGGCAGCATGCCGATCGAGCCGGTCAGCATGGCGGCGGCGTCGGAGAGGATGTCGCCGAACATGTTGCCGGTGAACAGCACGTCGAACTTCTTGGGCGCCTTGACCAGCTGCATCGCGGCGTTGTCCACGTACATGTGGTCGAGCTCGATGTCGGGGTACTGGGCGTGCACCTCGGTGACCACGTCCTTCCAGAACTGGAAGGTCTCCAGCACGTTGGCCTTGTCGACGCTGGTCACGCGCTTGTTGCGCTTGCGGGCGGCCTGGAAGGCCACGTGGGCGATGCGCTCGATCTCGGGGCGCGAGTAGCGCATCGTGTCGAAAGCTTCGGGTGCGCCCTTGAATTCGCCATCGGGCGACTCGCGGCGGCCGCGGGGCTGACCGAAGTAGATGTCACCGGTCAGCTCGCGGATGATGAGGATGTCGAGACCCGCCACCAGCTCGGGCTTGAGGCTGGAGGCGTGCGTGAGTTGCGGATAGCAGATGGCCGGGCGGAAGTTGGCGAACAGGCCCATGTTCTTGCGCAGGCCGAGGATGGCCTGCTCGGGGCGCAGCGGGCGGTCGAGCTTGTCGTACTTCCAGTCACCGACGGAGCCGAACAGCACGGCGTCGGACGCCATGGCCAGGTTCAGCGTGTGCTCGGGCAGCGGGTGGCCATGGGCGTCGAAAGCGGCGCCGCCGACCTTGGCTTCGTCCAGCTGGAAAGGCAGGTCCAGCACCTTCAGCACCTTGACCGCCTCGGTGACGATCTCGGGACCGATGCCGTCACCCGGCAGCACAGCAATCTTCATGACCATGGTTCTTGTCTCGTAACTTCTAGGGAATCAGACGATGCGGTTGTTCAGCCAGGGCTTCTGCGCCAGGCGCTCGGCCTCGTAGGCCTTGATCTTGTCGGCGTGGCGCAGGGTCAGGCCGATGTCGTCGAAGCCATTGAGCAGGCAGTACTTGCGGAAGGGCTGGACGTCAAACGGCAGCTCGGTGCCATCGCCCTTGATCACGACCTGACGCTCGAGGTCGATGGTCAGCTCGTAGCCAGGGAAGGCAAAGACTTCGTTGAACAGCTGGTCGACTTGCTGCTCACTCAGGACGATGGGCAGCAGGCCGTTCTTGAAGCAGTTGTTGAAGAAGATGTCGGCGAAGCTGGGCGCGATGATGGCGCGAAAACCGTACTGGTCCAGGGCCCAGGGCGCGTGCTCGCGGCTGGAGCCGCAACCGAAGTTCTGGCGCGCGATCAGGACCGAGGCCCCCTTGTAGCGCGGCTGGTTCAGCACGAAGTCGGGATTGGGCTTGCGGGAAGCCGGATCCTGACCGGGCTCGCCGGCGTCGAGGTAGCGCCATTCGTCGAACAGGTTGGGGCCGAAGCCCGTGCGCTTGATCGACTTCAGGTACTGCTTGGGGATGATGGCGTCGGTGTCGACGTTCTCGCGGTCCATGGGGGCCACGAGGCCCTTGTGAATGCGGAAGGCTTGCATGGTGCGTTCTTTACTTGGAGGCGGCGCCCGAGATGGTTTCGCCAGCCTTTTCGATGTCCTTGCCGATGCCGTGCACGGTGTTGCAGCCAGCCAGGGCAAAAGCGACGATCAGGGTCAGCAGGGTGATCAGGCGAGACATGGTGGGAGGCTCCGTGTGAGGGGGTTTCAAGACAAGGGGCTGGGGCCGAATGAGGGATACGTCAGGCGATGCGACGGACGTCGACGAAGTGGCCTTGCATGGCGGCGGCAGCGGCCATGGCAGGGCTGACCAGGTGGGTGCGACCACCCGCGCCCTGACGACCTTCGAAGTTGCGGTTGCTGGTCGAAGCACAGCGCTCACCGGGCTCCAGGCGGTCGGCGTTCATGGCCAGGCACATGGAGCAACCGGGCTCGCGCCACTCGAAGCCGGCGGCCTTGAAGACCTGGTCGAGGCCCTCGCGCTCGGCTTGCTCCTTGACCAGGCCCGAACCGGGCACCACCAGGGCCAGCTTCACATTGGAGGCCACGCGACCACCGATGCGCTTGACCACCTCGGCCGCAGCACGCATGTCTTCGATGCGGCTGTTGGTGCACGAACCGATGAAGACCTTGTCGATGCGGATGTCGCTGACGGCCTTGTTGGGCTCGAGCGCCATGTACTGCAGCGCGCGCTCCATGGCAGAGCGCTTGACGGGGTCCTTTTCCTTGTCGGGGTCGGGCACGTTGGCGTTGACGCCAATGACCATCTCGGGCGAGGTGCCCCAGCTGACCTGCGGCTCGATTTGCGAAGCGTCAAGCTCGACGATGGCGTCCCACTTGGCGTCGGCATCGGAGTGCAGCGTGCGCCAGTAGGCGATGGCCTGCTCCAGCTCGACACCGGTCGGGCTGAAGGGGCGGTTCTGCACGTACTGGATGGTGGTGTCGTCCACGGCCACGAGACCTGCGCGCGCGCCGCCTTCGATGGCCATGTTGCACACCGTCATGCGGCCTTCCATGCTCAGGGCGCGGATGGCGCTGCCGGCGAACTCGATGGTGTAGCCGGTGCCGCCAGCGGTGCCGATCTTGCCGATGATGGCCAGCACGATGTCCTTGGCCGAGCAGCCCTTGCCGAGGGTGCCCTCGACCTTGACGAGCATGTTCTTGGCCTTCTTGGCCAGCAGCGTTTGCGTGGCCAGCACGTGCTCGACCTCGGAGGTGCCGATGCCGTGGGCCAGCGCACCGAAGGCGCCGTGCGTGGAGGTGTGGCTGTCACCGCAGACCACGGTCATGCCGGGCAGCGTGGCGCCCTGCTCCGGGCCGATCACGTGCACGATGCCCTGGCGCTTGTCGCTCATCTTGAACTGCGTGATGCCGAAGCGGTCGCAGTTGGCATCCAGCGTGTCGACCTGCAGCTTGGAGACGGCGTCCTTGATGCCGTCGCGGCGGTCGGTGGTGGGCACGTTGTGGTCGCTCACCGCCAGGTTGGCCGACAGGCGCCACACCTTGCGACCGGCGATGTCCAGCCCCTCGAAGGCCTGCGGGCTGGTGACTTCGTGCACCAGGTGGCGGTCGATGTAGAGGGTGGCGGTGCCATCTTCTTCGGTGTGGACGATGTGCTCGTCCCAGATCTTGTCGTAGAGGGTGCGTCCCATGGTGCTGCCTGTGCCGCGTGATGCCGCTTGCGCGAGGGGCCCGAAGGCCCCAGGTGGTGGTGGGGAAAGACCAAGATTTTATGCGATGCGCCCCGGCACGACCGCATCATGGACTCGCCTGTGTGCGCAAACACCCGTTCAAGCGCCTGCAGAAACGAAAAAGCCCCGCTCGAGGCGGGGCTTCGTGGCGCAGACGGCACCGGCAGGCGCCGCCGACCCTACCGATCAGCGCGACGCGATGGGCTTGACGTCGCGCTTTTCGGCGCCAACGAACAGCTGACGGGGACGGCCGATCTTGTACTCGGGGTCGCCGATCATTTCGTCGAGCTGGGCGATCCAGCCGACCGTGCGAGCCAGCGCGAAGATCGCGGTGAACAGCTGCACGGGGATGCCGATGGCGCGCTGCACGATGCCGGAGTAGAAGTCGACGTTCGGGTACAGCTTGCGGGCAACGAAGTACTCGTCTTCCAGGGCGATCTTCTCGAGCGCCATGGCCAGCTTGAACATCGGGTCGTTTTCCAGGCCCAGCTCGGTCAGCACTTCGTGGCAGGTTTCGCGCATCAGCTTGGCACGCGGGTCGTAGTTCTTGTAGACGCGGTGACCGAAGCCCATCAGCTTGACGCCGGAGTTCTTGTCCTTGACCTGGGCAATGAACTCACCGATCTTTTCGACGCCGCCGTTCTTCTGGATTTCTTCCAGCATGTTCAGGGCAGCTTCGTTGGCGCCACCGTGGGCAGGGCCCCACAGGCAGGCCACACCAGCGGCGATGGCGGCGAACGGGTTGGTGCCCGACGAGCCGCACAGGCGCACGGTCGAGGTCGAAGCGTTTTGCTCGTGGTCGGCGTGCAGGATGAAGATGCGGTCCATGGCGCGCACCAGCACGTCGTTGACCTTGTAGTCTTCGCACGGCGTCGCGAACATCATGTGCATGAAGTTCTCGGTGTACGACAGGTTGTTCTTCGGGTAGATGAACGGCTGGCCGATCGAGTACTTGTACGCCATGGCCACGAGCGTGGGCATCTTGGCGATCAGGCGGATCGCGGCGATCTTGCGGTGCTCGGGGTTGTTGATGTCGGTGCTGTCGTGATAGAAGGCCGACAGGGCGCCAACCAGGCCGGTCATGACGGCCATCGGGTGGGCGTCACGGCGGAAGCCGCGCAGGAAGAACTGCATCTGCTCGTTGACCATCGTGTGGTTGGTCACGCGGTTGACGAACTCGTCCTTTTGCGATGCGTTCGGCAGCTCGCCGTTGAGCAGCAGGTAGCAGGTTTCCAGGAAGTCGCAGTTGGTGGCCAGTTGCTCGATGGGGTAGCCGCGGTACAGCAGTTCACCCTTGTCACCGTCGATGTAGGTGATCTTCGAGTTGCACGAAGCGGTCGACAGGAAGCCAGGGTCGTAGGTGAACTTGCCGCTTTGGGCGTACAGCTTGCGGATGTCAATCACATCCGGGCCGATGGAGCCCTTGTAGATGGGCAAGTCCATGCTGGGGCTGCCGTCAGAAAACGACAGGGTGGCTTTCACGTCGGACGGTGTCATGAGCACTCCTAGGGGTCGGTCTTTTGGGAAAAATCGTTGTGGGTCGAGGGCGGCCAGACTGGTGACAACCCGAGGTCGCCATTATGGTCCGAAGTTGCACTGCACCATCACGGATCGGGTGGTGCGAGCGACAGAACATCAGGTCGGCGACACCCTCATCAGAGACAGCACGCGCCTGACTTCGGCGTTGTCCAGCTCGCCCTCTGGCTCCTTGCGGGCCAGCAGCAGATCCAGCAAATCATTGTCAGACAGGTCCATCAATTCAAGCAAGCCCTGTACCAGCGAATTGGTCAGGCTCGCTCCGTGCTGCTCGAAAAACCGATCGATGAAGATGTCGTTCTCGAGCAGCCCACGGCGACACCGCCAGCGAAGACGCCGCAGCACGTCCTCGTCGGGCGTGGCGTTGGCATCAGGCAAGGTGGTGTCGGTCATGGACGCAAGCGGGTTTCAGCACTGGGATCAGACGGCGCGCTTGACCATCAGTTCCTTGATCTTGCCGATGGCCTTCGTGGGGTTCAGGCCCTTGGGGCAGACGTCCACGCAGTTCATGATGGTGTGGCAACGGAACAGGCGGTACGGGTCTTCCAGGTTGTCCAGGCGGTCGGCCGTGGCTTCGTCGCGGCTGTCGGCGATGAAGCGGTAGGCCTGCAGCAGGCCGGCGGGGCCCACGAACTTGTCGGGGTTCCACCAGAAGCTGGGGCAGCTGGTCGAGCAGCTGGCGCACAGGATGCACTCGTACAGGCCGTCGAGCTCTTCGCGCTCTTCAGGCGACTGCAGGCGCTCTTTTTCAGGCGGCGGCGTGTCGTTGACGAGGTAAGGCTTGATCGAGTTGTACTGCTTGAAGAACTGCGTCATGTCCACGATCAGGTCGCGGACCACGGGCAGACCCGGCAGGGGCTTGAGCACCACGGTACCCGGCAGGGTGCGCATGTTGGTCAGGCAGGCCAGGCCGTTCTTGCCGTTGATGTTCATGGCGTCCGAACCGCAGACGCCTTCGCGGCAGGAACGGCGGAAGGACAGGGTCGGGTCCACGGCCTTGAGCTTGACCAGGGCGTCCAGCAGCATGCGTTCGTTGCCATCGAGTTCGATCTCGATGGTCTGCATGTAGGGCTTGGCGTCCTTGTCGGGGTCGTAGCGGTAGATCTGGAAAGTGCGCTTTTGAGTGCTCATGTTCGATTCCTAGGTGTGGGGCGCTACGAAATCAGAAGGTGCGGACCTTGGGCGGCACGGACTCGACGGTCAGCGGCGTCAGGTTCACGGGCTTGTAGTCCAGGCGGCTGCCTTCGGAGTACCACAGCGAGTGCTTCATCCAGTTGGCGTCGTCGCGATTGGGGAAGTCGTCGTGGGCGTGGGCGCCGCGCGATTCCGGACGGGCTGCAGCGGCCACCATGGTGGCTTGTGCGGCTTCGATCAGGTTGTCGACTTCCAGGGCTTCGATGCGGGCGGTGTTGAAGACCTTGGAGTTGTCCTTCAGGCCGATGGCCTTGACGCGCTCGCGCACGGCGGCGATGCGCTGCACGCCTTCGTCCATGGACTTCTGGGTGCGGAACACACCGGCGTGCTTCTGCATGGTGGCGCGGATCTCGTTGGCCACGTCTTGCGAGTACTCGCCGTTCTTGGCCGAGTCCAGGCGTGCCAAGCGCGACAAGGTGTAGTCGGCAGCGTCCTTGGGCAGGGGCTTGTGGTTCTTCGTCTTGAGGTTGGTCTCGACGATGTGGTTGCCGGCGGCGCGGCCGAACACGACCAGGTCAAGCAGCGAGTTGGTGCCCAGGCGGTTGGCGCCGTGCACCGACACGCAGGAGCACTCACCCACGGCGTAAAGGCCGTTGATGATGTCGTTGTGCTTGCCGTTCTTGGGCACGACCACCTGGCCGTACACGTTGGTCGGGATGCCACCCATCTGGTAGTGGATGGTCGGCACCACGGGGATCGGCTCCTTGGTGATGTCGACGTTGGCGAAGTTGTGGCCAATCTCGAACACCGAAGGCAGGCGCTTCATGATGGTCTCGGCGCCGAGGTGGGTCATGTCCAGCAGGACGTAGTCCTTGTTGGGACCGCAGCCACGGCCTTCCTTGATTTCCTGGTCCATCGAGCGGGACACGAAGTCACGCGGGGCCAGGTCCTTGAGGGTGGGGGCGTAACGCTCCATGAAGCGCTCGCCGTTGCTGTTGCGCAGGATCGCGCCTTCGCCACGGCAGCCTTCGGTCAACAGCACGCCCGCGCCGGCCACGCCGGTGGGGTGGAACTGCCAGAACTCCATGTCTTCGAGCGGGATGCCGGCGCGCGCGGCCATGCCCAGGCCGTCACCGGTGTTGATGAAGGCGTTGGTGGAAGCCTGGTAGATGCGGCCGGCGCCACCGGTGGCGAACAGCACGGTCTTGGCGTGCAGCACGTGCACGTCACCCGTTTCCATTTCCAGGGCGGTCACGCCCACGGCAT
This sequence comes from uncultured Aquabacterium sp., assembly GCA_964373965.1. GTDB lineage: Bacteria > Pseudomonadota > Gammaproteobacteria > Burkholderiales > Burkholderiaceae_C > Aquabacterium. Next base: position 561 of record CAYJXE010000042.1, on the reverse strand, counting down.
CGCCGTCGGCGTCGCGGATGATGTCCAGGGCCATCCATTCCACGAAGAACTGGGTGCGTGCCTTGACGTTTTGCTGGTACAGCGTGTGCAGCAGAGCGTGGCCGGTGCGGTCGGCCGCGGCGCAGGCGCGTTGCACGGGCTTTTCACCGTAGTTGGCGGTGTGGCCACCGAACGGGCGCTGGTAGATGGTGCCGTCCGGGTTGCGGTCGAACGGCATGCCGAAGTGCTCGAGCTCGTACACGACCTTCGGGGCTTCGCGGCACATGAATTCGATCGCGTCCTGGTCGCCGAGCCAGTCGGAGCCCTTGACGGTGTCGAAGAAGTGGTAGTGCCAGTTGTCTTCCGACATGTTGCCCAGCGAGGCGCCGATGCCGCCTTGGGCAGCCACGGTGTGCGAGCGGGTCGGGAAGACCTTGGAGAGGACAGCGACGTTCAGGCCAGCCAGGGAAAGCTGCAGCGAAGCGCGCATGCCGGAGCCGCCGGCACCGACGAAGACTACGACGAACTTCCGGGAGCGGAGGGAATTAGCGATGGCAGACATTTCTTACAGACTCCAGAGCA
>CAYJXE010000041.1:0-26067 GCA_964373965.1 uncultured Aquabacterium sp. | reverse complement strand
GGGGCCTGGGCTTTGAGTTGCGATCGGATGCCTGGGGCGGTGTGCGCGCCGCACGGGGCGTGATGCTCAGCACCTTCAGCCTGCGCAATGGCCTGGGCGATGGGCGAGGCAGCTTGCGGCCCACGGCAGAGCCCGCAGGCGACAACGCCGCCGGCATCGCCCTGGCGCGCCAGATGCAGCAACTGGCCGAGACCTTCCACCAAGCCGCCACCACCCACCAGACGGTGGGCCTGGCCACGGCCGCTGGCAGCCGCGCGGCAAAACAATGCACGCTCGACGACACCCTCGCACCGGCTGCCGCGCTCACCAAGAGCCTGATGGGCACCGTCAGCACCACGAGCCTGCCCAACGCGATCGCCGACGCGGCAGACAAGGCCACCGGCGCCGGCGCCGACAAGCTGCCCCACATGGCCGACCCCAACATCGCGCTCGTCGGCAAAGCGGGCATCGGCCTCACCGCAGGCCAGGACTGGCACCTCAGCAGCCAGGACACCACCCAGATCGCCAGCGGGCAAGACACCCATTGGGCCGTGGGTGGGCAGGTGCGGGTGCAGACCGCTCAGGGCATCGGCGTGCTGGCTGGGGCCATTCAGCCGGGCAGCGAAGCGGCAGGCAAAGGCATCACCGTGATCGCGGCGCAAGGGCCGATCGACCTGCAAGCGCAAGCAGGCCCGGCGCAGATCGCGGCCAAGCAGACGCTGGAGCTCAAGACGGCCAGCGGGGTGGTCAACATCGCGGCGGCCAAGCGCGTGGTGCTGTCGGTAGCCGGCGGCGCGAGCATCACGATCGAGGGCGGACAGTTCACCGCGCAGTGCCCGGGCAAGATCACGGTCAAGGCGGGGCAGAAGTCGATGGTGGGGCCAGGCCGCGCCACATGGACCATGCCGCAGATGCCCAGCTCAGAGGGGGTGTGCATCACCTGTTTGATGAATGCGCTGCGGTCGGGTTCGCCCCTTGCAGCGGTGTGAAGGTGCGGCTGTGTACTTTGCGCTGAACACCGGAGCCTTGCCCGATCTGGCCGAGCAACTTGCTTTGCTTGTTCAAGGTTCACCTGCCGACTGCCGTTGGTTCATCCTCTTTGACCGGGCGTTCGATCACGAACAGCGCCAACCGCTGAGTTGGCGGCACCCGGTCACGCCGCTGTACACAGAACCACAATGGGCCGAGCTGTCACCCACCATGCTTCATTTGCCCAGGGGCAACTCAGCTGATCTGAAAAGGGACCTGCTGCGGGTGCTGCGTCACGCCAGCGGGCGCCCGATGATCAGCCTGGTTCAAACCCATGCCGAGGCAGACGACCTGGCTCGATCCTGGCGATCCATCAAGTGGGCGCAGACCTCGGACGGCCTGCGGCTGCTGCTCCGGTTGGCAGATGCCAGAACCTTGCTGAACCTGCCCGACAGCTTGAGCCCCTTGAACTGGGCCAGGGTCGCGGGCATGGTCAGCAGTTGGCACGTGATCAACCGAAGTGGGCAGTTGCAAGCCCTGCCCACGCCCGATGAGACACTTCGGCGCGCCTCCTGGCCCGATGCGCCCCTGATGCTCACCGACACAGAGCTGAACGCACTGACGCACGCCGCCCAGCCAGACGCCTTGATCCAGGCCTTGCACGAACAACTCCCTGAATCATTGCCTGCAGATGTGCCGCCAGGGCAGGTGCACGACTGGGTGCGACGGGCGCATGACATGGCCGTGACGCGAGGCCTGGACGGCTCCAGCGACCAACTGGCCTTGGCCGCCGCAGCTTGCTGGACCCAGGGCGAGGTGCTCCACCACCCCGCCTTGCCAGGTTTGCTGGCGGACCACACCAGCCGTGCAGACGGGGCATCCACGCTGGCCGACGCCTTGCTTGAGCTGCTCCCCGATGAAGCCGAGACGGCAGACTGAAGCCATGCGCAGCACTCACCCAACAAGCAGGCACACGGCTTCACGTGCCACACCAAGTTGGTCCACGGCCGCAAGAGCTGCCACCGCGCTGCTGTTGTGCCTGCCCTTGTCCGCTTGCCTCGAAGAGGAAACGATCGGCCTGTCTTACCAAGCCGTCAACCACACCGATCAATGGGTCTCGTCTTTCCTCATCAACGGTGAGGGTGGCGTCATCAACGTGTCCCCTCAAGGTGGCGGAGGCAAGACGACATGTTGCGTGATCTTGCCCAGGCGCTGGAACCCAGATTTGAAGGTCACGATCAAGTGGCAGGGGGGCGGCAAGTGGCTCACCGACGCAGACGGCAAAGAGGTGATCCGCGATGGCAGGCAGGTGCTGGTAGAGGACCCATGGATTGAACGAACTGTGCCTGTGCCCGAGTACACCGCACAAGACTTGGGGCACTTCACGGTGCACTTCATGCCCAACAACCAGGTGCGGGTCACAGTCAGCGTTCTTTACCCAGAACACCCGGACTACCTGCCGGCCTATCCTAAGCAGGGAGCGAAGCAACCATGAGCACCACTTCGCCGTGGCCGATGCCAGAAGGAGGGCTACGCCCCTTGCCCCAAAGCAACGGCATGCAAACCCTGAGAGCCATGCTTCGCGCGACGACAGGTTTGAGCAGGTGCCGGCGCCTTGGCCTTACCGCCGCCCTGCTGTTGTGCTTGCCCTTGTCCGGGTGCCTAGAAGAGGAAACCGTGGCTATGCCTTACCTAGGCGTCAATCACACTGACAAGTGGGTCTCCTCCTTTTTGATCAATGGAGAGGGCGGTGTGATCAACGTACCTCCGCAAGGTGGAGGCGGCGCTACAACGTGTTGCGTGGTCTTGCCCAAGCGCTGGCGCCCGGACTTGAAAGTCACGATCAAATGGCAAGGCGGCGGAAAGTGGCTCACTGATGCCAACGGCAAAGAAGTGCTCAGGGATGGCCAACAAGTGCTGGTGGAAGACCCGTGGAGTGAACGGACCGTCCCCGTACCCGAGTACTCTGAAAATGACCTCGAGCACTTTGATGTGCACTTCATGCCCGGCGACCAGGTGCAGGTCAAGGTCAGTTACTACTATCCACATCACAAGGATTACCTGCCCGCCTACCCCGGACAAGGAGCATCGCAACCATGAGCACCACTTCGCCAAGGCCCATGCCAGAGGGGGGCCTTCGACCTTTGTCCCCGCGCGAAGGCATGCAGCGACCAAAGGCCATTTCATGCCCGACGACAGGTTTCAGCATGCACTGGCGCCTCGGACTGATTGCCGCAACCGTGCTGCTGTGCCTGCCTTTGTCTGCCTGTCTGGAAGAGGAAACGATTGGGCTGTCATACCAAGCCGTCAACCACACCGATCAATGGGTCTCGTCTTTCCTCATCAACGGTGAGGGTGGCGTCATCAACGTGTCCCCTCAAGGTGGCGGAGGCAAGACGACATGTTGCGTGATCTTGCCCAGGCGCTGGAACCCAGATTTGAAGGTCACGATCAAGTGGCAGGGGGGCGGCAAGTGGCTCACCGACGCAGACGGCAAAGAGGTGATCCGCGATGGCAGGCAGGTGCTGGTAGAGGACCCATGGATTGAACGAACTGTGCCTGTGCCCGAGTACACCGCACAAGACTTGGGGCACTTCACGGTGCACTTCATGCCCAACAACCAGGTGCAGGTCAAGGTCAGCGTCCTTTACCCCTGGCATAAGGACTATCTCCCAGCCTATCCAAAACAAGGAGCCTCGCAACCATGAGCACCACTTCGCCAAGGCCGATGCCTGAAGGAGGGCTGCGACCCTTGTCGCCTCGCGAAGGCATGCAGCGCTTGAGAGCCCTATCTTGCACGACGGCGAACATTGGCGAGCAACGTTGCAGCGGTCAAGTGCACATCGGTGTGTTCTTCGATGGCACAGGCAACAACAAGCAGCAAGACTACGACTCTCTACCACCAGAGAAGCGCAAGCACACGAACGTGGTCAGGCTCTTTCTGGCTCACCCGGATACCCCATCTCAAGGGTACTTTGCGCACTACGTACCAGGAGTCGGCACGCCGTTCCCAGAGATTGGAGACGTCAATCGGACACTGCCATTGGGCAAGCCAATGGGCGAAAAAGGCGAGCACCGCATCATCTGGGCCTTGTTTCAAGTTATCAACTCTGTTCACGGCTATGTGCACGGCGGACGTTTGATCCTGCCGGACCAACAAAAATCCATCGTCAACAACATCGCCTCTCTGGCGTCCCCCGCCGCGCAACGCCGCTCCGTCCTCCACCACTGGCAAACCAAGCTCCAAGCCGCCTTGACCGGCGCCAAGCCCACGGTCGAGCAGATCAACATCTCGGTGTTCGGCTTCTCGCGCGGCGCAGCCGAGTCACGCGCGTTTTGCAACTGGCTGTTCGAGGCCTGCCAACCCGAGGGCGGCGGCTGGACTTTCGCCGGCATCCCCTTGCGCGTGAGCTTCATGGGGGTGTTCGACACCGTGGCCTCGGTGGGGCAGGCCAACCTCTTCGACAACGGCGTCTTGCGCGGCCACGCTTCCTGGGCCGACAACAACCTCGAAATCCACCCCGGGGTAGAGCGGTGCGTGCACTTCGTTGCCGGTCACGAGGTGCGCGCCTGCTTCCCGCTCGACTCGGTTCGGGTCAAGTCTCGCTACCCTGGCAACGCGCTGGAGGTGATGTACCCGGGGGCCCACTCCGACGTCGGTGGCGGCTACGCACCAGGCGCGCTGGGCATTGCCTCACAGCCTGGGGAGCTCTACAGCCTCATCCCGGCTGCCAACATGTACCGAGAGGCTCGCCTGAGTGGCGTGCCGCTCAAGCCACTGTCCGAGTTGCCGCCGCAAGACAGGGCCGCGCTGCAACCTGCCGCCGAAACCATCCGCCGCTTCAACAACTACGTTCGGCACGCCAAAGTCGGCGCCTCTGCGGTCGAAAACATGCTCAAGCAACACATGGCGTTGTACTTCAGCTACCGCTTCAAGCATCGCCATGCGTTCGAGTCCACCGCCTTGTTTCAACGCGCCACGGCGGCCGACCAAAGCAGCCTGCGCCGCACCCAGGCCACCTTGATTCGGCGCCTGGCCGCACTCGGTCAAGGTGACCCGATGGCAACCGACTTCAACCCCAGGGAGGCTGCCAGGCGAGTACGTGCCATGTACGCCGCCAGCGGCATGTCCCACCATGCAGACCAAAGGCTGTGCGACGTGGCCGAGTCGATCGACCTCAGCCGCCTCACCCCAGAGGTCGAGGCCTTCCTGGCGTCATGCGTTCACGACTCCATGGCTGGGGCCATCGGCGAAGGCATCGACGAATTCACACTCAACGGCATCGGGCTGGCGAAGTTCAGAACCGTGTTCAAGGGCAACGATTGATGGACATGGCACCGAGCCGGGCGGCCAGCCCCCGCAGCGCACACGACAACATGCCCAAGCCCCCCACCACCCCACCACTAGGCGACCTGGATCGCCTGTGGTTCATGCCCACCCCGGGGCTGGGGAGTTGGCGCGTGTCCCTGCGCTGTCGTGGCACGAACCACGCCAAAGGGTTCCCGGTTTTGCGGCACGGCTCTGTGGAGGCAGCACTGCAAGCGGCACAGGCATGGCGCGACCAACTCGCGCGTTCGCTGCAGCCTTACACCCAGCAGGAACTGGTGCAAAAGCTGCGCACCAACAACACATCCGGGACCCCCGGTGTGTTCAAGATGAAAACCAGCCGCCAGCGTTCGGACGGCAGCGTGGCGGTCTACGTGCACTGGGAGGCGCGCACACCGGAAGGCGTCAAGCCCGCTCGCAAAAAAGCCTTCTCAACCTCGAGATACGGTGAAGAAAAAGCCTACGAACTGGCCGTGGCCGCACGCGCTGCGTTCGTGCAGGCACTGGCTGACAGCCATCAGGGCGGCTGACTCAGCCCTGCCGCAACCGCGCGATCAAGGCCGCGCTCGACGCATCCAACCCAGCCGTGTCACCCGACTGCAGGCGCGGCAGCAGCTGCTGGCACAGCGCCTTGCCCAGCTCCACACCCCACTGATCAAAGCTGTTGATGCCCCACACGGCGCCCGACACAAAGGTGCGGTGCTCGAACAGGGCGATCAGCGCGCCCAGCGAACGGGGCGAGACCTCGTCGAGCACCAAGGTCAGGCTGGGGCGGTTGCCCGGGAAGGTGCGGTGGCGGGCGATGACCTCGGGGGCCAGCGCGGGCGATGCGGTGGGCGCCCGCTCGGCCAACGCCTCGGCCTCGGTCTTGCCCCACATCAGCGCCTGGGCCTGGGCCAGGCCATTGGCCAGCAAGGCCTCGTGCTGTTGCCTGAGCGCAGCCTGCAAGGATGGTGAGGCCTGCAGCGCAGCAGGGTAGCTGGGGCGCGCCACGAGGATGAACTCCACCGGCACCACGTCGCTGCCCTGGTGCAGCATCTGAAAGAAAGCGTGCTGGCCATTGGTGCCAGGCTCGCCCCACAGCACGTCGCTGGTGGCGTAAGGCAGCGGCTGCCCCAGCGCGTCCACCGACTTGCCGTTGCTCTCCATCACCAGCTGTTGCAGGTAGGCCGGCAGGCTGCGCAGGCCTTGCGCATAGGGCGCCACGCACCGACTGGTGTAGCCCTTGAAGTTGCGGTACCAGACGTCGAGCAGGCCCAGCTGCACCGGCAGGTTGGCTTCAAAGGGCGCTTCGGCGAAGTGCCGATCCATGGCGTGGGCCCCGGCCAGCAGTTCGCGGAAACCGTCCGCCCCGATGCCCAAGGCGATCGGCAGGCCAATGGTCGACCACATCGAAAAGCGCCCGCCCACCCAGTCCCAGAAGGCAAACACCTCGGAGATGCCGAAGGCGCGCACGCGCTCGACCGCCGTGCTCACGGCCACGAAGTGACGGTCGATTTCGGTGCCGCCGGCGTCGAGGAACCACTGCCGCGCCGTGTTGGCGTTGGCCAGCGTTTCCTGGGTGGTGAAGGTCTTGGAGGCGACAACGAAGAGCGTGTGCGCCGGGTTCAGCCTGGGCAGCAGCGTGCCCAGGTCCTGACCGTCGACGTTGGAGATGGAGTGCAGGCGCAGGCCCGGGTGCAGCCGGTGGGCCAGCGCCGCGATCACCATGCGCGGGCCCAGGTCGGAGCCGCCGATGCCGATGTGCACCACGTCGTGGATGTCGCCAGGCTGCTCGCCCCCTGCCCTGGCGCGGATGCGCTCGGCAAAGGCCAGCATGCGGTCGAGCTCGGCGTGCACCGCTTCAGAGTGCGCCCCCTGCCCCTTCGGTGCGCGCAGGGCCGTGTGCAGCACCGCGCGCCCCTCGGTGGTGTTGACGGCCGCGCCCGCCAGCAGGGCGTCGCGGCGGTCGGCCAGCAGGCATTCGCGGGCCAGGTCCAGCAGGTGGCGCTGGGTGGCCACGTCCCAGTGCGAGCGCGACAGGTCGGCCCACACCTCGGGCGCCTGCAGGCTCAGGCGCTGCACGCGGTCGGGGTCATCCTGGAAGAGCTGCCGCAAGTCCAGCTCGCGCCCATGCACCTGCGCGTGGCCGGCCAGGGCCGACCAGGCCACGGTCTCGTCACAGCGGGGTGCGCTCAGGGGCATGGCAGGGTCTCTGGGCGACATGATCAGGGTCGGGGGCAAGGGGCTCAGGCAGCAAGGGCCGCGTCGATGAGGGTGTCGAGCTTGCCCGCGTCCACCGCGAAGAGTCGGATGCCTTCGGCCAGTTTCTCGGTGGCCATGGCGTCTTCGTTGAGCTGGTAGCGGAACTCGGCTTCGGTCAGCGCGGCCTCAGGCGGCAGCACCTGAGCCGGGGCAAGCAATTGCGGTGCCACGGGCGCATCGGACGCCTGCAGCTGCGCCAGCAGGTCGGGGCTGATGGTCAGCAGGTCGCAGCCGGCCAGCGCCAGGATCTGGCCCACGTTGCGAAAGCTCGCGCCCATCACCTCGGTGCGCACACCGTGTTGCTTGTAGTGCTGCCAGATGCGCGCCACGGACTGCACGCCGGGGTCGTTCACGCCGGCGCGAGCGGCTTCGTCCCACTGGGCGCCAGCCGACTTCTTGTGCCAGTCGTAGATGCGGCCGACGAAAGGCGAGATCAGCTGCACGCTGGCGTCGGCGCAGGCGCGAGCTTGGGCAAACGCGAACAGCAGCGTCAGGTTGCAGTGGATGCCTTCGGCTTCGAGCTCGCGCGCGGCCTGGATGCCCTCCCAGGTGGCAGCCACCTTGATGAGCACGCGCGAGCGCGGCACACCAGCGGCCTCGTACAGCGCCATGATGCGGCGCGCGCGCGACAGCGTGGCGTCGGTGTCAAAGCTCAGGCGCGCATCGACCTCGGTCGACACACGGCCCGGCACCACTTTCAAAATCTCCAGGCCGAAACGTACCAGCACATGGTCGACGATCTCGTCGCGTGCGGCGCTGCGATGCGCGGCCACGGTCTCGGCCAGCAGAGGCGCGTACTCGGGTTTCTGGACGGCCTTGAGGATCAGCGAGGGGTTGGTGGTCGCGTCCTGGGGGGCGAACTGGGCGAGCTGGCGGAAGTCGCCGGTGTCGGCCACCACGGTGGTGTGGGCCCTGAGTTGGTCGAGTTGAGACGTCATGCTGGCAATAGATCGGCCTGTTTCCTTGATTCTGATCCCAAAACGGTGCGAAAGTGGGTGCCATCCAGCCAAAACGCGACTTCTGACGCCCCCTCATTCCCATGTCTTCGCAGACTTTCGACCTGGTCTTCTTCGGTGGCACCGGTGACCTCACCTGGCGCAAGCTCATGCCCGCCCTCTTCCAGGCCTGGCGCCACGGCAAGCTGCCGGCCGGCGGGCGCATCCTGGCGGTGGCCCGCGACGAGCAGGACGACGCGCAGTACCGCCACTGGCTGCACGAGCGCCTGCTGGCCGCCGACAGCGCCAAGCGCCCCACCGAAGACGAGTACGCGCGCTTTTCGCAGCTGGTGCATTACCTGCGCATGGACCTGTCTCAGCCGAGCGACTACCTGCGCCTGCAGGCCTGGTTGGGCAAGCGTCACGCGGACACGGTGGTGATGTACCTGGCCACCAGCCCTCACCTGTTCCCGGTCATCTGCGAACAACTCGGTGCCATCGGCCTGAACGACGAGCGCGTGCGCGTGGTGCTGGAAAAGCCACTTGGCCACGACCTGGCCAGCGCGCGAGCCATCAACCAAGCCGTGGGCGCCGTCTTCACCGAGCGGCAGGCGCTGCGCATCGACCACTACCTGGGCAAGCCCTCGGTACAAAACCTCATGGCCCTGCGTTTTGGCAACGCGCTGTTCGAGCCGCTGTGGCGGCGCGAGAGCATCGCGCACATCCAGATCACACTGGGCGAGTCGCTGGGGGTAGGCACGCGTGGCGATTTCTACGACCGCACCGGCGCGCTGCGCGACATGGTGCAGAACCACGCCCTGCAGCTGCTGACCATGATCGCCATGGAGCCGCCCTCGAGCTCGGACGCCGACGCCATCCGCGACGAAAAGCTCAAGGTGCTGCGCTCGCTCAAGCCATTCGACGCGGCCTCGGTGGCGCGCGACGTGGTGCGTGGGCAGTACCGCGCCGGCACCGTCGCCGGGGAGTCGGTCTGCGGCTACCGCGAAGAGGCCAAGGTGCCCGCCAACAGCCAGACCGAAACCTTCGTGGCCCTGCGCTGCGAGGTGCAGAACTGGCGCTGGGCCGGCGTGCCCTTTTACCTGCGCACCGGCAAGCGCATGACGCACTACCACGCCGAAATCGTCGTGACCTTCCGGCCGACGCCGCACGCCATCTTCCCCGGGGCGCAAACGCCCAACCAGCTGGTGATCAAGCTGCAGCCGGAAGATGGCTTGGAGCTGCGACTGATGGCCGCGCGTGGCGAGGTGGACGCGGTGGGCACTGGCTCAGGGCAGGAAAGCCTGTCACCGGTTTCGCTCGACCTGGACTTTCACAAGGCGTTTTCCAGCGAGCGGGTGGGCGCCTACGAGCGGATGCTGCTCGACGCCCTGGCGGGCCGGCTCAACCTGTTCGTGCGCTCGGACGAGCAGGAGCAGGCCTGGCGCTGGGTGGAGCCCATCTTGGAGGCCTGGCGGCACGACAGCGTGGGGCCCCGTCCCTACTCGGCCGGCACCTGGGGCCCGGCTGCGGCCAGCGCGCTCGTGGCCCGCGACGGGTTCGCGTGGGCCGAAGAGGCCTGATTCAGGCCAGCTTCACGCGGACTGAAGCAGGCCGTCCACGCCGTACAAGCGGGCCAACTCGGTCAACTTGGATGGCAGGCCCTGCACCGAAAACGCACGGCCGCTGGCGCGAGCCATGCGCTGGCACTCCAGCAGCACCGCCAGTGCGCTGGAGTCGAACTGCTGAAGGTCGGAGCCATCGACCGTCAGCATGGCCGCCTGGGTGTCACCCTGGGTGGCCGCCTGCTCCAGGGTCTGGCGGAACAGGCTGAGCACATGCGGCACTTCCGCATGCGTGATCACGGGCGGCAGCAGCAGCATCTCAGCCCGCCACCTTGCGCGTGGCCAGTTGCTTGTTGCGCTCGACCAGCTTGGTGATCAGGCCGTCGATGCCCGAGGCGCTGACCTCTTGCGCAAAGCTGCTCTGGTAGGTCTGCACCAGCCAGGCGCCCAGCACGTTGACGTCGTAGATCTTCCAGCCGCCGTCGGCCTTCTCCAGGCGGTAGTCGAGCTGGATGGCCTCGCCCTTGTTGCGCACCAGGGTGCGCACGATGACCTCGGTGTCTTCCGGACGGCTGCGCATCGGGCGGTACTCGATGGTCTGGTCCTTGATCTGGGCTGCGGCACCGGCGTAGGTGTAGATCAGCAGGGTCTTGAACTCTTCCTGCAGGCGCTGCTTCTGTTCGGGCGTGGCCTGGCGCCAGGGGCGGCCCACGGCGGCCGAGGTCATGCGCTGCAGGTTCACGTTCGGCAAGATCTTGCTCTCGACCATGGCCTGCACGCGGCGCAGGTCACCCTGCTGGATGCCCTTGTCGGCCTTGACGGTGGCAAACACCTCGTCGGTGATGCGCTTGATGAAGGCATCGGGGGTGGCGGCCTGCGCGGCGGCGGCTGCGGTAGCGGTGGCGGCTGCGACGGGCGTGGACTGGGCCAGCGCCGACGTCACCGGCAAGGCGAGACCCAGGCCGAGTGCCGAGGCGATCACCCAGCGGGCGGTGTTCTGACGGAATGGGGCGTTCATGTTGGCAAGCTCCTGGATGTCATGGCCACCTCTTGGCGGGCGGCACCGTTGTTTCAACGCGCGAGGACCGGCTCGGGCAGACCCTGGCGCAGAACTTCACCTGTGTTCACACGCGAAGCGTCGGCCGTTGCGGTGCCTGCCGAGGTGGCCTCGGCGAAAGCTGGCGAAAACGCCCACTCCGGATCGGCCACCGACAGCATCACCCGACGCACCGAAACGTTGGCCGGCGCGGTGAGCACCGGGCCCGCGACCACGGTGGCCAGGGCCGACTCAGGCAGCCCCACAGGCAACACGCTGGCGCCTGGCGAGCCGGCTGCTGGCGCTTCGGGCTCCTTCGACTCATCGACGAAGGGCTCTTCTTCATCGTCATCGGCGTCGGGCGGCTCGCCGTTGTGGATCAGGTTCTGGCGGCGCTGCAGGTAGGCATCGCGGATGAAGGCGTACTTGTCGAGCGCGATGTCGTTGACCAGGTCGCCTGCGGCCAGCAGGTCGGCGCGAAGGCTGATCAGGTTCACGCCCGTGACGGCCAACTCTGCCTTCCAGCCATCGGCCAGCATGCTGCCGCCAAACACGTAGGTAGGCGGGATGTCGAACGAGTCACGCGCTGTTGACGGGCCCAGGAAAGGCCAGACGATGTAGGCGCCGGGGCCCATGCCCCACACGCCCAGGGTCTGGCCCAGGTCTTCGTTGGGGCGCTCCAGCCGCATCGGCGTGGCGATGTCGATCAGGCCCGCCAGGCCGAAGGTCGTGTTCATGCTCACGCGCATGATGGCCGTGGCGCCTTCGCCGAAGCGGCCTTGCAGGAACAGGTTGACCGTGGACCAGACGTCGCGCAAGTTGTTGAAGAAATTGCGCACGCCGATGCGCACAGGCTCGGGCGTGACGTTCACGTAGCCCCGCGCCACCGGCTGCAGGACGTTCTCGTCGACCGTTTCGTTGAACGCGAACACCTCGCGGTTCAGGTTCTCGAAGGGGTCTGGCTGCTGGCGCGTGGCACAGCCCTGGAGCAAGCTCGCGCACACCAGGGCGACCACCACGGCCGATCGGCGCATGGCGAAGCGGTTGATCACTTGCTGCCTCCCTTTTCGGTGTCGCCATCGGCGGCCTTGCTGAAGAGGAACTGCGAGATCAGGTTTTCCAGCACGATGGCCGATTGCGTGGCCTTGATGGCGTCGCCCTGGGCCAGGTTGCTTTCTTCGAAACCCGGCTCCAGGCCGATGTACTGCTCACCCAGCAGACCGGAGGTCAGGATCTTGGCGGATGAGTCTTTCGGGAAGACCACGTCCTTGTTGAGCTTGAGCTCGACCACAGCCTGGTAGCCCTGGGTGTCGAAGGTGATCTTGCCGACACGACCCACCACCACACCAGCGCTGCGCACCGCTGCCTTGGGCTTGAGGCCACCGATGTTGTCAAAGCGCGCGTTGACGGTGTAGCCCTGCTCGAAATTCAGGGTCAGCAAATTGCCGGCCTGCAAGGCCAGGAACAGGATGGCACCAGCGCCCAACAGCACGAACAGCCCCACCCAGACGTCATGTTTCCACTTTTGCATCTTGTTCTTCCTTCTTGTCAGCCTGCCTCGATCAAATCGAGAACATCATGGCCGTCAGCACGAAATCCAGCCCCAGCACAGCGAGCGACGCCATCACGACCGTGCGCGTGGTGGCCCGCGACACACCTTCGGGCGTGGGCTGGCATTCAAAACCTTGCAACAGGGCCACGAAGGTGACGGTCAGGCCGAACACCAGGCTCTTGAGCATGCCGTTGCCCACGTCGGCGAACACCTCGACACCACCCTGCATCTGAGACCAGAACGCGCCTGGGTCGACCCCGATCATCACCACGCCGACGACCCAGCCGCCCAGCACACCGACCGCCGAGAACACGGCCGCCAGCAAGGGCATGGCGATGACGCCGCCCCAGAAACGTGGCGCCAGCACCCGACGGATCGGGTCGACCCCCATCATCTCCATGGCGGCGAGCTGCTCGCCGGCCTTCATCAGGCCGATGCCAGCGGTCAGCGCCGTGCCAGCCCGCCCGGCGAACAGCAGAGCCGAGACCACCGGGCCCAACTCGCGCACCAGCGACAAGGCCACCATCATGCCCAGGGCCTCACTCGAGCCGTAGCGCTGCAACACATAGTAGCCCTGCAGCCCGAGCACGAATCCGACGAACAGGCCGGAAACCACGATGATCGCCAGCGAATAGTTGCCCAGGAAAAACACCTGCTCGACCAGCAGACGGGGCCGCCGGAAGGTGTCGCCCAGCATGCTCAGCAGGGTCAGGAACAGGCGCGCGGCGTAGCCCATGTCGGCCAGCTTGCTGCGCACGGACATGCCGACGCGCGCGGGAGACAGCCAGCGCATCATCCGCGCACCCCGAAGTCGACGCCGGCGTCAACGGCCGGCTGGTGGAACCGCACCGGGCCGTCGGCCTCGGCATGAACGAACTGCTTGACCAGCGGGTCTTCGCTGGCTGACATCTCGGCGGGCGAGCCCTGGGCCACGATGCGCCCGTTGGCCACCAGCACGACGTGGTCGGCGATCATGAACGTTTCGTGCACGTCGTGCGAGACGACCACCGAGGTCAGGCCCATGGTGTCGTTGAGCTCGCGGATGAGCCGCGCGGCCACGCCCATGGAGATGGGGTCGAGCCCGGCGAAAGGCTCGTCGTACAGCATGAGTTCGGGGTCGAGCGCCATGGCGCGGGCCAGGGCCACGCGGCGGGCCATGCCGCCGGAGATCTCGCTGGGCAACAGGTCGCGCGAGCCGCGCAGGCCCACCGCGTTGAGCTTCATGAGCACCAGGTCACGCAGGATGGATTCGGGCAGTCGGGTGTGCTCGCGCAGCGGGAAGGCGACGTTCTCGAACACCGTCAGGTCGGTGAACAGCGCGCCTTGCTGAAAGAGCATGCCCATGCGCCGACGCAGGGCCATGAGCTCATCGCCCTGCAGGCGGGAGATGTCCTGCCCACCGATCAGCACCTCGCCCTTCATGGGCAGGATCTGGCGGCCGATCAGGCGCAGCACCGTGGTCTTGCCACCGCCGGAGGTCCCCATCAGCGCCACCACCTTGCCGCGTGGCACCACCAGGTTGATGTCGGACAGGATGATCCGGTCGCCGTAACCGCAGGTGACGTTGCGCAACTCGATCATGGCGGGCGCCTGGGCCTCGCCGTTCGCTGCGGCATCGGAGGTGGGGGACACGGGTGGGGTCATGGGCCAAGAAAAAAGAGCCGGTGACACTTCACCGGCTCCTTGATCATAGGGGATTCACCGCAGGCGTGCAGGCCGGGGCGCGACCTGCACACAACATGGGGAGCAAAACCCCGTTTCCACCCCGTTTCTCCGGGGGTTCAACGATGTCAGCGCGCCACTTCAGCGCGGCAGCGTGGTCGAGCCCATCAGGAAGGCATCGACTTCGCGGGCGGCCTGACGGCCTTCACGGATGGCCCACACCACCAGCGACTGGCCACGGCGCACGTCGCCAGCGGCGAACACCTTGGCGGCGTTGGTCTTGTAGCCACCGACATCGGTCGAAGCCTTGGCGTTGCCGCGGCCGTCCTTGTCGACGCCGAAGCCTTCGAGCAGGGTGTTGACCGGGTTGGTGAAGCCCATGGCCAGCAGGACCAGGTCGGCCTTGTAGGTCTTCTCGGTGCCGGCCACTTCGGAGAACTTGCCGTCCTTGAACTCGACCTGCACGGTCTTGAGACCAGTGACCTTGCCGTTTTCGCCGAAGAACTCCTTGGTGGCGACCGCGAATTCACGCACGCAACCTTCGTCGTGGCTGGAGGAGGTGCGCAGCTTGATCGGCCAGTACGGCCAGGTCAGCTCCTTGTTCTCCTGCTCGGGCGGCATGGGCATCACTTCGAACTGGGTCACGCTCTTGGCGCCGTGGCGGTTCGAGGTGCCCACGCAGTCGGAGCCGGTGTCGCCACCGCCGATGACGATGACGTCCTTGCCCGTGGCCATGATCTGGTCCTTGACCTTGCCGCCGGCGTTGACGCGGTTCTGCTGGGGCAGGAACTCCATGGCGAAGTGGATGCCGGCCAGCTCGCGGCCCGGCACGGGCAGGTCACGCGATTGCTCGGAGCCACCTGCCAGGATCACGGCGTCGAACTCTTTGTTGAGTTGCTCGGGCGTGATGGTGGTCTTGGCCCAGTTGGTGACCTTGGAACCGGCACCCGCGGCAGGCATGTCGCCGACGATGGTGTTGGTCTTGAAGACCACGCCTTCGGCTTCCATCTGCTTGACGCGGCGGTCGATGTGTGACTTGTCGAACTTGAAGTCGGGGATGCCGAAGCGCAGCAGGCCACCGATGGTGTCGTTCTTCTCGAAGACGGTCACGTCGTGGCCAACGCGGGCCAGCTGCTGGGCAGCGGCCATGCCGGCAGGGCCGGAGCCCACGACAGCGACCTTCTTGCCGGTCTTGACCTTGGCGGGCTGGGGCTTGACCCAACCTTCGGCCCAGGCGCGGTCGATGATCGCGTGCTCGATCGACTTGATGCCGATGGGGTCGTTGTTGATGTTCAGCACGCAAGCGGCTTCACAGGGCGCCGGGCAGACGCGGCCGGTGAAGTCGGGGAAGTTGTTGGTGCTGTGCAGGACCTCGATCGCCGCCTTCCAGTCCTGTTGGTACACCAGGTCGTTGAAGTCGGGGATGATGTTGTTGACCGGGCAGCCGTTGTTGCAGAAAGGCGTGCCGCAGTCCATGCAGCGCGCACCTTGTTGCTTGGCCTGCTCGGGGGTCAGACCGATGACGAACTCTTTGTAGTTCTTGACGCGCTTCTCGACGGGCTCGTAGCCCTCTTCCAGGCGCTCAAATTCCAGAAAGCCAGTGACTTTTCCCATTTCAAACTCCTAACGCGCTATCTCAGGCCTTGGCCTTGGTGGCGGACTTGGCCTTGGCGACAGCGGCCGTGGCTTCTTGCTTGGCACCCATCTCGGTCAGGGCGCGACGGTATTCGTGCGGGAAGACCTTGACGAACTTGGTGACCGAGGTCGACCAGTTGTCCAGGATCTCGCGGGCACGCAGCGATCCGGTCCAGCGGTGGTGGTCTTCCACCAGCTTCTTGAGCAGGGCCTCGTCGGCCAGGCCCTTGTGCATCGGGATGCCGGCGTCGGCTTGCTCGGCTGCGGGCAGCACCTTCTCCAGGGAGACCTGAGCGGTGTTGACACGCTTGCCGAACTGGCCGTCTTCGTCGAAGACGTAGGCCACGCCACCGGACATGCCGGCCGCGAAGTTGCGGCCGGTCTTGCCCAACACGACGACGGTGCCGCCGGTCATGTATTCGCAGCCGTGGTCACCCGTGCCTTCGACCACCGCGGTGGCGCCGGACAGGCGCACGCCGAAGCGCTCGCCGCCCACGCCGCGGAAGAAGGCCTCACCGCTGGTGGCACCGTAGAGCACGGTGTTGCCAACGATGATGTTGTCGGCCGCGTTGCCACGGAAGTCGATGCTGGGGCGCACGACGATGCGGCCGCCCGACATGCCCTTGCCGGTGTAGTCGTTGGCTTCACCGATCATGTACAGCGTGATGCCCTTGGCCAGGAAGGCGCCGAAGGACTGGCCGCCCGTGCCTTCCATCTGGATGAACACGGTGTCGTCGGGCAGGCCATCGGGGTGGTGCTTGATCAGCTCGCCCGACAGCATGGCGCCGACGGTGCGGTTGACGTTCTTGGCCACTTCCATGAACTTGACCGACTCGCCGCGCTCGATGGCGGGCTTGGACTTCTCGATCAGGCGCACGTCCAGGGCCTTGTCCAGGCCGTGGTCTTGGGTGTCGACGTGCAGGCGGGGCACGTCGGCGGGCACCGGGGGCAGCGCGAAGACGCGACTGAAGTCCAGGCCCTGAGCCTTCCAGTGCTCGATGCCCTTCTTCATGTCCAGCAGGTCGGCGCGACCGATCAGGTCGTCGAACTTGCGGATGCCCAGCTGGGCCATGATCTGACGCGCTTCTTCGGCGACGAAGAAGAAGTAGTTCACGACGTGCTCGGGCTTGCCGGAGAACTTCTGGCGCAACACCGGGTCTTGCGTGGCCACGCCGACCGGGCAGGTGTTGAGGTGGCACTTGCGCATCATGATGCAGCCCTCGACCACCAGCGGTGCGGTGGCGAAGCCGAACTCGTCGGCACCCAGCAGGGCGCCCACGATCACGTCGCGGCCGGTCTTGATCTGACCGTCGGTCTGCACGCGCACGCGGCCGCGCAGGCGGTTCAGGACCAGGGTCTGCTGGGTTTCAGCCAGGCCAAGCTCCCAAGGCGTGCCGCAGTGCTTGATGGACGACCAGGGCGAAGCGCCCGTGCCGCCGTCGTGACCGGCGATCACGATGTGGTCGGCCTTGGCCTTGGCCACGCCGGCAGCCACCGTGCCGACGCCGACTTCCGACACCAGCTTGACCGAGATGTCAGCCTTGGGGTTGACGTTCTTGAGGTCGTGGATGAGCTGGGCCAGGTCTTCGATCGAGTAGATGTCGTGGTGCGGCGGGGGCGAGATCAGGCCCACACCCGGCACGGAGTGACGCAGCTTGCCGATGTATTGCGAGACCTTGCCGCCGGGCAGCTGGCCGCCTTCACCGGGCTTGGCGCCCTGGGCCATCTTGATCTGGATCTGGTCGGCCGAGGTCAGGTACTCGGTGGTCACGCCAAAGCGGCCAGAAGCCACCTGCTTGATCTTCGAGCGCAGGCTGTCGCCTTCCTTCATCTCGTAGTCGACTTCAACGACTTCCTTGCCGATCACGTCGGACACCTTGGTGCCCTGCTTGATGGGGATGCCCTTGAGTTCCTGGCGATAGCGGCGCTCGTCTTCACCGCCTTCGCCGGTGTTGGACTTGCCGCCGATGCGGTTCATGGCCAGGGCCAGCGTCGAGTGGGCTTCGGTCGAGATCGAGCCCAGCGACATGGCGCCGGTGGCAAAACGCTTGACGATCTCGGCAGCCGATTCGACCTCTTCGACGGGGATGGCCTTGGCCGGGTCCACCTTGAACTCGAACAGGCCACGCAGCGTCAGGTGGCGCTTGCTCTGGTCGTTGATGATCTGGGCGTATTCCTTGTAGGTGTCGAACTTGCCCGAGCGCGTGCTGTGCTGCAGCTTGGCGATGGCGTCCGGCGTCCACATGTGTTCTTCGCCGCGGGTGCGCCAGGCGTACTCGCCGCCAGCGTCCAGGGCGTTGGCCAGCACCGGGTCGGTGCCGAAAGCGCCGGTGTGGTTGCGGATGGCCTCTTCGGCCACCTGGAACACGCCGATGCCGCCGACTTGCGTGGGCGTGCCACGGAAGTACTTCTCGATCAGCGGCTTCTCCAGGCCGATGGCCTCGAAGAGCTGCGCGCCGCAGTAGGACATGTAGGTCGACACGCCCATCTTCGACATGATCTTGGACAGACCCTTGCCGATGGCCTTGATGTAGTTGTAGATGGCCTTGTCGGCCGACAACTCACCGGGCAGGTCCTTGGCCATGGCGGCCAGGCTTTCCATCGCCAGGTAGGGGTGCACGGCCTCGGCGCCGTAACCTGCCAGCACGGCGAAGTGGTGCACTTCGCGGGCGGTGCCGGTTTCAACCACCAGACCGGTCGAGGTGCGCAGGCCCTTGCGAACCAGGTGATGGTGGATGGCCGACAGGGCCAGCAGCGCCGGGATGGCGATGTTGGCGCGGTCCATCTTGCGATCGGTGATGATCAGGATGTTGTGGCCGCTCTGGATGGCTTCCACGGCTTCGGCGCACAGCGAGGCCAGGCGCGCTTCCACGCCTTCGTGACCCCAGGCAGCCGGGTAGGTGATGTCCAGCTCGTAGGGCTTGAACTTGCCGCCGGTGTGCTTCTCGATGTTGCGCAGGCGGGCCATGTCGTCGAAGTCCAGCACAGGCTGGGCCACTTCGAGGCGCATCGGCGGGTTGACCGCGTTGATGTCGAGCAGGTTGGGCTTGGGGCCGATGAACGAGACCAGCGACATCACCACGGCTTCGCGGATCGGGTCGATGGGCGGGTTCGTGACCTGGGCGAACAGCTGCTTGAAGTAGTTGTACAGCGGCTTGTTCTTGTCAGACAGCACGGCCAGGGGCGAGTCGTTGCCCATGGAGCCGGTGGCTTCTTCGCCGTTGGTGGCCATCGGGGCCATCAGGAACTTGATGTCTTCCTGGGTGAAGCCGAAGGCCTGCTGGCGATCGAGCAAGGCTTCGTTGAACTCGCCCACGCTGCCCTTGGCGTCGATGGTGTCGAGCTTGATGCGCACGTTCTCGATCCACTGACGGTAAGGCTTGGCCGAGGCGTACTGGGCCTTGAGCTCTTCGTCATCGATGATGCGGCCTTGCTCGAAGTCGATCAGCAGCATCTTGCCGGGCTGCAGGCGCCACTTCTTGATGATCTTGTTCTCGGGGATGGGCAGCACGCCCGACTCCGAGGCCAGCACCACGAGGTCGTCGTCGGTGATGATGAAACGGGCGGGGCGCAGGCCGTTGCGGTCCAGGGTGGCGCCGATCTGGCGACCGTCGGTGAAGACCATGGCGGCGGGGCCGTCCCACGGCTCCATCATGGCGGCGTGGTACTCGTAGAAGGCGCGGCGGCGCTCGTCCATGGTGGTGTGCTGTTCCCAGGCTTCCGGGATCATCATCATGGCGGCGTGGGCCAGCGGGTAGCCGGACATCGTCAGCAGCTCGAGCGCGTTGTCGAACGTGGCGGTGTCGGACTGGCCGTCCAGGCTGATCGGGTACAGCTTGCGCAGGTCTTCGCCCAGCACGGGCGACTTCATCACGCCTTCGCGGGCGCGCATCCAGTTGAAGTTGCCCTTGACGGTGTTGATTTCACCGTTGTGGGCGACCATGCGGTACGGGTGAGCCAGCGGCCACTCGGGGAAGGTGTTGGTCGAGAAGCGCTGGTGCACCAGGGCCAGGGCCGAGGTCACGCGCTCGTCGTTGAGGTCCAGGTAGTACTTGCCGACCTGGTCGGCCAGCAGCAGGCCCTTGTAGATGATAGTGCGGCACGACATGCTGGGCACGTAGTACTCGCTGCCGTGGGTCAGGTTCAGGCCCTGGATCTTGGAGGACGCCGTCTTGCGGATGACGTAGAGCTTGCGCTCGAGGGCATCGGGCACCAGGATGTCAGTGCCGCGGCCCACGAAGACCTGGCGGATGACCGGCTCTTTCTCGCGCACCAGGGGCGACATGGGCATGTCGCGGTCCACGGGCACGTCACGCCAGCCCAGCAGCACCTGGCCTTCGGCCTTGATGGCGCGTTCCATTTCCTGCTCGCAGGCCTGGCGCGAAGCGCTTTCCTTGGGCAGGAAGATCATTCCGACGCCGTACTCGCCGGGCGGGGGCAGGACGACGCCCTGCTTGGCCATCTCGGCGCGGTAGAACTCGTCGGGGATCTGGATCAGCAGGCCCGCACCGTCACCCATCAGCGGGTCGGCGCCGACGGCACCCCGGTGGTCGATGTTTTCCAGGATCTGCAGGCCCTGGCGCACGATGCTGTGCGCCTTCTGGCCCTTGATGTGAGCGACGAAACCCACGCCGCACGCATCGTGCTCGACGTTGGCGTACATGCCGAGCTCGGCAGCCGCCTGGATCTCCTGGCGGGTGGCCACCAAAGAGGTGGCGGCGTCGGACACGGGGGTGATGGGGAACGTGGTTCCCGAAGTCGCCTGGGTCATGAGGGGCGCTCCAGAGTGAAGTGTGGAAAAACAACGCGGGGAACCACGGAGGATACTGCTGTCACGGGGTGGAGACAAGCAGAACTAAATGGGGTCAGATCGATTTACTGAAGCACCGCGTTGCGCACCACACTAGAAATGGGGTCAGATCAATTTGCGAGGGCGCCCGCGCGGTCGGGGCGACAAGGGCCGACCGATGGATGCCTCCATCGCCCGCTGCTGCTCAGGAGGCATCAGCGCCCAACCTTTGTGCATGGCGTCGGCCAGTTCACGGCGTTGGGACGACCCCAGCCCTTCTTGCAAGCGCTGCCGCCAGGCCGCCTGGCGCTCGAAAGGTGTGTTGCCCAGGGCCCAGAAGCCTGGTGCGTCGGTCACCAGCGGGTCGGTTCGCAGGCCCAGGTGGTGGGGCGCACTGGACCATGCGGACCAAAGCGCACCGCCAGGCAGCACATCAGGCCCCGCTTCGCGCGTTTCGGTGAACACCATGGCGTCAAGCAGGTAGCGTGCCGGCTCGAGCACGGTGCCCCGGAAACGCCCCGACCACAACCCACCCTGGCGGCCATGTCGGCGGTTGTGATTGGCCACGTAGCGGCGGCCAACTGCCTGCATGAACAGGCTGGTCGAGTCGGCGCGCTCGGGGGTCACGAGCAAGACCAGGGCCGAAGTCCCGATCTGATAGGCGTGCACAGCCACCCCATGCTGGCGCGCGGCCTCCCGCAGGGCATCGAGCAGGTCCTGTCGGTCGGTGTCGTCGCGGGCGAGCAATTGGCCGTCGTGCACCTGCTGAATGAGCAAGTGAGGCCAACCTGCCACGCCAAGTCGAGGGAGTCGGGCCATGGATCGGAGCCTGAGGGCTGGGTGGGGTGATCTGTCCCCATTATCACCTCGCGCGCCTGCCCTCGCTCCAGCGGCCGATCCGGGCACCAGCGTTGTCCCATTCAGACGCCCGTTTGATTTCGAACAGGCTTTAACGCCCCCCGTTTGAGGGGAATGCACGGTCTGGCGGGGAGTTCCCCCGTTGTGAGGCCAACGGTCCGGTCCGTACCCTCCGGGGCATCTGCTGTCGCACCCGAGTTCCTGGAGTCTCCTCATGTCCGCATCCCCCAATCTGCCCTTGCCTGCTGTCGCCGCCCGGCGCCTGTCGGGCTGGCTGACCCACCTGGGTGTCAGCCGGGATGCCTTTGACGACACCGTGGGCCTGCTCAGCCCACTGCTGCGCGTGCACAGCCTGCAAGCGCGCCTGATTGAACGCCGCGCAGAAACACCCAGCGCCACCTCGCTGTACCTGCAGACCGGAGCGGCCTTCCCGGCGCTGCGCCCAGGGCAGTACGTCATCATCGGCGTGACGATCCGGGGCGTGCGCCACCGCCGCGCCTACTCGCCGCGCGCGGTGCCGGGTCAACCGGGCCACATCGCCATCACGGTCCAGCGCCAGCCGGGCGGGCTGGTGTCCCAGCACCTCAACGAACATGCCCAGGTGGGTGATGTCTTCGACATCGAGACGCCAGCTGGTGAGTTCGTGCTGCCCTCGCCCCCGCCAGCGGAACTGCTGCTGATCGCGGGTGGATCGGGTATCACACCGGGCATGGCCATGCTGCGCCACTTGCACGAAACCGCGCCGCAAACCCGCGTGACGCTGATCTACTTCGCGCGCAGCGAGCGCGACCGCATCTTCGCCGACAAGCTCAACGACCTGGCCAAGCGCTGGAATTTGCTGCGCTACGTGCCGCTGGACAGCAGCGCCCACACGCCCACCGGTCATGAGCCTGGCCGCGACGCAGCGCAAGCCAGCGCCCGCGTGCTGGACACCGCCCTGCTCGACGAAGTCGCCCCAGGCTGGTCGCAACTGCCCACCTGGTGCTGCGGCCCCGCCCCCCTGATGGACGCCGCGCGCCAACTCTGGCAGGAGGCCGGGGCCTTTGATCGCCTGCGCCTGGAGGCCTTCGCCCCACCGCAAGCCAGCGGCGACCCCAACGCGCGGCACGCCGTCGCTCTGCGCCGCGACCGCCAGACCTCGAATTTCGAAGCCGCCGGCAACCTGACGCTGCTTGCAGCGGGCGAACAAGCCGGCCTGCAGATCAAGCACGGTTGCCGCCAGGGCATTTGCCACGAATGCACCTGCCGACTGCACCGGGGCTCGGTGCAGGACCTGAGCACCGGCCAGCGCATCGACGGCGAAGGCCAGCCCATCCGCCTGTGCGTGAGCGCCGCCCTGAGCGACGTCGACCTCGAATCCCTGAATTGAAGTTTGAAGTGAGCCCGACCATGTCCACCCGCATCCACATCGGCCCGCGCACCGCCGAAGAACTCAAGGCCTTCGAGCGCGAACTCGAGGCCATCGGCGAAGAAACCCGCCGCACGCTGGGCGAGAAAGACGCCCGCTACATCCGCCGCATCCAGCGCATCGTGCGCGTGACCGAGGTGCTGGGCCGTGCGCTGCTGATGTTCGGCTGGTTCCCGCCAACGTGGATCCTGGGCGCCGGCCTGCTGGGCATCAGCAAGATCATCGACAACATGGAGCTGGGCCACAACGTGATGCACGGGCAGTTCAACTTCATGAACGACCCTCAGTTCCACGGCGACACCTTCGACTGGGACAACACCTGCCCGAAGGAAGAGTGGCGTCACTCGCACAACTACGTGCACCACACCTTCACCAACGTGATCGGCAAAGACCGCGACTTCGGCTACGGCATGCTGCGCCTGTCCAATGACCTGCGCTGGAGCTGGCTGCACCCCTTCCAGCTGCTGCTGACGATGCTGCTGGCGGCCTACTTCCAGTGGTTCGTGGCCATCCACGACATGCAGATGGACAAGGTGGTGATCGGCCGCCGCAAGTGGTCTGACGTGCGCCCGCAGTGGCTGCTGGTGCGCGCCAAGATGTGGAAGATCGTCAAGCGCGACTACGTGGTCTGGCCGTTGGTGGCCGCGCTGGTGGGCCTGCCTTTTGACGCCTCGCTCGACATGGCCCTGGCCGTGCTGGCTGGCAACGCGGTGGGCAACCTGATTCGCAACATCTGGGCCTGGGCCATCATCTTCTGTGGCCACTTCACCGAAGAGATCTACACCTTCAGCCGCGAATCCATCGAAGGCGAAACCAAGGGCCAGTGGTACCTGCGCCAGATCCTGGGTTCGAGCAACATCAGCGGCGGCAAGCTGCTGCACCTGATGAGCGGCAACCTGTCTCACCAGGTCGAGCACCACCTCTTCCCGGACATCCCGGCCAACCGCTACAGCGAGATGGCGCCCAAGGTACAGGCCGTCTGCCGCAAGTACGAGGTGCCCTACAACACCGGCGCGTTCATTCCACAGCTGTGGACGGTGTTCAAGCGCATCGCGCGCTACAGCCTGCCGGGCGGCACGCAAAAGGCCGTGCACCTGGAAGTCGCGCCAGTGATGCAGCGCCAGGTCTGAGGCAAGTCGTCTCGCCGAAAGCGCTTTGATGTCCGCTGCCTCATCGACGGGCCCCGCCTCGTGGGCGCCCGGCCCTGCCACGCCCGAGGGCCTGGCGGCTTTCGCATCCGAACTCGACGCCATCCGCGACCGCACCCGCGCCCAGGTGGGCGAGGTGGATGCGCGCTACATCGTGCGCTTGCTGTGGGCCATCCGCGGCACGGAGGCAGCAGGTCGCATCGGGCTGCTCGTGGCTGGCATGGGCATCGCCCTGGCTGGCGCCTTTGCCATGGCGCCCTGGGGCTGGGTCGCGCTGGCCTCGCTGGTCAGCCTGGGGTTGTCCAAGTGCGTTCAGAACATGGAGTTCGGCCACAACGTGATGCACGGGCAGTACGAGTGGATGAACGACCCTCGCTTCGAGGGCAAGGCCCATGAATGGGACAGCGCCTGCAGCAAGGAAGACTGGCGGGACTTTCACAACCACATGCACCACCACTACACGAACGTGCATGGCGTCGACCGCGACTTCGGCTACGGCATGCTGCGCCTGTCGGCCGAGATGAAGTGGGAGCCGCGCCACCTCATGCAGGCGCCCTACGCCGTGATCGTGGCGCTGTTGTTCGAGTGGGCGATCGCCATCCACAACCTGGAGTTCGAGCGCCTGCGCACCGACCGCGAGGCAACGAAGGCGCGCATGCAGCGGCTGTGGCCACGCGCAAGGGCCAAGATGGGTGCGCAGTTGCGCAAGGACGCGCTGTGGTGGCCGCTGATGGCCTGCGTGCTGGGCGCAGCCTTGGGAGGTTTGACCGGCGCCTGGCAGGCTGGCGCCACCGTCTTCGTGGGCAACGCCTTGGCCGGCGTCATCCGCAACCTCTGGACCTTCGTGGTCATCTTCTGCGGGCACTTCACTGACGGGGTGCACCTGTTCCCTGCCGACGCCGTGGCTGGCGAAGCGCGTGGGCACTGGTACCTGCGCCAGGTGCTCGGGTCGAGCAACCTCAGCGGTGGTCGCTTCTTTCACCTGATGACCGGCAACCTCAGCCACCAAATCGAGCACCACCTGTTCCCGGACCTGCCCGCTCGTCGCTACGCCGAGGTGGCGCCTGCGGTGCGCGAGGTCTGCCGCCGACACGGCGTGCCTTACAACACGGGCTCGTTGTTCGCGCAGTTCTTGACCGTGGCCCGGCGCATCGTGCGCCACAGCTTCCCGGGTGGCGAGCACCTGCTGAGCGCCCTGCCCGGCCAGGAAACGCGACATCCGTCACGAAGCTGAGGCCATGGGCCCCGAGCCCATTGCGCAAAGTGAGACTGGCCCGGTTCGACCGGGCTTTTTTCTGGGCGTGTTTTGCCCCATTCCTGCCCGCACAAAAGAGCGTTTGTCGGATTTTTTCTGACACGCCGCTCAGCGGAGGGCCGACATGCCTTACAGCGGGCTGCCTATTCAGAAAAACAGGGGTGATCCACAGAATTCAACCCATGCCAGCGACAAACCTCGCTGACCAGTGAAACAAAGCCGACAAGCCCGCCTTCCAGATCGTTTCAACCGAACCGCCGCACTTCCAAAGGAGCCCCACCATGAACGCCGACCAGATCCTTGCCGAAATCCGCGAAGTCAACCTGTCCTACCTGATGCTGGCCCAGAGCCTCATCCGCTCGGACCGCGAACAGGCCCTGTTCCGCCTTGGCATCTCCGAAGAAGCCGCCGAACGCCTGGCCTCCCTGTCGCCCGCCCAAGTGCTCAAGATCGCCTCGGGCAACACCCTGCTGTGCCGCATGCGCATCGACGACGACCTGGTCTGGAGCCTGCTGACCAGCCACTCCAAGTCCAACAACGACTCCGTCACCCGCCTGCACGCTTCCATCCTGATGGCCGGTCGCCACCAGGAAGCCGCCTGATCAGCGCCCGCCGCTGACACCGTCCCCGCCTTCCCGCTGATCCCCAGACGCCCCCCAGGAGAGACACCATGCGCACCAAGAGCCTGTTGACCGAAGCCAAGCAGAT
>CAYJXE010000040.1:0-26761 GCA_964373965.1 uncultured Aquabacterium sp. | reverse complement strand
GTGGTCGGCGTCGACGCGAGCGGACACGGTGCCGCGCTTGCCTTTGTCACGGCCGGTCAGGACGATGACCTGGTCGCCGGTTTTGAGCTTGTTCATGGAGCTGTCCTTTACTGAACTGTCGATGACCGCAAGGATCAAAGGACCTCGGGGGCCAGCGACACGATCTTCATGAAGCGCTCGGAACGCAGTTCGCGCGTCACGGGGCCGAAGATGCGGGTGCCGATGGGCTCGAGCTTGGCATTCAGCAGCACGGCGGCGTTGCCATCGAACTTGATCAGCGAGCCATCCTGGCGACGCACGCCCTTGGCGGTGCGAACGACCACAGCGCTGTAAACCTCGCCCTTCTTGACGCGGCCACGCGGTGCAGCTTCTTTGATGCTGACGTTGATGATGTCGCCGATACCGGCGTAACGACGCTTAGAGCCACCGAGCACCTTGATGCACATGACGCTCTTGGCACCCGTGTTGTCTGCGACGTCAAGTCGCGATTGCATTTGGATCATGGTGTATCCCAACTTGACCGTTCGGCTGCACAAACCACTGCGCAACAACGAACCATCAGTCTTGGGCCCGTAGAACGGGCGGATCTGAAAGAAGCCCTGACTTCGAAGAATCCCGCCAAAGGGTGGCGAGCCGAATTCAGAAGCGCTCTAACAGCGAAGCCTTGCATTATGCACGAGTTTCGCCCGGTGCGTCAAGCGCCCTATTGAGCAAAGGAGAGCGCCGGAGCAAATCCACGCATCGCAGGGTCAAAAAGACGACGGCCGCACGAGCGGCCGTTCAACAAACCGTGGGCGTGTCGCGCCCGTTTGGCGCACTCAGGCCGTGCCGCCCACCGTCAGGCCCTCGATGCGCAGGGTGGGCTGGCCGACGCCGACCGGCACGCTCTGGCCGTCCTTGCCGCAGGTGCCCACGCCGCTGTCGAGCTTGAGGTCGTTGCCAACCATGCTGACGCGGGTCATGGCGTCGGGGCCGTTGCCGATCAGGGTGGCGCCCTTGATCGGGTACTGGATCTTCCCGTTTTCGACCCAGTAGGCTTCAGATGCCGAGAAAACGAACTTGCCCGAGGTGATGTCGACCTGGCCGCCGCCGAAGTTGGCGGCGTAGACACCGCGCTTGATGGACTCGACGATCTCGTCAGGGTGTTTGTCGCCGGCCAGCATGTAGGTGTTGGTCATGCGCGGCATGGGCAGGTGGGCGTAGCTTTCGCGGCGGCCGTTGCCGGTGGGCGCGGTCTTCATCAGGCGGGCGTTGGTGGCGTCCTGCATGTAGCCGCGCAGGATGCCGTCTTCGATCAGCACGTTGCGCTGGCTGACGTGGCCTTCGTCGTCGATGTTGAGCGAGCCGCGGCGGTCGGGCAGCGTGCCGTCGTCGAGCACGGTGACGCCCTTGGCGGCCACGCGCTGGCCGATTCGACCGGAGAACACGCTGGAGCCCTTGCGGTTGAAGTCGCCTTCCAGGCCGTGACCCACCGCTTCGTGCAGCAGGATGCCGGGCCAGCCGGAGCCGAGCACCACGGTCATCTCGCCTGCGGGCGCGGGGCGCGATTCCAGGTTGACCAGCGCGGCGTGCACAGCCTGGTCGACGTAGCCCTGGGTCACTTCCTGCGTGAAGTAGGCCAGGTCGTGGCGACCACCGCCGCCTGAGGAGCCGACTTCGCGGCGGCCGTTTTGCTCGGCGATGACGGTGACCGACAGGCGGATGAGCGGGCGCACGTCGGCAGCCAGCACACCGTTGGCGCGGGCCACGAGCACCACGTCGTACTCACAGCCCAGGCCGGCCATGACCTGCACCACGCGCGGGTCCTTGGCACGGGCGCGGCGCTCGACGTCTTCGAGCAAGGCCACCTTGGCGGCGCTGTCCATCGAAGCAATGGGGTCGAAGCCACCGTAGAGGCTGCGGCTGGGCGCGACCTGGTGGGTGCCGACCTTGACGCGGCGGCTCTGGCCAGCGGCGGCGATGGTGCGCACGGTGCGGGCGGCGTCGAGCAACGCGGCTTCGGAGATGTCGTCGGAGTAGGCGAAGGCGGTTTTCTCGCCAGAGATGGCGCGCACGCCCACGCCCTGGTCGATGCCGAAGCTGCCTGACTTGACGATGCCTTCTTCGAGGCTCCAGCCTTCGCTGCGGGTGTACTGGAAGTACAGGTCGGCGTCGTCGACGCGGTGCTGCGTGATGACGCGCAAGGCGTTCAGCAGAGTCGATTCATCCAGACCATACGGCGTGAGCAGCAGGTCGCGGGCGGTTTGCAGGCGGGCAAGGGTGGCTTCGACGGCGATCATGGGCGCATTCTGGCACGCCAGTGGGCTCACAGGTTGAGCAGGGCCTTGACGCGCAGGTGCTCGTCGGGCTTGAAGTTGGCGTTGACGTAGGCCTGCATGTCCTGCTTGCGCTGTACCTCGGAGAGGTTCTGGGACGACTTCAGGCGCTCCCATTCGGAGCGGGCGGCGGCCAGGCGGCGCTCCCAGTCGGCCCATTCCTCGTCAGCCTTGGCCAGGCGGTTGGCGGCGTCCTGCCCGTAGCGAGCGACGCGTTCGGCGTGCACGGCGGCAGGGTCCTTGCCGGGCGCCATCTGGGGCACGGGCTCGCCCGGGTCGGGAGGCGGAGGCTGGCCGGACTCGACCTGAGCGACGTATTGTTTGAACTTGGCCTCTTCGTCGTCGAAGAAAGCGCGGGCCCAGTCTTCGCCGAGGACCTGGCGGCGCACCATGCGCTGCTCCTCGAAGGCGGGCATCCAGGTGTTGCGATCGGACTGCACGAAGACGTTGCGCCATTCGTGGGTGCGCAGGCGCCAGTACTTGTCCCAGATGGCCATGATGGCGTCGCCCAGCTCTTCGCCATTGGCACGGCGGGCTTCGTCGTTGACCAGCGTGCGGATGTCGTCGACGGTGACCTCACCCATGCCGAGCAGGTAGTACTCGAAGCGGCGGCGCAGACCGTTGCAAGGGCTGAGCTTGCCGGACGCGGTGCACCAGTCGCCGTTGGGCTCGGTGCCCTGGAAGGAGCCCTGCTGGAAGAGCTTGGTGCGAACCTGCTCAGCCGTGAGAGCGGACTGGCCTTCAGGGCGTCGGGCATCGCCCTGCCCCACACCGGGACGGATCATGGCCCAGCCACCGGCAGCGGATTCGGTCGACGCGCTGTCGGCCGCGCCTGATCGGTTCAAGCCCATCCAGGCGGCGGCAGCGCCCCCCAGCACCAAGGCGGCCACACCGGCCATCTTCCAAGCTTGCATCTGCATCAAACACCTCTTGGCTCACCCGCCTTGGGAGCGGGTGACAGCGGCCTGGCGAGCAGGCCGGCATCTTCTGGAAATCGGCACAGGGCCGGTACAACAAAGGCGGCCGACGCCCTCGTGAGGCATCGACCGCCCGGTCTCGCCAGGAGGCGAGTCCTGCTCACATCACAGGAAAGCCCACTTCAGGCGGTTGGCGTGCTGGACGTAGAAGGCCACGGGATCGGGCGAGTCCTTGCCAATGGTACCCAGGACCTGGTTGATTTCATCCAGGTGGTTCCAGGTGTAGTTGTCCTTGATGACCTTGCCCCAGCGGCTGGAGCAGCGGCCCACCAGGCCGTCGTTGGGTTCGGTGCCGAAGTAGCTCGCGGTGCCGGCCAGGATGGCGTCGGAGACGTCCCAACCGTTGGTTTTCACCGAGGTGCCGGAGAAGGAGTAGAAGCGGATGCTGTTGCCCGCGATGGAGGCCTTATCCGGGCCGGTGCCGCACGCGGTGGTGGGCGCGCCAGCTGGGAACTTGGCGTTGAACTTGGCTGCGCCCTCGCTGCTCAGCGCGCCCAGGGCTGTCAGCAGGTCGGTGTCGCTGGTGGTCTTGTTGCCAGTCAGCCAGGAAATCAGCTTCAGGCCAGCCGTGGCGAGCTGGTCGAAGCCACCGCCAGGGGTGGTGTTGGCACCGATGACGTCCGCGACCTTCGAGCCGAAGTGCGTGCCGGCCATGGTGCTGACCGAGGCGACCATGCCAGGCAGGGTGCCGGCAGCGTAGCGGACGGTCGGGCCGCCGTGGCTGTGGCCGATCAGGTTGAACTTCTTGACGCCGTCCTTGGCGGCCCATTGCTTCATCTGCTGGATGAGCTCTTCGCCGCGGAATTCGGTGGTCTGCGAGGGGTTGACCGAGGCCACGTAGACGGTGGCGCCTTCGTCACGCAGGGTGCCGGGGACATTGTAGAAATAGTTGACAGCGCCGAGGATGTTGTCGAAGCCGATGAAGCCGTGGACCAGCACGATGGGGTACTTGGTCTTGGCTTGGGTGCCAGCGTGAGCAGCCGGGGCGGTCAGGGCGACGCCAGCCATGACGGCTGCAGCGCACACAGCCTTGAGGGACATGTGGGACGTTTGGATTTTCATGTTGTCTCCAGGGGTGAGAAAAAAGGCGAGCAAGCCCCGACCGTGCCGGCCCGGAAAAGGGCTTGGCATCGCCAAGAGGAGGAGGGAGAGAGCGTCCCGGAGGAAGGCCCGGGGCGCAGAGGTGAGGTCAGCCCGCGATCAGGTTCGGGGCTGTGGCCTCGTCACAGGCCAGCCAGCTTCAGGCGACTGGCTTGTTGCTGGTAGAACGCCACGGGGCTCGGGGCGTTCTTGCCGATGATGCCAAGCACCTGGTTGACCTCGTCGAGGTGGTTCCAGGCGTAGTTGTCCTTGAGGACCTTGCCCCAACGGCTGGAGCAGCGGCTGACCAGGCCGTCGTTTTCTTCGGTGCCGAAGTACGACGCGGTGCCTGCCAGGATCAGGTCGGAGATGTCCCAGCCATTGGTCTTGACGGCCGTGCCCGAGGCCGAATACCAGCGGATGCTGTTGCCGGCGACACTGGCCACTTCAGGGCCTTCACCGCAAGGGGTGGTGGGGGCGCCAGCCGGGAACTTGGCGTTGAACGCGGCCGAGCCTTCTGTCGACAGCGAGGACAGGGCGGCCTGCAGGTTGGTGCTGTCGGTGGTCTTGTTGCCGGTCAGCCAGGAGATCAGCTTCAGGCCGCTGGTGGCCAGGCTGTCCAGGGTGCTGCCTTCGGAGAAGGTCGGGGCCAGGTCATCGGCCACCTTGGAGCCGAAGTGGGTGCCTGCCATCGTGGTGATGGAAGCGACCATGCCGGGCACGGTGCCAGCGGCGTAACGCACGGTGGGGCCGCCATGGCTGTGCCCGATCAGGTTGAACTTCTTGACGCCGTCCTTGGCGGCCCATTGCTTCATCTGCTGGATGAGCTCTTCGCCACGGAATTCGGTGGTCTGCGAGGGGTTGACCGAGGCCACGTAAACAGTGGCGCCTTCTTTGCGCAGGTTGCCGGGGATGTCGTAGAAATAATTGACGGCACCCAGGATGTTGTCAAAACCGATGAAGCCGTGGACGAGCACGATCGGGTGCTTGGTCTTGGCGGTGGTGCCTGCGTGGGCGGCGGGGGCAACGAAGGCGGCACCTGCCACGGCAGCGACGCAAACGGCCTTGAGAGCGAACTTGGAAATCATGCTGAACTCCTTGATGCCTGCGCTCGGGCAGGTGGTTGGACGGGCTGCAGTGCAGACGGAGTCAGTATCCAAACAACGCAAATCGTTAAATTTCGGGCATACCCTTGGCAAGGGGAAAGCACTCTCCCCATGGTGGGTTAGCGGCAGATCGGCGCAGAAAAGCGCGGATCCCCCTCGGTCACGGGGTGTCAGCGTCCGGGCGGGAGCCACATCCGGAAGGATTCGCGACGCGCCCAGGCCAACACCCACCCAAAACCGGTGTGCGGTTGCAGCAGATCACCTGATCGGGGTAGCCAGGCGGGGTGGGGGCTCAATTGGCGGCGTCTCGCGCCTGACGCAGGCGCAGGGCGTCGTCGTAGAGGGCCTTGCGCGGCAGACCCAGCACATCGGCCACCAGGGCAGCGGCCTGCTTGACCGGCACATGGGCCACCAGCTCGGCCAGCAGCGCCTCGATTTGCGGGGACAGGCCCGGCGCGTCATCCGACGTCGGGCGGGCGTGCACGACGAGCACGAACTCGCCGCGCAAGCGGTTGGCATCGGCCTTCAGCCAGTGCGACAACTCGGCGATCGGCAGGGTCGCGATGGTCTCGAACTGCTTGCTGAGTTCACGGCACAAGGTCAGGCGGCCATCGGGCAGGACCACGTTGAGCTCCTCGGCCAGCACCTCGATGCGATGGGGCGCTTCAAAGAGCACGGTGCTGTGCGCCTGCCCCAGCACCTCGCGCAGGCGGCTCAAGCGCGCAGCGCCCTTGGCGGGCAGGAAGCCCTCGAACAAAAAACCGTGCGCTGCGGCGTCACCCGAGGCGCTGAGCGCGGTGGTGACGCTGCTCGGCCCTGGCAGGGGCGTGACGGGCAGGCCGACCGCCTGCACCGCAGCCACCAGGTGCGCACCCGGGTCGGAAACACCCGGCGTGCCGGCGTCGCTGACGTAGGCGATTCGCTCGCCGGCCTGCAGGCGCGTGACCACCTGCCCTGCCACCGCCTGCTCGTTGTGCTGGTGCAGGGCGATCAATTGCTTGTCCAGCCCCAAGTGGCGCAGCAGGCCGCCGCTGACGCGGGTGTCTTCGCAGGCCACGGCGTCGACCAGGGCCAGCACGTGCACGGCGCGCAGGCTCAGGTCAGCCAGGTTGCCGATCGGCGTGGGCACGAGGTAGAGCGCCCCTTTGGGATACTGCTGGCTGCCGGCCACCTGTTGTGCCGCCTGGAGCAGCAAATTGACATCGAGGGTCACGACGAAATCCCGGGGCGATGAAGGAGAGGAACGCGCCCTGCTCTACCTGCAGCAGCAAGGCCTGGCGTTGGTGGAGCGCAATTATCGGGTCGCGCGGGGCCCCGGTGCGCGCGGCGCCGAGGTGGACCTCATCATGCGCGATCGCGACGGCACGCTGGTGTTCGTCGAAGTGCGCCAGCGCGCCGATGGCGAGCACGGTGGTGCGGCGGCTTCGGTCACACGTGGCAAGCAGCGACGCTGCATCCTGGGGGCCAGGTTCTACCTGCAGCAGCTGAGCGTGTGGCCTCCTTGCCGCTTTGACGTGGTGGCGATCGATGGGGTTGAGCTGACTTGGTTGCAGGCGGCGTTCGACGCCAGCTGATGGGCGTGGAGATGGCCGACGGGGCAGCTTCGTTTACTTGTGTTCACGTGCTGATCGCGGGTTGACCCGGCCCCCTGGCTTATCATCGCCCGCATGTCGGACACGTCCTATCAGTCTCCGCAGCTGCAGCAGCCCCTGCTGGAGACCGCTGACTGGCTCTACCAGTCCTCGGAGCGGCTGGCGCAACAGCTCCATTACGCGGCCCAAGCCGTCCTGCACACGATCACCACGGGTGGCCGGGTGCTGTGCGCCGGTGAAGGCGAAGCCGCCTGGCTGGCGCAGCAAGCGGCACAGCTGCTGATCTGTGGCACCGGGCGCGATCGCCCGCCCCTGGCCGCGCAGGCCCTGTCGCCTCCATCCCACGCGGGCCAGCCCACGCTGACGCAGCAAGTGCGCGCACTGGGGCACCCCGGCGACCTGTGGCTGGCCTTCTCGATGGAGCGCAACGAGGCCGACCTGAAAGCCGCCAGCGAAGCCGCCAGCGAGCAGGACATGACCCTGGTGGCGTTCACAGGTGAGGCCGCGAGCGTGCTGGGCCCCCTGCTTCGCGACACCGATGTCTGGGTGCCACTGCCCGGCACCCAACCGTCCACCCTTTTCGCCATCGGCTGGCTGGCCCTGCACGCGCTGTGCGCCACCGTCGACAACCAACTGCTGGGAGAGGCCGCCTGAGGCCATCCCTGACACCCCTGCCGGAGACACGCTCGATGACCCGCCAACCTTCTCGCCGCACCGCCCATCGACTGGCGCTGGCCGCTTTGGTGGCCGCCCTGGGCGCCACCACCCTGAGCGCTTGCGCGCCACTGATGCTCGGCGGCGCCGCCGCCAGCGCCTTCGTTGCCACCGACCGCCGCACCTCCGGCATGCAGGTCGAGGACCAGGGCATCCAGCTCAAGGCCGGCAGCCGCCTGCGTGACACGCTGGGTGGCCGCGGCCGGGTCAACGTCAACGCCTACAACCGCACTGTGCTGCTGACCGGCGAGGTCGATTCCGAGGCCGACCGCGCCGCCGCCGAGCAGGCCGCTGCCCGCGTGGAAAACGTCGTCAAGGTCATCAACCAGTTGCAGGTGGGCCCGGTCGCCTCGCTGAGCACGCGCTCGAGCGACGTGCTGCTGGCCGGCAAGGTGCGCGCCACGCTGGTCGACGCACGCGACCTGATGAGCAACGCCTTCGACATCGTGGTCGACCGCGGCGAGGTCTACCTGATGGGCCTGGTCACCGAGCGCGAAGCCAACCGGGCGGCCGAACTCACCGCCAGCATCCCAGGCGTCAAGAAGGTGGTCAAAGCCTTTGAGGTGATCACCGAGGACGAGCTGGCCAACAAGCTGCCGCGTCAGCCGGCAAACGGCAGCGGCGCCACCCCCAGCAACTGAGCCAACGGGGCCCGGGCCTGGCACTCGGGCGATGGCGGGTGATCACGCGCCGTGGCGGACCCGCCCTGCGTTGACACCGCGAGGCGTCAGCGCAAGCGGCGGATCAGGCTGGAGGTGTCCTGCCGACCTCCGCCCATGGCCTGCACATCGGCGTAAAACTGGTCGATCAGGGCGGTGGCGGGCACGCGCGCGCCCAGGCGGCGGGCCTCGTCGAGCACCAGGCCCAGGTCCTTGCGCATCCAGTCGACGGCGAAGCCGAAATCGAACTCGTCGCGGACCATGGTCGGGCCGCGGTTGACCATCTGCCAGCTGCTGGCTGCACCTTGCGAGATGACCTCGAGCACGCGCGGCATGTCCAGCCCGGCTTTCTCGCCAAAGGCCATGGCTTCGGCCAGGCCTTGCAACAGGCCACCGACGCAAACCTGGTTGACCATCTTGGCGAGCTGGCCCGAGCCGCTGTCGCCCAGGTGGGTGACGGCGCGCGCGAACGCGGCGATGACCGACTTGACCTGATCGAACGCCGACGGGTCGCCACCGCACATCACGGTGAGCACCCCATTGAGCGCGCCCAGGTTGCCACCCGAGACGGGCGCGTCGATGAAGGCCACGCCCTGCTGCGCGGCGCGCGCGGCGATCTCGCGGGCCACCTCGGCCGAGGTGGTGGTGTGGTCGACGATGACGGCGCCCGGCTTGAGGCCGTGCAGCACACCTTGTTCACCGCAGCAGACCTGGCGCAGGTCGTCGTCGTTGCCCACGCAGGTGAAGACGATGTCGGCGCCCTGCCCCAGCTTCACGGCTTCGAGTGGCGTGGCGGCAAAGCGGCCACCGTGTTCAGCCACCCAGGCCTCGGATTTGGCGACCGTGCGGTTGTAGACGGTGACGTCGTGGCCGGCACGCTTGAGATGCGCGGCCATCGGTGCGCCCATGGTGCCCAGGCCGATGAAGGCCACACGGCGAGCCTCGGTGGGCTCATAGGTCTTGTCGGCCAAGGTCATGCCACGGGCCTTCAGACGATGTGCATGTGCTCGGTGCCCGCGCCCAGGTCTTGGTTGCGCGCGCGCTGGCTGTTGAGCTTGATCTGCAGGCGCAGGTCGTTGACCGAGTCGGCGTTGCGCAGCGCGTCTTCGTAGGTGATGTCGTTGCCTTCGAAGAGGTCGTACAGGGCCTGGTCAAAGGTCTGCATGCCCAGCTCGCGCGACTTCTTCATGATCTCCTTGATCTCGCCGACCTCGCCCTTGAAGATCATGTCGGCGATCAGGGGCGTGTTGAGCAGGATCTCGACGGCGGCCACCCGGCCCTTGCCAGCCTGGCGCGGCATCAGGCGCTGCGACACCAGCGAGCGCAGGTTCAGCGACAAGTCCATCAGCAGCTGCGGGCGGCGCTCTTCGGGGAAGAAGTTGATGATGCGGTCCAGCGCCTGGTTGGCGCTGTTGGCGTGCAGCGTGGCCATGCACAGGTGTCCGGTCTCGGCGAACTGCACAGCGTGCTCCATGGCCTCGCGGTCGCGGATTTCGCCCATCAGGATGACGTCGGGGGCCTGGCGCAGGGTGTTCTTGAGCGCGATCTCCCAGCCATCGGTGTCGATGCCGATCTCGCGCTGGGTGACGATGCAGTTCTTGTGCGGGTGCACGAACTCGACCGGGTCTTCCAGCGTGATGATGTGGCCGTGCGAGTTCTCGTTGCGGTGGTCGACCATGGCCGCCAGCGTGGTCGACTTGCCCGAGCCGGTGGCGCCCACCAGGATCACCAGGCCGCGCTTGGTCATGACCACGTCCTTGAGCACCTGGGGCAGGCCCATGCTGTCGATGGTCGGGATGATTTGAGGGATCACGCGCATGACCAATCCCACGTGGCCCTGCTGCACGAAGGCGTTGACGCGGAAGCGGCCCACGCCACCGGGCGAGATGGCGAAGTTGCACTCCTTGGTGCGCTCGAACTCGGCGGCCTGCTTGTCGTTCATGACCGAGCGGGCCAGCGCCAGCGTGTGCTGGGGCGTGAGCGGCTGGGGCGAGACCTTGGTGACCTTGCCATCGACCTTGATGGCGGGCGGGAACTCGGCCGTCAGGAACAGGTCGGAGCCGCCGCGCGAGACCATCAGGCGCAGGAGGTCGTTGATGAATTTCGAGGCCTGATCGCGTTCCATGAGGTGTCTGCCTGTGGTGGGTTCTGGTGTGTGTTGCGTGGGGGTGCGCTGACGCTTCAGCCGGCCGTCAGCAAGGCGCCAAGCCGGGCGCTGAGCTGGCGCATGCGCAGCGACAACCTGCGCGCGACCGAGGCCATCAGCGCCATGCCCAGCCTGGGCTCTTCGATGGCGAGCTCGTCCAGCGCGCTGGCGGTGACCACGGCCAGCGAGACCCGGCTGAGCGTCACACACGATGCGAAGCGCGCGCCGGCGTCGAGCAGCGACATCTCGCCGAGCACATCGCCTTCACGGGCTTCGGCCAGGCGGGCGCGGGCGCCGGTGGGCTGCACGCGGTCCACGGCCACCAGGCCTTCGAGCACGATCAGGGCGTAGTCGCCCTTCTCGTCTTGCGCGATGAGCTCGCGCCCCGGCGGCACGGTGACGAAGTCCAGGTGTTCGAGCAGCTTGCGCTGGTCTTCGGGCGACAACGAAGCCATCAGGGCGTCCTGCCCCCAGGACTTGATGAGCAGCTTCAGGCCGGTTTCGGGGTCGAGCACGTGGGCGCCCACAGCCAGGCCGCGGGCGTTCCAGGCGGAGGTGGAGCGGAAGTCTTCCGGCCGCTCCATGAACTGCGTGGCGAAGAAGCCTTCGTCGTCGGCTTCGGCCGGGGTGTCGGCACCCGGGTTGCGGGCGGCGCCGACAAAACGATCAAGAAAGCGCTTCATGTCAGCCCGGGAAGTTCTCGGGGATCTTGGCCTTGGCGCGGGCTTCGGCGGGCGAGATCACGTTGCGACGCACCAGGTCGGAGAGGTTCTGGTCGAGCGTCTGCATGCCCATGGCGTTGCCCGTCTGGATCGAGGAGTACATCTGGGCGATCTTGTTTTCTCGGATCAGGTTGCGGATGGCGGGCGTGCCGATCATGATTTCGTGCGCGGCCACGCGGCCATTGCCGTCCTTGGTCTTGCACAGCGTCTGCGAGATGACGGCCTGCAGCGATTCCGACAGCATGGCGCGCACCATGTCCTTCTCGGCCGCCGGGAACACGTCGACGATCCGGTCGATGGTCTTGGCGGCGCTGGAGGTGTGCAAGGTGCCGAACACCAAGTGGCCCGTTTCGGCGGCGGTCAGCGCCAGGCGGATGGTTTCCAGGTCACGCATTTCACCCACCAGGATGGCGTCCGGGTCTTCGCGCAGCGCCGAGCGCAGGGCGTTGGCGAAGCTCAGGGTGTGCGGGCCGACCTCGCGCTGGTTGATCAGGCACTTCTTGGAGTCATGCACGAATTCGATCGGGTCTTCCACCGTCAGGATGTGGCCGTACTCGGTCTCGTTCAAGTGGTTGACCATGCCGGCCAGCGTGGTCGACTTGCCCGAGCCGGTGGGGCCGGTGACCAGCACCAAGCCGCGAGGCTTCAGGGCCAGGTCCTGGAACACCTTGGGCGCGTTGAGCTGCTCCAGCGTCAGGATCTTGGAAGGAATGGTCCGGAAGACGGCGCCAGCGCCACGGTTCTGGTTGAAGGCGTTGACCCGGAAACGCGCCAGCCCCTGGATCTCGAACGAGAAGTCGCACTCCAGCGTCTCCTCGTAGTGCTTGCGCTGCATGTCGTTCATGATGTCGTACACCATGTCGTGGACCTGCTTGTGGTCCAGCGCATCGACGTTGATGCGGCGCACGTCGCCGTGGACGCGGATCATGGGTGGCAGACCCGCCGACAAGTGCAGGTCGGATGCCTTGTTCTTGACCGAGAACGCGAGCAGCTGGGTGATATCCATGGATGATGCGGGTTTGATACGACGTGTGAAGAACCATTATGGCGACGATCTCGGAGAAGCTACAACTCGTTCGGGGCAGGATTCACGCCGCTGTTTCCCAAACCGCACGCCCCGAGGGCTGTGTGGACCTGCTGGCGGTGAGCAAGACGTTTCCAGCGGTAACCGTCCGCGAGGCGGTGGCGGCAGGTCAGCACCGATTTGGTGAGAACTACGTCCAGGAGGCCCTGGACAAGATGGCCGAGCTCGCCGACCTGCGCGACCAGATCGAGTGGCACATGATCGGCCCCATCCAGAGCAACAAAACCCGCGCCGTCGCCGAGCACTTCGACTGGGTGCACACGGTCGACCGGCTCAAGATCGCTCAGCGCCTGAGCGACCAGCGGCCTGCGCACCTGCCCCCGTTGC
Source organism: uncultured Aquabacterium sp. (assembly GCA_964373965.1). Classification (GTDB taxonomy): domain Bacteria; phylum Pseudomonadota; class Gammaproteobacteria; order Burkholderiales; family Burkholderiaceae_C; genus Aquabacterium. Next base: position 14,039 of record CAYJXE010000040.1, on the reverse strand, counting down.
AGGTTTGCATCCAGGTCAACACCAGCGGCGAGGACAGCAAGAGCGGCGCCTCGCCCGATGAAGCCCTGGACCTGGCCCGCGCGGTGGCCGCCCTGCCCCGGCTGCGCCTTCGCGGCGTCATGGCCTTGCCCGCCCCCACCGCCGACCCCGCCGAGCAAAACCGCCAACTCGCGGAGGTGCGTGTCGCCTATGAGCGCCTGCGTTCTCAGGGTCTTCCCTTGGATACCTTGTCGATGGGCATGAGCGCCGACCTGGAAGCCGCCGTGGCGCAGGGCTCCACCATGGTGAGGGTGGGAACAGCCCTATTCGGACAACGCTGAGCGCCACTTAAGATGTCTCCTTGAAACGAGACCCTTCATGGACCCAGTTCGCCCCTCCCATTACCTGCTGGTGGATGACCACAGCCTCATCCGCGAAGGCATGATGCAGGCCATCCGCAGCCTGGATCCTTCCGCGCGCTTTTCGCAGGCCAATTCGCTGGCGACCGCCCTGGCGCGCATCGACGACAAGTCTGCGGAGCCCATCGACGTGGTCCTGCTCGACCTGGGTCTGCCAGACAGCCGCGGCATCGCCACGCTGCAGACGGTGCGCCAGGCCGCGCCCATGCAGCGCATTGGCATCATCACCGGCCACGCCGACGTGCAGATCGCGCTGGAGTGCATCCACCACGGCGCCTCTTGCTTCATCCCCAAGCTCGCCGAGATCGACGGCTTCACCAGCGCCCTGCAGGCCCTGGTCGAGGGTCGCTTGCATTTCCCCTCGGAGTTGCTCTCGCCCAGCGAGGTGGACTTCCCGACGCCCGACGACGAAACCGCTCGCCGCACCATCCGCCTGACCCCGCGTCAAAAGGATGTGCTGGAGTGGCTGCTCAAGGGTTGCACCAACCACGCCATCGCCTCCGCCTTGGGCATCAGCGCCGAAACGGTCAAGCTGCACGTCAGCGCCATCTTTCGCGCCTATGGCGTGCACAGCCGCACCCAACTGGTTCTGCTGTGCTCGCGCAGCCCACAGGCCGTGGCGCCCGTCGCTTCGGCTGAGCCCGGCGGTGGCGGCCTCGACAGCGGTCCGAGGAAAGCCCTGGCGTGAGCCTCCTGCGACGGTCACTCAGGGGGCTGTCGCCAATCGAGGCGCGGATCGACCTGCAGCTGTTGCACGACAGCTGGCGCCACTCCCCCGGCTCGCTCATCGGCCAGTTCGCCGGCCTCATCCTGCTGGGCTGGATGGTGCACGGTTGGCACATGCCGCACTGGCGCTGGGCCGTGCCGGCATTCGGCCTGCTCATCGTCTGGGGCGTGGTCGTGCTGCAGGTGCGCGAGTTCAACCGCTTCGGCATCACGGAATCCGGCTACGGAACCTGGCGCACGCGGCTGCTGACCTGGCACATCCTCGAAGGCTCGCTGTGGGGCCTGATCGCCATCGCTTTGCTGGGCGTGTCGGGCAGCGAGTGGCGCATGACCATCGTGACGGCGGCCATCGTCTATGGCTTCACCATCATGTTGGTGACCATCCACGACTGGGCCGTCGCCTTTGCGGGCAGCGTGCCGGTGCTGCTGCTGGTGGCCGGCCGGCTGCTGATGGACGGCAGCGACAGCTCGCACTTTCTCGCCCTGGTGCTGATCGCCGCCTTGCTCACCTGCATGGGCGTGGCCCTGGGCGTCAACCGTCGCCTGCGCGAGGCCGTGCTGCTGCGCCACGAAAACGCCGGCCTGGTGCTGCAGCTGCGCGACGAGATCAACAAGGTGACGCAGGCCAAGGCCCGCGCCGAAGCGGCCGACCGGCAAAAGGGCGAGTTCTTCGCTGCCGCCAGCCACGACCTGCGCCAGCCCCTGCACGTGATGATGCTGCTGAGCAGCGCGCTCAAGCCTGCCATCCAGGGTGTGGAGGGCCTGGACCTGCTGCGCAAGCTGCAGACCTCGCTGGGCTCGCTGGGCAGCATGTTCGAGAAGATGTTCTTCGTGGCCCGCATCGACGCACAGCGCGTGGACTACCGCGCCACCGCCTTGCCCCTGTCTGACCTGTGGCAGAGGCTGGACAGCGAGTTCTCGGTGCTGTGCCAGAGCAAGGGGCTGCGCTGGCACCTCGAGCCCACCACGGAGTGGGCTCAAGCCGACGACCACGTGCTCGATCGCATCCTGCGCAACCTGCTCAACAACGCCGTGCGCTACACCGAGTCGGGCGAGGTGAGGCTGCGGGCGCGCAAGCGCGGGCCCTGGGTGATCTGCCAGGTGTGGGACACCGGTGTGGGCATCCCCAGGCAGTATCGCCACCGCATCTTCGACGACTACTTTCAGGCGCACAACGACGGCCGCCTGAGCAGCGAAGGGCTGGGCCTGGGCTTGGCCGTGGTTCGCCGGCTCAGCATGCTCGGGCCGACACCGGTGCGCGTGCTGTCGAGGCCCGGGCAGGGCACCTGCTTCAGCGTGCGGCTGCCCCGACTGGTGCCTGCCACGCCGACCGAGGTGCCGGACGACACGTCCAACCCACCCGCGAACCAGCGAGCGGACCGCCTACCTCACCGCGAACCTGTTGCCCCTGGCGCCCCTGCCTTGCCTGCGAGGACCGCTGCGCCCGAATCGCTGACGCGCAGCGGCCTTGGCCTGGTCCTGCTGATCGAGGACGACCCCCAGGTGCGCGAAAGCACCGCCCTCGTGCTGCGCCAAGCCGGTTGGCAGGTGGCCGCTGCCGCCCACCCCGACGGGGTCATGGCCGAGATGGCTGCGATGCAGGACGACGGCCGCCTCATCGATGGCGAGATGCCCGTGGCCCTGGTCAGCGACCACCGCCTTGGGTTGGACGTCACCGGCCTGCAGGTGCTGGGGCAATTGCGCTACGAATTCGGTGAAGACCTGCCCGCCCTGTTGCTGACGGGTGAAATGCCCGCAGGCCTGACCGAAGACGCCGCCCAAGCCGGTGTGCAGCTGGTGAGCAAGCCCATCGACGCGGAGGGCCTGATCGCGCTGCTCACCGAAGCCACCGCCAGCGTCCCGATGGATGCGGCATGATCTCGGCCATGAACTCCCCATCCATCGACATCGCCTTCATCGGCGGCGGCAACATGGCCACCGCCATCATCGGCGGGCTGTTGCGCCAGGGCCGCGCCGCCGCCAGCATCCTCGTCATCGACCCGGTGGCCGAGCAGCGCGAACGCTTGCAAACCTCGCTGGGCGTGCAGACCGCCGCAGGGCCCGACGCCGCCCTGTCGCAAGCGCGCACCGTGGTGTGGGCCGTCAAGCCCCAGCAGTTCAAGGAAGCAGCCGCCGCTTGCGCTGCAGCGTGCCCGCAGGCCCTGCACTACAGCGTGATGGCCGGCCTGCGCACCGACGACATGGCCCGACTGTTGGGCACGCCCCGCATCGTGCGCGCCATGCCCAACACGCCAGCACTGGTCGGCCAGGGCGTGACCGGCGTGTTCGCCCGACCTGAGGTGACAGCCGATGAAAAAACCGCCATCGCCATGATGATCGAGCCCACCGGGCAGCACGTGTGGGTCGAACGCGAGGCCGACCTGGACGCCGTGACGGCGCTGTCGGGCTCGGGTCCGGCCTATGTGTTCTATTTCATCGAAGCGATGGTGCAAGCCGCCGAGGACATGGGGCTGAGCGCCGAGCAAGGGCGCCAACTGGCGCTGGCCACCTTCGGCGGAGCCACCTCGCTGGCTGCGCAATCCACCGACAGCCCGGGCACGCTGCGCGAGCGGGTGACGTCCAAAGGGGGCACCACGCATGCGGCGCTGACCTCGATGGAGGCGGCGGGCATCAAAGCCGCGTTCGTGGCCGCGATGCGTGCTGCTCAGCGGCGCGCAGGCGAGTTGGGCGACGAGTTCGGTCGCTGAGAGCGCCCCGGCCGCTGCGGTTCGCTTGTTGAGCGCGTGGCCAGCCCAGGTGGTGGCGCTCAGCGGCTCGCCAGGGCCGCGTCCAGCGCCACGCCCAGCCACACGGTCATCCCCAGCCAGTGGTTCAGGCGAAAGGCCTGAAAGCACGCCATGCGCTCACGGTGGCGGATCAGCTTGAAATGCCACAGGGCCTGGGCTGCGGCCAAGGTCAGCGAGGCGTCGAACACCCAACCACGCCCGAAGGCCTGGCCCGCCTGCCACCAGCACCCCACGCAGATCGCGTAGAAAGCCATCACGCCGGCCACATCAAAGCGGCCCAAGGTGATCGCCGAGGTGCGCATGCCGATCTTGAGGTCGTCGTTGCGATCGACCATGGCGTACTCGGTGTCGTAGGCCAGCACCCAGGCCAGGTTGCCCAGCACGATCCACCACACGGCGGTTGGCACGCTGCCCTGCACCGCCGTGAAAGCCATGGGGATGCCGAAGCTGAAGGCCACGCCCAGCACGGCCTGCGGCATCGAGAAAAAGCGCTTGGTGAAGGGGTAGACGATGGTCACCGCCAGCGCCCCGAAGGACATGACGATGGTCTGCCAGTTGGTGGTGAGCACGAGCGCGAAAGACACCAGTGCCAGCGCCGCGCCCACCGCCAAAGACTCTTTGACCGAGATGCGGCCACTGGTGACCGGGCGCTGCGCCGTGCGCTCGACGTGCCGGTCGAAGTCGCGGTCGGCCACGTCGTTGACGGCACAACCGGCACTTCGCATGAGAATGGTGCCCAGCGTGAAGACGGCCAGCAGGTGCCAGCCGGGAAAGCCGCCTGCCGCCAGCCACAGCGCCATCCAGGTGGGCCACAGCAGCAGCAACCAGCCCTGTGGGCGGTTCCAGCGGATCAGGTCGAGGTACAGCGAGCCGCGCTCGCGCCAGGTCAGGGTGCTCGTGTTCACGCCGAGATTATCGGGCGGTCGCGTCACCCTGAGCCACTTGCGTCGCAGGCTGTGTGCCCGAAGGCTCGGCACGCTGGGCCTGCCCCTCCACCCAGCCACCGCCCAGCGCCTTGTAGACGCTGATGTGCGCCTGCTGACGCGCCAGCTGCGCCTGGATGTGGGCCTGCTGCGCCGCGAACAGCGCACGCTGCGCGTCGAGCAAATCGAGCTGGCTGGCCACACCGGTGTCGTAGCGCAAGGTCGACAGGCTCAGGCGAGCGGCTTCGGCCTGGGCTTGCGCCAGCTGGGCCTCGGCCTGCTCGGCGTAAGTTTGGCGGGCCACCAGGGCATCGGCCACTTCCTTGAAGGCCGACTGGATGGCCTTGTCGTACTGGGCGATGGCGATGTCGCGACGGGCCACGGCGGCGTCGACACCGGCGGCCGTGCGGCCGGCGTCGAAGATGGGCGCCAGCAGCGATCCGCCAAAGCTCCAGGCGAATCGGCCGTCGGTGAACAGGTCGCTCAAGGAGTTGCTCACGGCACCGGCGCTGGCCGTCAAGCCAATGCGCGGAAAGCGCGCTGCACGCGCAGCACCGATGTTGGCGTTGGCGCCGATCAGCGCCTGCTCGGCCTGGGCCACGTCGGGGCGCTGCAGCAACACCTCGGAGGACAGGCCCACGGGCAACTCGCTCAGGCCCGGCCACAAGCTGGCTTCAACAAACTGCTCGGCGGCCTTGCTGCGGGTTGGCCGGGTGTCGGAGCGGGCCTCGGACGCCGCCGGTGGGGCGCTCGCAGCAGCCTTGGCCAGCGACTCAGGCGCGGGTGGCAACCACTCGGCGGGCACCGGCTTGCCCACCAGCACGGCCAGCGATTGCTGGTCCTGCGCGAGCAGGCGTTGGGCCTGGGCACGGGCCACGCGAGCGGCTTCAACCTGGGACTGCGAAGAGCGCAGGTCCAGCTCGTTGAGCACACCGTTGTCGTACTTGAGCTGGGAAAGCTTGAGCGCGTCCTGGCGGGTCTGCAGCGTCTGCTCGGCCAGCGCAAGCTGCCAGCGGTCGGCCCACACGGTGTAGTAAGCGTTGGCCACGGCGGCCACCAGGCTGATGTGCGCGGCGCGGCGGGCCTCTTCGGAGGCCAGCACCTGGGCCGAAGCGGCTTCGGTCAGCGAGCGCACGCGGCCGAACAGGTCGATCTCGAACGAGGGGATGACCAGCCCACCGGTGACCTGCGTGCCCAATGCATAGGGAGGCGCGGCCGAGGGCTGTCGGGTGCCGCTGATGCTGGCGTTGACATTGGGCACGCGGTCGGCGGCCTGGATCTGGTAGGCCGCACGCTGCGCCTCGATGGTCAGGATGGCCACACGCAGGTCGCGGTTGTGGGCCAGGGCCTCGCAGATCAGCGACTGCAGGCGCGGGTCAGGGAAGTACTCGCGCCAGGGCACGGCGGCGATGTCGACGGCTGGGGCTTGCACCAAGGCACCCGGGGCGTTCGTTGCCTGAGAGGCTGCAGCAGCCTGCGGCAAGGCAGCCGGGACCGGCAGCTCGGGCCGCTGGTAGGTGGGCGCCAGAGAGCAACCCGCCAGCGCCAGCACGGCGGCGGCGCTGATCAGGCGACGAACCGGCAGGCGATCGACAAACAAAGCAACAGAAGCGGTGGGCGCCACGGGCACCAAGGACTCAGGCATGGTTGGACTCCAGGTCAGCGGCGTCTTTCGACACAGGCTTGCCAGGGAAAAATCGACGGATGACCACGAAGAATACCGGCACGAAGAGCACGGCCAGCACCGTAGCGGAAATCATGCCGCTCATCACGCCGGTGCCGATGGCGCGCTGCGCGGCCGAGCCGGCACCATTGGCCAGCACCAGGGGCAGCACGCCCAGGATGAAGGCCAGCGAGGTCATGATGATCGGGCGGAAACGCAGGTGACAAGCCTGCAGCGTGGCTTCGAACAGGTCCATGCCCTTTTCCTGCAGCTCTTTGGCGAACTCGATGATCAGGATGGCGTTCTTGGCCGACAGGCCCATCACCGTGATCAGGCCCACCTTGAAGTAGACGTCGTTGGGCATGGCGCCCATCAGCGCCCCGACCAGCGCCCCGAAGATGCCCAGCGGCACCACCAGCAGCACGGCCATCGGGATGGACCAGCTCTCATACAGCGCAGCCAGGCACAGGAACACGGCCAGCAGCGAGAAGGCCAGCAGCATCGTGGCCTGCGAGCCCGAGAGCTTTTCTTCACGCGACAGGCCCGTCCACTCGATGCCGATGCCCGGTGGCAGCTGCTGCGCGATCTTCTCGATCTCGGCCATGGCCTGGCCGGTGGAGTAACCCGCCGCCGCGTCACCCGAGATGCGCATGGCCGGGTAGCCGTTGTAGCGCACCGCCTGCATCTGGCCCTTGATCCAGCGCGTGCTGGCGAAGGCCGACAGGGGCACGCTCTGGCCGCTGCCGTTGACCACGTTGATCTGCAGGATCTGCTCGGGCTGCATGCGGTCCTTCGCATCGGCCTGCACCACCACGCGCTGCATGCGCCCGGCGTTGGGGAAGTCGTTGACGTAGGCCGAGCCGAGGGACGAACCCAGCGCGGTGCTGATGGCGTCAAAGCCCACGCCCAGCGCTGCGGCCTTGTCGCGGTCGATGTCGACCTGCAGCTGCGGCGCGTCTTCCAGGCCATCGGGTCGCACACCGGTGAGCACTGGGTTCTTCATGGCCATGCCAAGCACCTGGTTGCGCGCGGCCAGCAGGGCATCTGGCCCCAGGCCGGCGCGGTCCTGGATGCGCACGGCAAAGCCCGTGGCATTGCCCAGCTCGCGGATGGCCGGCGGGTTCAGCGGGAAGATGAAGGCATCGCGGACGCCGCCCAGGCCAGCGAAAGCACGCCCCACCAGGGCTTGCGCCGAGTTCTCTTCACCCGGGCGCTCATGCCAGTCCTTCAAGGTGACGAAGCCCAAGGCCGCGTTCTGGCCCGTTCCCGAGAAGCTGAAACCGACCACGCCGACGATGGACTTGACCTGCGGCTGCTTGAGGAACCAGTCTTCGACCTGCTTGACGACCTGCTCGGTGCGGTTGTTCGTGGCACCCGGCGGCAATTGGATGTTGACGATCAGGTTGCCCTGGTCTTCGCTGGGCAGGAAGGACGAAGGCATGCGCACGTACAACCAGCCCACCACCGCGATGAGGGCCACGTAGATCAGCAGCACCCGGCCACCGCGGTGCACCAGCTTTCCGGCCCAGCTTTCGTAGCCGTGGGTGGTCGACTTGAAGAAGCGGTTGAACCAGCCGAAGAAGCCGCGCTTTTCGTGGTGATCACCTGCCACAGGCTTGAGCAGCGTGGCGCACAGCGCAGGCGTGAGCGACAGCGCCAGGAAGGCCGAGAACAGCATCGAGGCCACCATCGACAGCGAGAACTGCCGGTAGATGTTGCCCACCGAGCCCGAGAAAAAGGCCATCGGGATGAAAACCGAGACCAGCACCACCGTGATGCCCACGATGGCGCCGCTGATCTGGCCCATGGCCTTGCGCGTGGCCTCCAGAGGGCTCAGCCCCTCTTCCACCATGATGCGCTCGACGTTCTCGACCACCACGATGGCGTCGTCCACCAGGATGCCGATGGCCAGCACCATGCCGAACATCGTCAGCACGTTGATCGAAAAGCCCATCACCGACATCACCCCGAAGGTGCCCAGCAGCGCCACGGGCACCACCAGCGTCGGGATCAGCGTGTAGCGGATGTTCTGCAGGAACAGGTACATCACCAGGAACACCAGCACCACGGCTTCGATGAGGGTGTGCACCACCTGCTCGATCGAGATGGCGATGAAGCCCGAGGTGTCGTAGGGCACGGAGTAGTCCACGCCCGAGGGGAAGTAGCGACGCAACTCGTCGAGCCGCTTGCGCACGGCTTCGGCGGTGGCCAGGGCATTGCCGGAGGGCGACAGCTGCAGGCCGATGCCCACCGATTGTTTGCCGTTCAGGCGCGCATAGGTGCCGTAGGTCTGGGCGCCGAGCTCGATGCGGGCAACGTCCTTGAGGCGCACCGTGGCACCGTCGGCCTTGGCGCGCAGCACGATGTTGCCGAACTGCTCGACCTTGGTGAACTGCCCACTGACCACGACCGTGGCCGACATGGTCTGGTCGATCAGGTTGGGGCGCTCACCGATGCCGCCAGCGGGCACCAGCGCGTTCTGTGCGCGGATGGCAGCGTTGACGTCGGCGACGCTCAGGCCGAAGGACACCAGCTTGGCCGGGTCCACCCAGATGCGCATGGCGCGCTCGGTGCCGAACAGCTGCGCCTGGCCGATACCGGGCACGCGCTGCATCTCGGGCACGACGTTGCGCGAGGCGTAATCGCCCAGCGCAATGGGGTCGTAGGCCGGGTTGGTCGACGACAGCATCACGAACATCAGGAAGTTGCTGCGCGATTTGTCGACCTTCACGCCCTGCTGCGTCACCGCCGAGGGCAGACGTGGCGTGGCGCGCGAGAGGCGGTTCTGCACCTCGACCTGGGCCAGGTCGATGTTGGTGCCGGTCTCGAAGGTGACGGTGATCTGCGCCGTGCCGTTGGCCTGGCTGACCGACTCCATGTAGGCCAGGCCAGGCGCGCCGTTGAGCTCCTGCTCGATCACGCTGACGACGGAATCATCCAGCGTGCGGGCCGAAGCGCCCGGGTAAGTGGCGCTGATGACCACGGCAGGCGGGGCCACGTTGGGGTACTGCGCGATCGGCAGCTGCGTGATCGCCACGCCGCCGAAAACGAGGATGAACAGCGCGATCACCCACGCGAAGATGGGGCGCTCGATGAAAAAACGTGCCATGCGGGGCCCCCGTTCAGCGAGAGGCGGCCGGGGCGGGAGCCGGCGCGGCAGAAGCCGAGGCGGATGCCGCCGAGGCCGCCGAAGGAGCCGAAGAAGCACTGCCACCCTCGGTGCCCGCACCACCGCCCATGCCGGCGCCCGCCGGAGGCGCCTGCCACGGCACCGCCTTCACAGGGCCCTTGCCACCGGCCATCATGAACTTCTGGAAGCCATCGACCATGACCTGCTCACCGGCTTGCAGGCCGCCGAGCACGACCCACTGGTTGCCACGTGCGCCACCGAGCTTGACGGGGCGAGGCGCGACAGAGCCGTCCTGCGCCACCACCAGCACCGTGTCGGCCTGGGCACCGCGCGTGACGGCTTGCTGGGGCAGCAGCACGCCGCCGTCGACCTGCGCCTGCTCCAGGCGCACGCGCACGTACATGCCAGGCAGCAGCAGCCCTTGCGGGTTCGGCAGCTCGGCGCGCAACGAAACCTGGCCCGAGGTGCTGTCCACGCTCAGGTCGGCGAACAGCAGTCGACCGGGCAGCGGGTACTCGCGGCCATCGTCGAGCACCACGCGCACCTGGGCGGCGTTGGCGCCAGCCTTCTTGAGCGCACCTGCCTGCAGGGCCTGGCGCAACTTGAGCACCTCGGTGGCCGACTGCGTGAAGTTCACGTACAGCGGGTGCACCTGCTGGATCAAGGCCAGCTGGGTGACCTCGCCCTGCCCCACCAGCGCACCTTCGGTGACCAAAGCACGGCCGATGCGACCTGAGATGGGCGCCGTGACGCTGGCGTAACCCAGGTTGATGCGCGCGGTCTGCAGCGCGGCCTTGGCGGCGGCCACGTCGGCCTGGGCGGCGCGTTGGCTCACCTGGGCATTGAGGAACTCTTGCGGGCTGATGGCCTTGGCGGCCTGCAACGGCTCGTAGCGCTGCACCAGGGCCGTGGTCTGGGCCAGGTTGGCTTCGGCGCGTGCCAGCGTGGCCTGGGCGCTGTCCACCGTGGCCTGGTAGGTGGCCGAGTCGATCTGGAACAGGGGCTGACCGGCCTTGACGTCGGCGCCTTCGGTGAACAGGCGTTTTTGCAGGAGGCCGGCCACGCGGGCGCGGACCTGGGCGGTGCGCAGGGCTTCCAGGCGCCCGGGCAACTCGGCCATCAGGGGCACCTCGCCGGGTTGCACCGTGACCACCCCGACGGGCAGCGCTGGCGGCGCCGAACCGGCAGCCGCCTGGGGAGCGCCCTCCTGCTTGCTGCAACCCGAAAACAGGGCAGCAGCAGCCACCAGAGACACCCACATGCAAAAACGTCGCGCCATGCTCACCTCGACAAATACTTGCCTAGTCAATTGTTAGCCTGCCAATGTACCCACAAATGGCAGAGGATTTGTGAAGGCGGGCGGAAAAGCCCCGCCTCAGGCTGGGGCCAATGCGCCGTCCGAGGACTCGTCGAGCGCGCCCCCGCTGGCGGCCAGGTGGCCGTCGTCAGCCCAGCCCACCATGGTCAGGCCATCCGGGCTGTAGAGCAGCCGGTTGATGGTGGCGTTGCCGATGGTCCAGCTGCGCGGCGCCGTCAGGTCGACGCCGTTGGCCGCGCGGTAGAAACAATCGAGCACGCCACCGTGGGCCACGACGACGATGGTCTGGCCCAGGTGACGCTGCGCCAGGCGCACCAGGGTGCCGACACAGCGATCATGGAACTCGGTGAGGGTCTCGCCACCGACCGGCCCATAGGCCGGGTCGCGCTGCTTCCAGCGCCGGGCCTGATCGGGCCAGCGGCTGTGGATCTCTTCGTGGGTGAGGCCTTCGAGCTCGCCGAAGTGGCGCTCGCGCAGGCGCTCTTCGAGCCGCACCGCCACCCCGGCCGCGCGGCCAATGGCCTGGGCCGTGAGGTGCGCACGCTGCAGGTCGCTGCTGTAGATGGCCTCGATGGCTTCCTGCGCCACCGCAGCGCCCACCCGCTCGGCCTGCCACAGGCCGGTGTCGTTGAGCGGGATGTCGGTGTGTCCCTGGATGCGGGCTTCGCGGTTCCATGCGGTTTCGCCATGGCGAACCGCGATGAGTCGGGTGACGGCGTCGGTCATGACGGCATCATGCACCAGCCATGCTGCACCGCACAAGACCGGGTTTTCAGACGCAAAAGCTCACACGCCCCACACGATGGGCTTGCCGCCGGCCTGTGCCTGCTCGATCAGGCGGATGAAAGGCGCGGCGCGCTGGCGCAGGCTGACGGGCTCGTCCTGGAAACCGACGGGCGGCTTGTCGTCCTGGCGCTTTTCAGCATCGGCGGCGTGGGTGCCTTCACCCGCCTGTGCCGTGTTGGGTGAGGCGGGCGAGTCAGGCAGCTGATCGGGGTCGAGCGCGCGGAAGGTGGACAAGGCGTGCGGCATGTCGGCCACCTCGAGGATGCCGGGCTGCGCAGCGGTCTTGCCCAGCAGCTTCAACAACGCCTCGGCGTGCGCCGACAGCATCACGAGGTTGCCGGTGGCCTGGGATTTGAAGGTGACTGGCATGTGGTGATTGTGCGCCGACTTGCGGGCTCATGGTGCGCACACCGACTGCTGTCACGCTGGCATCAAGGCGCGGGCAGGCGGTCCTGCTGATGAAAGCGCGCCGCGTTGAGCCGATCGAGCCACTTCTCGCTGATGTTTTCGACGTCCACCAGGCCAAAGCCCAGCACCACCGCCTGTTGTGCCGCGGTCTCGGCTGGCTTGCGGCTGCGGTACATCTCCACCACGGCCACACCGGTGTCGTAGAGCTGCTGGTTGCGCTCTTGCAGGACGCGCTGGCGCTGCTCGCTGGTTTCGAGCAACTGGCGCACAGCCCGCAGGCTGCGCTGGCCCTCACCCAGCTCTTTGGCCTGCTGGGCCTGCTGCGCCTTGGCCTCGGCCAGTTGCTGCTGCACGGCTTCGAGCTCACCCTCGAGCTGCTTGACGCGCCCTTGCGATTGGCGCGACTGCGCCTGAGCACTGGCCAGCAAGCCCGATGACTTCTGGGCTTCAGCCTTGTCCTTGAGCGCTGCTTCGCGATCGGTGGCGCATTGCGCGCGCTCGCGCTGCAAGGTGGCGACCTCGTCCTGTGCGGCCCGCAGCGCCAGCTGTGCGCGGCGCAGCGCTTCTTTCTCGCGGCTGCCTTTGTCCTGCGCCCAGCCTGGTGAGGCGATGGCGCAGGACGCCAGCACCAGGGCGGCCATCAGCCCAGGGCGCCACCGACTGATCGCGGTGTGATGTGGGTGTGCGTTCATGTCGAGGCTCCGATCAGAAACGCGAGTTCAGCTCCACCTGCAGCACATCGACGCGCTGGCGGATGCTGCTGAGGTTGGGCACCTCGGCGCCGTCGCTGAGCGTTTCGGTGCGGCCGTCGGTGAGGTTGCGGGTGCTGGTCAGGCGCAGGCCCAGTGAGGTGCGCGGGCCCACGTAGTAGGCCCCGCCCAGCGTCCAGCCAACGTAGTTGGTGCCACCCAGGTGCCAGGTGGTGTCGGTGAAGGCGTCCACCCAGGCATCGCGCTCGAAACGGCGCCAGCCGAGGTAGGCCGACCAGTCGCCCAGCAGCTCCTGCTTGGTCGAGCCGATCTGCGCGCGCGCTTGCCAGGCGTTGGTCTTTTTGGCCAAGTCGATGTTGGCGCCGGGTTGGGCGCGGCGGCGGATGTCGGCCTGGCTGAAGCCGGTGTTGTGGATGAAGTCTGCGCTGATGCGCATGCTCAGGCCTTCGAAGCCCTGGTGGTTGTAGGCCGCACTCAAGGTCAAGGGCCTGAACTTGCTGGCCAGGCCCCAAACGGGCGCCACCGCCGTGGCTGAACCCGCAGCAGCCACCGGCTGGTTGATGCGGATGAGCGTGTTGCCGCGCTGGCGAACAGCCTTTTTGTATTCGCTGGAGAGGTAGCTCTTGTCGGCCGCGCTGAAGGTGTTGGCCGTGTCCCGGTACATCGGGTCGAAGTTGCCTTCGATGTTGTTGAAGTCGTAGTAGCCCAGGCCGATGTCGAACTGGCTGCTGGCGTCGGGCTTGAAGATGGCGCCCACCTGAGCGCCATACAGCCAGGCATCGGCCGCGTCGCTTTGGAACTCGCTGAGCGGGAAGGCGCCGGCGTTGACGAACACCTTGTTGGCGTCGTTGAAGGCGTGCGTGGCCTTGACCGCCACGCCATCGAAGTTCATGTCGTCGGGCCAGATGAGGTCGCCACCGAAGTAGGGGCTGCTGAAGCGCCCAACGGTGGCCGTGACGTCGGGCTGGTGCGGCGTCCACTGGATCCAGGCGCGGTCGAGCAGCACGCTGTACTTGCTGAAGTTGCCGTTGCTGCCGCCCAGGGTCTGCGAGGTGGACAACGCTTGCGCATTGCCCGTGCTCAGGCGCAAGCCGGTCTTGAAGCCGAAGGCCAGGTCGCTGGTCAGGCCGAAACGGGCGCGCAGGGTCATGCGGTCGCGGCGGTCCTGGGTGTTGGTCTGGTGAGGCGACCAGGCGATGGGGCCCTCGTTAGCGGCGTCGTTGTGGAAGG
>CAYJXE010000039.1:0-34206 GCA_964373965.1 uncultured Aquabacterium sp. | reverse complement strand
TCAGGGCGCGCCAGAGCATCGGCAGGTTGACGCCGGTGATGACTTTCACGCGTTGGCCGTCTGCCAGGCGCTGCACGGTGTTGCAAGGGGTGGCGCCGAAGACGTCGGTGAGGATGAGGACCTCGCCTCGCTCATCGCCGTCTTGTGCCATTTGCAGGAGGATGCGTGCCTGGGCTTCGATTTCCTCGGGCGTCTGGCGGGCGCTGACGTCCAGGGCCTGCAGGCTGGAGATCGCTTCCGGAAAGCAGTGCTGCGCCGCGCACTTCAGTGCGGACGCCAACGGCTCGTGCGCGATGAGGAAAAGTCCGGGCATACCTGAGGGATTATCGACCCTCACCCGGGAAAGTGGAGCGAGCGATGGAAGACCTCCACGGCATCCTCACCGTTTTCACGCGGCAAGGGGCTGTCGCCCTGCCAGATCGCCGCCTGAAAGACCGTCAATCCGTGGGAAAAATGCCACGCGTCCACGGTCAAGGGCGCCGCGCCCGAGTTGCCTTCGGGTTTGAGGCCCTGGGCACGCCAGCCCCGGGCATCGGGGTTGGGGGTCATGCCGGGGACCTTGACCTCCCCCGTGTCGGAGTGCCGCCAATCGGACGAGGGCTGAGGCGGGCTGGCCACCGGCGCTTGCTGGCGGGCCTGCTTGTCCGCCCAGGCGAGGTTGCCCGCCGTGGCCGCCGACAAGGCCCGCAGCGCAGGCGACACGTCGGTGGCGCTGCCCAGGCGGGTGGCGCTCAGCACCCAGGTGGCGCCAGCCGCCTCGCAGGACCACATCACCATGCGCAGGGGCGACTCCACGCCATCCAGTTTCAGCGAACGCTCGACGCGATCGGGCTTGCAAGGCCAACGCATGCGCAGGCCGTCGGCTTCGACCAGGTCCATTTGCCGCCAGTTCAAGGCGGGCGAACAAGCCAGCAGCGGCAAGCTGGACAGCAGCAGCGCCAAGGCCTTGCCGAGGTGGTGCGGCCGCCCTGCGCGCCACGCCGTCAATAAAGCAGGACGCGTCATGACTGCGCTGGCCCGGTTGCCGCCACGTCAGGCCGCCGGCTGCGCCAGCAAGCGGGTCAACAGGTCATCGAGCGCCGCGAAATCGGGCTCCCCGATGTAGCGCTTGACCACCTGCCCACGCTTGTCGATGACCAGGGTGGTGGGGGTCAGCTGGACATCGCCAAAAGCCCGTGCGAGGCTGCCGTCGTGGTCCATCACCACGCGAAACGGCAGTTTGCGGGACTCGGCGAACTGCATGACGTAGGCGGGCGGGTCATAGGACATGGCCACGGCAAGCGTCTCCAGGCCCTGGGCCTTGAAACGGTTGTGGGTCTCGATGAGGCGGGGCATTTCCTTGACGCAGGTCGAGCAGCTGGTCGCCCAGAAGTTGATCACCACCACCTTGCCTTGCAATTGGCCAAGTTGGCGCGCCTGGCCATTGATCTCGGTGTAGGGCAAATCGGGCATGCGGGTGACCGCATCGCCTGAGCATCCACACATCAGGCCCGTGAGGACCGGCAGGCTCAGCAGCATCGAACGACGGGACAGGCTCATGTCTTCTCGGCAAGCGTCAGGGAAGCGCGCATTGTGCGCGAAGGCGTTGCCAGCACTTTGTATCTGTCGGCAAGACCCGCCTCACTTCGCGGCGTTGCCGGGAGGAGCAGCCTGGGCAGCTGCTTCAGCGCGAGGCGGCAAGCCCTTTTCCACCAGCGGATCGGCCCAGGTGCCGCCGATGCGGAACACGGTGGTCGCGGCCTCCGAGACCTGCTTGCGCAGCAGCATCTGTGCGACAAAGGTGCCCAGGCCGATGACCGGGTTGATGGCCGCGTAAGCCAGAGAGGCCGTGCCGGCGTTGATCTCGGGCACCACGTAGACGGTGAGGTCCTGGGTTTCGCGCAGCAGGTCTGCCTGCCCCTCGATCAGCACCACGGCCTGCACGCCACGCATGCGCAGGTTGCGCGTGGTGGCCTGGCCCTGGCTGACCTTGATGTCGCCTTCCACGCTGTCGAAGGCAAAACCCTGCTGAAAGATGTCGCGGAAGTCGAGCAGAAAGCGCCGCGGCAAAGCCTGCAGGCTCAGCACACCCAGCAGCCGAGCCATGCCCGCATCGGCCTTGAGGAACTGCCCCTCGCTGAGCGCCACCTTCAGGTCGCCGTTCAAGCTGGGCACGTCGGGCTCGAGCGGCGAGCCCAGCCAGCTGACCTGCCCCGTGAGCTTGCCCTTGCCCCCTTTGATGGCGGGCGGCAAGCCCAGGCGATTCATGAGGGCACCGCTGTTGCGCAAATCGAGCGTGAAGCTGAAGGCCGAGCGGGGGCGGACCCGACCATCGCCCGGGCGGCGCACGTTGTTTTGCGCCCCCAGGGCCGTCCAGTTGCCAACGGCATCGAGCTCGGCGTCCGTGTTGGCCAGCTTCATGCGGGTGACGCGCCACTCCGGCAAGCCCGGGCCGCCCGTCACGGGAATGAGCCGGTTGACCGCCTCCACTTCGAAGCGGCCGATCTCCAGGCCTCGCCACTGGAATCGGTCGATGACGATGTCCAGGGCCGGCAGACTGGCCGCAGAATCGTTGGCCACGAGGCGGTCGGCGGCCTGGTCGGCGATGGCTTTGGCCTCGGCTTCGGGCACAAGCAGGCGTGACAAACGGGCCACCACCCTGCCATGGCTGCCACCCGCTGCGGGGATGCGCTCAGGCAACCAGTCGACCTGACCCGCCGCCTGCACCGAGTCGAGCTGCACCTTCCAGACGTTGGGTGCGGGGTGCTGAACGGTGGCGTTGACGTTGCGCAGGGTTCGCTGTTGCCAACCGAGGGCCGCTGTCTGGACCTGGATGACTTCCGGGATGAGGCTTTCGTCCGCCGCCAGGGACTCGGCCGTGGCAGGGCGCGCCGGCACACTGGGGGCCGTCATGGCGTCGAGCACACCCTGCCAGGCCTTGAGGTCCAGCGACGGGGCATTGACCTGCGCCGCAACGCCCTTGGCCGGCATGGGCATCGGCGTGACGCCCGGCCCCTGGGCAGGCAAGCTCAGCTGCATCAGACCACGCTGCACGCGCGCCCACTCGCCGCGCACGTCACGCCTCAGGTCCACGCGCAACCAGGGCATCGTCGCCGAGGTCATCTGCGCCTGCACGGGGTTACCCAACTCGACCTGGATGGCGTCGTGGTGGCCCGCTTCGTCTTCGATCCGGTAGCTGACCTTGAGCGGCCAAGCTTGGCTGCCCGCCTTGTCCAGCGGGGCGGGCAAGCTGCTGGCGATGCCCTTGAGGCCGCTGGTGACCACGACCTCGGGCAATGCGGGCGGCGCGTCCTGTCCGGCCCGCGCCGGCATGCTGACCTGCACCGACACGGGTGCGTCGCCACTCAAACGTGGCGCCAGTCGCATCAGGAAGGGGTACTCCTCGGCCTGGCGCAGGGCTTCGGCCGAGACCTGACCATGGGCGGTGAACTTCAAGGCCCCGTCGGCGCCTCGCTGGCCTTCGACCACCATTTCCTGCCCCCAGACCTTGGTGCGCGCCTGCACCTGCAGCTGCGATTCAGTGAAGGCAATGCGCCCCCGCACCTGGGTCATCGCGGGTGCCAGGGCGCCCAGTCGGATGCCGGCGCGGTCTTTGTCCTTGAGCGTGACTTCGCCCTTGAGTTGGGTGTCGATGCTGCGGTTGAGCGGGATGGTCAGGTCGATGCGCAAAGCGCTCTGCCCTTGGCCCTGGGCGCGCGTGAGCACCGTGCCCAAGTGCGCAGACAGGGGCGAGGCCGCGAGAAAGGCCAGCGCGTCGTTGAGGGGGCCATCGCCCTGGCCGCCGATGCGCAACACCGGATCATCCGCCGCCAGGTCGTCGATGCGCCCCTCCACCTTGCTGAGCACGAAGGTGCCCTGCCCGATGCCGCCCAGGCGTCCCCGGGCCTCGCGGATGGCCATGGCCTGGCCTTCAAAGGCCAGCTCGCCAGCCATGTCGGTGAAAGGGGTCCAGCGCACATCGGGTGCATCGCCGGTGATGGCGGCTGGCGCGTAGTCGAGCGATGCCTCGCGAATCGGCACCTTGACCCGAAAACGCCCGCCTTGGTCGTTCGGAAAGGGGAACCCATCGAGCTGGCCCTTGACCTCGAAGGTGACATCCTGGCCGA
Organism: uncultured Aquabacterium sp.; assembly: GCA_964373965.1. Classification (GTDB taxonomy): domain Bacteria; phylum Pseudomonadota; class Gammaproteobacteria; order Burkholderiales; family Burkholderiaceae_C; genus Aquabacterium. The sequence continues at coordinate 30,100 of CAYJXE010000039.1, read as the reverse complement.
CGCCGCCACGGATGGCGTGCCGCACGTACTGTCGCGCGGCGTCACCCACGGTCAGCGGCAGGTATCGCCAAACGGCCGTGGCCTGGGCGCGGCTCAAGCTGCCACTCAAATCGAGGTGTCCGGGCAATCGATCATTGGCCGTCTCGCCAGTGCGCCAGGTGCCCTCGAGCTGTCCGGCGGCCTCCGCGTTGGCAAACCGGGCCTGGCGAACGTCGACCTGCCACCCTGCAGGCGCCCCTTTGGTCGCAGGCGGCTTGAGCGACCACTGGACCTGGGCGTCGAGGCTGTCAAGTTCGATGCGGGGCTCTTCGAACACCCCCGGGAAACCCAACCAGCCCCTGCGCAAGGCCAGGTCGGCGCTGCCGCCTGACTCGTTGGCCTGGACCGTGACATCGGCCCCGGCCAGGCCCGGCCGGCCCTGCCCCGGCTCGCGGGATTCCGACAGCCCCAGGCCGCGCACCCGGGCTTTGAGCTGGTAACGCCGAGGGTCGATGGCGCCGCCCTCCCAGCGCCACGACAGCCCCTCGATGACGCCTTTGGGCGCCAGGTCCGACAAGGCATGGCGTGCGCGCGCCGGCAAGGGCAGGCGATCGGCCAGCAAGGCCAGTTGCGCGAGGTCCAACCTGTCGGCCTCGGCCTCTCCGCCCAGGCTGTCGCCCCACCCTGTCGATGGCCAGCCGTGGGGCCAAGGCGCGTGCTGCCAGGTCAGTCGACCTGAGCTGGCAGGCCAATGGAGGCCATCGTCCAGGGTGAAGGCCAGGTCGCGGTAGGCCATCGATGCGCTCGAGCGATCGTTGCCGACCACGACCTCGCCACTCAGGCGCTTGAAAGCCAGGCGCGGCAAATCGGGCGCCAGTCGCACCTGGATGTCGCGCACATCGGCTTGCAGGCCGACGCGGCTCAGGCGCCCCCGCGTCAAACCCACCGACGCGGACACGCCGCCCTGTCCACTGGCCACCTCGATGGGCAGCCGCACGTGTTGACGCAGTCGGCGCACATCGACGTGCTCGAAACGCGCCTTGACCTCGCCCGACCAGGTTCGCCAGTCCGCCGGACGGGTCGTCTCGATGTCCAGCTTCGGTGACCAGCCTGCCTGGCCGACCAACCACACCGGCTGGCTCATGTGCGCCTCGATCCGGAAACGCTGACCAAACTCGGGGGGCGGCGTCGCAGAGAGGCTGAGTTCATGCACCCGCCCTCGCCAGGACGGCCGGTTTTTCAGCGTCAGGTCCACCTGTTGCAGGGCCAGCTCGGGGGCTCCGAGGTAATCGTCGCGCCAACGCACCGTGCCCTGGCGGATCTGGATGCGCGACTGCGACAACACCCAGTCACCCGCTGCGCTGCCCTGCCCCGAAGACGCCGCCCCACTGGGCAGGCTCAAGCCGGCCACGTGCAGCACGCCTTCCCGGTCGCGGCGCACATCCAGCTCGGGCGCCACGATCACCAGGCGATCCAGGCGCAGCTCCCGGTCGAGCAAAGCCGTGGGGGCCAGGGTCGCCATGGACAGTCGGGCTTCGACCTCGGGCAGGCGCAAGGCCGGTCGCCCCTGACGGTCCAGGATGCTCACTTCCCGCAACGACAGCACCGGCCAGACGCCCTCGGCGCGCCCCACGACCTCGCCCACCCGCACGGTCGCCCCCACGGCCTGAGTGGCTTGTTGCGCAAGCTCATCACGCCATTCGTTGACCCTTGGCAGAATCTGAATCAGGACAAAGGCCCAAGCCGCCACCGCGACGCATGCCAGCCCCAACAGCCCCCACCCCAGCCAACGAAGGGTTTTCAGCCCGGTTCGCCCCAGCCAGCGTGCAGGCAAGCGCAGCAAGCGCCCCGGCCCGTGAGCGGCTTGAGCGGAGCCAACGGGGTCGGCAGGTTGATCGTTGGTCGCATCGTCGGTCGCATCGACCTTCGAATCGGGCATCTGGGGCATGAAATCGGCGCACATCCGTCGAACCACCACCCCACCGGGGAGGGCTTGTGCCCTACCATCGCGTGCAGGTCTGCTGGTTCGACCCAAGGCGAGCACCCTAGCACAGACCCGTTGCACCCTGACCCGGCTCCATGATTGACATCCCATCCGACGCCGCTGCGTCTTCGGCCCCAGCCGACCACTCCCGCTACGTTCAGCGCATCCGGCGCCGCTATGTGGCCGAGGTCCAGGCGTTCGCACAGGCGTGCCCGGGGGTGCCCCGCAGCGCCGACATCGCCCAGCTCATCGAGCGGCTGCAGGCCGATGGCCGCGACCTGCCGTCGTCGCTGCGCGTGGCCCGCCAGTTGGTGATGGAGCGCCTGGCGGTGCAGGACGTCGAAACCAGCGCACCCATGCAGGCCATCACCCTGGCCATGACCGAGCTGGCCGAGGTCACACTGGATGTCGCCCTGAAAGCGGCCGAGGCCGAAGCCGACCTCAAACATGGCCAGCCTCTCAACGAGCAGGGGCAGCGCGTCGATTTCTGGGTCATCGGCATGGGCAAGCTGGGCGGACGCGAGCTCAACGTCTCGTCCGACATCGACCTCATCTACGTCTACGAAGACGACGGACAGACCACCGGCGTGGCCGATGTGACCGGCCGGGTTTCAGGCCAGGTCACCGTGCACGAGTACTTCGCCTTCGTGGCCCGCAAGCTCAGCACCCTGATCGCCGACACCACCGAAGACGGCTTCGTCTTCCGCGTCGACCTGGCCCTGCGGCCCAACGGCAACTCCGGCCCGCCCGTGGTCAGCATGGCGATGCTGGAGGAGTACTTCCTGGTTCAAGGCCGCGAATGGGAGCGCTTCGCCTGGCTCAAGAGCCGCATCGTGGCGCCGCGTCGCTGCATGCCCAAGGGCGAGCACCACTCGCGCGCCCTGGCGCTGCGCAACCTGGTCATGCCCTTCGTCTACCGCCGCTACCTCGATTACGGCGTGTTCGAGGGCCTGCGCCAGCTGCACCGCAAGATCCGCGACGAAGCCACGCGCCGCGCCGCCGGCCGCCCAGACCGCGCCAACGACGTCAAGCTGGCGCGCGGCGGCATCCGCGAAATCGAGTTCACCGTGCAGCTGCTGCAGGTGGTGCGCGGCGGCCAGTTCCCCGAGATCCGCACCCGTTCGACGCTCAAGGCCCTGCCGCGGCTGGTGGCGCGTGGCCTGATCGCCCCCGACAAGGCCGAGCAGCTCGCCAGCGCCTACACCTTCCTGCGGCGCGTCGAGCACCGCATCCAGTTCCTCGACGACCAGCAGACCCACATGCTGCCGACGCAGGACGCCGACCTCGACTGGATCGCGCGCAGCATGGGCTTGAGCCAGCGCAGCGCCGACCTGTCCTCGCACCCCGACTGCCTCTCGCCCACCTGCCAGTTGCTCAACGCCCTGTGCCAGGTGCGCGAGCTCGTCGCCACCGAGTTCGACGCCCTGCTGCACGACGGACGCGAAAGCGGCGGTGGTGGTGGCGGCTGCAAGGGCTGCGGCGGCCCACCTTTGCCGGTCGACAGCGAAGAGTTCGCGGCCAAACTGCCACAAGCCATCGCGCCACACGTGTTGGCGTTCGCGCGCCAGCCCAAAGTCACGATGCTGTCGGACGCGGCCAAGCTGCGCCTGGCCAAACTCATCGGCCGGGCCACGCAAATCGCGCTGACCGAAGGCCCCGACGGTCAGGAGCCTCTGGGCGTCGAAGCCGTGCTGCGCTTCGTGGAGTGGCTCAACCCCCTGCTGCGCCGCGACAGCTACCTCTCGCTGCTGGCCGAGCGCACCGAGGTGCTCAAACGCCTGCTGCGCCTGCTGGGCCTGGCACGCTGGTCGATGCGCTACCTGCTGCGCCACCCTGGCGTGATCGACGAGCTGGCCGACCCGCGCCTGATGGACGGCCGCTTCGACGCCAAGGCCTACCGCGCCGAGCTCGAAGAGCGCCACAACGCCTGGGTGCGCGCCGGCCAGGCCGACGAAGAAGCCTTGATGGACACGCTGCGACGCGCCCATCACGCAGAGGTGTTCCGAACCCTGGTGCGAGACGTCGAAGGCACGCTCACCGTCGAGCAGGTGGCCGACGACCTCTCCCTGCTGGCCGACACCACGCTGGACATCACGCTGCGATGGGCCTGGCGCGAGCTGCAACAACGACCCGGCAAACAGGCCCGCTACGCCGTCGGCCGCGAGCCGCATTTCGCCGTCATCGCCTACGGCAAACTGGGCGGCAAGGAGCTGGGCTACGGCTCCGACCTCGACGTCGTCTTCGTCTACGACGACAAGCAGGACGCCCCAGAGCAGGACGCCGGCCCCGACACCCCCAGCCCCATCGACGCCTACCTGCTGTTCGCGCGCAAGCTCATCACCTGGCTGACGCTGCGCACCTCGGTGGGCGAGCTCTTCGACATCGACACCGCCCTGCGCCCCAACGGCAACTCGGGCCTGCTGGTGACGTCCTACCATTCGTATGACGACTACCAGCGCCAGCGCGGCAGCAACACCGCCTGGACCTGGGAGCACCAGGCCCTGACGCGGGCACGCTGGTGTGCTGGCGAGCCCGCCCTGGCCGAGCGCTTCGAGAGCACCCGCCGTGCCGTGTTGTCGTCCGAGCGCTGCGCCAACAGCCTGGCCCAGGAAGTCGTGGCCATGCGCGAGCGCATGCGGGAGGCCCACCCCTGCCAGCCCGAGCGCTTCGACATCAAGCACAGCGCTGGCGGCATGATCGACGTCGAGTTCGTGGTGCAGTTCCTGGTTCTCACGCACAGCCGCGTGCACCCTGGCCTGATGGACAACCTCGGCAACATCGCCCTGTTGCTGCGAGCCGGAGCCGCTGGCCTGGTGCCCAGCCAGGTGGCGGAAGCCGCCAGCCAGGCCTACCGCGAGCTGCGCCGCATTCAGCACCGCGCACGCCTGGATGAAGCGCCGACCGAACTCGAGGGCGAGCGACTGGCTGCCGTGGCCCACCACCGCGACGCCGTGCTGGCCTTGTGGCAATCGGTGTTCGGGCACCTCTCGCCTGCTGGCACCGGGGCACCCGAACCCCGCGCCCTGCCTTGAGCACGCTGCGTCCTCGTCCCGCGGTCACCAGCCACGCGCTGTGGTGGTGTGCCATCGGCCTGTTGCTGAGCCTGCCCAGCCTGGCATTCAACCCAGTGCCCCTGGCCCTGCCGCCCGAGTTCTGGCCCGAGCTGCCCGCCAGGCTGGTGTTGCGACCGGACCAGGGAGGCCACCAACCCTTGTGGAGCTGGTGGGCGACCGCCTGGCTGCATGGCAGCGAAGCCCACCTCTGGCGCAACCTGTTTGGCGCAGGCCTGATCCTGCTGATGGGTGCGCTCTCCGATGTCACGCCGCGCGACACCCTCGCCTGGTTCATCGCCTGGCCCCTGACCCACGTCGGCATGCTGCTGGAGCCGTTGCTCACATCCTACGTGGGCATGTCCGGGGTGCTGCACGCGGGCGTTGCCATCGTGGCGTTGGCCAACCTCCACCACCCCTGCCGCGCCGCTCATCGGGTGGTTGGCATCGTGTTGCTGGGTTGGCTGGCGGGCAAGCTCTTCATGGAAAACCCCTGGGCCCATCACCTCGTTCTGTCAGAAGCGTCGGCTATAAACGTGGCCCCCTGGGCGCATTTGAGTGGCGCGCTGGCCGGGGTGCTGGCGTGGTCTGCGGTACACGCCAGGCACCTGCGGCCGCACCGACCGACATGACAGAAGGTGACAAACCTCGCGGTTGACCCACCTGTTTGAGCGGTTTGCACCACCGACCAGGGAACTTCGCTGTCTGTACCCGATCTTGCACTGACGCCTGCGCACACTTCCATGGCCGGGCCCGAGAACCACACAACCCAACCTTCAGACCATGCAACACCGCCTGCACGCTTCCGCTCAACCGCGCGCCATCCGCATGATGGCCCTGCTGCCCGTCGTCCTGGCCGCCGTCCTGGCCACCGGCTGCGGCGACAAGGGCTCGTCCGAAGGCAAGGCCACCCAGGCCGCTGCCCGCGTGAACGGCTCGGAAATCACCGTCCACCAGATCAACCAGGTGCTGGAACGCCAGCAGGGCCTTCGTCCCGAGCAAGCCGAAGCCGCTGGTCGCAACATCCTTGAAGGCCTGATCGACCAGCAACTGGCCGTGTCCAAGGCCGAAGAGCAAAAGCTCGACCGCGACCCGCAGGTCATGCAACTGCTCGAAGCCACCCGTCGCAACATCCTGGCTCGCACCTACATCGAGCGCGCCGCCGTTGCCGGCGCAGGCACCCCGGGCGGCGACGAAATCCGCAAGTACTTCGACGAAAAGCCCGCCCTGTTCTCGCAGCGCAAGCTTTACGCCCTGCAAGAGTTCACCATCCCCGCCACGCCCGAGCAAACCAAGGCCACCATCGAGCTGCTGAAAAAGGCACGCACACCGGCTGAGTACGGTGAAGTGCTCAAGGTCTCCGGCCTGAAGTTCACGACCCAACAGGTCACCCAGGCCGCCGAAGGCCTGCCGCTGGCCATCGTGGATCAGCTCGCCAAGGTCAACGACGGCGAGTCGCTGTTCATCACCGCCAAGGACGGCTTCAAGGCCATCCTGGTCATGGCCAGCCGCGCGCAACCGGTGTCGTTCGAGCAGGCCAAGCCAGCCATCGAGCAGTTCCTGACCGCCGAGCGCCGCCGCCAGTTCGCTCAGAAGGAAGTCAAGGCCATGCGCGAAGCAGCCAAGATCGAATACCTGGGCAAGTTCGCCGAGAAGCCAGCTTCGGGCGCCGCAGCGGCGTCGAGCGCAGACGGTGGCGTGGCCTCCACGCCCTCCGTGGCAGCGCCTCCCGCTGACGACGCAGCGAGCACCAGCGTTGACGCAGACTCCCTGTCCAAGGGTCTGTCTGGCCTGAAGTGAGCCCGATTTGAACCCCATTTGAGCGAGTCCGACGGTCGCCGACCGGGCTCGCTCACCTTGGGTTCACCGGCCGAGCTCTGACCCGGTGCAGAGCTGGTCCCGCGCAAGCGCCCATCCGGGCGCTTTGTTTTTGGTGGCACCGCTGCGTTCGGGCAAACCAGCAACCAGGCGAGCACCCAGACGAGACATCCATCACAAGCCTCGGGTGATCCGACGCCTGTCGGAGGGTTTCCCGCAACCGGCCACCAGCCAGGCGCTTCCTAGAATTTCAGGCAACGGAGCACGGCCCCTCAGCCGCACCCGCAGCCCGCCCCGACAAGGAAGCAGCATGCGTCACCCCGACCCCCATTTTGGCTACCCCACGGTGTCCTGGAGAGCGAATGAGCAACGGCCCGCTCAGCAGGCGTCGGCGCCGACCCGCCACCGCTTCCTGCGCCAGGGAACCCTGCTCCTCGACACCTACGTGGACGCCATGGACCTGGCCGGTGCCGCACAACGCATCCTCACCTGGGGGAGCCGCCACCAGTCACGCATCGTGGCCCTGTGCGACATGGCCCACCTGGTGCAAGCAACCCGGGACCCCGCACTGCACCACACCCTCGCCCAGGCAGACCTGACCTTGCCCGGCGACGCGGGGGTGGCCTGGGCCATGCGCCGAGAAGGCCAGCGCAGACAGCAAGCCCTGACGGCCCGCGAGCTCATGTGGCACCACATGCGCCTGGCCGAGCAAGCAGGGCAGGCCGTTCACTTGCACGGCGGCACCCAGGCATCGCTCGACCAACTGATCAGCAGCGCCCAAACGACCTTTCCCAACCTCCAGATCACAGGCACGCCCGGCGCGACCCAAGCCCTCACGCCTGCACAAGACCTGGCCCTGGCCCACCAGATCGCTGCCACGGGCGCGACGGTTGTTTTCGTTGGCCTGGCTCACGCCGAGCAGGCGAGTTGGATGCAAGCCCATCGGGCTCAAGTGCGTGCCGTGATGGTCGGCCTGGGGCCCGGCTTCGGGACAGCACAGCAGACCTTCGCACGCCCTTCATCGCTGAATGGGCTGCGTCGGCGCGTGGCCACGCAAGCGGTTTTCTTCGCCCGGGTGTTGCACAGCATGCTGCTGGGTGCACCGCCCTCGCGTCACGATGACCCGCGTTGACATCCGCCTGCACCGCCGACATCCGCCGTTTGGCCGGCCGCACACCCTGCGGCCGTTTTTGTTTGCAACGCCTCGCCTCTTGGAGCACGAGCAACCGATAGACTCTTGCCTCATCGACCTGACCGGGCATGCCCCATGGATGTTCACGCGCACCCCACCCTTCCCGGAGACACCGACTGGGTGCGAACGCGAGCCACCTGGCAGGACTGGTTCCTGACCCAAGCCTTTCCCTTGTGGCGCACCCAAGGCGTTGACCGTGAGCACGGCGGCTTTTTCGAAAAGCTCGATGCCCGGGGACGTCCGGTCGAAGAGCCTCGTCGCACACGCGTGGTGGCACGCCAGCTCTACGTCTGCGCCGCCGCCCAACGGCTGGGCTGGCAAGGTGACACCAGGGACCTGTTGGCGCACGGCCTGGACTTCCTGCTGAACAGGCTTCGCAACCCAGACGGCTCCTTTGCGACGTCGTTCGACGTCCACCGCGGTGAGCGCAACGCTCAATTCGACCTCTACGAGCAGGCCTTCGCGCTGTTCGCGCTCGCCGCCGTGCACGAAAGCGATCGCACCGCCTTCGCTCAGCTGCCAGGCATCGCGCTGTCCACCCTGCAGCGCATGCGGCAGGGCTGGCAACATGCCTTGGGCGGCTTTCATGAAAGCCAGCCACCGCAGGCTCCGCTGCGCGCCAATCCCCACATGCACCTGCTCGAAGCGGCACTGGCCTGGCACCGGGCCTGCCAGGGCGACACGAGCGCCTGGGCTGAGCTGGCCGACGAGGTGATGGCGCTGGCGCTGGATCACCTCCTGGATGCGCCCAGCGGCCTGGTCACCGAGTGGTTCGACCTGGACTGGCGCCCCCTGCCAGGCGAGCGAGGCACGGAGGCCGAGCCGGGGCATCAGTTCGAATGGGGCTGGCTGCTGATGCAGTGGGCCATGGCCCGCCCCGAGCACCCCCGCAGGACCGAGGCCCTGGCAGCCGCCAGGCGGATGATCGACCTGGGCGAGCAACTCGGCGTGGACCCGCAGCGCGGCGTGGCCATCAACACCCTGGGCACCGACGGCCGCTGGCGCGATGCCCACGCCAAGCTCTGGCCCCAGACCGAGCGCATCAAAGCCTGGGTCACCTGCGCGGAGCTGGCTGATCAGGCCTTGGATCACGCTGAAGCAGCGAGGGCCCTGTCCCGCGCGACGGCTGCCACGCTCAGCCTGCTGCGCTACCTGGCGCACCCTGTGCCCGGTGCCTGGCACGAATCACTGGACGCACAGGGCCACTGGCAAACACAGGACACCCGCGCCAGCAGCCTTTATCACATCGTCTATGCGCTGGAGACCGCCTGCCAACTTGGCCGCTGAGCCGGCTGGGATGGCGTTCAGCTGGCGCTGAGTGTGGCGCCGAACGTGAACAGGTCGGCGTCGCGCATCCAGGGAGCTTGCGCGTCCTTGGGTGCCAAACCAGGGGTCAGGCCCGCCACCACCGGCCATTGGATGCCGATGTCTGCATCGTCCCAGCGGATGCTGCGTTCGCAATCGCGTGCGTAGACATCCGTCGTCTTGTAGAGGAAATGGGTGTCGTCTTCCAAGGCCATGAAGCCGTGGGCGAAACCTTCGGGGATCCAGATCTGCAAGCGATTGGCCGCACTCAGCGTCACACCCACCCAATGGCCGAAGGTCGGAGAACCACGGCGGATGTCCACAGCCACGTCAAAAGCCGCGCCCTGGCTCACGCGCACCAGCTTGCCTTGCGCATGCGGCGGCAGCTGGTAATGCAGGCCCCGCAACACGCCCGCCTTGCTGCAGGAGTGGTTGTCCTGCACGAATGGGCGCGGTTTGGGCAGGCCGAGCTCGGCCAGCCCATGGTGGAACTTGGCTTCGTTGAAGCTCTCCATGAACCAGCCCCGGTCGTCACCGAAAACAGCAGGCTCGATGACGACAACGTCGGGGATGGCGGTAGGAATGAATTTCATGGGTTCACCAGACCTGGTCTTGCAGCACCTTGCGCAGGTACTGGCCGTAGCCGTTCTTGAGCATGGGTTGGGCGAGTTTCTCGACCTGCTCGGCGGTGATCCAGCCCGAGCGGTAGGCGATCTCTTCGATGCAGGCCACCTTCAGACCCTGGCGCTTTTCCAGCGTGGCGATGAACTGGCTGGCTTCGAGCAGGCTGTCGTGGGTGCCGGTGTCGAGCCAGGCGTAGCCGCGGCCCATGATCTCGACGCTGAGCTGGCCCTGCTGCAGGTAGATGGCGTTCACGTCGGTGATCTCGTACTCGCCCCGGGCGCTCGGCTTGATCGACGCCGCGATGTCGCACACCTGGTTGTCGTAGAAGTACAGGCCCGTGACCGCGTAGTTGCTCTTGGGCGAAGCAGGCTTTTCTTCGATCGACAAGGCACGCTTGTCCGCGTCGAAGGCCACCACGCCGTAGCGCTCCGGGTCCTGCACGTGGTAGGCGAACACGCTGGCGCCGACATCGCGGTTGGCGGCGTTGTGCAGCAGGCCCTGCAGGTTGTGTCCGTAATAGATGTTGTCGCCCAGCACCAGCGCGCTGGGGTCGTTGCCCACGAAGTCGCGGCCCAGCACAAAGGCCTGCGCCAGCCCGTCCGGGCTGGGCTGCACGCAGTAGCTGATGTTCACGCCCCACTGGCTGCCGTCGCCCAGCAGCGCCTGAAAGCGGGGCGTGTCCTGCGGGGTGCTGATCAGCAGGATGTCACGGATGCCGGCCAGCATCAGCGTGCTCAGCGGGTAATAGACCATCGGCTTGTCGTACACCGGCAGCAGTTGCTTGCTGATGGCCAGCGTGGCCGGGTGCAGCCGGGTGCCGGAGCCCCCGGCCAGGATGATGCCTTTGCGCTTCATGGTGGAGATCACTTCCCTGAAATCTCGGTGAGCATGCGGTCGACCCCGACCTGCCAATGCGGCAGGCTCAAGCCGAAAGCCGCCTGAAGCCGGCGTGTGTCCAGGCGGGAGTTGTGCGGACGCTTCGCTGGCGTGGGGTAAGCCGTGGTCGGCACGGCTTCGATCGCGTCGGCGGCCACTTTCAACGGCAGGCCGTTGGCACGCGCCCATCCGATGACATGGCTGGCGTAGGCATGCCAGGTGGTCTCGCCCGATGCCACCAGGTGGTACAGGCCCAGGCGCGCGTCGCCGCCAGGCTGGCTCACGCTGCGGATGGCGTGCGCGGTGACGTCGGCCAGCAGATCTGCGCCAGTGGGCGCGCCATGCTGGTCGGCGATCACCTTCAGCGCGTCGCGCTCGGCAGCGAGCTTGAGCATGGTCTTGGCAAAATTGCCGCCGCGCGCCGCGTACACCCAGCTGGTGCGAAAAATCAGGTGCCGGCAGCCGCTGGCTTGCACCAACTGCTCGCCTTCGAGCTTGGTCTGGCCATACACGTTCAGGGGCGCCGTGGGCGCCGATTCATCGCGCAGCGCCTCGCCAGAGCCATCGAACACGTAGTCGGTGCTGTAGTGCACCAGCAAGGCACCGATCTCGGCCGCGGCTTGCGCCACCAGGCCCGGCGTCGTCGCGTTGATCAGGCGCGCCACATCGGGCTCGGCCTCTGCCTTGTCGACGGCCGTGTGGGCCGCCGAGTTAACGATCACATCAGGCCGCACGCGTCGCACGATCTCGGCCACTTGTGCCGGGTCGGTGAAATCGGGCTTGAGCTCAGGCGCCTCGGCCGGACCCGGCGTGTTGAAGTCGAGTGCCACCAGCCCGCCCAGCGGGGCCAGCGAGCGGCGCAGCTCCCACCCAACCTGGCCACCACAGCCCAGCAGCAGGATCTTCATGCACGCTCCGCGTAGTTCTGCGCGATCCAGTCGCGGTAGGCCCCCGAGCGCACGGTGTCGATCCACTCGCCGTTGTCCAGGAACCATTGCACCGTCTTGCGGATGCCCGAAGAGAAGGTCTCGGCGGGCTGCCAGCCGATGTCGCGCTGGATCTTGGTCGGGTCGATCGCATAACGGCGGTCGTGACCGGGGCGGTCCTTGACATAGGTGATCAGGCTCTCGTACTTGGAGCCATCGGCGCGCGGGCGCAGCTCGTCGAGGATGCGGCAAACCGTGTGCACCACGTCGATGTTGCGGATCTCGTTGATGCCGCCCACGTTATAGGTCTCGCCCAGCGTGCCCTTTTCCAGCACCTGGCAGATGGCCTCGCAGTGGTCGCGCACATACAGCCAGTCGCGGATGTTCAGCCCGTCGCCGTACACCGGCAGGGGCTTGCCCTCCAGCGCGTTGAGGATCATCAGCGGGATGAGCTTTTCCGGGAAGTGATACGGCCCGTAGTTGTTGCTGCAGTTGGTCGTCAGCGTGGGCAGGCCGTAGGTGTGGTGGTAGGCGCGCACCAGGTGGTCGCTGCCCGCCTTGCTGGCCGAGTACGGGCTGTTGGGCGCGTAGGGCGTGGTCTCGGAGAACGCCGGATCGGCGTCACCCAGCGAGCCGTAAACCTCGTCGGTGCTGACGTGCAGAAAGCGAAAGGCGGCCTTGTCGGCCTCGTTCATGGCACCCCAGTGGGCGCGCACCTCTTCGAGCAGGCAGAAGGTGCCCACCATGTTGGTGTGGATGAACTCGCCAGGGCCGTGGATGGAACGGTCAACGTGGCTCTCGGCCGCAAAGTGCAAGATGGCTCGCGGCTTGTGTTGCGCCAAGGCAGCGCGCACGGCATCGCGGTCGGCGATGTCCGCCTGCACCAAGGTGGCCTGCCCGGACTTCAATGGGCCGGCGATGGTGTGGGGGTTGCCGGCGTAGGTCAGCTTGTCGAACACCACCACCGGCTCGGCCTGTTCGCCGTGGCGCGCCAGCCAGTGATGGACGAAATTTCCGCCGATGAAGCCGGCGCCGCCAGTGATCAGGATCATGGGCGCGGAGTATGCCACCACGCCCTGTCTTGGCCGAGTGCGACAGGCGTGCCCCCGAGCCAGCACCCACCTCACTTGAGCGGTACCCAGGGGTGCTTCCCATGTCAAGCTGTCACGCAGTCCCTTTACACTTGGCCCGCCATGAAACGGGGCGCGGAACGCTCAGTCAGGGGGGTGTGCCAAGGAACTTGCGGGAGCAAACGCAGTCTACCCACCTCTCGCAACCCGCGCCACCCCAACCAACCACCCTTGCCTGCTCCGCCCGAACGTCTCAGCCCGGCCCCATGCTGGCGTGGCTGAACAGGGTGAACAGGCGAGCCTCCTGTCGATCGACCCGTGCACCCATGAGTACGTCCTCGTCTTCGCTCCAAGCCCCCGCGCAGCCCGCCAGCGCGCCTGCAGGCCACGCCATCCCGCTCATGGAGCTGATCGCACTGGCCATCGGCCTGCTGGCGATGTACGTCCCGACGTACATGAAACTGGACGCCCAAGTCTGGTCACAGGAAGGCCAGGGGCACGGCCCCGTCATGCTGGCACTGACCATCTGGCTGGTCTGGAAGCGTTGGCCTGAGCTCATGGCCGCCCCCGACGACAACAAATTCGTGCCGGCCAGCCTGTTCATGCTCGTGGCGGTGTTTTTTTACGTCATTGGCCGCTCTCAAGACTTCCCGGAGTTTGAAGCCTCTTCCCAGATTCCGCTGGTGATCGCCATCTTGCTCAGCCTCAAGGGTTGGCGCGGGGTCAAGATCATGGCCTTTCCCATTTTCTTCCTCATTTTCCTGATCCCCCTGCCCCAAATTCTGGTCATGGTGGTGACCGCGCCCCTGAAAATGGGCGTCTCGGTGGTGGCCGAGGCCGCTCTTCACGCCGCTGGCTACCCCATGGGGCGCACGGGCGTGACCCTGAGCATCGGGCAATACCAACTCCTGGTCGCCGATGCCTGCGCCGGCCTGAACTCGATCTTCGCCCTGGAAGCCATCGGCGTGTTCTACATGAGCATGATGGGCTACACGAATCCGAAGCGAAACATCTTGATTGCGCTGCTGATCCTGCCGATTTCCTTTGCCTCCAACGTCATCCGCGTCATCACGCTGGTGCTGGTCACTTACTATTTCGGCGACGAGGCCGGTCAGGGTTTTGTCCACGGGTTCGCCGGGATCATGCTTTTCATGATCGCGACGATGTTGACCGTGGCCACGGACACCGTGATCGGTCGCTTCATCCCTGGCAACAAGGAAGAAGAAGCCCAGCTCACCGCCCAAAAGGCGTGAGGTTGTACACCCAACGATTGACAGAACATGTCACCTAGTCAGCTCCTGATCATCTTCAAAGCCCGCTGGCGCATCATGCTGGCCGTCTTCCTGGCGGTGGTCCTCACCGTCCTGGCCGGCGTCCTGCTGCTGCCCAAGAAGTACACGGCTTCGGCCTCGGTGCTGGTTGACGTCAAGTCGCCCGACCCGATCGCCGGCATGGTGCTGCCTGCGATGTTGACCCCCGGCTACATGGCCACCCAGATGGACCTGATCCAGAGCGAACGGGTGGCCCGGGGTGCGGTGCGCGCCCTGCGCCTGACCGAGAGCACGGAAATGCGCGCTCAGTGGCAAGAGAAGACGGCAGGGGTCGGCTCCTTCGAGGCTTGGTTGGCTGGTTTGCTCCAGGCCGGCCTGGAAGTTCGCCCCTCGCGAGAATCCAGCGTCATTTCGTTCTCCTACGAAGCCGCAGACCCCAACTTCGCAGCAGCCATCGCGAACGCTTTCGTGCAGAGCTACATCAACACCACGCTGGAGCTGCGCATCGAGCCGGCTCGCCAGTTTGGTGCACTGTTCGAATCTCAGGCCAAGCTGGCCCGTGAACGCTTTGAGGCCGCTCAGGGCCGCTTGTCTGCCTACCAAAAGGAAAAGGGGCTCATCGCCACCGACGAGCGCCTGGACGTTGAAAACGCCCGCCTCAATGAGCTGTCATCACAACTCGTTGCCGTGCAGACCATGAGCGCCGAAGCCAGCAGCCGCAAGGCCAAGGCCAGCAGCAGCAGCCAGGAAGTGCTCAACAACCCCGTGGTCTCGACGCTCAAGGCCGAGATGTCCCGGCAGGAAGCACGTTTGAAGGAGCTGAACTCTCGCCTCGGATCGGCACACCCTCAGGTCATCGAAGCGCAAGCGAGCATCAACGAATTGCGCGACCGCATCGCCGCCGAAGCCAGCCGCGTGAACACCAGCGTGGCCATCAACAGCGCCGTGAGCCAACAGCGTGAAGCCCAGATCCGCGAGGCCCTCGAGCAACAGCGCGAAAAGATCCTCAAGCTCAAGGAGCAACGCGACGAGGCATCGGTGCTGCTGCGCGACGTCGAAAGCGCTCAGCGCGCTTACGAGACCATCAACGCGCGCCTGAGCCAGGTGGCCATTGAAGGCCAGAGCAACCAGACGAACGTCTCGGTCATCAAGCAGGCCATGCCGCCCTCGGAGCCTTCCTCGCCTCGCATCATGATCAACATGGTCCTGGCTGTGCTGGCTGGCGGCATGCTGTCCGTGATCGTGGGCCTGTTGCTGGAAATCCGCGATCGCCGCCTGCGCACCGACTTCGACGTCACGGAACTGCTGGAGCTGCCGGTGCTGGGCTCGATCCCCACGCGCAACAAGCCCGAACCCCGGGCCCTGCCGTGGCGCAAGAAGACCGCCACCGACACCGAATCGCGCACCCTGCCCGAACTGACCGCCCCCCGCAGCTAAAGGCCGTTCACGACATGATTCCGACCCCCAATCCGGGCAGCGCCACGCAACGCCCTGCCGAGAAGTCCATCGGCGACATCATCCGTGATGCCAACAACCTGAGCCCCGAGCAGGTCGAGGAAGTCCTCGTCTACCAGCGCGAACATGGCGTCAAGTTCGGCGAAGCCGCCGTGGCCCTGGGCCTCGTCAAGCGCGAGGACGTGCTGTGGGCCCTGTCGCAACAGTTTCATTATCCGTATTCACCATCCACGGCTGAGCAAAAGATCAGCGAAGAACTGGTGGCCGCGTCCCACCCATTCAGCGAATCGGCCGAAGCTTTCCGCGATCTGCGCAGCCAGCTCATCTCGAGCGTGTTCGCAGCAGAGGGCAAAAAGAAGGCGGCGGCCATCATCAGCGCGGCCACGGGTGACGGCAAGTCCTACCTCGCGGCCAACCTGGCGGTGGCATTCAGTCAGCTGGGTGGTCGCACGCTGCTGGTCGACGCCGACATGCGCTCGCCTCGCCTGCACGAGCTTTTCAACATCAAGAGCAAGGTCGGCCTGAGCGGCATCCTCTCGGGTCGATCAGCCAGCAACGTCATCCGCCCCGTGCCCGACCTGCCAAGCCTGTTCCTGTTGCCTGTGGGCGTGACCCCGCCGAACCCGCTCGAGCTGGTCCAACGCCCGGCTTTCGGGCTCTTCATGAAAGAGCTTCTCAACAAATTCGACTACGTGATCGTTGACACCCCAGCCGCATCGGCCGGCTCCGACGCTCGCGTGATCGCCGCCGCGTGCGGTGCCGCCGTGGTGGTGGCCCGTCGCGACACCAGCCGCACCGACGACATGAAAAAGCTCATCACGTCGGTCAAAAAATCTTCCGTGAGCATTGTTGGCGTCGCCGTCAACGAGTTTTGATCCATTCCTTCCAGCAGCAGCATCATGAGTAAAAAAGTCGCATTGATCACAGGGGTGACCGGCCAGGACGGCGCCTACCTTGCCGAGTTCCTGCTCAAGAAGGGCTACGAGGTGCACGGCATCAAGCGCCGTTCGTCGCTGTTCAACACCGACCGCATCGACCACCTGTACCAGGACCCGCACGTCGACAACCGCAACTTCGTGCTGCACTACGGCGACCTGACCGATTCGACCTCCCTGGTGCGCATC
This sequence comes from uncultured Aquabacterium sp., assembly GCA_964373965.1. GTDB lineage: Bacteria > Pseudomonadota > Gammaproteobacteria > Burkholderiales > Burkholderiaceae_C > Aquabacterium. The sequence continues at coordinate 13,426 of CAYJXE010000039.1, read as the reverse complement.
GTCCAGAAGGTGCAACCTGACGAGATCTACAACCTGGCCGCCCAGTCGCACGTGGCCGTCTCGTTCGAAGAGCCCGAGTACACCGCCAACTGCGACGGCATCGGTGCCCTGCGCCTGCTCGAAGCCATCCGCATCCTGGGCCTGGAAAAGAAGACCCGCTTCTACCAGGCCTCGACCTCCGAGCTGTACGGCCTGGTGCAAGAGATCCCCCAGAAGGAGACCACCCCCTTCTACCCGCGCAGCCCGTACGCCGTGGCCAAGATGTACGCCTACTGGATCACGGTGAACTACCGCGAGGCCTATGGCATGTACGCCTGCAACGGCGTGCTGTTCAACCACGAAAGCCCGCTGCGTGGCGAAACGTTTGTCACCCGCAAGATCACCCGCGCCATCGCCCGCATCGCCCTGGGCCTGCAGGACTGTCTGCACCTGGGCAACATGAGCGCCCTGCGTGACTGGGGCCACGCCAAGGACTACGTCGAGATGCAGTGGCTGATGCTGCAGCAAGACAAGGCCGAAGACTTCGTCATCGCCACCGGCGTGCAGTTCAGCGTGCGCCAGTTCGTCGAGTTCGCTGCCAAGGAACTGGGCGTGACCGTGACCTTCGAAGGCGAAGCCGAGCAAGAAGTCGGCCGTGTGACCAAGGTCGAGCCGGTCAATGGCGAGATGCTGGCCAAGTGCAAGGTCGGCGACGTCATCGTCCGCGTCGACCCCCGCTACTACCGCCCGACCGAAGTCGAAACCCTGCTGGGCGACCCGACCAAGGCCCGCGTGAAACTGGGCTGGACGCCCAAGATCTCCCTGCCCGAGCTGGTCAAGGAAATGGTCGAAAGCGACTACACCTCGGCCAAGCGCGACAACCTGGTCAAGTCGGCCGGCTTCCAGGCTTACGACTACCACGAGTGAGCCCGCGCGCCATGGACAAGAACGCCAAGATCTTCGTCGCGGGCCACCGCGGCATGGTGGGCAGCGCCATCGTGCGCCGCCTGCAGGCTTCGGGCTACACCAACGTGGTCACCCGCGGCCGCAGCGAGCTGGACCTGCTCAACCAGGCGGCCGTTCACGCCTTCCTGGCAGAGCAGAAGTTCGACTACCTGTTCATCGCAGCGGCCAAGGTGGGAGGCATCCAGGCCAACAACACCTACCGGGCCGACTTCCTGTACCAGAACCTGGTCATCGAAGCCAACCTGATCCATGGCGCCCACCTGGCCGGCACGCAAGCCCTGATGTTCCTGGGCTCGAGCTGCATCTACCCCAAGCTGGCGCCCCAGCCTTTGAGCGAAGACTGCCTGCTGACCGGTCCCCTGGAGCCCACCAACGAGCCCTATGCCATCGCCAAGATCGCCGGCATCAAGCTCTGCGAGGCCTACAACCACCAGTACGGTCGCCAGTACATCTCGGTGATGCCCACCAACCTGTACGGCATCAACGACAACTACGACCTCAACAACAGCCACGTGCTGCCGGCCCTGATCCGCAAGGCCCACGAAGCCAAGCAACGCGGTGACCGCGAACTCGTGGTCTGGGGCACGGGCACGCCGATGCGCGAGTTCGTCTACGCCGACGACCTCGCCGACGCCTGTGTGCACCTGATGGAAAAGGGCTACGACGGCCCGCTCGTGAACATCGGCACCGGCACGGACGTGACCATCCGCGAGCTGGCCCAAACCGTGATCGAGGTGGTCGGCTTTGCTGGCGACCTGACCTTCGACACCAGCAAGCCTGACGGCACGCCCCGCAAGCTGATGGACGTTTCGCGCCTGACCGGCCTGGGCTGGAAAGCCAGCACCACGCTGAAAGACGGCATCGCCCTGGCCTACCAGGACTTCCTGAGCAAACAAGGTTGAGCCCCATGAGGATCCGTGCCTTCGTCCTGACCGGTGTGATGGTGGCGGCTGCCGCCACCGCCATCGCCCTGACGCCCAAGCAGCTCTACGCACCCGGGCAAAAGCCCGAAACCTCTCTCGAGGAACTGGTGCCCAAGTCATTCGGCGCCTGGTACCTCGAGCCAGCGGCCGTTCAGCAGATCGTCAACCCCGAGGTGCTGGCCTCCTTGGCGCGCTACTACACCGACAACCTCTCGCGCACCTACGTCAATGACAAGGGCGAACGCGTGATGTTGTCGCTGGCTTACGGTGCGGATCAAAGCCGCGCCATGCAGGTGCACAAACCCGAGGTTTGCTACGTGGGGCAAGGTTTCGTCATCGACACGCCCGCCAAGGGCAGCACCTTGGTCGAGGGCGGCAAGCTCGACATCCCCAACATGCGCCTGGTGGCCAAGCTGGGCCCCCGCAACGAGCCGATCACCTACTGGATCCGCTCGGGCGACTACCTGGTTCGCGGCTGGTTCGAGCAGAACGTGGCCCGCGTCAAGAACGGCCTGATCAAGGGCTACACGCCCGATGGCCTGCTGGTGCGTGTGTCGACCATCAACACCGACAAGGAACAAGCGTACAAGCTGCAAGACCGCTTCATCGCCGACCTGGTCGCGGCATCACCAGCCAAGACCCGCGCCATGCTGCTGGGCAACGAGGCAGACCTGGTCAAGCAGTGATCCCCGCGCCATGAAGGTCAGCATCGTCATCCGCACGTACAACGAGCAAAAGCACCTGCGTGCCCTGCTCGAAGGCATCCAGAACCAGCACCGCGATGGCATCGAGATCGAGACCGTGATCGTGGACTCCGGCTCCACCGACAACACGGTCAAGATCGCCAATGAGTTCCCGACCCGGGTCGTGCCGATCAAGAAGGAAGAGTTTTCCTTTGGTCGGTCGCTGAACATTGGCTGCGCCGCTGCGACAGGCGACGCGCTGGTGTTCGTCAGTGGCCATTGCATCCCCACCGGCCCGCGCTGGATCGCCGACCTGGTGGCGCCGCTGGGCAAAGACGACATCGCCTACACCTACGGCGGGCAGGTCGGCAACGAAGACAGCCACTTCAGCGAGTGCCAGATCTTCGGCAAATACTTCCCGGCCGTCTCCAAGATCCCGCAAAAGGGCTTCTACTGCAACAACGCCAACGCCGCGATGCTCAAGTCCGTCTGGGTCGACCACCCTTTCGACGAGGAGCTCACCGGCCTGGAAGACATGCACCTGGCCAAGCGCCTGGTGGCCTGCGGGCACAAGATCGCCTACGTGGCGCCGGCTGCGGTCTACCACCTGCACAGCGAGAGCTGGACGCAGGTGCGCCGCCGATTCGAGCGCGAAGCCATCGCCCTGCAATACATCATGCCGGAGGTGCACCTGAGTTGGGCCGACGTCTCGCGCTACTTCTTCAGCGCCGTCTTCCTGGACCTGGGCGCGGCCTTGCAGCAACGCTGCATGCGCCAGCACTTCAAGGCCATCCTGACCTACCGCTTCATGCAGTTCACCGGCTCCTACCGCGGCAACCACTTCCACCGCCGCATGTCGCGTGAGCACAAGGAAAGCTATTTCTATCCCCGTTGAGTTTTTTCTCAAGGCATTGCTGTCATGACTTCCCAAAAACCCCGCATCGTCGCGCTGCTGCCCATGAAGGCCAACAGCGAGCGCGTCAAGGGCAAGAACTTCCGCCTCTTCAACGGCAAGCCGCTGTTCCAGTGGGTGCTCGACACGCTGTTGAGCGTTGAAGAAATCGACCTCGTCGTGATCAACACCGACGCGCGCCACATCCTGGCCGAAAACGGCCTGGTCGACCGCGACCGCGTGCTCATCCGCGACCGCAAGCCCGAGATCTGCGGTGACTTCGTCAGCATGAACCTGGTGCTGGGCGACGACGTGGCCAACGTGCCCGCCGACATCTACCTGATGACGCACACCACCAACCCGCTGATGACGGCCGACACCATCCGCCAGGCGATTGCCCTGCAGAAGGAAGGCATGGCCAGCGGCGCGCACGACTCGGTGTTCACCGTCAACAAGCACCAGACGCGGTTTTATCGCGCCGACATGAGCGCGGTGAACCACGACCCCAAGAACCTGATCCGCACGCAGGACCTCGAGCCCTGGTTCGAAGAGAACTCCAACCTCTTCGTCTTCACCGGCCAGAGCTTCGCCGCCGCCAACGCCCGCATTGGCCTGAAGGCCCGCATGCTGGAGCAGCGCAAGACCGAATCCATCGACATCGACGACGCCGAGAGCTGGGAGATGGCCGAAGCCATGTCCATGTACGTCGCACGCAACGCCAACAAGGGAGCCTGAGCCATGAAAGTCCTCGTGACCTGCCCCCCGATGCTGCGCATGATCGACGAGTTCCGTCCGATCTTCGCCAAGGCCGGCGTCGAGCTGACCACGCCCAACGTCGTGCAGACCCTGAGCGTCGAAGAGCTCAAGCAACTGGTGCCCCAGCACGACGGCTGGATCATCGGTGACGACCCCGCCAACCGCGAGGTGTTCACCGCTGGCAAGGCCGGCAACTTGAAAGCCGCCGTCAAGTGGGGCATCGGCGTCGACAACGTCGACTTCGCCGCCTGCAAGGACCTGGGCCTGCCCATCATCAATTGCCCCAACATGTTCGGCGGCGAGGTGGCCGACGTGGGCATGTCCTACATCTCCGCCCTGGCGCGCGAGACCTTCCAGATCGACCGTGGCGTGCGCAACGGCGAATGGCCCAAGCCCCGAGGCCTGTCGCTGTCGGGTCGCACCCTGGGCCTGGTGGGCATGGGCGACATCGGCCGCAACCTGGCCCGCCGCGCGCTGGCCAGCGACATGAAGATCGTCGCTTACGACCCGTTCTACAAAGAGACGCCGCCGGCTGGCGTTGAGATGGCCCCGTGGCCGCAGCGCATCGGAGAGGCCGACTTCATCGCCTTCACCTGCGCGCTCACGCCCAGCAGCCACCACATGCTCAACGCCGATGTCCTCAAGCAGGTCAAGCAAGGCGTGCGCATCGTCAACGTGGCCCGTGGCCCGCTGATCGACGAGCCCGCGCTGATCAAAGCCATGCAGGACGGCGTCGTGCACTCGGTGGGCCTTGATGTCTTCGAGGTCGAGCCCCTGCCGATGGACTCGCCGCTGCGCAGCATGCCGAACACGATCTTTGGCTCGCACAATGGCTCCAACACGGTCGACGGCGTCGTGCGCTGCAGCCTGCACGCCATCGACACGCTGTTCGGCTTCCTGGGCGTGGCCAAGCCATGAGCACGCAGGGCGAGCGCGTCGCGCTGATCACCGGTGCCGCAGGCGGCATCGGGCGCGCGCTCGTCGCAGTGTTCGAAACGCAGGGCTGGCGGGTGGTGTCCACCGACCGCGTGACGCTGGACCGACCAGGACACGTGGTGGGCAGCCTGGCAGACCTGTCCAGCCCCGACACAGCCGGTGGTGCCGCGCTGATCGCCGCCTTGCGCGCCGAAACGCGCGGCGCGCTTTCCGCCATCGTGCACAACGCGGCCTTCCAGGTCGTCAAACCAACGGCCGAGCTCTCGCCCGAAGACTGGCAGACCACGCTCAACGTCAACCTGATGGCGCCCTTCTGGCTGACGCAAGCGTTCCTGCCGGAGTTGAAGGCGCGTCATGGCAGTGTGCTGGCGATCTCGAGCATCCACGAGCGACTGACCAAACCAGGCTTCGTGGCTTACGCCACAAGCAAGTCAGCCCTGTCGGGCATGGTGCGCGCCATGGCGGTGGACCTGGGCGGCCAGGTTCGCGTCAATGCCATCTGCCCGGCTGCGATCGGCACCCCGATGCTCAAGGCCGGCTTCGATGGTCAACCGCAAGCCTTTGCACAGCTCGAAGCTCACCACCCCATCGGCCGCATCGGCACGCCTGAGGAAGTTGCCGAACTGGCGGCCTTCGTTTGTTCGGACCGCAGCCCCTTCATGACCGGGGCGTGCCTCGACCTGTCGGGCGGCATCAGCGGTCGTTTGCACGACCCGGTGTGACCCGAGCAGGTCGCACCCGAGTCTGATGTCATGAAGCCGTTGCTCCTGCGCCTTTGGCACTCGCCCACCTTCACCACCTGGGGCAGCCTGGGCACGAGGCTGTTGTCCGTCGTGCTGGTGCTGCCGCTGGTGTTGGTGAAGTTCTCTCCTGAAGAAATCGTCATCTGGCAGCTGTTCGCCACCCTGGCCACCCTGTTGTTGTTGCTCGATTTCGGCCTGGCTCCCACGTTCTCCCGATTGCTCTCGTACGCCAACGGCGGCGCCAGCGTGGATGATTTGAGCCAGATGAAATCGGTGAAGGCTCGTGCCCACACGACGTCCAACAGCCAGACGCTGGGCGTGGTGTATGGAACGCTGCACTGGCTCTACCTTCGCTGCGGGCTCGTTGCAACCGGATTGCTCTGCATTGGCGGCACCTTCGTGCTGCTCAAACCGGTCTCGGCCCTGTCAGACCCCAGTGATGCATGGCTGGCGTGGGTCCTGGTTGCCACCACATCCCTGGCTGCCGTGTGGGGGCAAGTCTTCGGCTCGGCCCTGCAGGGGTTGAACCAGATTGCGGTGATGCGCCGTTGGGAGATCCTGACCGCCATGGGGCAGATCTCCTGCTCGTTCCTGGTACTCATGCTGGATGGCGGTCTGCTGGCCCTGGTCATCAGCAACCAGGCCTGGCTGGTTTTCAACGCCCTGCGCCTTCGGCGCCTGCTCTACGCCACCCACCCGGAGCTGCGGCATGTTCCTCACGAGCCAGAGCCCGCCATCATGAAGACCCTGTGGCCAGCGGCCTGGCGCAGTGGCGTCGGCATGTTGATGAGCAATGGCGTGGTGCAGCTCAGCGGCGTGCTGTACAGCCAGGTGGCGCCTGCAGGCGAGGTGGCGGCTTACTTGCTCGCGCTGCGCATCATGACCGTGGTGACCCAGTTCAGCTCGGCGCCGTTCTACAGCAAGCTGCCGACCCTTGCCGAGATGCATGCCCGCGGTCAGCGACAAGAGCAACTTCAATTGGCTCAACGCGGCATGTCCCTGTCGCTGTGGGTTTACGTTGCTGGCGCCATCGCCGTGATGTGGGGCTTGCCATGGGCGCTGCAGTTCACAGGGAGCCAAGTGGGCTTCGTCTCAGAATCGTTCTGGTGTCTGATGTCGTTCGCGTTTCTGGTGGAGCGCGTGGGCGCCATGCACATCCAGCTCTACAGCCTGACCAACCACATCGTCTGGCACATCGCCAACGGCGTCACCGGCGCGCTGTTGATCGTCCTGGCTTTCGTCTTCTATCGCTGGCAAGGCGCCATCGGCTTGCCACTGGCCATGCTGGTGGTCAACCTGGCCTTCTACAGCACCTACGCCATCCGGCATTCGTCAAGGGCGTTCGAATTCGGTGCCCTGTCCTTTCAGAAGGGCACGTCGCTGGGGCCCCTGGCCCTGCTGACAGGCATGTCCGCCCTCGCCATCCACTGGTTCCATGGCTAAGTTCACTTCATCCCTCAAAGCAGCCATCAAGGGCACCTTCTCGGCCCTGGTGCATGCCTTCGCAGGCTCGCAGCGCAGCTCTCGCGTCAGCATCGTCGCGCCCAACGCCACCCCCGATGAGCTCAAGGAAGTGACCGCCCGCGCGGCGTACTTCTTCCCTCAAGCCCGCGCCGACATCCGCGTCACGCGTCGCTTCGGCCTGGGCACCTTGCTGTCGCCTGCACCGGTGCTTCTCTTTGGCACCACCCTGGATGACCTGCCCGGCTGGGCACGCCTGCACGGCGGCATCTTCAACGTGGACCACGTCCGCAACCCGATGGACGGCTGGAGCTGGTGCGAGGCTGGCACCTATGTCCATGGCATCCAGGAACAGGACATCGCGCAGGCGCGGCTGATCAAACACATCCAGGCCATCAAGGCCCAAGGCTTCGAGCGCTGCAACGTGTTCGGCACCGGCCCCTCGCTGGAGCGGGCCCGTGGGCGCGACTGGCAGGACGGCGCTCGCGTGGTCTGCAACACCATCGTGCGAGATGCCGAGTTGTGGCACCACATCCAGCCGCACATCGTCGCAGCCGGGGACGCCATCTACCACTTCGGGTTCACCGAGTTCGCCCGGGCCTTTCGCAAAGACCTGCATGCGCGCCTGGGCGAGTCACCCGACGTGCTCTTCGTCTACCCCGACTACTTCGACTTCATCGTCAGGCGCGAATTCGGCGCCTACGCGAACCGCTTGGTGCCCATCCCCAACGGCACGCAGACACGCGTGCACGACGACCTGGCGGTCAACTTTTCGCTGCCGCCTCTGGGCAACGTGCTCAACAAGCTGTTGTTGCCGCTGGGCTGCAACCTGAGCAAGCACGTGGGCCTGTGGGGTTTTGACGGCCGCGCCCCGAAAGACCAGCTGTTCTGGTCCAACTCACAAAAGCAAAGCTACACCGAGCTGATGCCCACGCTGCAGGCCGCACACCCCGCGTTCTTCGACCACTTCGTGCCGCGCGAGAACCCCGAGAAATACGTGCAGTCCGTCCATGGCGACGTGCTGGAGTACCTGCTGTCGCAAGCCGAGCAGGACGGATGGACCTTCACCATGCTGCACCACACCTGGACCCCGACCCTGGCCAAGCGCATGGACGCTGCAGCACGGGCCGAGTCCGAGGCGGTGATGCAGGCCATGCAGAAAGCGAGCTGAGCGCATGAGTGCCGCATCCACCCCGCTGCGCCTCGTGGTGGTCTACCACGAGCTGCCCTACCCGATGAACCACGGCGGTCGCCTCGATGTCTGGCGCCGCCTGCAGGCCCTGGCAGCGCAAGGGGTGCTCATCCACCTGGTTTGCTGGCGCAACGCAGCGCTGGGCGAAGAGCTGCCTGCGGCCGACTCGCCCATGCGGCAGGTGCTGCATTCGCTCACGGTGCTCGACGAAAAGGGCAAGTTCGCCAACTCGCACCTCACCCTCGGCCTGCCTGGCTATGCTCGCCGTCGCCTGCTGACACCGGCAGACTGGGCCAAGGTCCAGGGTGACCTCAAGGGCTTCGGTCCACAGGCCCTGTTGCTGGAAGGCCCGTTCGCCTACTCGGCTGCACAGCAGGTCGCCAAGGCCTTTGCGCTGCGCATCGTCTACCGGTCGCACAACATCGAGTCCCGCTACGCGCGCTTCATCCACGAACGGGCCAAGGGCATCAAGGAGCGGGTCAACACCTGGCTCAACGTCCAGGGGATCGACGAACTTGAAGAGTCTATTTTTTCAAGCTCCGCCTGGTATTTCGATTGCTCGCCCGATGACGCCAAACACTGGCATGCCCGTGGCCACCGCCATGGTGAATGGTTGCCCCTGGTGGTCGAGCAAAACTGGGCGCAGCGGGTCAGCCAGGAGGCCGACTGGTCACCGGGCCATCACGTGGGCTACCTTGGCAACCTCTATCAGCCCAACAACGTCGAAGGCATCGTGTGGTTCCTCGACAAGGTCGTGCCTCAGTTGCGCCAGCGCTTGCCTGACCTCAAGGCCTTCATCGCCGGATCGCGCCCGTCGCCGGAGGTGCGCGCAGCGGCTGAGCGAGCCAATGTCGCCCTGATCGAGAACCCGCCTGAAGCCGAGCCCATCTTGCGAAGCGCCCGGGTCCTCATCAACCCGGTCTTTGCTGGCAGCGGCGTCTACACCAAGTGCATCGAGATGCTCTTCACACCGGCCGGGCTGGTGGCCACCCCCATCGCGATGACCGGTCTGGCCGAAGCGGGGCAAAAGTGCTTTGGCATCTCGGACGACCCTACCGTGTTCGCCGAGCTGATCGTGCAACGCCAGGCTGGGGCCGCAGGCCAGAAGGACCAGCGCGACGCCGCGCGCGCCTGCTACGACGGCCGTCGCATCGGGCGGGTGGTCGAGGTCCTCAGGCAAGCGTCGCAAGGCCCCATCTCGCAGGCGACAGGAGACGTGCATGCGCCCGCGTAAGTTCACGGTGGTCACGCCTTGCTACAACGCGCGGCCCTTCCTGCCTGAGACGATCGCATCGGTTCTGAACCAGAGCGCCTTCCTCGAAGGCCGGGCCGAGCTGCAATACATCATCGTGGATGGCGGCTCCCAAGACGGCACGCCGGAGTACCTCGCCTCGCTGAACGACCCTCGCATCACCTGGATCAGCGAACGCGATCGGGGCATGTACGACGCCGTGGTCAAAGGGTTCGAGCGCGCCACCGGCGAGGTGCAGTCCTACATCAACGCCGGGGACATGTACTTCCCGTGGGCATTCGATGTCGTGGCTGAATCCCTGGAAGACCCGACGGTGAACTGGCTCACAGGGCTTTCCGTGTTGCGCAACGAGCGAGGTCAGGTGTTCCAGGTCGAGCGCACCCGGCGTTACTGGTCTGGGCTGATCCAGCGTGGCGCCTACGGCCCTCGCTTGCCCTACATCCAGCAGGAATCGACCTTATGGCGCAGCAGCCTGTGGTCCAGCGTGGACGTGTCGCGCCTGCGACAGCTCAAGCTGGTGGGGGACTATTACCTCTGGGTGTGCATGTCGCGCCAGAACGAGCTGCTGGCGGTCAACAGCGCCCTGGCTGCCTTCAGCATCCAGCCCGGTCAGCTGTCAGAGGCCAAGGACCGCTACTTTGCGGAGCTGGCGCAGGTCTGCGACGGCCCCCTGTCGCTGTCAGATCGCGCCTTCATCCTCGCAGACAAGGTCCTGGCCAGCCTGCCCCCCTTTGCCATCAGGGCGCTGGGCTACGACAATGCCATCCGGTTCGACCAGGGCAGCAAACAATGGAAGCGCACACGGTGAGCCACACGCGAGGACATGCTTATGAATGAGATGGGGTATGTGCTGGCGGCGCTGCTGTTGTCGCTGGTGTTGATCCGCCGCGGCATGCTGAAGCTGAGCCGTCAGAACGTGGTTTGGTACACCGATCCGGTCGTGCTGCTGACGGGCACCTGGGTGATCCAGAGCATCGCCTATGCGCTGCCGATCTTCATCAACCGCGAGCACGTCGAGGCGCGGCACATCCTCTACATCCTGCTCTGCCACACCGCATTCCTGATCGGGGTGCTGCTGGTGCCCCGCGCCAGCCGCCCCAAGGACGCTGCCGCAGACGAGTTGAGGATCACGCTGCCGATGCTGGTCGCGATTGGCCTGATCGGCCTGTTTGGCACCTTCTCGGCCATTTACGACGGCCTGGCAACCAGCAAGGTGGGGCTGTGGCAACGCCTGAGCGGAGAAGGGCTGGAAACCATTCGCGTCGAGAAAGTGGCCAACGCCATGATCCTGCGAGGCGGCCCACTGGCGTCCTTTGAGTTCCTCGCATCGGCCTCGACCGTCTACGTTTGCCTGGTCACCGCCGGCGTGGCAACCAAGCTCAACCTCAAGCGTTGGCAGTTCCGCTTGCTGATCGCGGGCGCGCTGTTGTCCATCCTGATGGTGGCGTTCAACGCGCTGATGATTCAGGGTGGTCGCTTGGGCATCATCCTCCTTGTGCTGGGCGCGTTGATGGGCGCGATGATGGACCCGCAGCGCTTCATCTTCCGCTTCATCGATCGAAGCCTGGGCCGTGCCAAGGGCGCGGTCTACACCTTGCTGATTTTCGGTGCGGCGGCCTTGGTCTGGTTTTTCGCCACGGCCTTCATCAAGGACCGTGGCGGCGAGACCCCACCCATGGTGTCGCTCTACCAATATCACCGGGCATCGCCCACCCCTCTCGTCGAGGAACTGATCGGCAACACCGAAGAGCTGCAGTACGCGCTGTTGAGCTTCAGTTACGTCACGGTGCCCTTGACCACCTTGGTCTACTACTACGACATGCCCAACGGGCAGTTCCCCGGTCCGTATTGGGGACAGTACAACTTCACCGGGCCTGCGACCTTCGCCATGCGGCGCATGGGCAAGGTGCGAGACCAGATGACCATCCAGGACATCCGCATGGAAGCCACGCGCTACCTGCGCGTCATGGGCTATGGCGACAACGTCTGGCCAACCCTGCTGCGCGACCTGGCCCTGGACGTGGGCTGGACGGGTGTGCCCCTTGTCATGCTCCTGCTGGGTTTTTTCGCCGAATGGGTGATGCGCAGCGCCAGGCAGGACGGCAACTTCCTGCAAAAGGTGTTGGGGCTGCTCACGGGGGTGCTGCTGATTTTCTCCATCGCGCACAGCCTGCTCATCGTGGAAACGTTCCAGAAGGCGTTCTGGGTCTGCTTTGCCCTGCTGATCTACCTGCGCGTCTCCGCAACACTCAAGCCCGCCAAAACACCCAACAGCGATCTGGGGCATGAGCCCCCCAACGGCTCGTCGACCACGGTGATCTCATCGTCATGATTCGCGCATCACACCCCCCATCGCCTGACGACCGCCATCACGCCTCGGTCGCAGGCGCTCGCGTGAGCCCCCCTGGCGCAGAACAGCCCGCCTTCTCGGTCCTGTTGTACGGCCTGAACTACGAGCCCGAGCTCACGGGCATCGGCAAGTACTCGGGTGAGATGGCGCGCTGGCTGGCCCTTCGCGGGCACCAGGTCCAGGTCGTCACGGCGCCGCCCTACTACCCCGAGTGGGCCATCCGCGAGGGCTACGTGGGATGGCGCTACAGCACGGACAAGGCGCTGTCGCAGGACAAGCTGCGCGTGCTGCGCTGCCCGCTGTGGGTGCCGCAAAAGGTCTCGGGCAAGACGCGCATGCTGCACCTGATCAGCTTCGCCATCACCAGCTTCCCGGCGCTGCTGTGGCAGGGCCTGAGGCAACGACCCGCTGTGATCATGCTGGTCGTGCCAACTCTGGCTTGCGCCCCTGGCGCATGGCTGGTGGGCAAGCTGACCCGCACCCCCGTGTGGTTGCACGTCCAGGACTTCGAGGTGGATGCCATGCACGCGATGGGCATGGGCGGGCGAGGCAAAACATTGCAACGCCTGGCACTGGGCATCGAATCCTGGTTGATGCGCCGCTTTGACCGCGTCTCCAGCATCTCCCAGAAGATGGTGGAACGCCTGGCGCAAAAAGGGGTCGATCAACACCGGATCGTCGAGTTCCCCAACTGGGTGGACGTCTCGACGATCCACCCACTGCAAACCCCGCGCGCCCTCAACCCCTGCCGACAGCTGGCGGGGCTGCCTGAAGACGCCACCGTGGTCCTGTACGCCGGCAACCTGTGGCAAAAGCAGGGGATCGAGGTGGTCCTGGATGCGGCCAGGGCACTGCAGGCTGAGCCGCAGATTCAGTTCGTCATGGTGGGCGCTGGCGCCGCCGAAGCCACGCTCAAGGCCCACGCGGCTGACCTCAACAACGTGCGGTGGCTGCCCCTGCAACCGCTTGAGTTGCTCAACGACTTGCTCAACATGGCAGACATCCATGTGTTGCCCCAAAGGGCCGATGCAGCAGACCTGGTGATGCCATCGAAACTCACCGGCATGCTCGCCAGCGGCAAACCGGTGATCGGCACGGCCTCGCTGCAAACACAGCTGGGTCAGGTCCTGGCGTAATGCGGTGTGCGGGTCGAGCCAGGTGACGCAGCGGCCCTCACCGGCGCCAGCCGAGACCGCGCCAGCGCGCCTCAAGAGCAAGCTCGCCGGGGTCCCGACGCCCGCCAGCAAGCGCACCCGAACCTCACCCACGAGCCCGACCTCGCCAACAACGAAC
>CAYJXE010000038.1:34276-36474 GCA_964373965.1 uncultured Aquabacterium sp. | reverse complement strand
CCTGATGGAGCCTTTCATCATCGTGATCCTGGGCACCATCATCGGCGGCATCGTCATCGCGATGTACCTGCCGATCTTCAAGCTGGGTCAGGTGGTCTGACGTCGCTCGCCCCCGTTTTGCCCCCGATGTCGTCTGACGCCTTCTGGCCGGTTTTCACCGGCTTCATCCTCACGCCCTGGGGCCTGGCTGTGCTGGGCCTGTGCGTGGGCAGCTTCCTGAACGTGGTCATCCACCGCCTGCCCAAGATGCTGGAGCAGCAGTGGAAGCTGGACGCCGCTTACACCCTGGGCCAAGAGGTCAAAGAGCCGGAGCCAGCCGAGGCACTCACGCTGTCCAAGCCGGCCTCGCGTTGCCCCGCCTGCGGACACCAGATCCGCTGGTGGGAGAACATCCCAGTGGTGAGCTGGCTGGTGCTGCGCGGCAAATGTTCCGCCTGCGGCACCGGCATCTCGGTGCGCTACCCCCTCATCGAGTTGCTGACGGCCGCCCTGTTCGCCGCTTGCGGCCTGCAGTTCGGCGCGCAACCCACCACCTTGCTGTGGTGCGGCTTCGTGGCCGTGCTGGTGGCTGCCTCGGCCATCGACTGGGACACCACCTTGCTGCCCGACGACCTGACGCTGCCCCTGCTGTGGGCTGGCCTCGTGGTTTCGGCGCTGGGCTGGAACCTGCCCTTGATCGACGCACTTTGGGGCGCGGTGGCGGGCTACCTCTCGCTGTGGAGCGTGTACTGGTTCTTCAAGCTGGCCACCGGCAAGGAGGGCATGGGTTACGGCGACTTCAAGCTGCTGGCCGCGCTGGGAGCCTGGCTGGGCTGGCCCATGATCCTGCCCATCGTCCTGGGCTCTTCGGTCATCGGCGCGCTGGTGGGCATCGGCATGAAGGTCTCGGGCAAGCTGCGCGAAGGCGTTTACGTGCCTTTCGGGCCCTTCCTGGCCGGTGCCGGCCTGGTGGTCGCCCTGGCCGGCTCACCCAGGGTGCTGGGTTGGTTGGGCTGGGCCTGAGGCCCGCCATGCCCAGCCAACACCCACCCAGCAGCGCTCGACACCCGCATGGCCAGGGCCTGGTCATCGGTCTGACCGGGGGCATCGGCAGCGGCAAGTCCACCGTCAGCCAGATGTTGACGGACCTGGGCGCGCACCTGGTGGACACCGACGCCATCTCTCGATCGCTGACCGCGCCCGGCGGCGCCGCCATCCCGCACATCGCCGAGCACTTCGGCGAGCACCTGATCGATGCCCAAGGCGCGATGGACCGCGCCCGCATGCGCGAGCTGGCCTTCGCAGACCCGGCCGCGCTGGCCCGCCTCGAAGGCATCCTGCACCCGCTGATCGGCCAGCAGGCCGACGCACACGCCCGCATTGCAGCGCCCGGACAACACATCGTCTACGACGTGCCCCTGATGGCCGAGTCGGGGCGGCGCTGGCGCGACAAGGTCGACCACATCCTGGTCATCGACACCGAACCCGAGACCCAGATCGCCCGCGTGATGGTGCGCTCCGGTTGGCCGCGCGAGGCGGTTGAAGCCGTGCTCGCCAAGCAGGCCACGCGCGAAATGCGGCGCGCCATCGCCGACCACGTCATCCTCAACGAGGGACTGAGCCTGGAAGAACTTCGCAATGAGGTCAGCAAGCTCTGGCGCTTGTGGAACAATGGCAGCTGACCCGGCTTGCAGGTTTCAGGTGGCGCGTTGATCCTCTACGAATACCCCTTCGGCGAAAGCATCCGCACGACGTTGCGGCTCGAGCACCTCTTCGACCGCCTCGGGGTGTTGATCTGGCGGCAAGACCCCGTCGATCACCACTTCGCGCTGGCCACCATCTTCGAGATCATGGACGTGGCCGCCCGCGCCGACTTGAAGAGCGACCTGCTGCGCGACCTCGATCGCCACAAGCAGCAGTTCATGGCCTACCGCGGCAACCCCGCCATCCAGGAAGCCGCGCTCGACGAAGTGCTGGCCCGCATCGAGCGCATCCACCACGCGCTCAACCAGGTGCCCGGCAAGGCCGGTCAGGCGCTGGCCGCCAACGACTGGCTCATGGGCATCCGCAGCCGCATCAGCATCCCCGGCGGCACCTGCGAGTTCGACCTGCCCTCGTACTACGCCTGGCAACACGGGCCAGCCGCCAAAGATCGGAAGAGCGGCGGGTAGGGACAGAGGGTGTTATATGGCGGGTAGATCTCGGTGGGCGCCGTAGCA
>CAYJXE010000038.1:0-34266 GCA_964373965.1 uncultured Aquabacterium sp. | reverse complement strand
CAGTGGGCCGGCACGCTGGCGCCCTTCGCCGAGGCCGTTCGCCTGGTGCTGGGCCTGCAACGCGATGGCGGCCACCCGCACATGGTTGCCGCGCCTTGCGGGCAGTACCAGCAAAACCTGAAAGACTCTCGCAGCTTCCACCTGCTGCGCCTGCGCATCGACCCGGCGCTGGGCCTGGTTCCCGAGATCAGCGCCAACCGCCTGATGGTGTCCATCCGCCTGATGCGTCCCGACGCCGACGGCAAGCTCAAGATCGCCTCAGACACGGACGCGAGCTTCGAGTTGACGCTTTGCGCCTGAACGGCGCGGACCTTGCCCAGGCTTTCGCCCCTTCTCTACCGCCTTGCTGCCCGCGAGCCCTCGCCGTGCCCACCCCGCCCCAGCATCCGAACGAAGGCGCCGCCAGCGCCGGCCCCCAGGTGCGTTGCCCGTCCTGCGGCGTCACGCACGTCTACAGCACCGACAACCCGTATCGCCCGTTCTGCAGCAAAGGCTGCAAAGCCATCGACCTGGGCGCCTGGGCATCGGAACATTACCGGGTGGAGGCCAAGCCCACCACCGAAGACCTGCTGGACGCCCCCGACTGACCACCTGCCTTGCCCCTCGGCGGCCAGCCGAACGCCGACACCTTGGCGTCAGACGCCGTTTTGACGCCTCGGCTGCCCTTTTGACGCCATCGCACCCCGGCCCAGGCCGGCCGTGGCCCCAGAATCCACCCCCGTTTTTGGAAGAAATCATGAAGACCTACCAGTGTGTTGTGTGCGGCTACGTTTACGACGAAGCCAAAGGTGCCCCCGAAGACGGCATCGCCCCCGGAACCAAATGGGAAGACGTGCCCGCCGACTGGGAATGCCCGGACTGCGGCGTCGGCAAGTCCGACTTCGAAATGATCGAAATCTGATCGGGAGCAGCGGGCATGAGTGAAGCGGTCGTCATCGTCGGCTCCGGGCTGGCGGGCTACAACGTCGCGCGCGAATTGCGCAAAGCCGACGCCGAGGTCCCCATCGTGGTGGTCAGCCGCGACGAGGCCGGTTTCTATTCCAAGCCCATGCTCTCGAACGCCCTGGCGGGCAAGAAAACGGCCGCCTCGCTGGTGACCAAGTCCGCCGAAAAAATGGCCGACGAGGTCAAGCTGCGCGTGCTGGCCCGCACCAGCGTGACGAAGGTGGACACCGCCGCGCGCACGCTCACGCTGTCGAGCGGCGAGGTGCTGCCCTACCGCGACCTCGTGCTCGCCCTGGGCGCCGACCCGATCCGACTGCCCCTGGAAGGCGATGCCGCCAGCACCGTGCTGTCGGTCAACGACCTGGACGACTTCGCCCGCTTCGCCGAGGCGCTGGACACCGCAGGCCCCGGCGGCCAGCCCGTCAAGCGCGTGGCCATTTTGGGCGCCGGCCTGATCGGCTGCGAGTTCGCCAACGACCTGCTGCACCGCGAGGTGCAACCCACCGTGCTCGACCTGGCCGAGCGCGTGCTGCCCCGACTGCTGCCGCCCCAGGCCTCGGCCCGCCTGCAAGCCAAGCTCGAAGCTGGCGGTGCGAGCTTCCGCTTCGGCACTGGCGTGACCACCGTCAACCGGGGCGCCAACGGCCTGGTGCTGACGCTGTCGGATGGCAGCCAGCTGGAAACCGACCTGGTGCTCTCGGCCATTGGCCTCAAGCCCCGCACCCAACTGGCCGCCGACGCTGGACTGGCTGTCAACCGCGGCATCGTGGTCGATCGCCACCTGGCCACCAGCGTGCCCCATGTGCACGCAGTGGGCGACTGCGCCGAGGTGGCCGGTCACCTGCTGCCCTACGTGCTGCCCCTGATGGGCCAAGCCCGCGCGCTGGCCGCCACGCTGTCGGGCAAACCCACCGAGGTGAGCTACCCGGCCATGCCTGTGGTGGTCAAGACGCCCGCCTGGCCAACCGTGGTCTGCCCGCCCGCTGGCGATGCCCAGGGCGAGTGGGAGGTCACCGAGACCGAAGAGGCCATCGAGGCCCGTTTCGTGGCCGGCGAGCAACTGCTGGGCTTTGTCCTGCAAGGCAAGGCGACCGCGCAACGTCAGGCCCTGGCGGCCCAAACGCCCGCTCTGCTGGCTTGACCCAGCCCACCAGGCCCGAACACCTGGTGACTTCAGCGTCCGCGGACCTTGACGCGGATTGCGTTAACCTTGAGCCCCTTCGCTGACAGCGCCTCATTCAGGTGCGGCAGCGACTGGCGCAACTTGGCCGACGCGGCCGGGTTCGCGACCAGCAGGGTCCACCCCTCTTCGTCGAACGGCCCGGCCTGCAACTGAGCCGCCAGCGAAGGCGGCAGCACCTCCTTGACGGCTTCGAGACAAGCCTGCGAATGCCGCAGGCGCTGCATCAGGCTGGACAGGGGCGATGCGCGGTCGAGCGCCCGGGTGACGGGCGGCACGTCCGGCACCATCGGCCGGCAATGCAGCGACGGGGTGACGATGCGGATTCGGCCACCGGATGGGGGCTGGGAGCGCTTGCTCATGGGTTCAGCAAAGGAAGTCACGCATGCAGATCCTGATCACGACCAGTGCGCTGTCAAGGCCGAAGGTCTTTCAGTTCACGCCCTGGAGCCTGGTGCTGACCGGGCTGGCGCTGATCATCCCTTTGATGATCCTGAGCCTGATTGTGTACCACGCCGTGGTGCTCAAGGCCGCCCACGAGCGCTGGCCGATCATCTCCGAGGCAGTGCGTTTCGTCGAGCGGCAAGAACTTGCCCAGCGCGACCGTTTCATGCGTGAAAACCTCGACGCCATGGCCGAGAAAGTGGGGGAAATGCAGGCACGCCTGATGCGGCTGGAAGCCGTCAGCGAACGCGTGGCGGGCATGGCCGGCATGAAAGCCGAAGAGTTCAAGGCCATCGAGGCACCGACACCGGCCGCCTCGGGGGCCTCAGGTGTCCTGGGCTCGGCAAGTGGTGTCGCTGCAGCAGCCGGTGGCCCCCTGGTGTCGCTGAAAGACACCGGACCCGCCACCACGTCCGCCGACATCCTCGCGGCATTGAACGGCCAGGTCGAACACCTCCACGCGCTGGGTGAGCGCCACGCCGACGTGCTCACGCTGATCGAGTCCCACCTGTTCGAGAAGCGCCTGGATGCCCTGCTGATGCCCAGCACGCAGCCCGTGGACGGCCCCATCGGCTCAGGATTCGGCTTCCGCAGCGATCCCTTCACCGGGCGGCCGGCGCTGCACACCGGGCTCGACTTCCCTGCCGACCCGGGCACCCCCATCGTGGCGGCGGCGGGTGGCGTGGTCCTGTCGGCCGGGCCCCATCCGCAATACGGGCTGCTGGTCGAGCTCGATCATGGCAACGGCTTGGTCACGCGCTACGCCCACACCCTGCGCATGCTGGTCAAGCAAGGAGACCTGGTCAAGCGAGGCCAGCGCATCGCCGAAGTGGGCAACACCGGGCGCTCCACCGGGCCGCACCTGCACTTCGAGGTGCTGGTTGACGGGGTTCAGCAGAACCCGACGCGCTTCCTTCAATCGGCCGGGGGCAACAACGCCGCCAAGGTCAGCCGCTGACGCTTGGCAAGCATCCGTTAAGCTTGCGTCCTCATGCGCCCCCCAACGAGCCCGAAACACCTGCGCCACGGCCTGCTGCACCTTGCACTGGCCCTGCTGTTGCTGCTGACGCAGCAACTGGCGCTGCGTCACGCGCTCGAGCACGAGGCCGACCCCGACCACCATGCGGCCCACAGCCAATGCCTGAGTTGCCTGGCGGCTCACGCCCTTGACCACGCCACCTCGGGCACGCCTGCGGTGAGCCTGCCGGTTTGCGACGCCGTCGCATCCCAGGTGACGGGTGCAGACCCAGTCGCGCCTGCTGCGACGGTGGTGGCGCACCGGGCTCGTGGCCCCCCTGCTTTCCTGGCCTGAGGCGCTCGCCTCCCCCGTCGCCATGCCGTCGGCCCTCAACGCGCCTGCCCCTTGAAAGGCATGAGCGCTTGGCCGCGTCAACTCCTTCGATCGAAGCCAGCTTCGAACACATCGGGCCATCACATCCGACACCGGCCCGGGAAAGCATCACCATGTCCCGCACTCCTCAACGCGGCGCTCTGCGCGCGCGCATTGCCTCGCCCCTGTCTGCACCCCACACCCCGCGCGCCCTGGCCCTGGCTGCGGTCCTGAGCACCGCACTGGGCAACGCCCCGGTCTGGGCCCAGAGCACGACCCCGTCTTCGGCAGACTCGCTCCAGGAGCTTCGCCAACAGCTCGACGAGATGCGCCGCCAGTACGACGCCCGCATCCAGGCGCTCGAGGCCAGGCTGCAGGCTGCCCAGCGCTCACAGCAACCAGCTGTCGCAGCGACCGCGCCGACAGCGGTGGCCAACACCACGCCAAACACCACCACCGCGCCCGCAGCGCCCGATCGACCAGCCCCTCTGGACCCAGCCCGACCCATGGCCCGACAGGGCGCGGCGGGCTTCAACCCCTCCGTGTCGGCCGTGCTCAGCGGCGGCTACAACGGCCTGTCGAAGGACCCCGAAACCTGGGCCATCCCAGGCTTCCTGCCTTCCGGCGGCGAGGTGGGCCCCGGCTCGCGCGGCCTGACGCTCAGCGAGTCCGAGATCACGCTGGCGGCCAACGTCGATCACCTGTTCTACGGCTCCCTGACGCTGGCAGTCACGCCAGAGAACGAAACCGAGGTCGAAGAAGCCTATGTGCAGACCACCGCACTGCCCGCAGGGCTGCGCCTGAAGGCTGGCCGGTTCTTCGCGGGGCTGGGCTACCTCAACGAGCAGCACGCCCACGCCTGGGACTTCGTCGATGCGCCGCTGGCCCACCAGGCCTTGCTGGGTGGCCAGTTCAGGCAGGAAGGCCTGCAGGCCCGCTGGGTGCTGCCGCTGGAGCGCTACGTCGAGCTCGGCATGGAGCTGGGCAATGGCAACAACTTCCCGGGCAGCGAGCGCAACCGCAATGGCGCAGGCGCCCTGCTGCTGTCGGCCCACACGGGTGGCGACATCGGGCTGAGCCAGAGCTGGCGCGCGGGCGTGTCGTGGATGCGCACCCGTGCCGATGGCCGCGAGTGGGAGTCCGAAGACCCCAACGGAGGCAGCGACCCGCTGGTCAACAGCTTCACCGGACGCAGCCGCATCTGGGCGGTTGACGGTGTCTGGAAATGGGCGCCCAACGGCAACGCCAAGGTCACCAACTTGCAACTGCAGGGCGAGTACTTCCGCCGCCAGGAGCGCGGTGACGTGACCTACGACACCGCCGACCTCACTGGCGCGGGCAACACCACCGACGCTTACCGCTCGGCGCAATCGGGCTGGTACCTGCAGGGCGTGTGGCAGTTCATGCCGCAATGGCGCACCGGGCTGCGCTTTGACCAGCTCGATGGCGGCTCGGTCAACTTCGGTGGCAACGCGGCCCTGGCCAGCGCAGACGAGGGCAACCGCAAGCCCCGCCGCACCAGCCTGATGTTCGACTGGTCGCCCAGCGAGTTCAGCCGCTGGCGCCTGCAACTCAGCGAGGACCGCGTGCGTGCCGACGGCGTGGACCACCAGGTCTTCCTGCGCTACCAGGTCAACCTGGGCGCTCACGGTGCGCACAGCTTCTGAGGCAGGAACTGACATGAGTTCCATCCACAACTCGGCGCGCGCCAAGCCGCGCCTGCACGTCGTGCAACGCCTGCGTGCGCGCATCGTTGACACCGCCTCCACCACCTGGCGCGGTCTGGCTTCGGCCGCGCTGCTGGCCGGTTCACTGGCCACCTCCCCTGCTCATGCTTCCGGCCCGATCAAAGTCGTCGCCTGCGAGCCCGAGTGGGCCGCGCTGACCAAAGAGCTCGCCGGCAACCAGGCCAGCGTCTACGCCGCCACGCACGCCCTGCAAGACCCGCACGCCATCCAGGCGCGCCCCAGCCTGATCGCCGCCGTGCGCAACGCCGACCTGCTGGTGTGCACCGGCGCCGAGCTGGAGGTGGGCTGGCTGCCCGTGCTGCTGCGCCAGGCCGGCAACGCCGCCGTGCAACCGGGCCGACCTGGTCACTTCGAGGCCGCAGAGCAGGTCACGATGCTGGAGGTGCCAGGCCGCCTGGACCGCGCCGATGGCGACGTGCACGCCGAGGGCAACCCGCACATCCAGACCGATCCGCGCAACATCGGCAAGGTGGCACAGGCACTGGCTCAACGGCTCGCCGAGGTCGACCCGGCCAACGCCACGCTCTACCGCCAGCGACTGGCCGACTTCCAGGCCCGCTGGACGCCGGCCGTGCAGCGCTGGACGCTGGCTGCAGCGCCCTTGAAGGGCACGCCCATCGTCGTGCAGCACCGAGGTTTTCCTTACCTGGAAGCTTGGCTGGGCCTCAGGCAGGTGGCAACACTGGAGCCCAAACCAGGGGTCGAGCCGACCAGCCCGCACCTGTCGGCCGTGCTGCAGCAACTGCAAGGGCAGCCCGCCAAGCTGATCCTGCGTGCGGCCTACCAGGACGGGCGGGCCTCGCAATGGCTGGCCGACCGCAGCAAGCTACCCGTGGTGGTGCTGCCCTACACGGTGGGCGGCAGCGACCGGGCACAGGACCTGTTCAGCCTGTTTGACGAGACCATCGACCTGTTGTTGAAAGCGCGCCGATGACCGAAGGCCTGCACCTGCACCCCATCGACTGGGGCATCGTCGGCCCTGCCCTGCTGGCGGCGTTGCTCGTGCTCGCCACCCATGTTCCGCTGGGGCGGCAGGTGCTCCGCAAAGGCATCGTCTTCATCGACCTGGCGATCGCCCAGATCGCCGGGCTGGGGCTGATCGCGGCGCACACCCTGGGTTGGGAGCCCCAGGGCTGGGCGGTGCAGGCCACGGCCATGGGCGCCGCCGCCGGGGGAGCCCTGCTGATGACCTGGATGGAGCGCCGCTGGCCCGACATCCAAGAAGCCCTGATCGGCGTGCTGTTCGTGCTGGCCTCGTCCAGCGGCATCTTGCTGCTGGCCAACAACCCCCATGGCGGCGAGCACCTGCAGGACCTCCTGGTCGGGCAGGTGCTCTGGGTGACTTCAACGCAGCTGAAGCTGATGGCCGGGCTGACCGCCGTGCTGCTGGCGCTGTGGTTCGGTCTGGGCGAGCGACTGGGCCGCACCGGCTTTTACCTGCTGTTCGCCGTGGCGGTGACGGCCTCGGTTCAGCTGGTGGGGGTCTACCTCGTCTTCAGCTGCCTGATCATGCCGGCGCTGGCCGTGCGGCACCTGCCGCCACAGGCCGCGATGCTGGCGGGCTGGCTGACAGGCGGGCTGGGCTGCCTGCTCGGGCTTTGCCTGTCGGCCACGTTCGACCTGCCCTCGGGTGCCGTGATGGTGGTGTGCGTGGCCCTGAGCTCGCTGGTGACGGCCTGGCTGTCCCCAGCGGAACACGCCGCTTCAGCCCCCCATTCGCGGGCCGGGTGACCCTGCCATGGCCGGGTCACACCCCGGTGCTACACTTTTTCGCTTCGATCGGCGTGGCCGATCACCCCGCTCGCCGAAGCCGGCCGTCACCCGACAGGCCGGCCTGATTGAACTGACCGCTCCATGTTGCCCAAGCTCCTGACCTCGATTTTTGGTAGCCGTAACGAACGCCTGCTCAAGGAATACCGTCGAACGGTCACCAAGATCAACGCGCTCGAACCCAGCCTCGAGCCCCTGAGCGACGAGCAACTGCGCGCCAAAACCGACGAGTTCAAACAGCGCATCGCCCAGGGCGAGTCGCTCGACAAACTGCTGCCCGAGGCTTTCGCCGTCGTGCGCGAAGGCTCCAAACGCGTCTTCAAGATGCGCCATTTCGACGTGCAGATGCTGGGCGGCATGGCCCTGCACAACGGCAAGATCGCCGAAATGCGCACCGGCGAAGGCAAGACCCTGACCGCCACCCTGCCCGTCTACCTCAATGCCCTGACCGGCAAGGGCGTGCACCTGGTCACCGTCAACGACTACCTCGCGCGCCGCGACGCCGAGTGGATGGGCAAGCTCTACACCTTCCTGGGTCTGACCGTGGGCATCAACCTGCCCCAGATGCCCCGTGAAGACAAGCAGGCCGCCTACGCCTGCGACATCACCTACGGCACCAACAACGAGTACGGCTTCGACTACCTGCGCGACAACATGGTCTACGAGGTGCGCGACCGCGTGCAGCGCGGCCTGAACTTCGCCATCGTCGACGAGGTGGACTCCATCCTGATCGACGAAGCCCGCACGCCACTGATCATCTCCGGCCAGGCCGACGACCACACCGAGCTGTACCTGCGCATCAACGCGGTGGTGCCCCACCTCAAAAAGCAGATCGGCGAAGAAGACCCGAAAACCGGCGAAGGCATCATCGAGCCGGGCGACTTCACCGCCGACGAGAAGACCCGCCAGGTCTTCCTGACCGAGGCCGGCCACGAAAACGCCGAGCGCCTGCTGTCCGATGCCGGCTTGCTGGCCGAAGGCGCTTCGCTGTACGACGCCGCCAACATCACCCTGATGCACCACCTGTACGCGGGCCTGCGTGCACACCACCTGTTCAACAAAGACCAGCACTACGTGGTCCAGAACGGTGAAGTGGTCATCGTCGACGAGTTCACCGGCCGCCTCATGAGCGGGCGCCGCTGGTCGGATGGCCTGCACCAGGCCGTCGAAGCCAAGGAAGGCGTTCAGATCCAGGCCGAGAACCAGACGCTGGCCTCGATCACCTTCCAGAACTACTTCCGCATGTACGGCAAGCTCTCGGGCATGACCGGCACGGCCGACACCGAAGCTTTCGAATTCCAGTCCATCTACGGCCTGGAAACCGTGGTCATCCCGCCGAACCGCATCATGCTGCGCAAGGACCAGCTCGACCTGGTCTACAAAACCGCCGGCGAGAAGTACAAGGCCATCATCGACGACATCAAGGACTGCCACGGCCGTGGCCAGCCCGTGCTGGTGGGCACCACCTCGATCGAGAACTCCGAGCTGATCGCCCAGATGCTCACCAAAGAGAACCTGCCCCACCAGGTGCTCAACGCCAAGCAGCACGCCCGCGAAGCCGACATCGTCGCGCAGGCCGGCCGCCCGGGCATGGTCACCATCGCCACCAACATGGCAGGCCGGGGCACCGACATCGTGCTGGGCGGCAACGTCGAGAAGGACATCCAGCTGATCGAGGCCGACGAGTCGCTGGACCACGCCGCCCGTGAAGCCAAGATCACCGCGCTCAAGGCCGAGCAGCAGTCGATCAATGCCAAGGTCAAGGAGCTGGGCGGCCTGCGCATCATCGCCACCGAACGCCACGAGTCGCGCCGCATCGACAACCAGCTGCGCGGCCGCGCCGGTCGCCAGGGTGACCCGGGCTCCTCGCGCTTCTACCTCTCGCTGGACGACCCGCTGATGCGCATCTTCGCGGGCGACCGCGTGCGCGCCATCATGGACCGCCTGAAGATGCCCGAAGGCGAAGCCATCGAGGCCGGCATCGTCACCCGCTCCATTGAAAGCGCCCAGCGCAAGGTCGAAGGCCACAACTTCGACATGCGCAAGCAGTTGCTGGAGTACGACGACGTCTCCAACGACCAGCGCAAGGTCATCTACCAGCAGCGCAACGAGATCCTCGAGTCCACCGAGGTGGCCGAGTCCATCGCCAACCTGCGCAAGGGCGCGCTGGGCGACGTCGTGCGCACCTTCGTGCCCGAGAACAGCCTCGAAGAGCAGTGGGACCTGCCCGCGCTCGAGAAGCTGCTCAAGGAAGAATGGCAACTCGACGTTGACCTGGTCAAGTGGGTCGAAGGCGCGCAGTCGGTCGAGGCCGACGACGTGCTCGAGCGCGTGCTCGAAGTCGCGACCGCCGCCTACCAGGCCAAGGTCGAAGCCGTCACGCGCGAGCAGTTCGCGCCGTTCGAACGCATGGTGCTGCTGCAGTCCATCGACCTGCACTGGCGTGAGCACCTCGCCGCGCTCGACTACCTGCGCCAGGGCATCCACCTGCGCGGCTACGCCCAGAAGAACCCCAAGCAGGAGTACAAGCGCGAAGCTTTCGAGCTCTTCGGCCAACTGCTCGACGTGGTCAAGATGGACGTCACCCGCAAGCTGCTGACCGTGCGCATCCAGAGCCAGGAAGAGGCTGCGCAAGCCGCCCAGGCCATCGAAGACCAGGGCGAGCGCCTGAGCAACGTCACCTACACGCACCCGGCAGAAGACGGCTCGGTGGTCACCGAGACCGATCCGGCCACCGCGAAGCAGGACGTGCCGCGCGTGGGCCGCAACGACCCCTGCCCCTGCGGCAGCGGCCAGAAGTACAAGAACTGCCACGGCAAACTGGCCTGATCGCAAGCATCAGGCGCCCGCGCCGGCGCTTTCACGATGCAACAAGGGCTCCCTGCGGGGAGCCCTTTTTCTTGCCGCCTCGCCGGTTCGCGGAGCCAGGTTCAGCGGCTTGCGTGCCGCACGCGCAG
Source organism: uncultured Aquabacterium sp. (assembly GCA_964373965.1). GTDB lineage: Bacteria > Pseudomonadota > Gammaproteobacteria > Burkholderiales > Burkholderiaceae_C > Aquabacterium. The sequence continues at coordinate 23,892 of CAYJXE010000038.1, read as the reverse complement.
CCTGATCCGACCCGATCGCCGGGAGCGCCACGAGCGCGCCCTCGCCATTCACGCCGCCCAGACGACGTTTGGCGCCGCTCACACCGCCATCCATCTTTCCCTAATGTTTCGGGCTTGACGTTCTGCCTAGAGTCGCGCTGCAAACTCACACAAAAAGCGACATGGCCCGCCAGAGGCCTGCGCTGGTACCAGGAGACAAACCATGTCAGCAGAAACCACCCTGCACGCCCCACCCAGGTTCAGCCTGTTCGGCCGCAAGCCGAGCGAATGGCTGGTCGGCTTGCCCACCATCACCTTGCTGCTGCTCGTGCTGGTCATCGGCACCGGCGAAATGCTGCACGGGCAGCTGTTGCGCATGGGCGAGTCCATGTTCGGCGACAAGGACAACGGGGTGCAGTACTTCATGCTGCGTGCCGACCCTGAAAAACCCGCCTGCAACCCCAGCCTGAACGTCGATGCCGAGGTCGCCCGCCAGATCGCCGCTGACCAGCGCAGCACGGGCGACGCGCTCGACGACCTGTTCGAGGCCTCCGCCATCGACCCGGTGGCTCGCCGTGAGGCCGTGCTCGTGTCGCTGCAGCAATGCCAGGCCCGCCACGAGCTGTACCAGAAGGCGATCACGCACCTGACGCCGACCGTCATCGCCTACCGGACCCTGGAGACCAGCTTCTTCGGCCTGTTCCAGTTCGGCACCGAAAACCGCCCGCTGATCCTGCTGCTGCTCATGGGCGTGACCATCGTGGCCACCACCCTGGGCTACCACCACATCAGCCTGATCGCGCCCCGATTCCCCCGGGACTTCAAGATCCAGGCCTGGACGATGCTGGCGGCGTCGTCGGTGTCGATGTGGTCGGCCATCCGCTACTACCAGATCTCCGTGGCCTCGGGCGTGGAGGTCGAAGACCCGCACATCCACTTCGCCTGGATGGCGCTGTTCGGCTCGCTGATGCTCGTGAGCGCCTGGCAGACCGTGCGCCCGCACCGCCCGAACGACGCCCACCACATCGGCGAGGGCAGCTGGCTGAACGCGCTCAAGTGCGTGCCGCTCGCCGGCCTGATGACGCTGAGCTCGGCCAACTACTTCTTCGGCGCCAACCACCCCTCGGGCCTGGCCATCTACACCAACGCCCTGATGGAGTTCCCGAACCTGCCGCTGCAGCTCGCGCTCTTCATCTGGTGCGGCATGCTGTTCAAGCAAAGCCGCATGGTCGATGTGTTCATGAACCTGCTGCGGCCCTGGAAGCTCTCGCCCGAAGCGCTGACCTTCTTCGTGCTGCTGGCCGCCGCCATCCCGACTGCTTACACCGGTGGCTCGGGCGCTTTCGTGATGGCCGCTGGCGCCATCATCTATCACGAGATCCGAGCCGTCGGCGGCAGCAGCCAGTACGCGCTGGGCGCCACCGCCATGTCGGGCTCGCTGGGCGTGGTGCTCAGCCCCAGCCTGCTGGTCATCGCCATCGTGGCCGTCAACAAGGAAGTCACCAGCGACGAGCTCTTCCACTGGGGCCTGTACGTCTTCTTCCTGACGTCCGCGCTGTTCTTCATCGCCTCGCAACTGCGCCGTGAAAAGCACACCATCGACATCGCACCGGTGAGCCAGGCGCTGCCCGCCACCTTGCGCCAGATCCCGACGCTGCTGCCCTACGTGGCCGTCGTGGCCGCGGTCAGCGCTTTCTACGCCACGGTGCTGAACTCGCCGCTCAACGAGATCACAGCGCCGATCATCATGCCGGTGATGATGATCCTCATCGTCGTGTTCGACAAACTGCTGCAGGCCCGCGGCTTCGGCCCGCAATCGACCCAGCTGGCCTTCGCCATGCACCGCGAAAAGGGCATCGAGTCGTCGATCCGCGTCTCCACCATGGAGACGGTCGAGCACCTGGGTGGCTACCTCTTCCTGATCCTGCTGTCGCAAGCCGCGGGTGGTGTGATCGAGCGCTCGGGCATCATCCACTACGCGCCCGACGTGTTCGACAGCGCCTGGACGGCCATGGCCTTCATGGCCACCGCCCTGGTCGTGCTGGGCATGTTCATGGAGCCCCTGGGCGCCATCTTCCTGGTCTCGGGCACGCTGGCCCCGCTGGCCTACAAGAGCGGCATCGACCCGGTGCACTTCTGGATGATGGTGCTGGTGGCCTTCGAGCTGGGCTACCTGATGCCGCCGGTGGCGCTGAACCAACTGCTGGCCCGACAAGCCGTGGGTGACGCCCTGATCGAAGCCTCCGACGAAGAAGCCGCCCACCAGCGCTCCTTCTACCGCCGCTACGAACGCTGGATCCTGCCCTGCGCCGTCATGACGGTGGGCCTGATCCTCGTGTCCTTCGGGCCACTCGCCATCAGAGAGTTCCCCGAGCTGCAGGGCTGGCTCAAGGGCTGGATCATGCCGACGCTGCATTGAGCGCACGCGGCTGACACAATCGGGGGATGTCCACCCAGGCCCCATCCAGCGACCCGACCACGCTCGGGTCCATCCCGCGCACAGGCTGGTTCAACCTGGCCTGGAGCGTGGCGATTGCCCTGTTCATGTGGGCGCTGGAAGTGGCCGCCCCAGGCCCGCACGAAGGCCACTCGCTCATCGTCTTCCTGGCTTACGCCATCAGCCTGGGCTACTGGGCCTGGACGCTGACCGGCATCGTCTTCCTCGCCGAAGCCCGCTACGTCTGGCGCCAGCAGCCCGAGCTGCGCCACCGCTACCTGCACAGCGGCGTGTACGGCCTGGTGCGCTGGCGAACCCACCTGCTTTGCGCGGTGGTGTGCATGCCGATCGCGGCGGGCTTTGGCGTGTTCCTGGCCCGCGCGGTGCTGAGCCTGCCCTGGCCGGGCAGCGCCCACATCGGCGACACCCTGCCCTTCGGCGTGGCCATGGTCATGACCTGCAGCATCGCGCTGCTGACCTTCACGCTGGACTACATGCGCGTGCGACTGGCCGCCAACGAGGTGCGCACCGAGGCAGCACAACGTCAGGCCGTCGAGAGCCAGCTGCAACTGCTGCGGGCCCAGCTCGACCCGCACATGATGTTCAACACCCTGGCCAACCTGCACGCGCTGATCGACGCCGACCCGCCACGTGCCCAGGCCATGCTCGAGCACCTCATCACCTTCCTGCGGGCCACGCTGCAAGGCAGCCGTGCGCTGAGCCACCCCCTGCGCGACGAATTCGCCCGCCTGCAGGACTACCTCGCGCTGATGCAGATCCGCATGGGTCCACGCCTGCAGATCGAAGTGGACCTGCCGCCCCAGTTCGCCGGCATCCATGTGCCCACCTTGCTGCTGCAGCCCCTGGTCGAGAACGCCATCAAGCACGGGCTCGAATCCAGCCGGGGAAAAGGCCAGCTCACCGTTCGCGCTCGCCAGCAGGGGCAACACCTGCTGCTCGATGTGGTCAACACCGGCCGCACCCTGTCCGAAGAGGACGCCACCAGCAGCGGCCCAGGCTTCGGTCTGCAAAGCGTGCGCGAGCGCCTTCGTTCGGCCTACGGCCAGGACATCAGCCTGGAGATGGTGCCCGGCCCAGGTGGCGAAGGCACCCGCGTGACCGTGCGCATGCCGCTGCAAACCGATGCCCCGGCCCCCGTGCCTGCGGCAGAGCCCTCACCATTCGGCCCCTCTCGCTTCCTGCCCTGAGCCCACACGCCCCACCACCGCCATGAACGCCCTGGCCCTCATCGCCGAAGACGAACCCCTGCTGGCCGAGGCGCTCGCCCGCAAGCTGCAACGCCTGTGGCCCGAGTTGCAGCTGCTGCCCGCCGCCCCCGATGGCCAGGCCGCCATCGACGCCGCGCTGGAAGGCCTGCCCGACATCCTGTTCCTCGACATCCAGATGCCCGACGTGACCGGGCTGGACGCCGCCGACGTCATCCTGGAACGCTGGCCCGATGACCGCCCACTGCCGCTCATCGTCTTCGTCACCGCTTACGACCACTACGCCCTGGCCGCCTTCGAGCACGCCGCGGTCGATTACGTGCTCAAGCCCGTTCAAACGGCCCGCCTGGGCACCACCGTCACCCGCCTGCAGGCCCAGTTGAGCTGGCGCCAGCAAGGTGGCAGCGAAGCCGAAACGCAGTCGCCCGTTTCCACTGCCCACCCCGATTTGCCCGACCTGACCGAGGATGCCGACGGCGCCATGGGCCGCCCCCCGCTGCACAGGCCCGAGCCCCTGACCATCATCCAGGTCGCAGCCGGGCAGACGCTGGTCATGGTGCCGGTCGAAGACATCCTCTGCTTCGAGGCCGCAGACAAATACGTGCGCCTGGTCACCGACCGCGCCGGCAGCAGCGAACTGCTCATCCGCACGCCCCTGCGCGAACTCCTGCCCCGGCTCGACGCCAACCGCTTCTGGCAGGTGCACCGCAGCGCCGTGGTCAACGTCACCGCCATCGACCGTGTCATCCGCGACGGCGGCAAGTTGCGCATCCACATCCGCGGGCGCGCCGAAACCCTCGAAGTCAGCCGCATGTACGCCCACCGGTTCAAGGCGATGTGAGGCGGGGCCTTGCGCCCAGTCGCCTCCGCAACGATGCTGCACAATCGGGCTCCCCGCCGGGGCGGGCCCATCCGCCCCACATGCCACCCAGGCGCCCACGACAAGCGCCACGCCACGCGCCTCACACCATGCCCGTCAACCTGTCCGCCCCGAACCCTTCCGACCTGCACCCCGTTCCCGGCGTGAAGCTGGGCATCACCATGGCTGGCGTGCGCAAGGCCAACCGACGCGACCTGTCGGTCATCCTGCTCGACGAAGGCAGCGCCGTGGCGGGCGTGTTCACCAAGAACCGCTACTGCGCCGCGCCCGTGCAAATCTGCCGCGAACACCTGCAAGACAGCAGCGACATCCGCGCCCTGGTCATCAACACCGGCAACGCCAACGCCGGCACCGGCGAAGACGGCATGGTGCGCGCCCGCGCCACCTGCGTCGCGCTGGCTCGCTTGCTGCAGCTCTCGCCGCGCCAGGTGCTGCCCTTCTCCACTGGCGTGATCATGGAGACGCTGCCGGTCGACCGCATCGAAGCCGGCCTGCCCGCAGCCATCGCCGATGCCAAGGCCGACAACTGGGCCGTGGCCGCCGAAGGCATCATGACCACGGACACCCTGCCCAAGGCCTTCTCCAAGCAGATCACCCTGGGCGGCCAAACGGTCACCATCACCGGCATCAGCAAAGGCGCCGGCATGATCAAGCCCAACATGGCCACCATGTTGGGCTACCTGGCCACCGACGCCAACGTTGCCCCGGCCCTGCTGCAAGGCCTGGTGACCGACGCGGCCAACGCCTCGTTCAACCGCATCACCATCGACGGCGACACCTCGACCAACGACAGCTTCGTGCTGATCGCCACCCGCAAGGCCGCTCACGCCGAGATCACCGACCTGGCCAGCGCCGACGGCCAGGCCCTGCGCGCCGCCCTCATCGAGGTTTCGCAAAAGCTGGCCCAGGCCATCGTGCGCGACGGCGAAGGCGCCACCAAGTTCATCAGCGTGACCATCGAAGGCGGCCGCAACGAAGCCGAATGCGCCCTGGCTGCCTACGCCATCGCCCACTCGCCCCTGGTCAAGACCGCCTTCTTCGCCTCCGACCCCAACCTCGGCCGCATCCTGGCCGCCGTGGGCTACGCCGGCATCGACGACCTCGACCAGAACCTCATCGAGATGCACCTCGACGAGGTGCACGTGGTCACCAAAGGCGGCCGCAACCCCGCTTACCGCGAGGAAGACGGCCAGCGGATCATGAAGCAGTCCGAGATCACCATCCGCGTGAACCTGGGCCGCGGCCAGGCCTCGACCACCGTCTGGACCTGCGACCTCTCGCACGACTACGTCAGCATCAACGCCGACTACCGCAGCTGACCCCTGGCGGATCGTGAGATCCGTCACAGACGCCAGCCCCAAGGTGCCAGCAGGCACCGGGCTGGCGTTTTCACGTGTGTCACGCGCCTGCTGCCGTCCCATAATGGGTCAGCCCTGCACCTCACCGTGGGGCGAGGAGTGGTCATGAGCCCCAACGCCGTGCACGCCGTACCCAGCGACTTCCAGGTCGCCAACCCCCACGCCCTGGCCACCATCCTGGAAGCCAGCGAAACCCGGTCGATCATCGCCTCGAGCGACATCTTCGACATCAACGGCATGAAGCTGTGGGCGCGCAACCAGCCCGTCACGGCGGACCTGCAGCGCAAGCTGATGGACCGCTCGCTGCGCAAACCGCTGGAGACCTGCCTGATGGCCGAGGACGGGGTCACGCCCGGCAGCCTCAAGCGCGCCCTGTCCCGCCTGATCGACACCGAGGGCATGCTCAGTCCCCTGGTGCGACCGCATGCAGACGCCTTGATGCAAGGTGTCAGCAGCTTGCGCCTGCACTCCGTGGTGCAACTGCTGCTGAGCGCCGTCGAAACCGCCCGCCCCACTGCCTTTGCGCACGCGCTCGACGCCATGGCCGTGGCCGGCGCGCTCATGCACGCTCGGGGCGGAGACGAGCGCCTCATCGGCCAGGCCATGACCGCCGGCCTGCTGCACGACGTTGGCGAGATGTACATCTCACCCGAGTACGGCGAAGCCGACGCTGGCGCCACCCTGGATGTCGACACCTACCGCCAGCTCGTGGTGCACCCCCACGTGGGCCAGTTGCTGCTCGGTCAGCTCACCGACTACCCGCGCGACATCGTGCGAGCGGTGGCCGAACACCACGAGCGACTCGACGGCTCCGGCTACCCGCACCTGCTCACAGGCGATCGCATGTCGGCGCTCGGCAAACTGCTGTCAGCCACGGAAGAAGCCCTCTCGGCCCTGCGCCTGCCCGACGCCACCTTGCACCACGCCAGCGTCGCACTGCGGGTGGTGCCCGGCGAATTCGACGAGCACCTGAGTGGCCCGCTGGCGGCTGCCGCCCGCGTGGTGGCCCCCTTGCGGCCGCGCCGCTCGGGCGAAGACCTGCTGCACGAGCTCGCCAACCTGGACTTCGCCCTGCAAGGCGCGATGAACCGCCTCGAACTCATGCTGCCCGACAACCCCGGCCCCAACCTGACGCGCTCGGCCGACCTGTGCCGCCACCTGCTGCACAAGTTGCGCCAGGGCTGGAACGAAAGCGGACTGTGGAGCCCCAACGCGATCGGCATCGACCAGATCGCCGAAGCCGAAGCGGTGCTCGACGCCCTGGGCCACCGCCTGGCCACCATCGAGCGCATGGCCCGGCTGGCCGCAGGTGACCTGTCCGGCGAAGAGCAGGACAGCCTGGACGGTTTCTGCGCCAGCCTGGTGGCGGAGCCCGGAAGCTGAAGCCAGGACGATTCAGGGCTTGAAATCAGCCGGACCGCCCCGAATTGCAGACCATGTCCCAGGCAGTGGCGGAAGGAAGCGCCTACAATGGGACACCCATTTCCTGGGGCCGACCTGGTTTCGACGTTGGTGCGGATTCGGGACAGGGCATGTCGAGCACCAGTTCGCTCGTAAATCCACTGGAAAAAAACCAACTGCAAACGATCAAAAGTTCGCACTCGCCGCTTAATACCGGTGAGCCTCTCAACAGTCGGCCCATGGGCTGGGTCTGAGCCGCAAGGCAAGGACTGAGAGGTCATTTTCATGGGCTGGGCTTCACCTGGGTCACTCAAGTGAAGTCGAGATCAAGTGACTGGCTGACCTGGTAGCGTGCTGCTGCGCGATCAGGTTGGCGAGATCCAAATCAGACAGCTAAACATGTAGATCTGCTCGTTGATGGCTGACGGACGGGGGTTCAATTCCCCCCGGCTCCACCAATACAGCGTTTCACAACACGTCAGAAACGCTCAAAAAGCCCTAAGTAATCAAACACTTAGGGCTTTTTCTTTTCCGCATCCGTGCGGGCAACCCGTGAACTCGCGGCCACCTGCGGGGGCCGCTTGACGTGCGGCCAGGCAACATGCCCGCGGCGATGTGCCTCCGGCGCAACGACATCGGTCGAAAACCTGACCCCAGAAGGTCGAGCTTTTCCTTTGCACGAAAACCCGCATGGGTTTTTCAGACGTTTCTCACAGCTCGAAACACATTGGGTGAAGAAATGTGTCGCGTTTCGTGAAAGTTGGCACAAAGCTTGGGTAAAACGGAAAGCAGCAAAGGGCGCGCACAGCCCAGCTGATGTTCGTCACATGGAGGACCCATGACCCAGCCACACGCCTACGAGCTCGTTCGCTCGCTGCTGATCTTCATGCACCTGGCTGCGATGATCGCTGCCGGCATCTCGATTGCCTTCGGCGACTACGCCATCCTCAGGCATCGCCCCGTCAACCGGGACCTGATGGTCAAGGCCAGCCGAGCGGTCACCTGGTCGCTTGTGGCGCTGTGGGTCACCGGCTTGAGCATCATTTCGCTGGACATGTCCACGGTGGCGCTCACCCTGGCCAAAGCGCCGAAACTGCAGGCCAAGCTCACGGTGGTGCTCATCCTCACCGCCAACGGCTTCCTGCTGCACCGCTACACCCTCACGGCACTGGGTGGACGCAAACGCCCCACTGAGCAGCAAGTCAAGGTCGCCGCCATCCTGGGTGCCGTCAGCGCCACGTCCTGGGGCTACGCCATGTTCCTGGGCGTGGCCAAGGCCTGGGCACCGATCCTGGGCGCGCCCGGTTTTTTGCTGCTCTACGCCCTGGGGCTGGCCTTCGGCATCGCGGTGTCGCTGCGTTGGGTGCGCCCCATGCTGATGCGTCAGGCGCCGGCGGAGTCGCCACGTTCGTCGCGCCAGCGCAGCCGCCAGGCGCCCCGCGAAGACCTCATCGACGACGACCTCACCCCCCTGGCCGGGTGATCCCATGATGCGCAAGCCACGGGCAGGGCACCCGTGGCACACTCACATGGCATCCCGCACAGACGGGAGTTTTGGGAGTGCGCTGCCACATGGACATCTACATCGACCGCACCATCGAGTTCGGACAGTTGCTGCCCCCCGGGCCGCCTGACCTGACGCTCGACTTGGGGCAACACCCGTTCCACCTGGCCTTGCCCGAGCGGCCCGGCGAGAGCTTGGCTGTGCGCCTGCGCGCCGCCACGTATTGCGGGGTCACCGATGTGCTGCAGTTCATCGCCGAGGCCCTGCCGCCGGATGGCTCCATGCCCGACGACACCGAATTCGAGCCAAGGGACAACGACAGGCTGCGCCGAGTCCAACTGAGCGAGTTGCTGCTCGCCCCGCTGGCTGCGCTGCCTCGGCTGAGCTTCGACACCGCGCACCTCAATGCCTCGGCCAACGAAGGCCAGGTCACCCGGTCGCAAGCGCTGGCCCGCGGGCTGTCCTGGCAGCACCGCGCCGATGGCAGCGTCGAGGTCAGCCCGGATCCTCAAGCCACGCCGCGCGTCTTGACCGGCTGGCGCGCCGACCCGCAATCAAGTCAGCTCACCATGAGCAATCACCTGGGCCGCCCCACCGACCAGGCGATCGCACCGCAAGAACTCAGCGCCGACGCCCGCCGAGCGGCCCTGGATCTGATGCAGGCCCGCCAGGAGGCGTTGACCGAAATCGACGCACTGCAGTCCCTGCAACCCACCTTGCGGGCCATCAGCCGCGCCCGGCACGCTCACGTTGACAGGGCCGCACCTGACACCGTCCGTCAGGCGGTCGAGCGCCACCGTGAACGCGCCTGCCTGGAAGTCGACCGGCTGCTGCAGGAGTTGCGCAACGGCGGCTGAGCGCCACCTGCGGGGCCCCAAGCACACTTGGGGTGCCGAAGGCGGCGATGGCACGCCGGCTGTCAAGCCGAATGGTCTGATGAGATCCAGCGAAATCCGGCTGCACAAAACAAAACGCCGCAGACAAGCTGCGGCGTTTGGGTGATTCCTGGTCGGGGTGAGAGGATTCGAACCTCCGGCCTCTACGTCCCGAACGTAGCGCTCTACCAGGCTAAGCTACACCCCGATCTCGACAACGACACTCACCGTCGTCAAGACGACCTGTGAATCGAGTCAAACGATAATTCTAGCAGAGATTCTCGCCACTCATTGGCGGGCAGCAGCTCCAGGCAGCGCTTGGCGCGCTCGGCCTGCTGCTGCGCGGCTTCACGCGTCGCGTCCAGCGCGCCAGTGCGTTTGACGATCTCGACGATCTGCGCCATGCGCTCGACTTCGCCCTGCTCGATGGCCTGGCGGATGAGCGCGGCCTCTTCGGGCGTGCCGCGCTGCATCGCCACCAGCAGCGGCAACGTGGGTTTGCCTTCGCGCAGGTCGTCGCCGATGTTCTTGCCCAGCTCGGCCGTGCTGCCTTCGTAGTCGAGCAGGTCGTCGATGAGCTGGAAGGCCGTGCCCAGGGTGCGGCCATATTCGGCACAGGCCGCTTCGACCTCGGGCGAGGCGTCGCTGATCAGCGCACCCAGGCGAGCCGAGGCCTCGAACAGCTTGGCTGTCTTGTATTCGATGACACGCAGGTAGTCGTCCACCGAGATGTCGGGGTCGTGCATGTTCATCAGCTGCAGCACCTCGCCCTCGGCGATGACGTTGGTCGCGTCGGCCAGCACCTCCATCACGCGCAGGCGGTTGGTCGAGACCATCATCTGGAAGGCGCGCGAGTACAGGAAGTCGCCCACGAGCACGCTGGCGGCGTTGCCGAACATGGCGTTGGCAGTTTTGCGACCGCGCCGCAGGTCGGACTCGTCGACCACGTCGTCGTGCAACAGCGTGGCGGTGTGGATGAACTCGACGACGGCGGCCAGCTCGTGGCGCTCGCTGGAGCGGTTGCCCAGGGCGCCGGAGATCAGCAGCAGCAGCATGGGGCGCACGCGCTTGCCGCCCGCGCTGACGATGTAGTGCGAGATCTGGTTGACCAGCGCGACCTGCGAAGACAGCCGACGATGGATGACCTGGTCGACCTCAGCCATGTCGGCGGCGGCAAGGGCTCGGTAGCTGGCGGGGGATGAAGAGGAGGTCACGCGGCGAGGGGGGCTGTTGAGCGTGCACTGAAGCAGCGCATGGGGGGCCGAATTGCAGCCCGACGCGGGCGATTATAGGAAGCCCTTTTCGGATTCGCCGCACAATCACGGCTCAGCGCGCACCACCTCACCCGCCGCACCATGGATCAGCCCACCTCCACCGCCCCCACGCTCAGCATCGCCATCGTTGGCGCAGGACCTGCCGGTCTGAGCCTGGCCCTGCAGGCTGCGCGAGCGCTGCCTGAGGCCAGCATCACCGTGTTCGACGCCCGCCCCGCCGACCTCGACATCGCCAAAGACGCCCGCACCCTGGCCTTGTCTTTGGGCACCGTGCAGGAACTCGGACGCATCGGTGTTTGGGACGCCATCTCGCGCACCGGTCAACATGCCCCCATCCTGGAGGTGCACGTCTCGCAGCAACAACCCACGGTGCTGTGGCCGGGCAACGGGCAACCCGAAGTCAGCATCACCGCGCGCGAGCAAGGTGTGCCACAGCTCGGCGCCGTGGTCAGCTACGGCACCTTGGTGGCGCCGCTTCAGGCCGCATGGCTGCAAGCCGTTGAGCAAGACGAGCACCGCCTGGCCATGCGCTTTGGCACGCCCGTGCGTGGCCTCAAGCGCGTGGACAACGCCTTGGGTCAAGGCATCGAAGTCGACGCCGACATCGCCGAGACCTTCGACCTCGTGGTGGTGGCCGAGGGCGGCGTCTTCGCCGACCAGCCCAAGTTGCAATGGCCGCAGGGCGTGAGCCGAGACTACGAGCAGACCGCCTGGGTCGGCCAGGTGCGGCTGGAATCGTCCGCGCACGATGGTGCTGCCTACGAGCGTTTCACCCCCTCGGGGCCGGCCGCTCTGCTGCCTCTGCCGCCCGGTCCTGTGCGTGCCGGCGGCGAAAGCGGCAGGCGTGCGGCCCTGGTGTGGTGCGTGCAGCGCTCGGACGACCCGGTGGCCGGCCTCGACGAGAACCAGCGGTTGACGGTGCTCAACAGCCTGTTCCCCGACCGCGTGGGCCGCATCCTGGAGGTGTCGCCGCTCAAGGCCTTCCCGCTTGGGCTCAACGCTCACACGCGGCTGGTCAGCGACGAAGCGGTGGTGCGCATCGGCAACGCGGCGCAGACGCTGCACCCGGTGGCCGGCCAGGGATTCAACCTGGCCATGCGCGACGTGCACGAACTGCTGGCTGCCCTGAAAACCCAAGGCTGGGCCCACGGCGACGACGCCGGCACGCGAGAGATGAAGGTGCGCAGCGCGTTGCGGCAGTTCGAGCGTCGGCGTCAGCCCGACCGGCTGGCTCTCGTGGGCGCGACCGACTTCCTGGCGCGCAGCTTCACCTGGCCGGCGCCCATCCTGGCGACGGTGCGGGGGCTGGGGTTGGGCGCGGTGCAGCAGTTGCCGCCCATCAAGCGGCTGCTTGCGCGCAGCTTCATGTTCGGCTGGCGCTGACCTGCGCAGGCAGGCGCGCGGAGGGCTTCAGCGCAAGGCCAGCATGGCCGTGCTCACTGGTTCGGCCTGCGCGCGCAACGGGAGATCGCCCATCACACCCTGGGTCAGGTACAGGCCCCATGCTGCGATGGCGGCGAACAGCAGGTGTTGCAGCAGTTTCTGGCGCATGGCTTGTCTCCTGTGGTGATGCGGGCCTGTCAAGGGTCGATGAAGGCATCGTAGGCAGGAGGGACCGGGGGCAGCGCACGAAGTAGCCGGGCTGCACAGGCTCATTTCTGGCGCGACTCGCCCACCTTGGCTGCGGCGTTCGCTGGGTCGTCGCCCGCCGAGCTCACATCGATGCTCGCGTCGCAGCCACTGCCCGCCGAGATCAGCCGGCGCGCCCAGGTCTGCCAAAGTCGGCGCCACAACCTTTGCCACAACCGGTGCCGAAGTGGGGCGGTCCGCCCAGCGGCACCGTTCACCACGCCATTGGCCAGCAGGCCGCACACATAGCGCCCCTGCGCATCGGACCAGCGCAGCAAATCACAGGCCCCACGCCGCTTTCGACTCACCAGCATGCCGACCGGGCAGGGCTCGGCCAGGCAGCACACCCCGCAGCCATTGCAGGGCTCGCCCTCAGGCGGCTTGTGCGGCGCCTGGGGGTGGATGTGGATGATCTGGTGATGTTTGGACATGAGGGAGCGACACGCCCGCAAAACAGCCCGGGCTCGGGGATCAGGGCGACTGCAGGGAGCCCCCGCAGCATAGCGGGTGCAGGCTGCCGGCAGGTTTGAGACAATCTCGGCATGAACACCGCTGCCAACGCCTCGTCCACATCCGTCGCCACCGCCGTCACCTGGTCCGAAGGCCAGGGCGTGCCCGACTACATGAACGCCGTCGGCCAGGCCGCCCGCGTCGCCGCAACGCTGATGGCCGCCGCCAGCACCGGGGGCAAGAACGCCGCCCTGCTGGCCTTGGCGCGCCAGATCCGTGCGCACGCCGGCGAGCTCAAAGCCCGCAACGCCTCCGACATCGCCAACGCCGAGAAGAACGGCCTGGCCGAGCCCATGGTCGACCGCCTGCGCCTGACCGACAAGGTCATCGAGACCATGGCCGAGAGCTGCGAGCAAGTCGCCGCCCTGCCCGACCCGGTCGGCGAGATCACCAACGTGCGCCGCCGCCCCACCGGCATCAGCGTGGGCCAGATGCGCGTGCCCATCGGCGTGTTCGGCATGATCTACGAGTCTCGCCCGAACGTGACCATCGAGGCCGCTTCACTGGCCATCAAGAGCGGCAACGCCTGCGTGCTGCGCGGTGGCTCCGAGGCCATCCACTCCAACCTGGCGCTGTGGAAGCTGGTGCAGGCTGCGCTGGCCGAATCGGGCCTGCCCACCAACGCCGTGCAACTGGTGCAGACCACCGACCGCGCCGCCGTGGGCCAACTCATCGCCATGCCGCAGTTCGTGGACGTGATCATCCCGCGCGGGGGCAAGGGCCTGATCGAGCGCATCAGCGCCGAGGCCAAGGTGCCCGTGATCAAGCACCTGGATGGCAACTGCCACACCTACATCGACGAGGTGGTGGACCTGGCCCTGGCCGTGAAGGTCACGGACAACGCCAAGACCCAGAAGTACAGCCCCTGCAACGCCACCGAATCGCTGCTGGTGCACGCGGCGCAGGCCGCCGCCTTCCTGCCCCTGATCGGCAAGGTGTTTGCCGACAAGGGCGTGGAAATGCGCGCCGACGCCCGCGCCAAGGCCATCCTGGCCGATGTGCCCGGCGCCAAGGTGGTCGACGCGACCGAGCAGGATTGGTACGAGGAGTACCTGGCGCCCGTCATCGCGGTGAAGGTGGTCGACTCGCTGGACGAGGCCATCGCCCACATCAACATGTACGGCTCGCACCACACCGATGCGATCCTGACCACGCATCAGCCCAACAGCATGCGTTTCATCCGCGAGGTCGATTCGGCCAGCGTGATGATCAACGCCTCGACGCGCTTTGCCGACGGTTTCGAGTACGGCCTGGGTGCCGAGATCGGCATCAGCACGGACAAGTTCCATGCGCGAGGCCCGGTGGGCCTCGAAGGCCTGACCTCGATGAAGTTCGTGGTGCTGGGCCAAGGCGAGATCCGCACCTGAACGCAGGCGTGACCCGCCCATCACAGCCCGGCCTGACGCCGGGCTTTTTCTTGCACGCACGCCCACATGCTTGAACTGGATGCCACGAACCTCGGCCTGATGCTGCTGGCATCAGCCGGTGCCGGGCTGGTCGACGCCATCGTGGGTGGCGGCGGGCTGATCATCGTGCCCTCGCTGTTCGCGCTGTTCCCGCAAGCCGTGCCCGCCACGCTGCTGGGCACGAACAAGGCCGCGTCCATCTGGGGCACGGGCTGGTCGGCCTGGCAGTTCGCCAAGCGAGTCAAGCTGCCGTCGAAGCGGCTGCTGGGCGCCATCGTGGCTGCCATGCTGGGCGGCCTCATCGGGGCCTGGCTGGCCACGCGCGTGCCGGCTGAGCGCTTCAGGCTGGCCCTGCCCGTGGTGCTCACCGCCGTGTGGGTCTACACCCTGTGGCGCAAGGATCTGGGGCACACGCATGCGCCGCACCTCTCACCCCGAGCCGAAGCGCTCACGGCCACCGGCTTGGGCGGCCTCATCGGCTTTTACGATGGCGTGTTCGGCCCGGGCACGGGCAGCTTCTTCGTGTTCGCGCTGGTGCGCTGCCTGGGCTGGGACTTCCTTCACGCCAGCGCGGCGGCCAAGCGCCTGAACTTCGCCACCAACGTGGCGGCACTGGCATGGTTCATCCCGGCCGGGCACGTGGTGTGGGCGCTGGCTTTGCCCATGGCCGTGGCCAATGTGCTGGGCAGCAGCGTGGGCACGAAGCTGGCGCTGCGCCACGGCGCGGGCTTCGTGCGCATCGTCTTTTTGATCGTGGTCGCCGCACTGGTCGGCAAGACCGGCTGGGACGCCTGGCGGCTGCTTCAGGGCTGAGTGGCTGGCCCAGGCTGAGCCGGCATCCACCCGATCTCGTGCGCGTGCAGGCTCTGCACGAACCACTTGCCATCGGCCTCGGTGACGGCAGTGGTCTCGGGGTAGGCACCCGTCGCGTCCTGCAAGTCGGCGACGATCCGGCCCGTGTCGTCGAACGCGATCACGTGGCCATAGGCCTTGGGCACGGGCCAAAGCGCGCGCGGCAGGCGCAGCGTGATCGAGCGCATGATGGGGTGCGGGGCCGCGGCATCGATGACCGGGCTGCGCGGTTTGGTCAGGCCCACCCAGATGCGCCCACCCTCGCCCCGGCTCAGGTTGTCGGGGTAGCCGGGCAGGTTATCGATCAGCACCTTGGCGGCGCCTTGTTGCATGGCCTGCTGGATGGTGGGCACGCCGACGTGGCCGTCAAAAGTGCGCACCAGCGAAAGCTTGGCCAGGTCGATTGCGAGCACGCGGTAGGTGGCGGTCTCGGACAGGAACATCTGCTTGCCATCGGCCGAGAAGGCGATGCCGTTGGGGAAGCACAGGCCGGTCAGGGCCACGCGGGCCTGCAGGGTGGCCGGGTCCTGCGCAATCAGGCGGCCGGTGCAGCTGTGCTCGAGGATGTCGAGCACGCTGGCTTCGAAGGTGCCGCCGCTTTCCTGAGCCCCGAAGCGGCGCGAGGCGTCCGTCAGCCACAGTGTGCCGCCCGGGCCCACCTTGACGGCGTCGGCATAACGGACCGGGTCATCGGGCACGGGGTGCGACACCTTCGTGAGGATGGCCTCGACCTTCGCTTGAGCGCCCTGGCCGCTCACACGCAACAGGCCCTTGTAGGCATCGGCGATCAGCAGTCGCCCCTGCTCGTCCACATCCAGGCCCAGTGGCCGGCCGCCGGTGTTGAGCACCGTCTCGCGCTTGCCGGTGGTGGCGGTGTCGATGCGGATGACCTCGCCATTGCTCAGGCCGGTGTAGAGCCAGCCTTGATGGGCCACCATGTGCTCCGGCCCGCTCTGCCCTTCGCCCAGGGCGATGCGCTGCAGGCCCTTGAGCCGCTCGTTGGGCTGGTGGGCGCCGGTGTAGCCCGCGTCCTTGGGGGCCTCCCAGGGCACCGGCGAGACAGGGATGGGCCAGAACAGCAGGTAGGCCGCAGCGGCCACCAGGGGCGTGGCCCAGGAAGCGATCCAGGCCATGCGGCCACGCTGGCGAGAGGCGGGAGAGGTCGGGCGAGACAGGGTCATGGTCGGGCTCCAGGCAATCCGTGGAGTATTCAACAAAGCCCCGGGTGCGCCGAGGGGGGCTGCCCTGGGACGCCACACGTTGTGGCCTCCACGCCCCACCCATCAACGAAATCTATCAAAACAATTTGAGCAATTGCCTGGATCTTTTGCGCCTCACCCCGAACAATGAGAACAATTCTCAAGAACATCTCGGCGTTTCACCCAGCAAAGGAGCTCACCATGGCCAAGACCGCAACATTCGGCGTGATGCACGTGATCACGGCCTTCAGCGTGACCTACGCCATGACGGGCAGCGTCACGGTGGCCGGTGTCGTCACCTTCGTCGAACCGCTGGTCAACACCGTGATGCACTACTTCTTCGACAAGCACTGGGACCACCCGCGCGTGAAGGCCTTGCGCGGGCGCATCGCCAGGGCGGTGCCCAGCATGGCGCCGCGGGTGATCAGGCAGCAGGTGGACGCGGCCTGAGCAGGCACCCCTTGCCCCCTGAACGTTGCTCAACTGTGCGCATCCCCACCCAAAAAACAACCCCAGCCGACCGCACCCAGGCAAACAAAAAGGCAGCCAGATCGGCTGCCTTTTTCACTAATGCCAGGGGCGCAGGCCCCCGCTGAACGTCAAGCGATCACTTCTCGACGAAGGCGCGCTCGATCACGTAGTCGCCGGGCTCGCCTTGCGACGGCGAGATCTTGAAACCGCGGTCGTCAAGGATCTTGCACAGGTCGGTCAGCATGGAGGGGCTGCCGCACATCATGGCGCGATCGGTGTGCGGGTTGATGGGCTGCATGCCGAGGTCGGCGGCCATCTTGCCGTTGACGATCAGGTCGGTCAGGCGGCCCTGGTTGCGGAACTCCTCGCGCGTGACCAGCGGGTAGTACAGCAGCTTGTCGCGCACCAGCTCGCCCAGCAGCTCGTGGTTGGGCAGCTCTTCGGAGATGAAGTCGTGGTAGGCCAGCTCGGAGACGGTGCGCACGCCGTGGACCAGCACCACCTTGTCGAACTTCTCGTAGGTGTAGGGGTCCTGGATGATGCTCATGAAGGGCGCCAGGCCGGTGCCGGTGCCGAACAGGTAGAGGTTGGGCGCAGGCTTGAGGTCATCGACCACCAGCGTGCCCACCGCCTTGCGGCTGACCAGGATCTTGTCGCCGACCTTCAGGTGCTGCAGGCGCGAGGTCAGCGGGCCGTCCGGCACCTTGATCGACAGGAACTCCAGGTGCTCCTCGTAGTTGGCACTGGCGATGGAGTAGGCGCGCATCAGGGGCTTGCCGTTGACCTCCAGGCCGATCATCACGAAGTGGCCGCTGGCGAAACGCAGGGCCGGATCGCGCGTGGTCTTGAAGCTGAACAGCGTGTCGTTCCAGTGGTGAACGTGGGTGACGGTTTCTTGGTTGAACGCGGCCATGGTGTGGTTGCCTGTCGAAGCCAGTGGATCCAGAGTCGGAAAACCCTCTATTGTCGCCCAGATCGAACGCCCCTGCCCGACGCTGGCGCATCGGCACCGCCTGGCCCAGCGTCGGCCCGGCGGTGATCGTCTATGCTCCCGCCATGCTGTCCGACATCGCCCTCATCCACCACGACCCGCGCACCGCCCTGGTGGTGTTTTCGGGCGGCCAGGACTCGACCGCCTGCCTGGCCTGGGCCCTGGCCCGCTACGCCCGCGTCGAGACCATCGGCTTCGACTACGGCCAGCGCCACAAGGTCGAGCTCGATTGCCGCCTTCGCGTGCGCGAGGAAATCCGCCAGCGCTTCCCGGACTGGGGCGCGAAGCTGGGCGACGACCACCTGCTCGACCTGGGGCTGTTGGGCCAGATCTCCGACACCGCGTTGACCGAGTCGCGCGCCATCGAGATGCAGGCCAACGGGCTGCCCAACACCTTCGTGCCCGGGCGCAACCTGCTGTTCCTGACCTTTGCAGCCGCCCTGGCCTACCGCCGTGGCGCCACGGTGCTGGTCGGCGGCATGTGCGAGACCGACTTCTCGGGCTACCCCGACTGCCGAGACAACACGCTCAAGGCGCTGCAGGTGGCCATCAGCCTGGGGCTGGACGGCCCGATGGTGATCGAAACCCCGCTGATGTGGCTGACCAAGGCGCAGACCTGGGCGCTGAGCCACGAACTCGGTGGTGATGCGCTCAACGAGCTCATCGTCGAGCACACGCACACTTGCTACCTGGGCGATCGCAGCCAGCGGCACGACTGGGGGCATGGCTGCGGCCAGTGCCCGGCCTGCGAGCTGCGCCGCTCGGGCTGGCTGGCCTGGCACAAGACACTGCATCCAGAACAAACCAAGGAAGGAACCTGACCGTGAACTTGAGCAGCCTGGTGATCATCGCAGTCGGTGTGCTGGTCTTTTTGTGGGGCGTGGGCGCTTTCAACCGCCTGGTCCGTCTGCGCAATGAAATCACCAACGCCTTCGCCATGATCGACGTGCAACTCAAGCGCCGTCACGACCTCATCCCCAACCTGGTCGAGGTGGCCCGCAAGTACCTCGAACACGAGCGCGAGACGCTCGAGCGCGTCACGGCAGCGCGCGCGCAAGCCATGGCCGCCTGTGACCTGGTGCGCAGCAAGCCCAACGACGCCGGGCGCCTGCAAAGCCTGTCGATGGCCGAATCGTCGCTGGCGGGTGCGCTGGCGCGCTTTCAGGCGGTGGTCGAGGCCTACCCGGACCTCAAGGCCGACGGTCAGCTCAACGAGCTCAACGAAGAGCTGCGCCACACCGAGAACAAGGTCGCCTTCGCGCGGCAGTTCTTCAACGACGTCACGCTGAACTACAACAACGCCGTGCAGCAGTTCCCCACCAACGCGGTGGCCGGCGTCTTTGGTTTCGTGCCAGGCGCCATGCTGGCCTCGACCTCGTCCCAAGCCGAGCGCGACCCCGTTCGCGTGCAGTTCTGAGCCTGGGCTGACGCCCCCGCGCCCGTCCCGCTTTTGACGCCATGCAGTTCCGGCAATTCCAGCTTCAATCCCACCGCCGAACCGCCTGGTTGCTGCTGTGCTTTTTCGCGCTGCTGCTGTCATTGGCCGGTTTCGTGAACCTGGTGCTGGCGCTGGGCTGGCGCTTGCTGATGCCCTTCACGCATGGTTTTCCGGCGCTGTTTTTCGAGACCAACACGGCGCTGGTGATGTTCTTCGTCATCGGTGGCGCGCTGGTCGAGCTAGACCGGCTGCGCAGCGGCGGCGGCATCCGGGTGGCGCACTGGCTGGGCGGCGTTGAAGTCAAGGACAACGGCGACGGCCTGCACCGACGCCTGCTCAACGTGGTCGACGAGATGGCCATCGCCAGCGGGCAGCCCGTGCCGCGCGTGTTCGTGCTGCCGCGCGAGGACGCCATCAATGCCTTCGTGGCCGGCTGGGGCGCACAAGACCTGGCCCTGTGCGTCACACGCGGCGCGCTGGAGCGGCTCAACCGCGCCGAGCTGCAAGGCCTGGTGGCGCACGAGTTCGGTCACATCGAGAAAGACGACCTGCCGCTGACCATGCGGCTGCTGGCCCTGGTCTGGGGGCTGTCGCTGGTGCACGGTTACGGTCGCAACCTCATGGCCAGCGACGACGACGGTCGGGTCAACCCACTGGCCTGGCTGCTGGGGGTGGTGTTTGCCATCGTCGGCTGGATGGGCTGGCTGGCCGGGCGCGTGCTGCAAGCGGCCGTTTCGCGCGAGCGCGAGCACCTGGCCGATGCCTGCGCCATCCAGTACACCCGCACGCGCGACGGCCTGGGCAATGTGCTGCGCAAGATCTGGCACGACCAGCAGGTGCTGGCCGGGCGCATGCGCCACCCGGCGTCAGACATGATCGCTTCGCTGCTGCTGCAGGAGTCCGGGCACGTGAGCTGGCTGGCTTCGCACCCGCCCATCGAGTCGCGCATCCTGCGCATCTGCGGCTCGGTGTTGTCGCCCTTGCCGGCGCCCCTGCTGCGCCTGGATGCGGTGGAGCCGCGGCACGCCGCGACCTCGCCAGGCGCTCTGCTGGCGGCTGGTGCCACGTCGCCAATCGGTGCTGGCCAGGCCAGAGCCGACCGCACCGTTGGCGGCAGCACCGCCCAAGCCAGCAGCCAGGCGGGGCGCCAGGAACAACAGGCCAGGCAGGAGCGCCAACAAGCCGACCGCGAGGCCCGGCAACGGCTGCAAGGCCGCGTGGGCCCCACGGAAGAGCGCTTGATCGTGCTGGCCTTGATGATGAACCTCGAGAACCCCCGCGAAGTCAAACTCTGGCGCAAAGTGGGCGAAGGCGTTCACCAGCCGGAACAGATCCTCCAGGACGTGGCCAGGCTACAGCCCAAGCGGCGCGTGACCGAGTTCGAACGCCTGACCGCCAGCATCGCGCAGTCACCCCTGCCGCAGCGCAGGGCGCTGGTCGAGCAGGCGCGCGACCTGCTGCGCGCCGATGGCCGCGTCAGCCCGCGCGACCGCCTGTGGTGGCTGGCCCTGAGGCACCGCATGGGCATGCACCAGCGCAGTGGCCAGGCTTTCATGCGCCCGGTCACGGGCCAGGGGCAGGACCTGAGCTCATTGAGCCCCTCGGACCTGCACCATGTGCGCACGATGTCGACTTACCTGGCTCGCTTCGTCCCCGCGGAGCAAACCCAGTCAGGCTTGCCTTCGGCCAACCGCGCCTGGCTGGAAGCTGTCAACCGCCGGCTGAACGCCGACTGGACCAGTCAAACCGAGGACCCCGCCGTTGGCACCGATGCCGACGCCCTGGCACACGCCCTGGCTGGTCTGCAGGAGCTGTCGTGGGTGCTCCGCCCACAGCTGGTCAAAGCCTGGGTCGAAGAAGCGATGAACCACAGCCCACAAGGCCTGATGAACCACGAGACCGCCGACGCGCTGCGGCTGATGGCGGGTCTGCTCGACGCGCCCATGCCACCGATGCTCGAAGCGCATTACAAGGGCGATTGAGCCGAGGCAACGCGGGCCAGAACGAACAAACCCCGCTCGCGGGCGGGGCTTGCGCGGGTGCAGCAACGGCTCAGTCGGGCACTCGGTTGAGCTTGGTGAGCCCCAACAGGCCGTTGCGAAGGTCTTCGGGCGCGGCAGGGCCGATGTACATGCGCAGGTAGATCTGGAACGCCAGTTCGTCGTTGATGGCCAGCGACTGCCCACCGTCGATGGACAGCTGCTTGCCGTTGTGCGTGGCCATCCAGCCCATGCCCGGCACCCAGTCCAGGTTGACCACGTCGCCCTTGACCACGCGCTTGACGTTGGAGTACGCCATGCCGATCTGACCGATGGGGCCGATCAGCTTCTTGAACTCTTCTTCGGTGGCCGACTGCTTGAAGTCGGACAGGAAGATGCGCGAGATGGTCGACGAGGTGAACTCGCGCAGGATGTTGAGCTGGATGCGGCGGATGCCATCGAGCTTGTAGACGGCCTCGGCAGTGGTGCGCTTTTCCGGCAGGTACAGGGCCGTGACGTCGGCCTTGAAGTAGCCGCGCTTGCGCACCCCCGCCCCGTTGAGGATCAGCTTCTTGCCATAGGCCGTGACGGTCTCGGGCAGGTCAACGCCTTCGATCTCGACCGCCGCATGGGCAGGCGCCGCAAACGGCAGCAGAGCCGACGCAGCGGCGGCGATCAGCAGGGCGCGACGCCGCTCGTCGGGCGTCGGCAAACCATCGATGAACGCCCGCAAGGATTGATCCTTCATCACGAATGCTCCTGCTCAGGTGGCGCGCTCAGGCCGCGATCACAGCGGCTTGGAGATCGACAACCAGAAGGCAGAGCCTTCGGTGCGGTTGCGCGCGCCGAACTCCTGCAGGAATTTGCCTTCGACCAGCGCTTCGCCACCGTTGACAACCCAACCCACGGCAGGGCCCACGGCCGTGACGCTGGAGCGGTTGCCGTTGATGATTTCCTTTTGCAGGTTCTTGTCGGCGATCTCCTGGGCGGAGAACTTGCTCAGGTCCTGGGTGTCCTTGCTGATCTGGCGCACGAAGTAGCCTTGCAGACCCACGCGCACGTCGTCGCTGACAAAGCGCATCAGCTGCCAGTCGACGTTGAACATGTTGCCCGAGTAGTAGCCGTTGTCCTTGTTGCGGGTGTTGAACGAGAAGATGGTGCGGGCGCCGAAGTCCCAACCATCGCCGATGTAGCTGTACTGGATGGACGGGCGGAAGGTGTAGAACTTGCCGTAGCCAGGGTTCACGCGCTGCTTGACGTCGTACTTGCCGGTGGGCAGCACGATGGTCGGGGCGATGTTCAGGGCCTGGTTGTCACCGATCTCCCAGTGGAAGACGGGCGAGAGTTCCATGTCGCCCAGGCCGGTTTCGTTGCCGTCCTGGCTGGCCGAAACGCGACCGTTGATGGTCGCGGTGTAATTCGATTGCAGCGCGGAGTACGGAAAGTTCGCCAACACGGTGCCGTCATAAATGGGCGAGGCCGAGAAGCTGGCCTTGCGCTTGACCAGGGGCAGCATCACGGTGAAGCCCAGGTTGGCACCGAACACACGCGTGGTGCTCAGATAGGTCAGGCGGGGCAGCGCTGCATAGGTGTCGGCGTTGATGCCGATCTTCGAGCGCAAGCCAGGGATCGCGGGCACAGGGCCCAGCACGGGCACCGTCTGAGCGGCCGCCGGCGTGGCAGACGTCGCCTGATCATGGTCCCCACCCTTGAGCTTGCGCGCGTGGTAGTGCACCAGCGGCATCTGGAAATACAGCCCCGGCGTCAGCGGCGCCGTCATGTCGCTGCCCCCGATGCCGGGCGAATAACGCTGCAAGCCGTTTTCGGCGGCCACCGCCTGTTGGCCCACACAGGCCAGGGCAGCGAATGAAACGGCAGACAGCCAGACCGACTGGCGGGTAGAGCGGACCATGGGGACTCCTTGAATGCTGGAAACGACGGCCGTTTGTTTCACCGACCGAACAGGACTGGCGCCATTCGAAACGAGCGCAGACCCAGATGCAACAGACTGTGCCGTGACGGCCCGCCTGCGGGGGCATGAGTGTGGTGGCGTGACGACAAAATCTGTCACGCCGTGGGCCGAAATCACGGGTTTACCGCCCGATCACCGGTCAGTGAAACCCCGAGGTCACTCGCCTTCGCCGAACTTGTCGTTGATCAGGTTGACGAGGGCTTGAAGGGCCTCTTCTTCGCGTTCGCCTTCGCACTCGACCTCGACCGAGGTGCCGATGCCGGCGGCCAGCATCATCACGCCCATGATGCTCTTGGCGTTGACGCGGCGGTCGTTGCGACTCATGTGCACGTTGCACGGGTAGGCGCTGGCCAGTTTGGTGAGCTTGGCCGAGGCGCGGGCGTGCAAGCCCAGCTTATTGCTGATGGTGACGGTGGTCTTGATCTTGGCTGCTGGGTGGGGTGGCCTGGTTCTGCGGGGGGCTGGTGGCGATCTGCATGATGCCTTGCGAGCCGCCAGCCACCGCGCGGGT
>CAYJXE010000037.1:0-41211 GCA_964373965.1 uncultured Aquabacterium sp. | reverse complement strand
CCAAACCTCAAAAACTCCTTGCCACACGGGAGGCGTCCATATAAGCACCGCAGGGGAGTCCCGCTGAAAGCGGGACCACCACCCTGAAGCCCGACCGCACAGCGCCGCAGCCCCCGCCTCGCGCTGCCCCGACAAAGCGCCCAAAAAAAGCGCCCAAAAAAAAGCGACCCCAAAAGGGGCCGCCCTCGCTGCCATCCAGCAGCCCGATCAGATCAAGACTTGCCGCTGCTGCTCTTCCAGCATCGCATCGGCCAGCCCCTGCACCGCAGCAATCGCCGCCGTGTCCACCATCACCTGGTCGGCCGCGCCACCGCCATCGGCCACCGCAGCACCGCCCGACGACGAAGCCTCGGCCCCACCCGCGCTGCTGCTGCCACCGCTGCCCACCGCCGCCAGCACCGAGTCCGTCGGCGCCGCCAGCAAATCGGCAGCCTGCAAGTCGGTCACGCCGTTCTCGTCACCCGTGTCCCGACGGAACCACACGTCCGCCATGTCGTGCGACCGACCATCGCTGGTCGTGTAGCTCGACGACATCGCCAACAGGTTGCCGTTGTCCACCGTGTCGGTGTGCGTGTAGGCCAGGTTCATCGACGTGATGCCGAACTCGCCCAACGTGTGCAGCTCGCCCGCATCGGTCACGCCGTCGCTGTTGGCGTCCACCCACAGGCGCAGGTCGGCAAAGGCCGCATCCGCCTGGTTGAGCACACCGTCGCCGTTGGCGTCTTCCATCGCCAGGGCCTCGTAGCCGTTGCCAGCGCGAGAGCCATCGGCCAGGCGCGTGCCGTTGCCGTACAGCTCGGAGCCATCGTTGATGATGCCGTCGCCGTTGCGGTCACGCACCAGCAGGCCGTCCGTGGCGCTGGCCCAGCCCACCTGGTGGGCGTTGCCCGTGGCGTTGAGGTCGAAGTTCACGCCAGCGCTGGCGGCCAGGGTGCTCACGCCATTGCCGTCCAGGTCCAGCACGATGGGCGAGGTCGCCAGCAGCGCGTCGATCTGCTCGGCGCTCATCGCCGAGATCTGGCTGCCCGAGAAGGCGACCGACTGGGTCATGGTCAGGGCGCGCAGGTCGGCGGTTTCCATCGCCACGATCTGGTCGGTGGTCAGGGCCTGCAGCGCGGCCGTGCTGAAGGCGGCCATCTGCGCCGTGCTCAGGGCCTCGATCGCTTCGGTCGACAGGGCGGCCACCTGGGTGGTCGTCAGGCCCGTCAACTGGGCGTTGGTCATGGCGCCGATCTGCTCGGTGCTCAGGCTGTTAACGGCCTCGGTCGTCAGGCCCGTCAGCTGCGTCGCGGCCAGGGCGCGCAGGTCAGCGGTCTCCAGCGCAGCGATTTGTTCGGAGCTGAGCTGGCCCAGCTGCGTGCTGGTGAAGGCCGACATCTGCAGCGTGGTCAGCGCCTCGACCTGCTCGGTGGTCAGCGCGGCCATGTCCTCGTTGGCCAGCATGCGCAGCTGTGCGGTTTGCAGCGCGGCGAACTGGGCGGTGCTCAGCGAGGCGATCTGTTCGGTGCCCAGCGCCTGGATCTGGGTGCTGGTCAGCGTCTGGATGTTGGCCGTGCTGATGGCGCCCAGTTGCTCGGTGGTCAGCGCCGCGACGTGGGCGTTGTCCAGGCCGCGCAGCGAGGCCGAGGTCAGGTTGGCGATCTGGGCGGTGCTCAGGCCTTCGAAGTTGGCCGTGCCGATGGCGTTGAGCTGGGCGGTGCTCAGGGCGCGCAGGTCAGCGGCCTCCATTGCGTTGAGCTGCTCGCTGGTCATCGCGGTGACCTGGGCGTTGGTCAGGCGGCTGACTTGGGTCGTGCTCAGGGCGGCGACCTGGTCGGTGCTCAGGGCCACGATGCCGGCGGTGCCCAGCGCGTTGATTTGCGCGGTGCCCAGGGCGGCCAGGTCGGCGGTTTCCAGGGCGGCCACTTGCGTGGTGTCGAGCGCGGCGACCTGGGCCGTGGTCAGGCCCAGGGCCTGGGCGGTGGTCAGGGCGCGCAGCTGCTCGGTGCTCATCGCGCCCACATCGACCGCATCCAGGAAGCGGATGTTGGCCGAGCTGATCGACTGGACCTGTTCCGTGGTCAGGCCGGCGATCTGCGCGGTCTGCAGCGCAGCCAGTTGGGTGCTGCTGAGCAGGCGGAAGTCGGCCGTTTCGATGGCGGCGATCTGCTCGGTCGTCATCGCGGCGATTTGCGCGGCGCTCAGGCGGGGCACTTGCACGGTGGTCAGCGCGGCGACCTGGTCAGCGGTCAGTGCCGAGAACTTGCCGGCGCTGATCGCGGCGATCTGGGCGGTGCCCAGGGCGGCGATGTCCTGCGTCTCGATGCTGGCGAGCTGGTCGGTCGACAGCGCGGCGATTTGCTGCGAGGTCAGCGAGGCGATCTGCGCGGTGCCCAGGGCTTCGATCTGGTCGGTCGACAGGGCGGCCACCGCAGCCGTGGTCAGGCTGCGCAGCGCGGCGGTGTTGAGCGCCGCGATCTGGCCGGAGGTCAGGGCCTCGACCTGCGCGGTGCTGAGCACGGCCGCTTGCGCGGCGCTCAGGGCGCGGATGTCGGCGGTCTCGATCGAGGCGACCTGTTCGGTGCTCAGGGCGGCGACCTGGGCGTTGTTCAGGGCCACGACCTGGGCAGCGGTGAGGGCGGCCACCTGGTCGCTGGTCAGCCCGCTGATGGCCAGGGTGGACATCAGGCGCAGGTCAGCGGTTTCCAGTGCGGCGATCTGGTTGGCCGTCAGCGCCGCAGCCTGCTCGCTGCTCAGGACCATGGCCTGGGCGGTGGTCAGGGCGCGGATGTCGGCGGTCTCCATGGCCGCGACCTGGTCGGTGGCCAGGGCCTGCACCTGCGTGGTCGTCAGCGAAGCGACTTGCAGGGTGCTCAGCGCCGCCATTTGCGTGGCGCTCAGGCCGCCGATGGCGTCGGTGGTCAGGGCGCGGACGTCGGCGGTGCTCAGGGCACCGATCTGCGCCGTGCTGAAGGCGTTGACCTGTTCGGAGTCCAGCGCGGCGGCTTGGGCCACGGTCAGCACGCGGATGTTGTTGACCGACAGGGCGGCGATCTGGTCGGTGCTCAGCGTGGCGACCTGGGCGGTCGTCAGCGAGGCGGCCTGGGCCGAGGTCAGGGCGGCGATCTGGGCCGAGGTCAGCACGTCGGCGCCGGCTTCACCCAGGGCCTGGACCTGGGCGGTGCTCAGGAAGGCGACGTTGCGGGTCTGCAGGGCCTGGATCTGCTCGGAGGTCAGGGCGCCGACCTGAGCGTTCGACAGGGCCGAGGTCTGGGCGGTGCTCAGCACCGTGACCTGGCCGGTGGTCAGCGCGGACACGGCGTCGTTGGTGAGGTTGCGCATGCTGGCGGTGCTCAGCGCCACCACTTGTGCCGTCTCCAGCGCAGCGACCTGCTCGGTCGACAGCGTGGCGGCTTGCGCGGTGGTCAAGGCGCGGATGGCGTTGGTGCTCAGCACGGCCACTTGGGCGGTGTCGAGGGCGCCGACCTGGGCGGTGCTCAGGCCCGCGACCTGGTCGGTCTTGAGGACAGACACCTGGCCAGTGGTCAGCGCGGCGATGCCGTCGGCGCCCAGGGCGTTGACCTGCAGCGCAGACAGCGCCACCAGGTCGGTGGTTTCGATGACCTCGATCTGTTCGGTCGCCAGGGCCGCCAGTTGCGCGGTTTGCAGCGCGGCGAACTGGGCCGTGCTCAGCGCGACGATGTCGTCGGTGCCCAAGCCGCCGAGCTCACCGGCCCTGAGGGCGCGCAGGTCAGCGGTTTCGATGGCGGCCACCTGTGCGGTGCTCAAGGCATCCACCTGGGCCGAGTCCAGCACGGCGAAGTGCTGGGTGCCCAGGGCGCGCACGCCAGCGGTGGTCAGGCCTTCGAGCTGCTCGGTCTGCAGCGCTTGTGCCTGGGCGGTGGTCAGCGTGGCGACCTGTGCCGTGGTCAGCGCGGCGATGTGCTGCGAGCCCAGGCTGGAGAAGTTGGCGGCCGAGATGGCCTGCATCTGCGCGGACGACAGGGCGGCGACGTCGGCGGTCTCCAGGTTGCTGAGCTGGTCGGTGGTCAGGTTGCTGACCTGGGCGGTGCTCAGGGCCTGGACCTGGGCGGTGCTCAGGGCGTTGAGCTGCTCGGACGTCAGGGACGCCAGGGCGTCGTTGCTCAGGGCGCGCACGTTGGCCGTGCCCATGGCCGCGATCTGCGCAGTGGTCAGGCCTTCCGCCTGTGCGGTGCTCAGCACGGCGGTCTGGGCGGCGGTCATGGCGCGCACGTCGGCGGTTTCCATGGCCTCGATCTGCTCGGACGACAAGCCGGCCACCTGGGCCGTGGTCAGCCCGGCGACCTGGGCGGTGGTCAAGGCCACCACCTGGGCCGTGGTCAGTGCGGCCGCGTTGGCGGCGCCCAACGAGACCACCTGCGCAGCGCTCAGCGCGGCCAGGTCAGCGGTCTCGATGGCTTCGGTCTGCTCGGTACTGAAGGCGGCGAGCTGCTGCGTGGTCAAGGCGCTGGCTTGAGCGGTGGTCAGGGCCACCACCTGCGCCGTGTCGAGCGCCTCGATGTGCCCGGCGCTCAGGAAGCGGATGTTGGCGGTGCTGAGCGCCGCCACCTGTCCGGTGGTCATGGCCTCGACCTGGGCGGTGGTCAGCGCCAGGGTCTGGGCGCTGGTCATGGCCTGCACACCAGCGGTGGTGATCGCGGCCAGTTGCTCCGTGCTCAGGGCGTGGATCTGGGCGGTGCTCAGGGCGCGGATCTGGGCGCTGCTGAGCGCGGCGATCTGGTCGCTCGAGAGCGATTCCACACCCGTCAGGCCCATGGACAGCAGTTGCGCGGCGTTGAGCGCCTGCAGGTCAGCGGTGTCGATGGCCAGGAACTGATCGCTGCTCAGCGCAGCCAGCTGTGCCGTGGTCAGGGCGCCGATCTGGGCCGAGCTCATGGCGGCCATGTCTTCGGTTTCCAGCAGGGCCACACTGGCCGTGGTCAGGGCCGCGATGGCGGCAGTGCCCAGGGCCTGGATCTGTTCGGTGCTCAAGGCCACCACCTGGGCGCCTTGCAGGCCGGCGATCTGCGCGGTGTTGAGCGCGCGCACGTCGGCGGTTTCCAGGTTGGTGATCTGCTCGGTTGTCAGCGCGGCGACCTGCTGCACCGTCAGGCCGTTGACCTGGGCGGTGCCCAGGGCTTCGATCTGGTCGCTGGTCAGGGCGGCGATGGCGGCGGTGCCCAGCACGCGCAGCTGAGCGGTGTTGAGCACGGCCAGGTCGGCCGTTTCGATGGCCACGATCTGTTCGGTGCCGAAGGCGGCCAGTTGGGTCGAGGTCAGCGCGCGGTACTGCGCGTCGCTCATCGACTCGATGACGTCGGTGGACAGGGCGGCCACGGCGGCGGTGCCCAGCGCGGAGATGTTGGCGGTGTTGATCACCGCCACCTGGGCGGTGCTCAGGCCTTCTGCCTGGGCGCCGGTGATGCTGCCGACCTGGACTCGGGTCAGTGCGGCCACTTCCGCCGTGGTCATCGCGGCGATCTGTTCAGAGTTGAAGTACGACAGCTGGCCCGTGCGCAAGGCGGCGACCTGGCTGGTGGTCAGTGCCGCCACCTGCTCGGTGCTGAAGTAGCCGGCTTGCGGGTCGAGCAGCAGGCCCATGTTGGCCAGGCTCAGCGCGGCCAGGTCGGCGGTTTCGATGGCCTGGATCTGCTCCGAGCTCAGCGCGCGGATTTGCAGCGAGGTCAGGTTGTTGAGTTGCGACGAGGTCATGGCCTCGATCTGGGCGGTGTCGAGGGCGCGGATCTGGGCGGTGCTCAGGGCGCGCAGGTCGGCCGTCTCCAGCGCCGCGACCTGCTCGGATGTCAGCGCCACCAGTTGCTCGGTCTTGAGGGCGGCGGTCGTGGCCGTGGTCAAGGCGGCGATGCTGGCGGTGCTCAGCGAGGCCAGTTGCTCGGTGGTCAGGTTGGCCGCCTGCACCGTGGTCAGCGCAGCGATCTGAGCGGTACCCAGGGCGGTGATCTGCGAGGTGTCCAGCGCGGACAGGGCGGCGGTCGTCAGGGCGCGCAGGTCGGCCGTTTCGATGGCGGCCAGCTGGGCGTTCGACAGCGCGGTCAGTTGATCCGAGCTCATCGCCAGGTAGTGAGCCGGGGTCAGGGCGCGCAGGTCGGCCGTCTCCATGGCGGCGATCTGCTCGGTGCTCAGGTTGCTGAATTGGGCGGTGGTCAGGGCGGCCACCTGGGCGGTGGTCAGGCCGACGATCTGCGCGGTGGTCAGGGCGGCCACCTGGTCGGTGGTCAGCGATGCCACTTGCAAGGTGCTCAGGGCGGCCACGTCGGCGGTCTGCAGGTCACCGATCTGCTCGGTGGTCAGGGCGCGCAACTGCGTGGTGGTGAGGGCGACCATCTGGGCGGTGGTCAGGGCGGCCAGTTGGTCCGATGCCAGCGAAGCCATCACACCGGTGCTCAGCGCGCGCACGTCCAGCGCGTCGATGGCGGCCACTTGGGCGGCGCTCAGCGCCGACGCCTGCTCGCTGTTGAGCACGGCGAACTGGGCCGATTGCAGGGCCACGATGTCGGCCGTTTCAATGGCGCCGATCTGGGTCGAAGACAGCGCGGCCACCTGGGCCGTGGTCAGCGTGGCAACCTGCGCCGTGGTCATCGCGGCCACCTGGTCGGTGTCGAGCGCGGCGATGGCGGCGGTCTTGACCATGCGCATGTCCAGCGCGTCGATCGCGGCGATCTGGGCGGTGCTCAGCGCGGCCACCTGGTCGGACGACAGGGCGGCGAACTGACCGCTCGTCATGGCGCGGATGTCGCTCGTTTCCAGCGCGGCGACCTGCTCGGTCGACATCGCGGCCAGCTGGCGGGTGGTCAGGGCGGCGGCCTGCAGCGAGGTCATCGCGCCGATCTGCTCGGAGGTCAGCGCGGCCAGTGCATCGGTGTTGAGCGCCGAGATCTTGGCGGTGCCCAGGGCGGCGATGTCGGCGGTTTCGATCGACGCGGCCTGCTCGGTGCCCATGGCAGCGAGCTGCTGGGTGGTCAGCGAGGCGATCTGCAGCGAGCTCAGCGCGGCCACTTGCCCCGAAGTCAGGGCGTTGACCTGGTCGGTGCCCAGCAGGGCCACCTGGGCGGTGGTCAGCGCGGCGACCTGGTCGGTGCCCAGCGAAGACACCTGTTCGGTCGACAGGTTGGCGAGGTGGACGGCGCGCAACGCGCGGATGTCGGCGACGTCGAAGGCGCGCAGTTGTTCGGTCGACAGCGCCTGGATCTGCGCCGCCGTCAGGCCCGAGGTCTGGGCCGTGGTCAGGGCCTGGATCTGTCCGGTGCCCATGGCCGACAAGGCCGCCGTGGACAACGAGGCCACGTCGATGGTCTCCATCGCCACGATCTGTTGCGTGGTCAGCGCGGCGGCTTGCTCGGAGCTCAGCGCAGCCACCTGGGCGGGCGACAGGAAGCGGATGTTGGCGGTGCTGATGGCCGCCACCTGGGCGGTGCTCAGGCCAGTCATTTGCGCGGTGGTCAGCTGCGTGAGCTGCGCGGCGCTCAGCGCGCGGATGTCCTCGGTCTCGATGGCACCGATCTGGGCGGTGGTGAAGGCCGCGAACTGGATGCTGGTCAGCGCCAGGACCTGGGCCGTGCCCAGCGAGGCGATCTGGTCATCCGACAGGGCGCGGATCGCAGCCGTCGTCAGGCCACGGATGTCTGCGGTTTCCATCGAGCTGATCTGCTCGGTGGTCAGCGCCGCGACCTGGTCAGAGGTCAGCGCAGCCACTTGCAGGCCGGTGAGCGCGCGGATGTCGGCCGTCTCGATGGCGGCGATCTGCGTGGTGGTCAGGGCCTGCAACTGAGCGTTGCTCAATGCGGAAATCTGCTGCGTGCGCAGCGAGGCGATCTGCTCGGTCGTCAGCGAGGCGATGCTGTCGGTGCTCAGCGCCCGCAGCTGCAAGGTGCTCAGGGCGCCGATGTCGGTGGCGTCGAGGTTTTGCAGCTGGGCGGTGGTCAGCGCGGCGACCTGCTGGGTCGTCATCGCTGCCCATTGCCGGGTGGTCAGCGCGTCGACCTGGTCGTCGGTCAGCGCAGAGACCGCCGCAGTGGTCATGGCCCGGAAGTCAGCCGTCTCGATCACCGCCACCTGGGCGGTGGTGAGGGCGGCGGCCTGTGCGGTGGAGAACAAGGCCCAGTCGGCTGTGCTCAGGTTGACGATCGACTGCGTCGACAGGGCAGCGATCTGAGCAGTAGACAG
Organism: uncultured Aquabacterium sp.; assembly: GCA_964373965.1. GTDB lineage: Bacteria > Pseudomonadota > Gammaproteobacteria > Burkholderiales > Burkholderiaceae_C > Aquabacterium. The sequence goes on along the minus strand of CAYJXE010000037.1, from coordinate 33,027 downwards.
CGACGGAATGAGTGAAGCCATGACGCGTTCCCCAGAAAAAAGCAGGGCTGACAGAAAAGCAGATCGGGCTCGGAGGCCCGTTTCCTCTGTCGGGGGTTTCGGCGTCGATTCAGGAGACTTGAGTGGGGCTTTGGGCTGAAACTGCGAAAAGTGGCATCTGAGCGGTGAACCCGGCTCAATTCACGGTTTGCGCGGCAGGCAGGGCCTCGAAGGTCGCTTCCTCGGTCATCCAGGGTGTGCAAAAGTGCCGCAACGCGGCCACGTCACCGCTGGTCCACAGGCGGGTGCGCCCGGTGGCGGGCTCTCCCTCGAGGCGCTCGGCCGACGACAGCGCGCGGCGCGCCAGGCGCACGGTCTGGCGAGCGACCGCGTCCGAGGTGTCGATCAGCTGCACCCCCGGGCCCATGGCCTCGGCGATCAAGGGCGCTACGAAGGGGTAATGCGTGCAGCCCAGCACAACCGTGTCCACGCCAGCTTGTTGCAAGGGCGAGCAAAAGCCCTGGATCAGTTCGCGCAGCACCGGGGTGTCCAGTTGCCCGCTCTCGATGGCCTTGGCCAGGCCGGGGCAGGGCTGCGCAAGGATCAGCGCGTCGCCCGCGTGCTGTTCGATCAGGCGCGCGAAGCGCCCGCTCGCCAGCGTGCCGGGTGTGGCCAGCACGCCGACTTTGCCGGCCACGGACGCCGCGACCGCCGGCTTGACGCCCGGCTCGATCCCGACGATGGGCAGGTGAGGGTGGCGCGTGCGCAGCGCATGCACCGACGTGGCGGTGGCGGTGTTGCAGGCCACCACCAGCACTTCGGCGCCTTGTGCCAACAGGAAGTCGGCGATGGCGTGCGAGCGCTCCGTGATGAAGGCTTCGGATTTTTCGCCATATGGCGCATGCCCGGAGTCCGCCACGTAAAGCAAGGTCGCATGCGGCAGGTGCTCGCGCAGCACCCGCAGGACGGACAGGCCACCCACGCCGGAGTCGAACACGCCAATGCTCAGACGCAGGTCACGGCCGGTTTCGGCGGACGTGGTCGGGGGGGGAACGGTCATGCGGGGCAGAGACGGCGACAGAGGAAGCGATTTTGTCCCACTTGACCGATCCCGGCCGGATAAATGATGCGGAAATCCCTCGACTTCGCGTTAGAATCGAACGATCGTGCTTTTTGAGGCACGGCCCTTTTCAATCAACTCATCCTCATGACGCAGGAGAACAACGCATGAAGGCTCTCGTTCCGGTCAAGCGGGTTGTGGACTACAACGTGAAGGTTCGCGTGAAGTCCGACGGCTCTGGTGTCGACATCGCCAACGTCAAGATGTCCATGAACCCCTTCGACGAAATCGCCGTTGAAGAAGCGACCCGCCTGAAGGAAAAGGGCGTCGTGACCGAGATCATCGCCGTCTCCGTCGGTCCCGCTCAGTGCCAGGAAACCCTGCGCACGGCCATGGCCATCGGTGCCGATCGCGGCATCCTGGTCGAAACCGACGGCGACGTGCAGCCCCTGGCCGTGGCCAAGGTGCTCAAGGCCCTGGTCGACAAGGAACAGCCCCAGCTGATCATCCTGGGCAAGCAAGCCATCGACGACGACAGCAACCAAGTCGGCCAGATGCTGGCTGCGCTGGCCGACCTGCCCCAAGGCACCTTCGCCTCCAAGGTGGAAGTCGCTGGCGACAAGGTCAACGTCACCCGTGAAGTCGACGGCGGCCTGGAAACCGTGTCGCTGAGCCTGCCGGCCGTGGTCACCACCGACCTGCGCCTGAACGAGCCCCGCTACGTCACGCTGCCCAACATCATGAAGGCCAAGAAGAAGCCCCTTGACACCGTCAAGCCGGCCGACCTGGGCGTGGACGTTGCCCCCCGCATCAAGACCCTGACCGTCGCCGAGCCGCCCAAGCGCTCCGCTGGCATCAAGGTGCCCGACGTGGCCACCCTGGTTGCCAAGCTCAAGAACGACGCCAAAGTGATCTGAGGAGACCCAAATGACCGTTCTCGTCATTGCTGAACACGACAACAACAGCATCAAGGGCTCGACCCTGAACACCGTGACCGCCGCCAAGGCCATCGGTGGCGATGTGCACGTGCTGGTTGCTGGCGCCAATGCCGGTGCTGCCGCAGCTGCTGCCGGCCAGATCGCTGGCGTCGCCAAGGTCCTGCACGCCGACAGCGCTGCTTTCGCCGACTCCCTGGCTGAAAACGTGGCCGCCCAGGTCCTGGCCGTGGCTTCGAGCTACAGCCACATCCTGTTCCCCGCCACCGCTTCGGGCAAGAACGTCGCTCCGCGCGTCGCCGCCAAGCTGGACGTCGGCCAACTGTCGGAAATCACCAAGGTCGTCTCCGCTGACACCTTCGAGCGCCCGATCTACGCCGGCAACGCCATCGCCACCGTGCAATCGACCGACGCCGTGAAGGTGGCCACCGTTCGCGCCACCGCGTTCGACCCCGCCGCCACCACCGGTGGTTCGGCTGCCGTCGAAACCCTGGCTGCCGTGACTGCTTCGGCCAAGTCCTCGTTCGTCGGTCGCGAAGTGACCAAGTCCGAGCGCCCCGAGCTGGTCGGTGCCAAGATCGTGGTCTCCGGTGGCCGCGCCCTGGGTTCTGCCGACAAGTTCAACGAAGTCATGTCGCCCCTGGCCGACAAGCTGGGCGCCGCCCTGGGTGCCTCGCGCGCCGCTGTGGACGCTGGCTACGCCCCCAACGACCTGCAAGTCGGTCAGACCGGCAAGATCGTTGCGCCTCAGCTGTACGTGGCCGTCGGCATCTCCGGCGCCATCCAGCACTTGGCCGGCATGAAGGACTCCAAGGTCATCGTGGCCATCAACAAGGACCCCGAAGCCCCGATCTTCCAGGTTGCCGACTTCGGCCTTGAAGCCGATCTGTTCACGGCTGTGCCGGAGCTGATCAAGGCCCTGTGATGGCATCATCCAAGGTGATGCAGGCAGACTTCGTCTCTGGCTGAGCACCTCAAACGGGGCGTCCTGCAAGACGCCCCTTTTTTCCGTCTGAAGCCGCCGTGTTTAAAACGGCGGCAGTGGAGCAAGACACCATGGCATTCATCGCCCCCGTCAAGGACCAGCTGTTCTGCATGAAGGAACTCGCTGGCATCGACAAGATCGCCCAGATCCCCGGTTTCGAAGACGCCGGCTACGAGACCGCCCAGGCCGTCCTGGAAGAGTCCGCCAAGTTCAACGAAGGCGTGGTTGCGCCCCTGAACTGGTCGGGTGACCAGGACCACGGTTCGTGGGACAACGGCGTCGTGCGCGCCTCCAAGGGCTTCAAGGAAGCCTACGCCGCGCTGGCCGAAGGCGGCTGGCAAGGCCTGGGTCAACCCGTCGAGTACGGCGGCCAGGGCCTGCCCAAGATCATCGGTGCCGCTTGCGTCGAGCAGACCATGGCCGCCAACCTGAGCTTCTCGCTGTGCTCCATCCTGACCGGTGGTGCCATCGAGGCCCTGCTGACCGCCGGCAGCGACGAGCTCAAGACCCGCTACATCCCCAACATGGTTTCCGGCAAGTGGACCGGCACCATGAACCTGACCGAGCCGCAAGCCGGCTCCGACCTGGCCCTGGTTCGCTCCAAGGCCGTCAAGCAGGACGATGGCACCTACCGCATCAGCGGCCAGAAGATCTTCATCACCTACGGTGAGCACGACATGGTGGAGAACATCGTCCACCTGGTGCTGGCGCGCACCCCTGACGCACCCGAAGGCGTCAAGGGCATCTCGCTGTTCGTGGTCCCGAAGTTCATGGTCAACGCCGACGGTTCGCTGGGCAAGCGCAACGACGTGTACTGCGCCTCCATCGAAGAAAAGCTCGGCATCAAGGCATCGCCCACGGCCGTGCTGGTCTATGGTGACGACAAGGGTGAAGTCGGCGCTGGCGCCATCGGCTACCTGGTTGGTGAAGAAAACCGCGGCCTCGAGTACATGTTCATCATGATGAACGCAGCCCGCTACGACGTGGGCGTGCAGGGCATCGGCGTGTCCGAGCGTGCCTACCAGCACGCCGTGGCCTACGCCCGCGACCGCGTGCAGTCGCGCCCGGTCGATGGCTCGGCCAAGGAATCGGTCGCCATCATCCACCACCCCGACGTCAAGCGCATGCTGCTGACCATGCGTGGCCTGATCGAAGGTGCACGCGCCATGGCCCTGGTCGGTGCCGCCGCCTACGACACCGCTCACAACCACCCGGACGCCGCCGTGGCCAAGCAGGCCCAGGCCTTCTACGAGTTCCTGGTGCCGCTGATCAAGGGCTTCTCGACCGAGAACTCGGTCGAGGTGACCTCGCTGGGCGTGCAGGTGCACGGTGGCATGGGCTTCATCGAAGAAACCGGTGCCGCCCAGTACTACCGCGACTCGCGCATCCTGCCGATCTACGAAGGCACGACCGCCATCCAGGCCAACGACCTGGTCGGCCGCAAGACCGCCCGTGACGGTGGCGCCATGGCCAAGGCCATCGCAGCCCAGATCGCCGACACCGAAGGCCAACTGAACGCCCGCAACAGCGAAGCCGGCAAGAAGCTGGCCAAGCAACTCAAGGCCGCCCGCGAGTCCTTCCTGCAAGTCGTCGACTTCGTGCTGGCCAACGTCAAGGCCAACCCGAACGCCGTTTTCGCGGGTTCTGTGCCTTACCTGATGCTGGCTGGCAACCTGGTCGCTGGCTGGCAGCTGGCGCGTTCGCTGATCGTGGCCGAAGACAAGCTGGCTGCCGGTGAAGACGCCGTCTTCATGACAGCCAAGATCGCCACCGCGCGCTTCTACGGCGATCACATCCTGGCACGCGTTGCTTCGCTGCGCGACACCGTGCTCGAAGGTGGTGACAGCGTCTCCGCCATGCCGGTGGACGCTTTCTGATCCAGCTCTGCTGATCTGCAACCAAGCTGCCAGCACCTGATCGAATCAGGATGGCAACCTGAAAAGGGACACCCCGAGCCGACTCCGGTCGGCCTGGGTGTCCCTTTTGTTTTTGATCACCCGTGAACGACACAAGAGGAGATGTCATGCCTTTGCCCGAAGTGCTCAAACGCGTCCCGTTCCCCGTCATCGCATCGCCGATGTTCATCCTGAGCACGCCCAAGTTGGTGATCGCGCAGTGCAAGGCGGGCGTGGTGGGGTCCATGCCGGCGCTCAACGCCCGCCCGGCCTCGCAGGTCGATGAGTGGCTGGCCGAGATCACCGAGGCGCTGGACGCGCACAACCGCGCCCACCCCGATCAGCCTGCCGCGCCGTTCGCCATCAACCAGATCGTGCACAAGAGCAACGACCGGCTCGAGCACGACCTCGAGATGTGCGTCAAGCACAAGGTGCCGGTCATCATCACCTCGCTGGGTGCGCGCGAGGACGTCAACCAGGCGGTGCATGGCTACGGTGGCGTGGTGCTGCACGACGTCATCAACAACAGGTTCGCGCACAAGGCGGTGGAGAAGGGCGCAGACGGCCTGATCGCCGTAGCGGCAGGCGCTGGTGGGCATGCGGGCACGCTCAGCCCGTTTGCCTTGGTCCAGGAGATCCGCGAGTGGTTCGACGGCCCGCTGGCGCTCTCAGGCTCCATCGCCAATGGCCGCGCCATCCTGGCGGCTCAGGCCATGGGCGCCGACTTCGCCTACATCGGCTCGGCCTTCATCGCCACCGAAGAGGCCCGTGCGGTCGATGCTTACAAGCAGATGGTCGTCGACAGCAGCAGCGCCGACATCCTGTACTCGAGCAAGTTCACGGGCGTGCACGGCAACTACCTGCGTCCTTCGATCATCGCGGCGGGCCTGGACCCCGATCAGCTCGGCGACGGCGACCCCAGTCAGATGAGTTTTGGCAGCAAGAACGCCGGCGAGGCCAAGGCCTGGAAGGACATCTGGGGCTGCGGCCAGGGCATCGGGGCCATCAAGCAGGTGGTGCCCACGGCTGAACTGGTGGCGCGCCTCAAAGCCGAGTACGCAGCGGCCAAAGTCGCGATCTGCCAGGCTTGAGTGCCAGGGGCGGCCAGGCCGTGATGAAGTGATGCGCCAGGCCCGGGAGGGCTGCAGCGCAGCGCCCTTCAGCGCAGGCCGAGCTTGAACGCGATCATCGCGCGCAGCTTGGTCGGCACCACGGGCTTGAGCAGCACGTGGAAGTTGTGCTGGCGGGCCTCTTCTTCGTGCTGCGTCATGGTGCTGCCGGTGACCAGGATGGCCGGCAGGTCTTGCCCGAAGCGCTCGCGCAGCTTCTTGATGGCATCGATGCCCGTGAGCTGCTCCGGCAAGCGGTAGTCAACCATGATGAGATCGGGCTGGCGCACATCGGCGTCGCCCGCGGTGCGGGCGAGCCAATCCTCGACCGCGCGCACCGAGTCGAAGGCGGTCACGGTGGCACCCCATCCCTTGAGCAGCACCTGCAGGCCTTCCAGCACAGCGAGTTCGTCCTCGACCACGACGATGTGGCGGCGGTCGAGCGTCACGCCCAGCGCGGCCTTGCTGCCGTGCGCCACGGGTTGCAGGCGGGGCGCCCGACCAACCGGCAACAGGCAGCTGAAAACGGTGCCGTGGCCCACGCGTGAGCGCAGGGTCAGGTCGGTGTTCATGAGGCCGGACAAGCGCTTGACGATGGCCAGGCCCAGGCCCAGGCCTTTGCGGTGATGGGGCTCCAGCGGGCGGTTGCTCTGCGTTTGGTAGAACTCTTCGAAGATGCGGCCTTGCTCCTTTTCGGCGATGCCGATGCCGGTGTCCCAGACCTGCAGGAGCAGTTGGTCACCACGGCGGCGACATGAGACGAGCACGCCACCGTCTTCGGTGTAGCGGATGGCGTTGGAGATCAGGTTGCGCAGGATGCGCTCGACCACCAAGGGGTCGGCGTAAGCGAAGTGCTGCTCGCCATGAAAGCTCAGCATCAGGCCCTTCTCGAAGGCCGTGGGCTCGAAGTGCAGCCTGATGCGTGTGAACAGGTCTCGCATGGCGAAGTGCTCGGGCTCGATGTCCACGCCGCCGGTGTCGATCTTGGTGATGTCGAGCAACTCGCTGAACAGGCCTTCCAGTGCGTCGACCGAGCTGTTGATGCTGTTGACCAGTTGGGCGACACCCTCGTCCTTGCTGCGGCTGCGCAGGGCTTCGGCGAACAGGCCCAGCGCGTGCAGGGGCTGGCGCAAGTCGTGGCTGGCGGCGGCGAAGAACTGGGTCTTGGCCCGGTTGGCGGTCTCGGCATCGCGTTGGGCGGCTTCGGCGGCCTTCATCTCGCCGTGCAGCTTCGTGGCCAGGCTTTGCGCGTGGGAGCGCAGGCTGACCATCTCGCCAAACATGTTGCGAAAGGCCCGACCCAGCGCCAGCGTGCAAAGGCACAACAGGCACCAGATGCCGGCCATCTTGAGGTCGTGCTCGCCGCCATTGAGCGCGGTGCGCAGGATCATGGGCACGAAGTACAGCCCCATGCACGTCAGGAACAGAGGGGTCTGCGAGGCCATGTAGGGCACGGCCCCGATGGCGAACGAGTAGATCGTCAGCATCAGGAAGGCGCGCTCGAAGGCGCCTCCGTGTGCGTAGAACAGCAGCCCGGCCACGCTCCACAGCGCAGCGCCGATGATGGCCCCCGTGTTCCACATGCGCAGCCAGCGCGCGGGCTCGACCCGGCCTTGCAGGGCGGCACGCTCATAGCTGAGCAGGTTGGCGAAGCGGCCTGTCCAGAGCACACCGAAGGCCAGGCTCCATCCCCACAGGATGTGGTGGGGCACGTGCTCCCAGTACACCAGGGTGCAGACCACCCAGCCCAGGAAGTGCCCGATCAGGCCTGCGCTGGTCTGGCGGTACACGAGCCTGACCGAATCCTGGCGGATGGCCTCGTCAGTGGGCGGAGGCAGACCTGATTCGGTGATCGGTGCGGTCGATTCGCCAGACGGCAGGGCGGCGACGGCCATGGTGTTCAACTTTCTTCTTGTGTTCAGTGGGCCGACCAGGCCGGCGCGCCCGCCTGCTTTTGCAGGATCTGGCTGACCGCGATGACAGCCTGGGTGCGCGAACTCACGCCCAGCGTGCGCAGCACCGCCGCGACGTGGTCTTTGACGGTCTCGACCGACAAGCCCAATTCACGGGCGATCAGCTTGTTCGGCTGCCCCTTGAGCAGCAGGTTGAGCACGTCGGTCTGGCGGACGGTCAGGCCCAGCTGGCGAAGGCTGGGCGCGGTCTGTTGGTAGTCGGAGGTTTGCGCGGCCTGCTGAACCTGCCGCAAGGGTGAGGCGTGGTTGAGCGTGGGCTGGAAGTCGGCGCCCATGCTCATGGGTGGCACGTAGACGCCACCGGAGATGACCTGCTCCAGTGCCTCGAGCAAGGTGTCGTTGCTGGCCCGTTTGGGCACGAAGCCCATGGCGCCCATGTCGATGGCGCGGATGACGTCGCTGGTGCGGTCGGAGGCCGAGACCACCACGACGGGCAAAGCAGGGTAGAGCGAGCGCAGGTCGGCCAGCAGGTCAAAGCCATCGGCATCGCCGAGTTGCAGGTCGAGCAGCACGAGGTCGTGGCTCGGATCCTGGCGCAGGGTGTCGCGGGCGGCACGGGCGCTGTCAGCGGTGGCAACGTGGACGTGGTCACCCAAGCCCTGGATCACGGTGCGCAGCGCGGACAGGATCAGGGGGTGGTCGTCGATGAGCAAGACCTTCATGGCGGACTCCTGGTTTTGGTTTTCTTGCGTCGGCCGGGGTGCTTGCCCTTGGGCACCGGCCTCCCTGGCCGCCCGGTCGCGCGATGTGTGTGTTCTCGCGCGATGATAGTTCGCTTTGCGCCTGGGGTCGGCCGCCTCCCTAGAATCGAAATGGACCCGGCGGGCGGGCTGTGGGAGTGTGGCGTGTTGCCCCGAGGGGGCAGGCAGGCCGCCCACGGGGAGCGTCCTGGGAGCTCATGTGCGCCAGACCCGGGGGGCGCAAGGCTCGATGTCCCAGGCCGTTCGGCGCCAACTGGCCCACACCTGACTCAGCAAGGCCATGGCGGGCTCGACCCGATCGGCCAGCACGCGCATCAGCACGACGTGCTCGTGGGGGCTGGTGCTGCCAGCGCTCAGTGACAGTGAGCTGCCATCGGCTTGGGCGCGGGCGGCGTCGAGCAGCGCTTCGCGGCGCGCGCGTGTCAGGGGTTGGCCAGCAGCGAACCACACCGTGGCCATGACGCGCTTGCCCGCCCAGCCCAAGGGGCTGTCGAGCAGGTGTGTGTCGTTGGCCCGCACAGTGCCGCGCTCCAGCCACACGCCGGGCAGTTCGATTTCCTGCGTGTAGCGGCCGTGGGCGAAGGCCGGGTCCGAGAACGATTCGCCAGCGGCGGGCAGGCCCAGGGCCAGCACGTCCCAGCCAATCATCTCGGCGCCTTCGGCCAGCTCGAAGCGCATGGCGTTGACGGCCTGGCAGCCACGGTAGGCGATGGCCTCCAGCGGTAGCCACTCCAGGCGGGCGCCCGGCTCAAGCTTGGCCACGAGGCCCTGCCGGGCTTCGGCCTGCGCGCTCTTGTAAAAGCGCGTGGCACCGGGCGTGGTGATCAGGGCGTGGCTGCCGGGCTGCATGCGCAGGTCGATGTCCAGCACATCGCCGCCGACGATGCCGCCGGGTGGGTGCACCAGCACGTGGTGGCAGACGCGCTCGGACTCGGGGTAGAGGCGTTGCAGCACGCGCAGCGGGCCATGGTGCCGGTCGAGGGCGGTGGTGCGTTCGCCGTCGAGGCGGTAATTCAGGGTCAGTTGGCCGTGCCAGCTCATGGGGTGTGGGGTTGGGCGCTCGCTCCAGCGCGGGCGCGGGCGCAGTTTATCTGGGGCTCAGGCGGGCCATGGCGTGCAACGCACGGCATCGCCCACTCGGATGGCCCCACCTTGCAACACCCGTGCCGTCATGCCGCCGTGGCCGCGCATGGCGTTGTGGCCGCCTGGCCCCAGCAGCGCCTCCATGCGCGAGCACGGGTCGCAGGGGCCGGTGAGCTCGAGCACGGCGTCGTCACCCAGGCGCAGCACCAGGCGCTGGTCCTTGAACAGGCTGCGTGCTGCCACGAGGTTCAGGCCCGAGATGACGAGGTTGCGGCGCAGGTCAGCGGCGTCGACTTGCGCGAGCCCACTCAGCGCTGCTATCACGGGCAGGTGTTCCGCCTGGATCAGCGTGACCTGGCGTTTGCCGCCGCCTGGGCGACTGGGTGCACGGGCCGCGCTGCGGTCGCCCACCAGGCCACGGTCGGCAAGCAACTCGGCCGAGTTCACCGTGTGAACGGGCGCCAGTCGCGCGGGCCGCAGGTGGATGGCCTCGATGCGGCCGGCGTGCGGAAAACGCGATGCGAGGTCTCTCAGCGAGGTGACGGCGGTGGCGGTGTCAGGCAGTTGGAGCTGGGTCATGGCGGGCGATGGCAGATGGTGTGTTCTGGTCGAGGGCTAGCCCAGCCTGTCAAGCGACTCGGCGACAATGCAGGCATGCAGCTCGACCATGACGCCATCATCCACGATACCCGCCGCTGGCTGGAGAAAGCCGTCATCGGCTTGAACCTGTGTCCCTTTGCCAAGGGCGTGCACGTCAAGGGGCAGATCCGCTGGCGCGTGTCGGACGCCCAGACACCGGAAGCCCTGGCCCAGGACCTGGCCGATGAGCTGGCCTTTTTGCGCGATGCCGACCCTGAGGAGGTCGACACGACCTTGCTGATGCACCCCGGCGTGCTGCAGGACTTCCTCGATTACAACGACTTCCTGGATGTGGCCGATGCGGTGTTGGCCGACATGGGCCTGGAGGGCGAGCTGCAGATTGCGAGCTTTCATCCGCAATACCAGTTCGCTGGCACCGATGCCGATGACCTGGGCAACCTGAGCAACCGATCGCCTCACCCGACGCTGCACCTCATCCGTGAGGCCAGCCTGGACCGCGCGGTGGAGGCCTTTCCCGAGGCGGACTCGATCTACGAAGAAAACATCCGCACGCTCGAGCGACTGGGCAAGGCTGGCTGGCAGCAGCTTTGGAAGGATTGAAGCGCGCGGTGTCTGGGCCAAAGGGCCCCAGCCAGGTCCTGTGTGTTTTCAAGCAGCGGCTCAGCGAGGATGGCCCTGTTTTTCGCTCTCGTGCCAGCGCCCCAGCACACGCCGCCCCAGCGCCGTGATCACGGCGAAAAGCGCGATGCCGGTGACCGAGATCAGCACCAGCGCAGCGAACATGCGCGGGATGTCGAGCTGATAGCCCGATTGCAGGATCTGGTACGCCAGGCCCGAGGCCGTGCCCCCGGTGCCCGCCACGAACTCGGCCACCACCGCGCCGATCAGCGCCAGCCCACCGGCGATGCGCCAGCCTGTGAACACATGGGGCAGGGCAGAAGGCACGCGCAGCTGCCACAGCGTTTGCCACCGAGAAGCGCCGCGGAGCTCGAAGTAAGCCAGCAGGCCTGGCGACACGCTGCGCAGCCCCTGCGTGGTGTTGGCGATGACGGGGAACAGCGCCACCAGGGTGGCGCAGATCACCAGCGACCAGGTCGGGTCCTGAACCCAGATGATGATCAGGGGCGCGATGGCCACGATGGGCGTGACCTGCAGCAGCACCGCGTAAGGGAAGAAGGCCGCCTCGATCCAGCGACTTTGCACGAACACAAAGGCGGTGAGCGAGCCCAGGACGATGGCGCACAGCAGGGCCAGCGCGGTCACCTTCAGCGTGGTCCACCATGCGGGGGCCAGCAAGTGCCAGTCAGCGAAGAGCTTGCGAGCGATCTCGCTGGGGGCGGGCACCAGGTAGGCGGGCACCTCCGCGAGCGTGACCCAAACCTGCCAGATCAGAACCAGCAGAGTCGCCACGAGCCAAGGCATGGCCTGCATCAGGCGCGATGCGAGCGGCGGCTTGGCGGTTGAGCTGGGGTGCGTGCTCGAAGGCGTCTGGCGCATGGTGTCACCAACCCTTTTACGTGTTGCCTGGATGGGGCGACACAGCGCTCACCGTTGGCACCGAGGCCGTCACGCTGACCTCGGCCAGTGCGCTTTGCAAGGCGCGAAGTCGGTGGTTGAACTCGGCGCTGGTGCGATGGTGCGCTGGCCGAGGCCAGGGCTGGTGGGCGCTGTCTTCGAACACGATCCGCCCAGGGCGGGAGCCCATGACGCAGGCCCGCGTGCCCAGGTAGGCCGCCTCGGCCAGGCTGTGGGTCACGAAGACCACGGTGAGCCCGCCTTGTTCCCAGATCGACAGCAACTCGTCGTCCAGCTTGTGACGGGTGATCTCGTCGAGCGCCCCGAAGGGCTCGTCGAGCAACAGGATGGCCGGCTGCGTGATCAAGCCTCGCGCGATGGACACCCGCATCTGCATGCCGCCTGACAGCTCGTGAGGCAGGGCCTGCGCAAAAGCCTCCAAGCCCACCAGGTGCAGGGCCGCAGCGGCCCGGTCTGAGCGTTCGTGGGCTGGCACCCCAGCGAGCTTGAGCGGCAGCCCGACGTTGTCTGCGACGCTGGCCCAGGGCATCAGGGTTGGGTCCTGGAAGACGAAGGACAGCTGTTGGCGAGCTCCTGCCAGTCGGGGGTCTTGCCCTGCCACGCTGACCTGACCCGAACTGGGCTGCCACAGTCCTGAGATGAGCTTGAGCAGGGAGCTTTTGCCGCAGCCAGATGGGCCGACCAGGCACAGGAACTCGCCCTGGGCGATTTGCAGGCTCACCTGGTCGAGCGCCTGCAGGCCACCAGCGTGGCGCAACCCGACCTGCCGTAACTCGACCGCGAACGGGGCGCTCAAGGCTTGACCTGCACCTGGCGGATCAGGCGGGTGGTGTAGGTCTTGCGCACGTCCACCTTGGCCGGGTCGATCAGCTTGTGCTGAACCAGCATGTCGAAGGTGCGCTTCATGCGCTCGTCCGTGATGGTGCCGATGCCTTGCGTGGCCGCGTCGCCACCGAGCACGATCCCGTGCGATTTGATCAGCGCGATGGACTGCGCGATCACGTCATCGGTCATGTTGGGGTTGTCGCGCTTGATGAGGGCGTTGCCGGGTTTCGGGTCGCCCTGCAGGTAGCGCTTCCAGCCCTCGGCCGAGGCCTTGAGGAAGGCCGTGACCGCTTGCGGGCGTTGCGCGATGGTGCGCTGCAGGCACACGACGGAGCCGGCGTAAGGCGGCCAGCCCTGGTCGGCCATCAGGAAGACCTTGGGCTTGATGCCCGAGGCTTTTTCAATGCTGTAGGGCTCGGAGGTCAGGTAGCCCTGCTGCGCCATGCGCTTGTCGGCCAGGAAGGGTTGGATGTTGAAGGTGTAGGGGCGCACCTGCGCATCGGTGAAGCCGTGGCGGGCCTTCAGCCAGGGCCAGTAGGTGACCTGGCCAACCTGGCCGATCAAGAGCGTGCGGTCTTTGAGGTCTTCGACGCGCTGCACGTCGGGGTGGGCGATCAGCACCAGCGGGTCCTTCTGGGCGAAGGCCGCGACGGTGACGGCCTGCACGCCTTGCTCCCAGGCCTTCATGGTCTGCACGTCGAAGCCCATGATGCAGTCGGCCTGACCAGCCGCCAGCAACTGCACCAGGTTGACCTGCGGGCCGCCCATGCGGATGGTGACATCGAGCCCGGCTTGCTTGTACAGGCCCAGCGCCTGGGCCTGGTAGAAGCCGCCGTGCTCGGCTTGTGCGAACCAGTCGGTCAGGAAGACGAACTTTTCAGTGGCTTGCGCAAAGGGGCTGGTGAAGGCGAAAGCGAGGGCCAGGCTGCCAAGCAGGCGGCGCTGGAGCAATGCGATGCGCATGGGGACTCCGAGCTTGAGGGGGTGGGACCGGAACTGAGGGGGTGTGCATCGGATTTTCGCCTGATGCAACGCCGAGGGTGGGTCCTACAATTCGGATGTTATCTGTGCATTGCTGAAAGAATTTGTGTCTGAACGTCTCTTCGTGCTCATGCAGCATGTGCTGCCCAAGAAGGCGCTGACCTCGTTGGCGGGCTTTGGTGCCTCGCTCCGCGGCGGCGCCTTGACCACCGCCTTCATCCGTTGGTTCATCGGACGCTACGGCGTCAACATGGCCGAGGCCGCGCAACCCGATCCTGCCGCTTACCCGAGCTTCAACGAGTTCTTCACACGGCCGCTCAAGGCCGGAGCGCGCCCCCTGGCGCAGGCCGACTGGGTGTCGCCCGTGGACGGCGCCATCAGCCAGTTGGGCCCGATTGACCGCGACCAGGTCTTCCAGGCCAAGGGCCACTGCTACTCGACCACCGCGCTGGTGGGGGGTGACCGCGCCTTGGCAGCCCAGTTCGAGAACGGCCACTTCGCCACGCTCTACCTCAGCCCCAAGGACTACCACCGCATTCACATGCCGTGTGACGGTCGCCTCACGCGCATGATCCACGTGCCCGGCGAGCTGTTCTCGGTGAACCCTGCGACGGCCCGAGGCGTGCCCGGCCTGTTCGCGCGCAATGAGCGCGTGGTCTGCGTGTTTGAGACGCCGCATGGCCCCATGGTGCTCACGCTGGTGGGCGCCACCGTCGTCGGCAGCATGGCCACGACCTGGCACGGTGTGGTGAATCCGCCGCGCCCTGGGCATGTGCGCGAGTGGACGTATCACGACCAGGTCATCGAGTTCAAGCAAGGTGACGAGATGGGCCGCTTCCTGCTGGGCTCGACCGTGGTGATGCTGTTCCCCAAGGGGCCTTTGTCCTTCATGCCTGACTGGCAGACCGAACGTGCCATCCGCATGGGCGAAGCCATGGCGCGTCGCACCGCCTGATCGTCCAACTGATCCCCCCATTCAAGGAATCCGATGTCTCGTCAATCTTCCGGTTTTTCGTCTGGCCTGGCCCTGGTGGGGCTCGTCGGTGTGCTGGTGTCTGCGTTGGGGGCTGCGGCCTGGTGGACGGCAGACAACCTCGTTCAGGGGCGCGCCGTCAGCGAGGGGCGCATCGTCGCCGACATGGCCGAAACAGTCGGCCGCTGGGCGTCTCAGTACGGCGGCGTGCATGCGCGCACCCAGGGCGCTGGCGCAGCGTTGCCAGGCAGTTTCCTGACGCGCAACGTGTACGCAGGCGGCGATGGCGATGCCGCGCTGCTCAGTGGTGCCAAGGCCGAACAGCGTCAAGGCGAGCGCGAGGCCATGGCCCGCATCGAGACCTACTACTGGAAGAACCCGGCGCTCATCCAGCGCGAGGTGGCCGACGTGCTGATGGCCACCAACAGCCAGGCGCAGTACCGCATGACGGCGCGCACCGTGCTCAACCGCAACAACGCGCCCAATCCGTTCGAGGTCGAGGCGCTCGATGCATTGCAAAAGGCTTTCAAGGAGCATGGTGCCGAGGCCTTTTCCAAGTCGGGGCCGCTCGGTGGCAGTCACATGGGGCTGAAGGCCTCGCCCAATGAATACTGGAAGGTGCAGGGTGGCCAGCTGCTGTACGCGCGCGCCGTGATCGCACAGAAGAGCTGCCTTCGTTGCCACGACACACCTGAGAGCGCGCCGGACTTCCTGCGCACCAACCAGCAGTTCAACGGCGGTGGTGGGTTCGGCTACAAGGTCGGCCAGCCCATTGGCGTGATCAGCGTGAAGCTGCCTGTGCAAACCGGCCTGCAGGCTGCCAGCCAGAGCGTGCCCGTGGCGGCATGGGTGGCCCTCGGCGTGGCCGGTCTGGCGTCGATCGGTGTGGTGGTGCTCGCGTTCAAGCGTCGCCGTGACGCGGTCGAGCAGGCTTTGTCGGCGGCGGGTCCTGAGTCGCGTCTGGCGTGATTGCATCCAGGCTCAGGCGGCGCTGGCTGTGAAACTCGCGTTGTTGGCCCGTGATCGGGTCCATGAAGCGAAGTGAGCGTGCCAGCAGCTGCAGGGGCTGCGAAAAGTCGGGCGCCTGATCTGCCGCCAATGCGGGTTGCAGCGTGGGGTAGATCTGGTCGTTGGCGATCGGCATGCCCAGGGCACACAGGTGCGCGCGCAACTGGTGCTTCTGGCCTGTGCGTGGCGTGAGGCGGTAGCGTGCCCAGCGCGGGCTGTCGCCGCCATGACCGAGCAAATCGAGGGGCTCGATCAAGGTGTCCGCATTGGGCTCGCCAGGCACCTCTTGCATGGCCATGAAGTGGTCTGAGCTCTCTTGCAGGCGACTGAGGCGGCGCAAAGGCCAATCGAGGTCCGGTCGCCAAGGGGCGATGGCTTCGTAGACCTTCTCGATCTGGTGGTCTCGAAGCAGGCTTTGGTAGACGTGGCGCGTGTGCGGCTGGATGGTGAAGACCACCAGCCCTGCTGTCTCGCGGTCGAGACGGTGCATGGGCACCAGGGTGTCGATGCCGGTGCGGCGCTTCAGGCGCACGAGCAGCGTCTCCTGGATGTAGCGTCCCTTGGGTGTCACGGGCAGGAAATGTGGCTTGTCGGCCACCACCAGCCATTCGTCCTGAAAGACGATGGATTCTTCGAACGGAACCCGGTGCTCGAAGGGCAGGCTGCGCCAATAGTGCAGGCGTGTCTGGGGCTTGAATGGGGCTTCGGGTGGCACCGGGTGCCCTTGCGCGTCGAGCACCTCACCACGTGCCATGCGTTGCGCCCAATCCTCACGCGTGACCGCCGGGATGCGATCGGCCAGGAAGTCGAGCACGCTTGGCCACGGCCCACTCGGCGTGGCCACCGTGCTGGCGCTCACGCCATCACGGGTGGGCAGGGGGATGCGGGCGGGGCGAGACATGGCGAATGGCGGGGCAGGCTCTCAGGGCCGCAAGCGCTCAGCGTGACACAAAAAAGGACACCCTTGGGTGTCCCTTTCCGGTGCCCGCAGTGGGCCAAGCCTGCTGACGGATCAGACGCGCTTCTTGTACTCGTGGGTGCGGGTGTCGATTTCGATCTTGTCACCCGATTCAACGAACAGAGGCACCGAGATCTCGAAGCCGGTGCCGACGATGCGGGCGGGCTTGAGGACCTTGCCGGAGGTGTCGCCCTTGACGGCAGGCTCGGTCTCGATTTCACGCACGACGGAGGTCGGCAGTTCAACGGAGATGGCGCGGCCGTCGTAGAACACCACTTCAACGGGCATGGCGTCTTGCAGGTAGCTGATGGCGTCGCCCATGTTCTCGGCTTCGACTTCGAACTGGTTGTACTCGGCGTCCATGAAGGCGTACATCGGGTCGGCGAAGTAGGAGTAGGTGCACTCCTTCTTCTCGAGGATGATCTGGTCCATCTTGTCGTCGGCCTTGAAGACCACTTCGGCGCCGGCGCCGTTGAGCAGGTTCTTCATCTTCATGCGGACGGTGGCAGCGCCACGGCCGCCGCGGCTGTATTCGGTCTTGAGGACGACCATCGGGTCCTTGCCCTGCATGATCACGTTGCCGGCGCGGATTTCTTGTGCGAGTTTCATGGTGGATGCCCGATCAGGTCGGTTCTCAACTGTCGATTCGGTTGACTCGGAGCGCCACCCTCGTGCAGGCGGCAAAACCCCGGATTTTACCCTGAGCTGGTGACGAATGGGGCTGCGAAGGCCTGCAATTGCGTCACGAGGTCGGTTTGGGCCCAGGCGCGCTGGCGCGCCGCTCGGCTGACTAGGGCCCAGTCGCTGTCTGCTCGGCGCCAGTCGGGCAGGGGAGGGGGAGGGCCGAACTCGCCGTGCAAAGGCGCTGAATCGGTCGCGGCCTCATCGCATTCAGAGGGTCCTGTCGGCAGCCGGTTGAAATGCCGCCAGGCGGCGCGCACGGCCGAGGAAAGAGGCTCTCCAGCGTCCTGGAGCCAGTGGTCGAGGAAGGCAGCGAGCTTGTCCGCATGCACCCCGTCGTCCTGCGGGTAGATGTGCCAGATGTGGGGCTTTCCGGCCCACAGGGCCCTCACCGCAGAGTCCTCGCCCCTGACGATGTTGAGGTGGCAGGCCCAAAGCAGCTTGTCGAACTCGGGTTGGGGCAAGGCGGGCAGTTCGTGAAGGATCAAGGCCTGTTGATGCACGTTGCTCGCGGTGGCCAGCCATGCCTGGGCCAGCCGCGTTGCGTGGCCAGGCGTCAGCAAAACGCGGGTTGCGCTCGCGTGTGACAAGGCCTCCTCGGCCATCGCGCTCAGCCACTCGCTCAGCGGTGCCGTCGCGTAGCAGAACACCGACACCAGGCGACAGTCGCTGGTCGCGGGCACGCCCAGGTGTCGCAACCACGCCAGTCGGGCCTCTTCGGTGAAGGCGCGCTGGCGGTCGGCCAGGTCGGCTTCTCGCAGCAGGCCGCCGGTGCGTGGCGTGAAGCCGGGGTAGAAGAAGTGCTTGCGCAAACCTGCTGCCGGGCCGCTGAACACGGGCGACTGCAGGCCATGGCTGCGCTCCACGTAGGCTTCGGCGCTGAGGTATTCCAGGTTGATCCAGGCTGGCGGCGTAGGGCGGTTCATGCGTGCCAGGAAGGGCTCTGGGGGATCGCAACCGAAAGCCTCGACCACGATGTCGCCGGGCTCGGGCACGAGTTCTGCGCACTCGGCATGGGCCCAGCGGTGCACGGTGATGCCAGGGTGCCCTGCACCCACCTCGCGTCCTGTTTCGTCCAGTGACCAGGCCACTTCTGGCGCCATCCAGCTCAGCGCGGCGGCGTCGTCCAGCCACAGGCGCACGTGCTGGCCACGCGCCGCCAGGTCGGCAGACAGCCGCCAGCACACGCCGATGTCACCGAAGTTGTCGATCACGCGACAGAACACATCCCAAAGCATGGGCGGGATTATCGCCAGCGGCCGGGTGGCGTTCCTTGGCTGACAATCCGGTCCATGACCATGGACGCCGAGAACGACCAGACCGACGGCCAGCCGCAGCCCCGCCCAGCCGCTGTTGCCCAGTCGGGTGAACAGCCGCCTGCCGATCCGAGCAAAGAAGGGACCTGGGAGCGCCTGCTCGCCGAGGTCGCCAGCCTGCCCCCGCTGCCCGGGGTCTACCGTTATTTCGACGCACGAGGCGAAGTGCTTTACGTGGGCAAGGCCCGTGACCTCAAAAAGCGCGTCTCCAGCTACTTCCACAAGAACCATGGTGGCTCGCGCATCGGGCACATGGTTTCGCGCATCGTGCGCATGGAAACCACGGTCGTGCGCAGCGAGGCCGAGGCCCTCCTGCTCGAAAACAACCTCATCAAAACGCTCAAGCCGCGGTTCAACATCCTGTTTCGCGACGACAAGAGCTACCCCTACCTGAAGATCGCCTCGCACGCCTTCCCGCGCATGTCGTACTACCGGGGGGCGGTCGATCGGCGGCACCGCTACTACGGCCCCTTCCCGAACGCCTGGGCGGTCAAGGAAACCATCCAGCTCTTGCAGAAGGTCTTCCTCATCCGCACCTGTGACGACACGGTCTACAACAACCGCTCGCGCCCCTGTTTGCTCTACCAGATCAAGCGCTGCAGCGGCCCGTGCGTGGGCCTGGTCTCGGACGACGAATACCGCGCGTCGGTGGGGCAGGCTGAACGCTTCCTGTTGGGCGAAGCCGAAGGCGTGATGGCCGACCTGCAGGTGCGCATGATGGACCACGCCGAAAAGCTCGAATACGAGCAGGCTGCCGAGATCCGCAACCAGATCGGCTCGCTCGCCAAAGTGCTGCACCAACAGTCGGTCGAAACCGTCAGCGACAAGGACGTGGACGTGCTGGCCGTGAGGGTGCAAGGTGGGCGTGCGTGCGTGAACCTGGCCATGGTGCGGGGTGGGCGTCACCTGGGCGATCGGGCGCATTTCCCGGTGCACGTGCAGGACCACGCCAGCCTGGCCGAGCTCGAATCGGGCGATCAGCCCCTGGACGCCCAGGCTTGGCAGCAGGCCACCGAGGTGGCGGTGCTCGAGGCCTTCCTGGCGCAGCATTACCTGGGCGGCGCTTTGCCTTCGCTGCTCATCCTCAGCCACCCGGTGGACCCGGAGTTGGTCGACGCCCTGAGCGAGCAGGCCGGGCGCAAGGTGGCCGTGGTGCACCAGCCGCGCGAGCAGCGCCGCATCTGGCTGGAGATGGCCGTCAAGGGCGCAGAGCTGTCCCTGGCGCGACTGCTGAGCGAGGAGGGCTCCCAACAGGCCCGCACGCGTGCCTTGGTCGAAGCGCTCAACCTGGACCTCGACGCCGGTTTGGACCTGGATGCGCGCGAGGCGGGCCTGGAGGAAGGCGAGGGCGGGGCGGCAACGCAGGCCGAGGTCGCGGGCGAGGGCGCTGCGACAGAGGCCGGCGATGCAGCTGAAACGGCCAGCGCCCAGGCAACGCCCGCGCGGGCCACCGACCCGCTGGCGGGCCTGCGCATCGAGTGCTTCGACATCAGCCACACAGCGGGCGAGGCCACCCAGGCGTCCTGCGTGGTCTACGAGGGCCACAAGATGCAGTCCTCTCAGTACCGTCGCTACAACATCGAGGGCATCACCCCTGGGGATGACTACGCTGCCATGAAGCAGGCCCTGGAGCGCCGCTACAGCGCCGTCGCCCCGAACCGCACCAAAGCGGCCCCTTCGCGCTCCGCCCGCGTGCCCGACATCGTCCTGATCGACGGCGGCAAGGGGCAGGTGTCGATGGCGCGCGAGGTTTTCGAGCAACTCGGCCTGCCGTTGTCGATCATCGTGGGCGTCGAAAAGGGCGAAGGCCGCAAGGTTGGCCTTGAAGAGCTTGTGTTTGCCGACGGACGGCCGAAATTGCAATTGGCACCGACTTCGGCCGCCCTGATGCTGGTCGCCCAGATCCGTGACGAAGCCCACCGCTTCGCCATCACCGGCATGCGGGCCAAGCGGGCCAGTGTGCGCACCGGCGGCAGCAGCCTGGAGGACATCCCCGGCGTCGGCCCCAAGAAGCGCGCTCGCTTGCTGCAACGCTTCGGCGGTGTGCGGGGGGTGGGTGCGGCGAGCGTCGACGAACTGGCCAGCGTCGACGGCATCTCGCAAGAGCTGGCCGAGGAGATCTACCGTGCGCTTCACTGACGAGTCCTGCCTTCGTGTTTCCGCTGCGATCCGGGCGCAGCGACGCCGCCGCCTGGCGGGCTTGGCGCTGGTCTTGGGCCTGGGCCTGGCGGCCTGCACCGCGCCTTCACCAGAAAAGCCGGCGCAAGGCTCGGCACCTGCCGACCGCCCCAGCCAGGCAGCTGACCCGACGGGCGGGGCGGCTCAGGTGTCCAAGGCGCCGCGTGTCGTCAAGCTGCCTCCCCCTCGGGCTTCGCGCAACTGGGCCGACTTGCGCCGCCAGGCCGCTGAACGGCTGGTGGCGGCCAACCCGGACGGCAGCTACATGGGCAAGCCGCCCTTCATGTTGCTGGCCATCCCGGTCATGACGATCGAGCTCAACGCCGACGGCAGCGTGCGCCAGATCAGCGTCATGCGACACCCCAGCCAGGCCAAAGACACGGTGCAGTTGGCGACCCAGGCCATCCACCGTGCAGCCCCCTATGGCGACGTCTCGAAGCTGCCCAAACCCTGGAAGTTCAACGAGACCTTCCTGTTCAAGGAAGACCGCAAGTTCAAGCCGATGACGCTGGACCGGGCAGGGAGCTGATCGGATCACGGCACAATGGCCGCATATGTTCCTGAACCTCCCCACCTTGCTGACCTGGGCGCGCATCGTCGCCATCCCGCTGATCGTTGGCCTGTTCTACATGCCCTGGCCGCCGCACGAGGTCAACCTGGCCGCCAGCGTGCTGTTCATCGTGGTGGCCCTGACCGACTGGCTTGACGGCTGGCTGGCCCGGCGTCTGAACCAGACGTCCGCTTTCGGTGCCTTCCTCGACCCGGTGGCCGACAAGTTCCTGGTTTGCGCCTCGCTGCTGGTGCTTCTGGAGTTGCATCGGGTCGAAGCCCTGGTGGCGCTGATCATCATCGGCCGGGAGATCGCGATTTCCGCCTTGCGCGAATGGATGGCCTCGATCGGCGCCTCGCGCAGCGTGGCCGTGCACATGCTGGGTAAACTCAAGACCGCCTCTCAGATGGCTGCCATCGTGCTGCTGTTGTTCGACGGTGAGGTGCTGCCCGGCGTGCACACCCGTTTCCTGGGCACTTGGCTGATCTACATCGCCTGCGCACTGACCATCTGGTCGATGGTTTATTACCTGCAAAAGGCGCTGCCCGCCATCCGCGACAAGGTGAAGTGATCGGCGCGGGGGGCTCTGGCGCGCTGTCAAGCGAACAAGTCCCGGTCCGATCCCCCTGTCGCGTTCCGGTTTCCGGCTCCTAGAATGATCGTCAGCAAGGTGCGTTGGACGTCAGGGGACCGCAAGTGAACAAGGCAGAGCTCATCGAACACATCGCCACGCAGGCGGACATCTCCAAAGCGGCAGCCGGCAGGGCCGTTGACGCATTCATCGGTGGGGTGTGTGGCACTTTGCAGCGCGGTGACTCCGTGACCCTGGCGGGCTTTGGCACCTTTGCCGTGAGCACCCGTGCCGCCCGGGAGGGGCGCAACCCCCGCACGGGCGCGGTCATCCAGATACGCAAGTCGCGCACGCCCAAATTCCGTCCAGGCAAGGCTTTGCGCGACGCGCTTTCCTGAGCGCGGGGCTTTGCATGACTTATGATGGCGCCCGTTGTCGGGTGCTTAGCTCAGTTGGTAGAGCGGCGCCCTTACAAGGCGTAGGTCGGGGGTTCGAGCCCCTCAGCACCCACCACCCCGACAACTGACGCAAGCACGCCCAGGTGGCGTGCTTTTTTGTTGCCCTGGCGCGGTCGTCCAGGGCGCGTGGCTCACCAGCGGTTGCGGGCGGCGCGAGGCGACAGGCGCTCGGGGCCATCGTCGCAGTGGCATTCGTCGCGAGAGCGAGCGTCGCGCAGGTTGACGGCAGGCTTGCCGGCGGTGGCCTGCAGCGGCCGTGCAGCGAGCAGCGCGGGCGACGGCAGGTTGCGGCTGGTTTCGCCCACTCGGGGCTGGGGGGTGGATTTGGGCATCTCGGTCCTTGACGGGGCATTCCTTGGCGCCCCTTCACTTTGCTTAACGCGGCTTCGGGGGCTTCGGATGACAAGCCCATGGCAAATCGACCGGGTTTTCCTGCAACGGGGCTCCCGAGGGGGGCCGGGATTCGTGGTTAGAATGGCCGCGCACCCTTGCCATGCCCTGTGATGAGTGCTTTGCGGTTCTCGCAAGCCCTTGATTTTCAAGGATTTTTGGCCGGTGTGTCACATCAAGGCGAACCTGGGTTCGCCTTTGTTCCATTGGCCTCGGCCGTCCCGCGTCGCCCCTGTGGCTGGCGCCTTGCCCGGTTCCGTCATGTTCGATTTCGTCCGCAAGAACACCCGCATCCTCCAGCTCATCCTGGTGATCCTCATCCTGCCGTCCTTCGTGGTCTTCGGCATCCAGGGCTATTCGCGCTTCGGGGACGAGGCCGACATCGTTGCCAAGGTGGGCAAGCAATCGATCACGCAGGCCGAGTGGGACAACGCCCACCGCAACTTCGTGGACCGCGTGCGCGAGCAGCAACCGGGTGTCGACCCCAAGCTGTTTGACACCCCCGAGTTCCGCAAGCAGTCGCTCGAAGCCCTTGTGCGCCAGTACGTGCTGGCCGCTGCGGCTGCCGACCAGCACCTGGGCGTGACCGACGCCCGCCTGCTGCGCAGCTTCACGACCGACCCGCGTTTTGCGGCCCTGTTCAACCCGGACGGCACCTTCAACAAGCAACTGCTGGAAGCCCAAGGCCTGACCATGCAGCGCCTCGAAGGCATGGTCCGCCAGGAGCTGGTGCTGGGCCAGGTGCTGGGCAGTGTGCAGGCCACCGGCCAGACCTCGCTGACCGCCAACCGCCACGCCGTGGACGCCTTGTTCCAGGTTCGCGAAGTGCAGTGGATGAAGCTCGACCCCAAGGCGTACGCCGCGCAGCTCAACCCGACGGACGCCCAGCTGCAGGCCTTCTACAAGGACCCCGCCAACGCCGCCTGGCTGGCTTCGCCCGAGCGCGCCGACGTCGAGTACCTGGTGCTCGACCTGGATGCCCTCAAGCAGCGCGTGAGCGTCAGCGAAGAAGAGCTGCGTCGCAGCTACCAGGAGAACCTGGGCCGCTACAGCACGCCCGAAGAGCGCCGTGCCAGCCACATCCTGATCAAGACCGAATCCGGTGCTTCGGCCGACCAGAAGAAGGCTGCCCGCACCAAGGCCGAAGGCCTGCTGGCTCAGCTCAAGCAGAACCCTTCTTTGTTTGCCGAGCTGGCACGCAAGAACTCCGATGACCCGGGCTCGGCCGTGGCCGGTGGCGACCTCGACTTCTTCGGCCGCGGGGCCATGGTCAAGGCCTTTGACGAAACGGCTTTCAAGCTCAAAAAAGGCGAGATCAGCGGCATCGTCGAAACCGAGTTCGGCTACCACATCATCCTGCTGACCGACGTGCGCGGTGGCCAGGCACAGCCCTTTGAAGCCGTGCGCGCCCAGATCGAAGACGAGGCCCGCAAGCAACTGGCCCAGCGCCAGTACGCCGAGGCCGCCGAGCGCTTCACCAACGGTGTCTACGAACAGGCAGACAGCCTCAAGCCGGTGGCCGACGAGCTCAAGCTCAGCGTGCAGACCGCGAGCGATGTGCTGCGCGAGCCTGGCACCAAGGACCAGGGTGTGCTGGGCAACCGCCGCCTGCTCGATGCCTTGTTCGACGCAGAAAACCGCGCCAAGGCCCGCAACACCGAGGCCGTTGAGGTGGGCACGAACAAGCTGGTGTCGGCGCGCGTGGTCAAGCACCATGCTGCGGCGAACCGGGCCTTTGACGAGGTCAAGGCCGAGCTGCGCGACCGTTGGGTGGCGCAAGAAGCCCGCAAGGCCGCCAAGGCCGATGCCGAGCGCAAGATGACCGAGTGGAAGCAGTCGCCCGAGAAGTCGGGCCTGCCCGCGCCGGTCGAAATGTCGCGTCGCACCGTGTTCAACCAGCCGCCGATGGTGCTGGAAGCCGCCCTGCGCGTGCCCGCCAACCAGCTGCCTGGCTGGTCGGTGGTGGACATGGGCGCCGAGGGCGTGGCCCTGATCAAGGTCAACAAGGTGCTGCCGCTGTCCATTTCCGAGCAGGAAATCAAGGAAACGCAGAACCAGTTTGGCGGCTACTGGGGCCGTGCCGAGGCCGATGCCTACTACCGCGCGCTCAAGCGCCAGCACAAGGTCGAGTTCCTGCACGAAGGCAAGAAGGTGATGGACAAGGCGCCTGAACAACAAAAAGCCGCAAGCGCTTCGTGACAGCCTTGAAAAGCAGGCTATAATTTATGTCTTCGCTGCGGTGGCTGTAGCTCAGTTGGTAGAGTCCCAGATTGTGATTCTGGTTGTCGTGGGTTCGAGTCCCATCAGCCACCCCACCGCATTCAAGATCCCCTAGGCAGGCGTGTTCTCCTAGGGGATTTTTCTTTGTGGCTATGTACTTCGCTTTGTACCTGAGGGTTCGGGATGACATCTGACGAACCCGACATGAAGCCTCTCCAAGGCGTCCATCGCCCCGACAACACCAGCATGTGGCACTTCCAAAAGAAGACGCCAAGCGACCTGCTGGAGCACCCATCGATACAAGGCGAGAGGTGGGCCTTTAGAGGCTCTCTGAAGACCGCCAGCCTGCGCGAGGCCAATGCCCTGGCTGCACAGAAGCTCGCTGAACTGGAGGCCTTGTGGGCCACCTACCGCGCTGCCTTGCGTGTGACCAATCCTGAGGACGTACCTCCTGCTCTGGTCACTGCAATTGCTCAGCAACTCCGCGTGCTGGTGCTGGCCGAGGATGAGCGACTGCGTGAGGACCCAAGCGCTTTGGCATCCTCGTTGGCTCAGTGGTGGCAAGCGCAGGAGCACGCGCGCCATGCTGCCTACCAGATTGAGTGCGGACCTCCGCCTGTGTACGGGCCTCCTCATAAGAAGGCGATAGGCCGCTATGAGGACCCGCCTCCGCCGCCGTTCAGGCCAGCCACCATGCCGCGATGGCTCACCCCTCGGGGGCAGCAAGAGGTGGCCGATTACGTCGTGGCGGGCCGCCCTGAGGTGCCTCTGTATGAGCTGCTCCCGATGCTGCGCGAGAGGCACCAGGCCGCCGCAGCAGAGGCCCGCGAGGCAATGGCACGCGGAAGCCTGGGGCCGTTCCTGCTGCTTGCAGACTCGGCGGCGAAGGTGCTGGGGGTCAACCTGGGGCATGAGGGCTGGAGGTCTCCGCATGCGAAGGCCCTGCGCGTGGAGTGCCAGCGGGCCTATCTGGCGGCCCTTGAGGGGCTTGCTGAGCGCGATATAGGGACCGTGGTCGAGACTCCACCTGCCCCCGAAGTGCCAAAGGCTGAACTGCCTAAGCCAAAGGACGTGCTGACCCTGGAGAGGGTCGTGGCTGCCGTGCTGGCGGATCACCCAGAGAATGGCTTCAAGCGGAAGGTGGAGACCACCACGCGCCTGTTGCTGGCCTTGATGGCCCCGACCACCCCAGTGGAGTCCATCAAGCAAGCCCACGTCAGCGACTTCCTTGGGAAGGTATGCCGCCTGCCGATCGATTGGTACGTGCAGGTCAAGAGGGGGCGAACCCCGCTGCAGCTCCTGGCCGAGGAACATGCTGTGTGCATCAGCCCGACCACCTTTGAGTCCACCTACCGGGCATCCATGAGCACCTTCCTGAAGCGTGCTGCTCACGCTTTCGGGGACCAAGGTTTCCCGCGTGGTCTCGGTGTCGAGTTCGCGACCTACAAGGGCACGCGCAAGCAGAAGGAAGAACAGCAGCGCAACTTCAAGGCCTCCGAGCTGGTGGCGCTGTTTGAGTCGTCTCAGTACAAGGCGTTTGCCGAGACGCCCGGGGATGCCCACAAGTATTGGTTCCCGCTGGTGGCGCTCTACACGGGTGCACGGCCTCGGGAGCTATGCCAGATCAATCCTCAGGTGGACGTGGGTGAGCGCGATAGCGTGCCCTATCTGCTCATCTCAGGCGAGACCGTAGCGGATGACAAGGTGGTCAAGACTGTGAAGACAGGCGAGGCGCGGCATGTGCCCGTGCATCCTGAGCTGATCCGCCTGGGGTTCCTGGAGTACCTGAAGCAGATCAAGGGGCAGGGCGCGCGACGCTTGTTCCCGGGCTTCGGGCTGCACAAGGGGGACGCTGCGGCCAGGGCTCGGGATTGGTTCTCGGACTTCCTGGAGGAGGTCGGCCTGCGGGATGAGACCCCCGGGGCCAAGCTCACGGGCATCTATGCCTTCCGGAAAACATTCATCACCGAGGCGGCCCGCCTGGGGTTGCGCTTTGAACCCATCACGGGCCACGCGGAAGAGGGGCGGTCGAAGGTCGTGCGGGACAGCTACATCATGGAGGAGCTGCCCTTGCCGGACAAGCTGGCTGTGGCCGCGCAGGTGGTCTTCAGCGTTCAGCCTCCCGCGTGCTTGGTCGGCAAGTAAGACTGACGGTGTGGCCGACTACCTGATGGGGCATTCATCGGCAGGGCGGGGCAGCGCACGCACGTACAAGCATATGCAGGAGCTGAGGGCGCAGCAGGCAAAGCTGGTGTACCCCGAGCTGCGGCTACAGAGGGTTTATCGGCGCGGTTCCCTTGATTGATGTTCCGTGGTGCGGTATGCTGAAGGCGCTTCACGAAAGCATGCCCCCCACACTGGCGAAGCCGCAACCGGCACGTGTCCCTCAGTGCAATGCT
Source organism: uncultured Aquabacterium sp. (assembly GCA_964373965.1). Classification (GTDB taxonomy): domain Bacteria; phylum Pseudomonadota; class Gammaproteobacteria; order Burkholderiales; family Burkholderiaceae_C; genus Aquabacterium. The sequence continues at coordinate 5,663 of CAYJXE010000037.1, read as the reverse complement.
GGGGGAACTAAGCTGACTTTCATTGTCTGCTGTCTATCTTGTCGAGTGGGTGCGCCAGGAATAAGGCAGCGGTCGCATGAAAGCTAGCCATGAACAAACCTTCCCTCTCCCCCCATAAGTTGGACCGTCTGCGCCAAGAAGCTAAGGTGCTCTGCCGAGACTTGGGTATTCCCCGCGCTGAAGCATTGGACCAAATTGCAAGCCGCTACCAGTGGCCTTCTTGGGCGCTGCTGGTGAAAAACAGCCGCTCTGCTTCAGTCTCTCGTCCACTCTTTGAGCGCACGCCCGAGGACATGAGCATTGCGATGCGGCAGTTAGGGCGATTGAAGCAGCCGCAGCGCCCATCTGAATCAATTCAGTTGGTTGAGCCGGTGTCCAACCTGTTCACAACTCCGTCTGACGCTCTGCAGTTCGCGATTGAATACATGCGCAGCGCGCTGTCTGTGTCTCGGTACTGGATCCCGGCGAAGACCACTGTTGCCTTCTTGGAGATGCGTGCATGGTTGCCTTACTGCGCACACTTCGTCTCGCGAGAGGGGCAAAACCGCCGCTGCCTGCTGGTAAATCGGTACTACAAGCCTGTGGGCGTGACAAATGAGGATGAGTGGTTCGACTACGGAGCAGTGCCATCTGTGACGGTGGTCTTGCCGGAGGCCAAGCTGTCTCTGTTTAGCCATGTGCCGACGGGCCTGGGGTACTTGTATGGGGAGACTCCTTGGGGGTCCCGGCGCAGCGCTGAGACCTATCTGATGCGCCTTGAGCGGCTGAAGGCATTGATGGAGGACCCAAACTACAAGGTCCCCGTGCGCATGTGACCTCAGGTGCCGCAAGTGCATCCACGAAAAAAGACAGATGCTCCCAAAGGAACACCTGTCGGCCCGCCCCGAGGTCAATCCCAGGGGGCGGAGTCGTCTACGCTGAGCGCACTAGGCGCCTCCTCAGGGCCTTCCCAAGGCGGTGCAGGTGCTGCCTCAGCGGCTGGCTCACTCGACCCCGTAGCGGCGGTCTCAGCGGCCTTCTTGGCCCTGTTGGCTGCACGCGTAGCTTGGGCCTTCTCCAGCAGCTTGGCGCGGTCCATGGCGACCTTATCAGCGGCCTTGACGATGTCCCGGGCTTGCCTCTCAGCCTCGGCAATCATTGACGCCATCTCCTTGCGGACCTTGCGCTCAGCTTCAGCCCTCAGGCGGTCCATGACCGAGGCCTTCAGGTCCTTGCGCAGGTTGGCTTCCAGCTCCACGCAGTCGGCGCACCTGTTGGAGGAGACCAAGCGCCATTGCCCGTGCTTGGAAGACCTCAGGCAGCGGTACTTGGAAAGGAAGACCCTGAGCCCCTTGGCCTTGGCTTCGTCCCTGGTCATGGGGAAGGCGTCACCTTGAGGTGTCGGGAGGCTGCCCATGAGGGAGCCCGTGTGAACGGGACTGCTCATGATCGACCTCCCCACATCAGAGGCACGCACCATGAATGGTTACCTACCAGGAACAACCAAGAAGGAATGAACCAGGGATGGGCGAAGCGGAGGAGGTCTCCTCGCCCATGTTCTCTGGTCTTGTCTTCTCTGTTCTTCTCTTTTGTTCTCTTCTCTGCTTGCCACACCCTTAAGGGGTGCTGAAGGGGTGCTTGAGCAGGCCTTGATTGGTCAGAAGTCATCGGGGTCTCCATTGCCAGGGCGGGCCTCGCCAGTCGGGGTGCTCGTTCGCTTGACCATTCCGCCCTTGCGGCCAGCTTCGGCGGCCTTCTCCTTTGCCCGGATGGTCTCGGCGTGATACTCCAGCAGGTCGGTGAAGACCCAGCCCTCGCCAGGTCGTTCCTCCAGACCGTGATCTGCCCCGAGGATTGAACTGACCCAGCCGGTGCCATCGGTGACGGCATCCAGCAAGTTCTGCGTGGCTGCTGTGCGCTCAATCAAAGCCATGCTCATGGGGCGACAGCCTCCGGCCCAGAACTTGAGACGCAGGGTGTGCCAGAGGGCGCGTTGGCGGGAGGTCATGCCTTCCGTCAGGAGTTGCTCAACCCCGGGCCAGGTGCGGAACCAGGGGGCGGGCTCTGCCGCGCGGGTCTTGGTGGCATTGCCCATCACTGTCCACCCCCACCGAACATGCGGTCCCGCCTGGCGAGTCCCTCGGCTAGCGCGGCGTCTCGCTGCAGGTTGACACGCGTGCAGTGTTCCATGAGCGGGCGGTTGAGCATGAACACGAGCGAAAGCACGCGCTCTATCGAGTCAACCGTGAGGCGGCGGTACTCAGACCGCCCACTCGTCAATGTCTCGCTGCGGAAGTACAGGTCCCCTGGGTGTATCAGCTTGCCGAAGAAGTCAATCATTGGCTTCCTGGCCTCGGCCTGCCGCCATCCCAAGTTGTATGGGAGCAAAGCGTTTAGCAGCTCAACGGGGTACTTGCCTGCGCGGAAGTCCATCTCTCTGAGGACATCAATGTGCGCGAAGGATGGCGGGAGTGCGGTTGTTTCGTACGTTGGCATGGGTTTGTTCTTCAGTTGCTGCGGTCTGCGTGAGTTGCTTGTGCTGTCGGACGATGTGGGCCACGGTGTCAGTGAGGCCGATGGCCAGGCCCGTGCTGGCTTGGATGGCCCGCTGGGTGTCCTTGATGTGGTCGAAGGCCGAGACCGGAATGGCGAGGTTCCGAAAGACGGCCTTCTCGCGCAGCCCTTGCGGTGGCGCGGTGGTGGTGTGCTGCATGGTTGCGTTCTGCGGTGGATGGCCCCGAGGTGGGGCCGATTGATGGATGCCCAGGCGGACCAGCGGACGCACCACAGCGGCCCCTGGGGCAACGGTAAGGCGTCCGCTAGCTCTGGGGCTAGAGGCGGGGTCTTGTGGTGCATAGCGGCCCCTAGCAGCCCCTAAAGGCTTGCCAGGAGTACCGATATCGCAGCTCCTTACTGAGCGGCGACCTGGGCGGGCTTGGCGGTGCTCAGCGAGGGGCGGAAGCCGGGGAGGTCAGTTAGGGATTGGTTGTCGTTCATCGTGACTCTTCGGAAATGAAAAAGCCCCCAGGGCGAACCGTGGGGGCGGGCGGGGTGTCGGTTGAGGCGGTGTGGGCGCGCTTAAAAGGCTTCGCTCAGGTCGTTGGGGGCAAGGTCACACAGTCCGGTCATGCTTCGGAATGCCTCGCCCAGGTGGGCGCGTGTGCGTTCAATCGATTCCGCCAACTCTTTCGCGCGGGTGTACTTTGCGATGGCATCGCGCATTTCGCGCTCAGCACGGGCCGCGTTGGCGGCTGCCTCCAAGGACGCATCAAACAGTTCGTGAAATGCATGGAGCTGAAGCAGTCCAGGGAACTCAAGGATGGGATTCACGCGGCGTGCGCCTTTCTTGGGGCCCATTCCTGTGAAGCCGTGGTACGCCATCACGGCGCCAACAGAGACGCGGGCTTGCCGCGCCCAAAGGTCGTATTGAGCAGGAGTGAGCGAACGGATGGCAGCAGGATGGGACGATGGGATGTTCATGATTGATCTTTCACAGTGAAGCGGATGTATGCGCCCGGCCGGTTGGCTGGTTTAGCTAAGGCCGGGGTTTGGGTGAGTGGCTCGCGAAGGCGTTTGTTCCTCTTTTGCGGGATTATTTTTTGTGCCTGTAGGGGGCTACGTGGGCTTCTGGTTGCTGCGTATCCGCCTGTTTTTGGGGCTTCTTGGAGGTGCGGTCCTGGGGCTCCGTTTGGTTTTCCTTGCGCGAGCGGCCACTGACGCCACCTGTTCGACGGTCGCGGTGAGGTGGCCCGGGTGGTTACGGTTGATGTGATGGGACTGTCCTATCACCCGCCAGCGGGCTGATTGGCGGCCGTTTTCCAACTTCAAGGACGGGCCGCTGGGAGCCCCGAAATGCCGCGCTAGGTCCGCCATCACGCCGTTCGGAAAACAGGCCTCGGAACCGCTCGGCTGCGATTGCAGCATGTGCCCATGTTTAACCACATGGGCCAAACAAAGCCGCCCGCCGAAGAGATGTTCTCCACCTTTCTTACCCACCTGCCCGCAGCCGTTCGCGCCTTGCACGACTGCCCACGGGGCGGCGCCTTTCTAACCGTGTTTGCTTTCCTGGTTGTTGTTGGGTTCGCTGTCAGCGCTGCCAAAGCAAAGGCCTTTGGTAGGCGTTAGATGCGTGACGCCGCTACGCCCGGGGTGGCCCACTGGTGCTTACCTTCCACCAACAGGTGATGGTCGTTGGCGACAGCCGGCGAACTTTTGGGTCAGCTGAGCGCGTACTGACCCAAAAGTCCCTTGGGCAAGCTTCGAAGTGAACGAATAGAAGGAAACATGGGGGGCACTTCTTCACAGCCACTGCTCTGGACGTTGCAATGCCCCGCCCGACTTCCTATCCGCGCTTCCTGCGGTTCTTCAGGCCCTGGATGAGCACCCTGTGGGGTCGCTGGTTCTGGTCTCTTTGGCGGGCTTCTACTTCCTCGGAAGGCGGCCCAAATGACGAGGGACTGCCGCGCCTTGGGCGTCAGGGATATGCTGAGCACTGCCGCGACTGCATGTGCTCACTCACTATGAACATTTCGATTGGGAGCGCTACCGCTGGGCACTTAGATGCCATACGCGAGTGGCTGAAGGATGAATCGGATGCCGGACTTGGAGGCTTTTTCTGCAATTGGCCGACTATCGACAATGTCGTTCGCAGAGGGGACGGCATCTGTGCCATGCACGAAGGAGTGCCTATCGGTTTTGTGCTTCTAAAGCACTACGGAGACGGGAGCATCTCCATCGTCGAAGTGCACCCTAGTTATCGTAGGCAGGGCATTGCGCGGCAGTTGATGGTCGCGGCGGAAGAGCATCTGCGGAAGCTCGGGGCCAAGTGCATTCATGTGGAGTGCACTAGCGAGTACGGGGAGGCTTTGTGCAGGGCGTTGGGGTACGTGGAGCCTGAGCCGAGCCGCTGGGGCTCGACCTGTTCGGGTAACGCCACCGTCCTTCGCAAGTACCTATCTACGCGGCACCCTAAGCCTCGTAGCGGCCAGGACTGAGGTGTAGAACCGGGATTCTCCCGGGGCAAGGATGGCTAGTGCCTGCTCGGACTTAATTTCCCGTGACTCTTCGCGTAAGCCTGAAAATAATGAAGCTGTCTTCTACTACTTACCGAGAGGTACCCAATGAGAGAACAACAGCAAATTGCGCTCGACTCCGAATTGGCTAAGGGAGTCTTGGAGTTTCTTGCTTTCGTGGGCGCGGCGTATGTCGCCGTGATCGAGTCAGCCTCGAGTTGGGCAGCCGAACAGAATGAGGCGTACGAGCGGGCGGCGGTAAAGCGAGCTGTAAGCCTTAGGAAAAAATGGAAGGTCAGTGATGCTGCCAACTTGCGAACACTTCCCAATGCGCGGATTTCTCAGCAGCGCCTAGCGGCCCTGGAGAGGTCCAAGAAGCGAGGAAGGCCCGTGGTGCAGCGTTATAGAAGCCTTCCGGAAGTGCTAGCTGCGCGCTGTCAGCACGTCCGCCAATTGTTTGACACTGAAACCCCGCCGCAAACACGCTTGCAGCTTTTGAGCCAAACAAAGTTGTGGCCGCACGTAGCTGAGGCACTATATAGAGGCTGCTACGCTCAGGCAAAGTCCTTGCGTATACCTGCTCCTTCTACTGAAGCTGAATACGCAGCAGCAGAGAGTGACCTGCCCCCTCCAGCCATACCAATCAGTTGGAGAGAGGTCCAAGGGTTTGCA